>NZ_JBEIDX010000004.1:0-143072 GCF_040383245.1 Flavobacterium sp. | reverse complement strand
TGCAGTACTTGGTGTTGGAGCTGTTGCTGAACCTGCACCTCCTGTTGGAGTTGTATACCATAATAATCCCGTACCTGTAGCACTTAATGCTGTAGCTGAATCATTTTGGCAGTAAGTAACAGGGGAAGTAACTGTTGGTAATGCAGGTGTAGCATTAACAGTCACTACAATTGGTGCTCTTGGACTTTTACAACCAGATACTGTTTGTGAAACATAATAGGTAGTACTGCCTACGTTGGATGTACTAGGTAAAATCACAACTGACGAACCAGTTCCTCCAGTAGGTGCAGTATACCATAACAAACCAGTTCCTGTGGCACTTAATGCCGAAGCAGTGGCTCCTTGACAATAGGTTACTGGGGTGATAACTGTTGGGAGAGCGGGAATAGGATTTATTGTAACAACAATTGGTGCTCTTTGCCCTTCACATCCAATTACCGTTTGAGATACATAATAAGTAGTAACTCCAGCAGATAAAGTACTTGGTGTTGGGGGGGTAACAGACCCTGTACCTCCTGTTAATGATGCATACCATAATAAGCTGGTTCCAGATGCTGTAAGTGCAGTTGCAGTGGAACCCTGACAATAGGTAACAGGGGTAGTTACTGAAGGAGTTGCAGGAGTAGCATTTACAGTAACTGCAATTGCTGCTCGTGGACCTTCGCAACCCAATATAGTTTGTGACACATAATACGTTATGGTGCCTACTGTAGTAGTACTAGGAGTAGGTGCAATAGCAGAACCAGTGCCCCCAAAAGGAGTTCCATACCATAATAATCCAGTTCCTGTAGCACTTAATGGCGAAGCGGCAGCTCCTTGGCAATAAGTAACTGGTGTTGTAACAGTTGGTAAAACTGGTGTTGCATTTACGATTACTGAAATTGGAGCTCTTGGACCTTCACAACCAGAGACAGTTTGAGATACATAATAAATTGTAGTACCTGCCAAAGCAGTACTTGGAATTATTGCTGTTGTAGAACCCGTTCCGCCGGTTGCAACATTATACCATAATAATCCTGTTCCTGTGGCACTTAATGCTGTAGCTGTCGCTCCTTGACAATATGTAACAGGTGTAACTATTGGTAACGCTGTTGTGGCATTTACAGTTACAGTAATCGTATACGAAGCGCCTGCAACACCTGAAGCACTAACAGGCTCAACAGTATAAATTACATCAACTGGTGCGTTGGTAGTATTAATGTAGGCATCATCTGCTAATGCAGAAGCTAATAATCCATTAGCTACTTGAGGATTACCAGCAAAAACAGTTAATCCATTTAAATTTAATGCGGTTACATTATAAGTAGCTGCAACAATAATTGGAGAATTAAAATTAACTCCAACCACTTCTTTACTACATCTAATTATTCCACTTTGCGGCATTACCGTTATTGTTACAGTAAATGGAGTTCCTAAACAACCTGTAGCACTAACAGGAACTACCGTGTATACAGCATTCAAAGGTGTAGTTGAAGAATTTGTAAAAACATCATTAGCTAAATCTGCTGCCAATAATCCAGTCGCAACTTGAGGATTACCTCCAGAGATAGTTAATCCAGGTGCTAACGTTAATCCCGTTACATTGTATGATGCTGTTGGCAAAGATGTTGAAGTACTTAAATTAAAATTAGCACCTACAGCCTGGTTACTAAAGATTGAAGCCGCTTGATTGTATACTAAAGGGGTAGAAAACAATATTTTAAATGGTTTAACCCTAACACAGATATTAGAAGTGCTAGTTAAATTCATATAAATTGTTTGACTTGTTCCTGAAGGTATTGAGTAAGAACTAGGGTTTGTAATTGGATTTAAACCATTTTGTGCATCAGATAGTGAAGTAAAATAAGTAGGTGTGTCATAACTACCTGCAGGTAAACTTCCTAAAACAACTGTTGCATTTGAAGTTAAATTAAAATTATTGTTTGCACAATTAATAATATCAACAGGATTTAAAGTATCATCTGGATAAACATCTATTGTAATATCTTTAGAAACAGTTCTTGTAGTGGGTGGGCCTAAAAGCGAACATTCTGTATATTTTACTTGTGCTGTATAAGTTGTAGTTGCAGTTGGACACACGGATATTGATGGTGTAGTACCAATTGTAGCTCCACTTGCATCTAACCATTTGAAAGATGTTAACGAAGCTCCAGAAGGGGTGAAACGCCAACCTTCTGATGGAAATGCAGCAGTGCCCAAAACTTGCCAAGTACCTGTATTTCTATTTGAGGGAGTATAAGCAAGTGTACCTGCAGCATTCTGAATTCCTAGAACACCACTTCCACTGTTCCAAGAACAAACACTTCTTCTCTTCACGTAAATATCAATAATATTAGTTCCTTCATATAATACCAATTGACTTTCTTGCAATCCTAGAGTAGTACCACATTGAAATAAAGGCATATTTTTTACATCAATAATAGCTCTTCTGCACGGGTAAAAACCATCTACTTTATAAGTTATAGAAACGGGTGGAGTTGAAGAAACGCTTGGATCGGTATCTTGCATTGGAAAATAAATTGCATTCATCCATTGCGGATCTCCAAAATTAAACGGAATCTGTTGATTAAATGAATAACCACTCCCAGCGCCGGAATTACATAATCTAGTTGGATTCGGGGTGAATGTCAATAGCGTATTGGTACCTATCTGAAATTGATTGTAACAAGTGCCAAAAAAACTAAATTTAAATGGCAAATTTAATGGGTCTGAAAACCTATCATCTTGAGTACAAACATTTTGAGAGATTGCATTACCAAGGGGCACAAGAGGAGCATAAGGAATTGAAGCAACAGTATAACTAGTTGTAGCTTTAACATCCAAGAAAGATGCAGTTAATGGGGTACAACTAGCATTATCGCAAAGTGTCTCTGGCACTGGAATGTTAATTTCATTTGGACAACAATTTATGATATACTGCAAGGTACCTGTAGCAGATTCACTAACACAACCCGTGGCAGTATTTGTAATAACTACAGTATAATTACCCGCAACAGTTGCGTTATTTATAACAGCAACATTACCTGGGTTAGTAGCGGTTAGTGGAACCGTCCAAGCATAACTATAGGTTCCAGGTGTTGCAGGAGTTGCTCTAATACTACCAGGAGAAGTATCGCCTTTACATTTTTCAATATTATTTACAACTACCTTAGGAGTTGGATTAATAGTTATTGTAAATTGTTTAACATTATTAACAAAACCACTTAAGGATCCAGTAACGGTAATTGTAGCAACAATTGGAGTTGAAGAACTATTGGTCGCCAAAACATTTGAAATATTACCTGTGCCTTGGCCTCCAATTGGAAGTAACGGATTACTATTTGTCCATGAAAAAGTAGTTCCAGGTTGGTTGCTATTAAAATTTAACGAAGGCAACAAAGTTCCATTACAAAATGATTGACTATTTGGAACTGTAATTTCTAGTTGTGAATTAAATGATAAATCATCAATTGCAAAATCATTACCTGCAATTTGTATATTAGTATCATACATTTCAATAGTTGCCGAAGTACTAGATCCAGAATTCCAAACTAAAAAATATTGAGTCCAATTACCACATGTGGAAACAGATGGTGCAACATTTGTCCCTAACAAAACCCCATTAATTTTAACTGCAATCACAGCAGGAGGTGGAATTGCTACAGTTTGTACCCAATAACTGAAAGTATAATTTATATTGGCAGAAGTAGAAACTGTTTGCGACCAAAATTTATCATTACCTCCATTTGTAATTGAGCCATCTAAAACCATCATTTTTCCTGATCCACTTGTATGATCCGTGCAGTTGCTGAATAAAGAAAACCATGCACTTGGTACAGTCACTATTCCATATGCTTTTTGTTGGCTGTTTGGTAATGGAGCATTAGCAAAGTACTGATAATCGGTTGTAAAACCAGTATTTCCTAGCTCAAAATTGCCGTTAGTTAATAAATTTTGAGCCGTTAATGTATTTATAAACAAAAGACTTAATAATGAAAATAGTAAATTTTTTCTCATTTGGGATTGAATTTTAAGGAGCGAAATATACTAAAAAATAGTAATATTTATTCTTAAAAATTTGAATTTTTAGAAAAAATAAATTCTGATGGTTTAATAATTTTATAATAATTATCTTTGCAGTTAATTTCTATTAATATTTTATCATCAAACAATGACTAATCAAGAGGATTTAACAGACGAATTAGGAAACAATCATATTGGAACAAACGAACAAACTCCTTTGAGAAAAGATGCGTTTGAAAAATCGGATGAAGATAAAATAGAAATCATTAAAAAAAATGTAGAAAATATCTTATCTACTCTTGGAATGGATCTAACTGATGATAGTTTAAAAAAGACTCCAGACAGAGTGGCTAAATTATTTGTTAAGGAAATTTTTGGGGGTTTAAACCCAACTAAAAAGCCTAGTTCTTCTACTTTTGAAAACAAGTACAAATACAATGAAATGCTTGTTGAAAAAAACATCACTCTTTATTCCACTTGTGAGCACCACCTACTGCCAATTGTAGGAAGAGCTCATGTTGCTTATATTTCTAATGGAACAGTTGTTGGTTTATCTAAAATGAATCGAATTGTTGATTATTTTGCAAAAAGACCTCAAGTGCAAGAAAGATTAACTATCCAAATCGTAAGAGAATTACAAAAAGTACTAAATACACAAAATGTTGCTTGTATCATTGATGCCAAACATTTGTGCGTAAATTCTCGCGGAATTAGAGACATTGAAAGTAGTACCGTAACTTCAGAATTTGGCGGAAGATTTAAAGAAGAAGCAGTAAGAAAAGAATTTTTAGAATACATAAAACTAGATACGTCGTTTTAATAAAAATAGTATGCCACTTTACACAAATCAAAAGTTAAAAATATACAACACTCTTTCTGGAGAGAAAGAAAATTTCAACCCAATAATTGAAGGTGCAATTGGAATGTATGTTTGTGGACCTACAGTTTATAGCAATGTTCATCTAGGAAATGTAAGAACTTTCATGAGTTTTGATGTTATTTACAGGTATTTAAAACATTTAGATTATAAAGTTCGATATGTCCGCAACATTACAGATGCGGGACATCTTACCGATGATGGATCTGTTGAAAACGATCGATTTGTTAAACAATCCCGACTTGAAAAATTAGAACCCATGGAAGTGGTTCAAAAATATACCGTTGACTTTCACAAAGTCTTAGATCATTTTAACTTCCTACCTCCTACTATTGAGCCAACTGCAACGGGACATATTTTAGAGCAAATTGAATTAACTCAAAAATTAATTAATGACGGATTTGCCTATGTAAGTCAAGGATCAGTATATTTTGATGTACTAGAATACAACAAAAGAGGCATGAATTACGGTGAATTGAACAATCGAAACGTTGAAGAATTACTTTCTAACACCAGAGATTTAGATGGCCAAAACGAGAAAAAAAATCCGCAAGATTTTGCTCTTTGGAAAAAAGCCTCTCCAGCTCACATTATGCGTTGGAATTCTCCTTGGGGAGAAGGATTTCCAGGATGGCACCTAGAATGTACTGCAATGAGCACTAAATATTTAGGTGAAAAATTTGACATCCACGGAGGTGGAATGGATTTGAAATTTCCGCATCACGAATGTGAAATTGCTCAAGGAAAAGCATGTAATAATACCACACCAGTTAATTACTGGATGCACACCAATATGCTCACCATGAACGGATTAAGAATGAGTAAATCTACAGGGAACTACATTCTACCAATGGAATTAATTGAAGGTGGAAATCAGTTTTTTGAAAAAGAATTTAATGCAAACACTGTTCGTTTTTGTTTCCTTCAAGCGCATTATCGTAGCGTTTTAGATATTTCTAACGAAGCCATGATTGCGAGCGAAAAAGGATTTATCCGATTAATGGAAGGCATTCAACTTTGCAACGAAATCACGCCTAGCGAAACTTCATCAGTTGACATAACAACTTGGAAACAAAATTGTTATGATGCCATGAATGACGATTTCAATACACCAATATTAATAGCAAATTTATTTGAAGGCGTTCGATTTGTTAATGTTTTAAATGATAAAAGAGAAACGATTTCAGCTGAAGATTTAGCTGAATTAAAAACTACTTTAGAAACATTTACTTTTGAAATTTTAGGAATAAAAAACGAAAAAGCATCCAATAACACCACTCAAAAATTAGAAGGAGTAATTGAAATGCTAATCGAAATGAGAAAAACCGCTAGAGACAATAAAAACTGGGCTCTTTCTGATGAAATTAGAGATAAATTATTAGCTTTAAATATTCAGTTGAAAGACGGAAAAGACGGAACTTCATATAGTTTTTAATAAACCATGGAAACAGTAAAAAATATATTAATAGCCCCTTTATTAGGATTGATATATTTTTATAAGCAAGCGATTTCCCCATTTACACCTGCAAGTTGCAGATTTGAACCCACTTGCTCTTCCTATTTTGCCGAAGCGTTAAAGATTCATGGATTATTCAAAGGATCTTACCTTGGAACAAAACGAATATTAAGTTGCAACCCTTGGGGAAAAACAGGTTATGATCCGGTGCCCGAGAAAAAATGCAATCATAAATAACAAAAATTTAAAAATAGTTTACTTTTAATATTACTATTTTTGAAAATCATCAAAACCATATACCATGATTTGGAATCCAGCTGAAGGAATACATTTAGGACCTATTTTTATTAGATTTTACAGCTTAATGTTTGTCATTGCCTTTGGATTGGGCTGGTACATCATGAAAAAAATATTTCTAAACGAGAAAGAGTCTTTAGACAAATTAGATTCATTATTTGTTTGGACAGTTCTAGCAACACTTTTAGGAGCGCGATTAGGTCATGTATTTTTCTACGATTGGGAATATTTTAGAAACCATTTACTAGAGATTTTACTTCCGTTTAAATTTGAACCAGAATTTAAATTTACCGGATTTGCCGGATTAGCAAGTCATGGAGCTGCCATATCAATAATTATTGTAATGTATTTCTACAGCAAAAACATAATCAAACGTCCTATTTTATGGGTATTGGACAGAGTGGTAATTTCTGTTGCGTGTGGAGCAGTATTTGTAAGAATTGGAAATTTCTTTAATTCTGAAATCGTTGGTAAAGTAACCAACAATGCTACATTCGGAATCAAATTCATTCGTGATTATTTTACCCCACAAGATGCCGTAACCAAAACCAACATTAGTGATCCAGATGCTGCTTATCAAGCTATTGCAAATGATCCTCAATTTAGTAATTTACTAATGCAAGTGCCTTTAAAACATCCTGCCCAATTGTATGAATCCTTCTGCTACATCTTTGTGTTTTTCTTGCTATTATTCCTTTATTGGAAAACCAAAGCAGCACAAAAACAAGGAATGCTTTTCGGACTTTTTCTAATTTTATTGTGGTCAGTACGTTTTGTAGTAGAATATGTAAAAGAAAGCCAAGGTGGATTTGGAGACAATACAATTTTCTCTACAGGTCAATGGCTAAGCCTACCGTTTATAGTAATCGGATTATATTTTGTATTCAAAGCAAAACAAAAAACTGAATAACTTCCATAAAAAAAGGCCTGAACATTCAGACCTTTTTTTATACGCTATATTTTTTTATTGAACCGGACCTGCTTTTTTCTTTTCCAGCAAATTCACTTCCGGCTTAACAATTACTTCCCCTTTTATTTTTAAAGCAATCATCCCTCCGTCTACATTCACCGCATTGGTTTCAACTGTAATAGTTTTTCTTATTGGTCCTGGGTTCATATTGTATTTAACTGAAATAAAATCTGATTTTCCTGGCAAAATTTCACCCGTTGGTTTACTCGGAACCGTGCAACCACAAGTAGACTGTACATTTTTAATTATTAAAGGTTGATCACCTGTATTCGTAAATTCAAACTTTCTTATTCCATCATCAGAATCCTTAGAAACTGTACCGTAATCAATTGTATTATCCATATCCTTAAATACAATTTTAGCTCCGCTCTGTGCAAAAACAAATCCATTTGCAATCATAAATGCAACAACAAGTATCTTTTTCATAAGTCTAAATTTTAATTGTTTTAGTTTAGTAAAATTACCACTTTAAATTAAAAAGCAAAATTTTAAATCTTAATTTTTTATAAAAGTACTTATTACTTACTTTTGCAGATATATTTACAAAAAATATACAAACTAATTTAAGTTGGTTTGGAGCGAATGTTTAGGCATTATTTGTAAACCAAATTCCTGCTATTCGCTACAATACGCGCCAAAAGACACGTATTTTCACTGCTATCAGGGCTAATTGACAAACTTGGTTACTTTTTGTAAATTGAATAAATCAAATAACAGAATAAAAAATATGGCAATTCCTGCGCAATTTAACGCCAAAGAAGTAGAACAAAAATGGTACGACTATTGGATGAAAAACGATTACTTTTCTTCCAAACCCGATCATAGAACTCCATACACAATAGTAATTCCTCCACCTAACGTAACCGGAGTATTACACATGGGACACATGCTAAACAATACCATTCAGGATGTATTAATTCGTCGTGCACGATTAAAAGGATTCAATGCATGTTGGGTGCCAGGAACCGACCATGCTTCTATTGCTACTGAAGCGAAAGTGGTTGCCAAACTTAAAAGCGAAGGAATCAATAAAAATGATTTAACTCGTGAAGAGTTTTTAAAACACGCTTGGGATTGGACTAACAAATATGGTGGTACCATTCTAGAACAACTTAAACAATTAGGTTGCTCTTGCGATTGGGAACGAACTAAATTCACCATGGACCCTGACATGTCGGCATCCGTAATTCATTCGTTTGTAGATTTATACAATAAAGGATTAATTTACCGTGGCTACCGAATGGTAAACTGGGATCCAGAGGCTAAAACCACACTTTCTGATGAAGAAGTTATCTATGAAGAACAACAAGGAAAATTATATTTCCTAAAATATAAAATTGAAAGTTCAACAGATTATTTAACTGTTGCCACTACCCGACCTGAAACAATATTTGGGGATACTGCAATTTGCATCAACCCAAATGATGAGCGATTCTCCCATTTGAAAGGTAAAAAGGCGATTGTTCCTATTTGTGGTCGCGTAATTCCAATTATTGAAGACGAATATGTAGATGTAGAATTTGGTACCGGTTGCTTAAAAGTGACTCCTGCTCACGACATGAACGATAAAACATTGGGCGAAAAACACCAATTAGAAATCATCGATATTTTTAATGATGATGCTACTCTAAATTCATTTGGATTGCATTACCAAGGTAAAGATCGTTTTGTTGTAAGAGAAGAAATTGCAAAAGAACTTGAAACTAGCGGTGCGTTAGCAAAAACAGAAACGCACTTAAATAAAGTGGGAACTTCTGAAAGAACTAAAGCTGTTATTGAACCACGCTTATCCGACCAATGGTTTTTAAGCATGGAAGAATTGGTAAAACCAGCAATTAAAGCGGTTTTAGAAACGCAAGAAGTTAAATTATATCCAAATCGTTTCAACAATACCTACAAACATTGGTTGGAAAACATTCGCGATTGGAATATTTCACGTCAACTTTGGTGGGGACAACAAATTCCGGCATATTACTATGGTGATGGAAAAGAAGATTTTGTAGTTGCCGAAACTATTGAAAAAGCATTGGAATTAGCAAAAGCTAAAACTTCTAACTCCCAACTTCAAGTATCCAACTTAAAGCAAGATGCCGATGCACTTGACACTTGGTTTTCGTCTTGGTTATGGCCAATGGCCGTTTTTGGTGGAGTTTTAAATCCAGAAAACGAAGAATTCAAATACTACTACCCTACTAATGATTTAGTTACAGGGCCAGATATTTTGTTCTTTTGGGTGGCTCGTATGATTATAGCAGGTTATGAATATGCAGGTGAAAAACCATTTTCAAATGTATATTTAACCGGATTGGTAAGAGACAAACAGCGTCGTAAGATGTCTAAATCGCTGGGGAATTCCCCAGAGCCTTTAGAATTAATTGAAAAATTTGGTGCCGATGGAGTTCGTGTTGGATTGCTTTTAAGTGCCTCTGCAGGAAACGACATCATGTTTGATGAAGAATTGTGCAACCAAGGAAAAGCATTTTCAAATAAAATATGGAATGCCTTCAAATTGATTAAAGGTTGGGACGTTTCTTCTAGCATTCCGCAGCCCGAGTCATCAAAAGTGGCTATCGAATGGTACGAAACTAAATTACAAAGAACCCTAACAGAAATTGAAGAAAACTTTGATAAATACCGAATTTCAGATGCGTTAATGGCAATCTACAAATTGGTTTGGGATGATTTTTGTTCTTGGTTCTTAGAAATGATTAAACCTGCATACCAACAACCAATCGATCAAGTTACCTTTGAAAAGGCGATTGAAATGTTGGAAAACAACTTAAAATTATTACATCCGTTCATGCCGTTCTTAACCGAAGAAATTTGGCAACATATCACAGATAGAACTCCTGAGCAAGCCTTAATTGTTTCGGAATGGCCTAAAGCAAAATCATTTGACGAAAAATTAATTTCCGATTTTGATTTTACAATTGAAGTGATCTCTGGAATTAGAACGATCAGAAAAGATAAAAACATTCCTTTTAAAGATGCAATAGATTTGAAAGTGGTGAACAATGAAAAAACAAGCGCACAATTTGATTCGGTTATTTGTAAATTAGGGAATATTACTAATTTAGAATATGTTTCTGACAAAGTGGATGGTGCCCTATCTTACCGCATAAAATCAAATGAATATTTCATTCCAATTACTGGAACTATTGATGTGGATGCTGAAATTACTAAGCTTACCGAGGAATTAAATTACACTAAAGGCTTTTTAAAATCAGTTGAAGCTAAATTATCCAATGAAAAATTTGTGAATGGAGCTCCTGAGAAAGTTTTAGAAATGGAAAGAAAAAAACAAGCCGATGCTCTTGCTAAAATTGCTACGATTGAACAAAGTATCGCTGGTTTGAAATAAATAAAATAATATACTCCTAAAAAAAGCATTGATATCAATGCTTTTTTTATATAATATAATTTTTGAAAAAAAATAACTTAATATAAATAGTAGTAAAAAAATGCTATTTTCTAAAAACAATTCACTTAATTTGAATTACATTAATTCCCAAATCTAATGAAAAACTATTCTATAGAAGACATTAACAATGTCGTAAAAGGCACCCTAGTTGGAGCTACTTCCCACCTAATTTCTGCTCCTGAGCAATTGGAATTAGCAAAAGAAACCGAAATTTCATTCATCGGAAATAAGAAATATGAAAAATTTTGGCAAGACTCCAAAGCTTGTGCTGCCATTGTTAATGAAGATATAGCGATAGAACCTGGTGAAAATAGAGCATTTATAAAAGTTAAAAATGCCGATTTGGCCATGACTTTAGTTTTAGAACTATTTGCTCCAGCACCTCCTCTGTTTTCATCAGAAATTCATCCAACTGCTGTTATTGATGCTTCTGCAAAAGTTGGGGCAGGAACCCGAATTGGCGCAAACGCCTACATTGGACCAAATGTAGTTTTGGGTGAAAATGTAACTATTTATCCAAATGTTACCATTTTAGATGAATGCACCATTGGAAATAATACCGCAATTTGGCCTGGAGCAGTGGTTAGAGAGCGTTGCCATGTTGGCGCACATTGCATCTTACACCCAAATTGCACCATCGGTGCAGACGGATTTGGATTTAGACCTTGCCCAGAAAAAGGATTGGCTAAAATTCCTCAAATCGGTAATGTAGTTCTTGGAAATTATGTAGAAATCGGTGCCAATTCATCTGTAGATAGAGGAAAATTTAGTTCAACTATTCTTGGTGATGGATGTAAAATTGACAACTTAGTTCAAATTGGGCACAATAGTATTTTAGGTAAATTCTGTATCATGGCAGGAAATAGTGGTCTTGCAGGATCGGTTACCTTAGGAAACGGAGTAATTATTGGCGGAAGTGCTTCTATTAAAGACCACACAACTTTAGGAGATGGCGTTACAATTGGCGCAGGATCTGGAGTTACTGGTGATGTTGAAGCTGGAAAAACCATGCTAGGATATCCTGCGGTTGAAGCTAGAACGGCTTTAAAACAATGGGCAATCCTTAAAAGAATGGCTAATCAATAACAATTAATTTTCCTTAATGCTTTTTATTATTTCGAAATTCAATTCGGAGAAATCTTTTATTATTTTATCGGCTTTCGAATAATCTTGTAATTTGGTATTGAAACTATCATAACCCACACAATAGATACCGGCTGCTTTGGCTGCAAGAATTCCGTTGGTGCTGTCTTCAATTACGATACAATGCTCAACTGAATTTCCTGATAATTTAGCAGCATGCTCAAAAATAGCTGGATGCGGTTTCGAATTAGGAAAATCTTCCCCTGATACTAAATGGGTAAAATATTGATGCAATCCAAATCGAGTGAAAACGCGATCAATGGTAACATTTGCAGACGAAGAAGCTAAAATCAATTGCATTCCGTTGCGTTGTAATTCTTTAATTAAATCTTCTACTCCATCAATTAAATACAAATCCTCTTTACTATCAAAAGCATCATTAAATAAATTGCGTTTGGCTTCAACTAAATCTGTAATTGACTCTGTAATTTCAAAATTAGCTTTTAACTTTTCGTAGGTGTTTTTGGTAGAATTCCCTGTAAAAGATGCATACATTTCTGGAGAAACCTCAATATTTAATTGCTTAAAATGCTGATTGTACGCATAATGGTGCACCGGTTCAGTATCAACAATTACGCCATCCATGTCGAAAATTACAGTTTGTATCATTTAGGTATAGGTGTTGGGTATAAAGTTTAAAGTTTTAAAATCTTAATAGTAATACTCTTTTCTAAACTTTTTTTAGCAAATATCGAATTACGGTTTCTGCCATATACAAACCAAAAAGTCCTGGCATATAGCTATTGGTGCCATAAAACGATTTTTTATAATTGCTTCCATCGGTCATTTTCAAGCTCGTTTCATCTTGAATTTCCGATGAAAAAACCACTTTCAATTTATCAATTTTATGTTCTTTTAATCTTCTGCGAATGGTTTTAGCAAACATACAATTTACCGTATTGGTAATGTCGGCAACCTTTACTTTGGAAGCTTCCATTTTACCTCCCGCTCCCATTGAAGAAATAATTTTCACTCTATTTCGTTTGGCTCCAATAATCAAATTCAGTTTTGGAGTGACGCTATCTATACAATCTAAAACATAATCGTAATCACTGTTCACAATTTCAAAGGCACGCTCTGGCGAAAGAAATTCTTGTACTTTCGTTAAATTCAATTCAGGATTGATATCCATCAAACGGTTTCCGACAACTTCAATTTTAGACAAACCAACAGTAGAATGCAGAGCAGGCAATTGTCTGTTGATATTGGTAATATCAACCACATCACCATCTACAATTGTAAGGTTTCCAACACCTGCACGCGCTAAAAATTCGGCAGCAAAAGACCCCACGCCTCCTACTCCAACTACTAATACCTTCGAGTTTTTAAGATTTTGTAATCCTTGAGCTTTGAACAATAATTCAGCTCTTTCTTGCCACTTTGCCATTTTTTTCATTGCGAGGAACGATTCAATCGCACCCTCTATTTATTGTTACTATTTGATTTAAAAACAGTGTTAAAATTTGAATTTATAATTCTAGTCAATTCTTCAATTGATATGTTCTTATATTTTGCTGCTAAGGTATAAACTTCTTCCAAAGTTTCCACCATAGTATCGGTTTCAAGAAAAAATTTATCATTTGGAATCGATTGAAAAACCGATTCTAATTCGGGGTTGCGCAATAAATATTTCCCAAACGAAATATAAAAACCATTATCGATTAATTGCTTGGCCACTTGTTGATTTTTTGAAAATCCATGAATAACTATTGGAACTGAAATGTTGAATCTTTTTTTAATGGCAATCAATTCGTCAAAGGCGGCCACTAAATGTAAAACCAAAGGCTTTTGGTACTTTTCTGCAAGTTGAATTTGCTTTTCAAAAACTTCAATTTGCAAATCCATCGGAATTTCAATACGCTTATCTAAACCACATTCTCCAAGTGCCAAACATTCATTTAATTGAAGTTTAGCTTCAATCATTTCTAAATCTTTTTTTAAGCGATCTTCTTGAATATACCAAGGGTGAATTCCGATAGAATAATTCGGAATTGCTGCATCAAATTCCCAAGGATATTGATTTACCAATTCTAAAGTATTGGGATATTCCGAGAATTTGTGGGTATGTAAATTGAAAAATTGCATGCGCAAATTTAATCTAAAAGTTTGAAAGTCTATAATCAAAAAGTTCTGAAAAACCCAATATTACTTTGTAGATTTGCAACTCAGAAATTCTACATGTTAAATAAAGCAATTCAAAAATATTTAAGCAACTTTAAGGGATTCTCAAGAGAGATATGGATTCTTACGCTGATTACATTCATTAATCGTGCGGGCACGATGGTGTTGCCTTTTTTATCGAAATATTTAAAAGAAAATTTACATTTTTCATACAGTCAGGTGGGATGGATCATGGTTTGTTTTGGCGCCGGATCAATGGTCGGATCATGGTTAGGCGGAAAATTATCGGATAAAATTGGATTCTATAGAATCATGGTTTTCAGCTTACTTTCTTCGGGTTTGGCTTTTTTTGCAATGCAATTCATTACTTCCTTCGTAGGACTTTGTATATCAATGTTCCTGTTAATGTCGATTGCTGATATGTTTCGGCCTGCAATGTTTGTTTCATTAAGCGTTTATGCAAAACCCGAAAACAGAACGCGTGCCTTAACCTTAGTGCGATTGGCAATTAATCTTGGATTTGCAGCCGGGCCAGCACTTGGCGGACTGATAATTATGGGAATTGGGTACAATGCCCTATTTTGGGTTGATGGAGCAACTTGCATTTTAGCCATATTAATATTTTGGATAAAAGTAAAAGAGAAAAAAGGCCCCCTTATTTCAAAGGAAGAAAAATTGAGTTTGGAAGCCAATCGAGAATCGGTTTTTAAAGACAAACCCTTTTGGATCTTTTTAGTAAGTTGTTTAATTTCTGGAATTTTGTTTTTTCAACTATTCACTACAATTCCGTTATACCATAAAGAGCAATTTGATCTTACCGAATTTCAAACTGGTTTATTAATTACCATGAACGGTATTATTATTTTCTTTTTGGAAATGCCTATTGTGGGCTATGTAGAACGCAATAAAATTGATAAAGTAAAAATGGTAACCATTGGTTGTTTATTAATGGCAATTAGTTTATTTCTGCTATTAATTAATTTTTGGGTCGGAATTTTAGTAATTATGATGCTCTTTATGACCTTTGCCGAAATGTTTGTTTTTCCGTTTTCGAATTCATTTGCAATTAGCAGAGCGCCAAAAGGCCACGAAGGACGATATATGGCAATATTTACAATGAGTTACAGTTTGGCACATATCTTAAGCGCGAAAGTAGGAATGGGAATTATTGATCATTTTGGATATCAAGCCAATTGGGCTTTTATGGGACTACTTGGTGTAATTGCTTTTGTACTAGGAATCTGGACCTTACGACTTGTAAATCAAGAGAAAATCAACTTATAAATAATCTTTTTTTATTTCTTGTAAAGTACGATTGGTTGTGATTAATTGCTCAATAATTTCTTTTCGCAATACTTCAATCGATTCGTGTTTTAAATATTTTGACCAGGCAGTTTCTTCTAACAATACCCGTATTTGCTTGATTAACTTTGTTGTTTCTGCTGTGGTTCGCAACACTATATCCTTTGTGAATTTATCACTTTTATAATGATTGAATTGTGCCGATTGGGTGCTATAATCTACTTCAATATAATAGAGCTTTTCTTGATCGTTATCGGAATAAAAATCACACCAATTGGCATAACCAACTTTGGATCTATCTTTAGAAATTCCATTTGAAACTAACCTCCACTTGCAATTGGCAGCCCGTCCCCAATGGTTGGAATGCCTGTAAACTCCCTTTTCTGTAAAGTAATAACTACTCCCCGATTTACTAATGAAATTCGGTTTCAAAACGTTTATGCTTTCAAATGTTACTTCCTGAAAAATACAGAAAGTATGTTTATGAAAGTTAGTTTTATTGTAGGTTTTCAAATGAAAATTGTATTATATCTAACAAAAATAGTAATACCAATTCTTAAAAAAAGTTAATTAAGTTAAAAATTTGTAAAACCTCTTTTTACATATATTATCACTATATATTTTTGCTCAATAATTAATAATTCTATAACTATTTATTTATGGCAAAAAATAAAACAATTCGGATTTTCACACTTACTGCATTTTTAATTTCTATCATTTCTGTTGCACAAACAAATAAGTTGTCCTTTTCAAGCACGGAGAATCACAAAGATGATATAGTGATGACTTGGAAAAAAGACACTCCAGAACAAGAAATGAAAGACGACTGCAAGGCATTGGCAGAAAAAGGAATTACTATTAAATATTCGGATGTAAAACGAAATAGTAAAGAAGAAATTACAGGTATACATGTAGAATATTCCGACAGAAAAGGAAACAAAGGAAATTTGGAGTACGATAACCAAAATCCAATTGGAACGATTACATTTTATAAAAATGGAGACGAAATTGGTTTTGGAACTCCTTCACAAAATAATTTTGGATTAACCAATTCAGATGCATTATTTGATTATTCAAATCCACAAGAATTATTAAAACAATTTCAACAAGGAAACAACAATTCCCAATCTTTTAGCTTTAGTTTTCCCAAAGACGCAGAAATTTATGGTCAAACTAAATCTAGAATTCAAATACAACAAGATGGAAAAAAACCTTTAATTATTGAAGATGGGAAAGTTATTGAAGGTGGCGACGATTACTCGGTTGAAGAATTAGATAAAATAAAAAGCGAGAATAAAGTTGAAAAATATAGTTTTTCAGATGATGAAGGAAAATCAAACGAATTTGATTTTAGAAACCAAAAAGGGTTAGATGAATTCAAAAAACAAATGAAAAAAATTAAAATCCAAATTGATGATGAAGCCACTGAGAAATCAAAATCAGATTTTGACACTACAAAAGAAGAAATGATTAAAGCTAAAGAAGAAATGATAAAAGCGCGTGAGGAATTAGAAAAAGTAAAAAAAGAGCTTGAAAAATCAAAAGGGAAAACAAAAACAAACAAAGCTTAATAAATAAAAAAACCGCAATAATTTGCGGTTTTTTTATTTTATATAGTTTTTTATTTTCCGTCTTTATCGACAACTATTCTGTCTTCACGATTTGCAATTTCCCAAGCAATTGAAAAACCCAATTGAGTTCTTTTTGATAAAGCATCAAATTCAATTTTACTAACTTCATCTGTTGCTTTATGATAATCTTCATGAACTCCATTAAATAAAAATACTACTGGAATTCCGTGTTTAGCAAAGTTATAATGATCTGAACGATAATAAAAACGATTTGGATCTTTACGGTCGTTAAACTTATAATCGATGTTTAAATTAATATATTTAGAATTCACCTCTTCACAAATTTTATATAAATCGGTAGACAAATAATCAGAACCAATTAAATAAATATAATTATTATTGTCTTTGTGTAACTCATCTCTTCTACCAACCATGTCAATATTCACATCAGCAACGGTATTAGCTATAGGAAATAATGGATTTTCTGAGTAATAACTTGATCCATACAAACCATGCTCTTCTCCTGTAACATGAAGAATTAATATAGAGCGCTTCGGTCCGTGTCCCTCTTTTTTTGCTTTATGAAATGCTTGGGCAATTTCTAACAATGCAACAGTTCCTGATCCATCATCATCAGCTCCATTATATACAAGGCCTTTTTTAACCCCAACATGATCGTAGTGCGCTGAAACCACTACAATTTCATTTGGTTTCTCTGAACCTTCAATAAAAGCCCATATATTTTCTGAGTCTGGAAGATTTTCTCCTGAATCTTTATTCATGAACTCAGCAGGTACCCTTTGATAATAACTTGTGGCACCTTTTGGAAATGGAATTCCATCCTTTTGGTATTGTTCAACTAGATAACGCCCCGCTTTCTTTTGTCCTTCACTTCCGGTTTCTCTTCCTTCCATTTCATCCGAGGCAACAATTGTTAAATGGGTTTTCAATTCATTGGAAGTAATTGAATTGATGTATTTTTTTACATCAACTTCCTTACTTTGTGCAAAAATTGAAATACTACTTCCAAAAATAAATAATGCTAGATAAGCAATAAAGTTCCTTTTTTTCATAAAATTTAGTATATATAAATTGTAATAAATAGTAATTAATTTGTAAATCTATTAAAAAAAAATATCAGTATTTTTGTTTTTAATAAATAAATCCCCAAAATATGAAATCGGAAGCAAAAACCCCTGACCAATATATATCGGAGTTACCTGAAGATAGAAAAGTAGCAATTATAAAACTTCGAGAAATTGCATTTAAAAATTTACCTAACGGATTTAAAGAAGTCATTTCATATGGTATGCTTGGTTATGTTGTTCCTCATGAAATTTATCCAAAAGGATATCATTGCACACCACAATTACCATTGCCCTTTTTAAATATTGCTTCGCAAAAAAATTCTATCAACATTTATCATATGGCCCTTTATGCCGATTCCAATTTATACAATTGGTTTGTTGAGGAATATCCAAAACACAGCACTGCCAAGTTAGATATGGGAAAAGGTTGTATTCGTTTCAAAAAAATAGAGGCCATTCCATTTGAATTAATTGGCGAATTATTATCAAAAATTACCCCACAACAATGGGTTGAAATGTATGAAAATGCCTTCATAAAAACATAAATGAAGCAAATTCTAACACCAATTTTCAATTCAATTTTCGAAGAAAAGTTAATAGATGAAATCGTCAAATTTGCAATAGTAAAAGATTTTGTTGAAGGCGAAATTATTTTGGATATTGGAAATGCTTCAAATGCAATACCTCTGCTATTAAGTGGGGCAATTAAAATATCTAGAGAGGATAAACACCAAGGTGAATTGCTGTTATATTTTATTGAAAAAGGAGAAACTTGTGCTATCACTTTAACGAGTTGTTTGAACAAAAGCAAAAGTGAAATTCGAGCAACAGCTGAGACAATTGGTCAAATTATTTTAATTCCGATTGAAAAAATGGAAGAATGGTTAACTACTTTTTCTAGTTGGCGCTATTTTATTTTCTTAAGCTATAACAACCGATTAAAAGAAATGTTATCCGCAATTGATTCAATTGCATTTTTAAGTTTAGAAGATAGATTATGGAACTACTTAATTGATAAATCTAAAATTAATAAATCGAGAGAATTGTTTTGTACACATAAAGAAATTGCATTTGATTTAAATAGCTCTAGAGTTGTAATATCGAGATTATTAAAAGTATTTGAACAAAAAAATCGAATTAGATTAAGACAAGGAGTCATTACTTTGAAAGATTGAAAGCTGAATTGATGTTATAAAACATAAATATTGTAATTTTACAATTACTAATAAAACCCCAAAGTATAAATGGAAATAAAACTATTAATTGGTTATCTTTTTGCAACTATTGTAGGAATAACCTTAGGATTAATTGGAAGTGGTGGTTCCATTCTATCTGTTCCAATTTTAGTTTATATACTTGGAGTTGAACCCATTTTAGCCACTGCCTATTCCCTATTTATTGTAGGAACAACAGCTATATTTGGAGGTGTACAAAAAGCCAAACAAAATTTAGTTGATTATAAAAAAGTACTTTTATTCGGAATTCCAACCCTGCTTTCTGTCTTTGTAACCCGAAGAATTATTGTACCTAATATACCTGAAATTTTATTTTCAACATCGGTGTTTACCCTTCATAAGTCGGTTTTCATTATGGTAGTATTTGCTATTGTAATGATTATGGCATCTGTAAGAATGATCAAACCAATGCCAACTGAAATTAAAGAAGAATATCAAAAATTAAATTACCGTAAAATATTTTTCCAAGGAATCCTAATTGGCTTAATAGCTGGATTTGTAGGAGCAGGTGGCGGATTTTTAATTATTCCTGCATTATTATTTTTAGCAAATACTCCAATGAAAAAAGCCGTTGGCACTTCATTATTTATTGTGGCTGCACAATCATTAATAGGTTTTATTGGGGATTTAAGAAGTGATCAAATTCTCGATTGGAATTTACTCTTAACTTTCACAGCTTGCTCTATTCTAGGTGTATTTATTGGAAGTTTTTTATCAAAAAAAATAGATGGAAACAAATTAAAAACGAGTTTTGGCTGGTTTGTATTAGCAATGGGAGTTTATATAATCACGAAAGAACTTTTCCTCTAAACTCTTATTATTTCATAACTTTGTAACAACTGTTACTTATTAATTAGGGGAACAACTCTAATTTTACATAAAATTTATAAAAAGATGAAAATTGAACAAATTTATACTGGATGCTTAGCTCAAGGTGCCTATTATATTGAGAGTAATGGTGAGGTTGCTATAATCGATCCATTACGAGAAGTACAACCTTATATAGATAGAGCTAATGCAGACAAAGCTAAAATTAAATATATTTTTGAGACCCATTTTCATGCCGATTTTGTAAGCGGACATGTCACACTTTCTGAAAAAACAGGAGCTCCGATTGTTTTTGGACCACAAGCTACACCAACTTATAAGGTTGTTGTAGCAACAGATGGACAAGTATTTCAATTGGGAGAAATTACAATTACTTGTTTGCATACTCCTGGTCACACAATGGAAAGTTCTTGTTATTTATTAAAAGATAAAAACGGAAAAGATTACGCATTATTTAGTGGAGATACCGTTTTCTTAGGTGATGTAGGAAGACCCGATTTAGCTCAAAAAGCTGCGCACATGACGCAAGAACAATTGGCAGGAACCTTGTTTGATAGTATCAGAACTAAAATTATGCCACTTGCAGATGATGTAATTATTTACCCTGCTCACGGTGCAGGAAGTGCCTGCGGTAAAAATTTAAGTAAAGAGACTGTAGGGACAATTGGCGATCAAAAGGCAAACAATTATGCACTTCGTGCTAATATGACTAGAGAAGAATTTATTGCAGAAGTTACCGATGGATTATTACCTCCTCCGGCCTATTTCCCTATGAATGTGAAATTAAACAAAGAGGGATATGAAAATGTTGAAACCATCATTAACAATGCTAAAGCTTTAAGTGCTAAAGATTTTGAAATTGTTGCAAATGAAACCAACGCCCTGATATTAGATGTTCGAAATGAAAATGATTTTGCAAAAGGTCATATTCCTAACTCTATTTTTATTGGGATAAACGGTACTTTTGCTCCGTGGGTTGGTGCATTAATCTTAGATTTCAAACAGCCAATATTATTAATAACTCCAGAAGATAAAGAGGAAGAAACAATAAAAAGATTGGCACGTGTTGGTTACGATGCAACAATTGGATATCTTGATGGTGGAATTGAATCTTGGGAGAAAGCTGGCTTTGAATTAGATTCAGTTAACTGCATTTCAGCAGAAACATTAGAAGATAAATTAAAAGAAGAAATTACAGTTTTTGATGTAAGAAAATCAGGTGAATTTATTGCTGAACATTTAAATGAAGCACCTTCTACACCATTGGATTTTTTAAATGACCATTTATCAGAATTTCCAAAAGACAAAGAATTTTACTTATTCTGTGCTGGAGGATATCGATCAATGATTGCAGCATCTATATTAAAAGCAAGAGGATATGATAATGTAATAAATGTAAATGGAGGTTTTAATGCCATAAAAAAAACAGGTATAAAAACAACAAATTTTGTTTGCCCTTCAACATTAAAATAATGAAAAACAGAATATTAACTAATTGGAATCTACTACGAATTGTACGTTTGGGATTTGCCTTAATTTTATTCACTCAAGCATTTGAAAAATTTGAATGGTACTTGTTGGTATTTGGGATGTTTTTCTTGGTTCAAGCAATTTTTAATTTCGGTTGCAGTTCAAATGGATGCGGAATACCAAAAAAATAAATAGGATTAAAAATTTATGATATTTTTTTAATATTCATATTATTTTTTTGATACATTTGATATCAATCTTTATAAATTAATTTAAAAACAATAAAAAAATGAAAAAAGTAATTTCAGCTATGGCTATCGCAGCATTCTTATTTGCTGGTAATGTTAATGCTCAAGAGCAAAAACCAAAAGACAAAGAGAAAAAAGAGTGCAGCTCAAAAGAAAAAAAATCTTGCGATAAAGAGAAAAAAGGTGGATGTTGTGCAGGAAAAAAAATGGAAGAAAAAAAATAATTCAATAAAATTTTCTTAAAAAGTGCTTGATAAATCAAGCACTTTTTTTTTGTAATAAAACTAAGACTGCTTAGTTTTAACTACTTTTGTTAAATATATATTTTGATTATGTCAATAGCCCAAAATTTACTTCAAATAAAATCCCAACTTCCAGCACATATAACTTTGGTAGCTGTTTCTAAAACCAAACCTGTTAGTGATTTAATGGAAGCTTACCAAGCAGGTCAACGAGTTTTTGGCGAAAACAAAATCCAAGAAATGACCGATAAATGGGAACAAATGCCCAAAGATATTGAGTGGCATATGATTGGACATGTTCAAACTAATAAAGTCAAATTCATGGCTGAATATGTAAGTTTAATTCATGGAGTTGATAGTTTGAAATTATTGCAAGAAATCAATAAGCAAGCTTTAAAACATAACCGTAAAATTGATTGTTTACTTCAAATTTACATTGCCGATGAAGAAACAAAATTTGGTTTAGATGAAACAGAATTACTTGAATTAATTAATTCTAAAGAATTTAAAGAATTACATAATATTCAAATTGTTGGTTTAATGGGAATGGCAACATTTACCGAAAATCAAAGCCAAATTAAAGCAGAATTTCAGCATTTAAAAACCATTTTCAACACTATTAATAATCAAGAAAACTTAAAGTTTGAAACGCTTTCTATGGGAATGTCAGGCGATTATGAACTTGCCATTTCATGTGGAAGCACAATGGTTCGAATTGGAAGTAGTATCTTTGGGAATAGAAATTATCAACATTAGAATTTGTATGCAATACTTGACATAGAGACCACTGGAGGACAATTCAATGAAGAAGGAATTACCGAAATTGCCATATACAAATATGACGGTTACGATATTGTAGATCAATTTATTAGTTTAGTAAATCCTGAAAAGCCCATTCAACCTTTTGTGGTAAAACTTACAGGTATTAATAATGCCATGTTACGATCGGCCCCTAAGTTTTATGAAGTGGCGAAACGCATTATTGAAATTACAGACGATTGCATTTTAGTAGCCCACAATACTTCTTTTGATTATCGAATTTTACGAACTGAATTCAATCGGTTAGGTTATGATTTTATAAAACCTACTCTATGCACAGTAGAACTAGCAAAAAAATTAATTCCAGAACAACCCTCTTATAGTTTAGGTAAACTGGTTCGTGCATTAGGCATTCCAATGTCCGACAGGCATCGTGCGAGTGGAGATGCATTGGCTACCGTTAAATTATTTCAATTATTGTTAGCTAAAGATTCAGAAAAAGAAATAGTAATTGGATTAATCAAAGCAGAGATTAAAAGTGGACTTTCTCCAAAACTATTGGATATCGTAGAAAGTTTACCAAATAAAACCGGAATTTATTATATCCATAATGAAAAAGGAGATTTAATTTATATCGGAAAAAGTAAAAATATTAAGAAACGAGTTAACCAACATTTTACAGGTAAAAACAATAAGAGCAAAAAAATACAGGCGCAAGTATTTACGGTAACTTATGAAGAAACTGGAAGTGAACTCGTAGCACTTTTAAAAGAAAGCGAAGAAATTAAAATCAATAAACCCATTCATAACAGAGCGCAACGAAAAAGTATTTTTCAGTGGGCATTGTATGAAGTGCTTGATGATAAAGGCTATTTGAATTTAAAACTTCAAAAAGCAGATGGTAGAAAGAAAGAAATAACCTCGTACACCACTTTACAAGAAGGAAAAAATTCTTTATTTAGAATAACTGAAAAGTATAATTTATGTCAGAAATTAAATGGATTGTACGAAACCCAAAATGGTTGTTTTCAGCACAAAATAAATGAATGCAATGGCGCCTGCCTTGGTAAAGAAACATCTGAAGTATACAATGAAAGAGTTGAAGAATTTCTTAATGAGATGAGCTTTAATAATCAAAATCGTATCATTGTAGATCGAGGAAGAAAAATAAATGAAAGAAGCGCGGTATTAATTGAAAACGGAATATATAAAGGCTATTGTTTTTTTGATTTAAATTATCAAATTACCAATATGGAGGTTTTTAAAAACATCTTAATTCCGATGCAAAATAACCGAGATACTCGCACTATCATCCAAGGTTACTTAAGAAAAAACAAAGTCTTGAAAATTATTAATTTCTAATGAATTCAAAGAATTATTTAATTACCATTATTGGCCCAACAGCAATAGGCAAAACCGCATTAAGCATTGCCTTGGCTAACCATTTTGGTTGCGAAATAATTTCATGTGACAGTCGGCAGTTTTATAAAGAAATGAAAATTGGCACTGCAGTTCCAAGTGATCTAGAATTGGCAGCTGCGACCCATCATTTTATTCAAAATAAATCAATTTTTGAAAATTATACGGTTGGTGATTTTGAAAAAGAGGCTTTGGCTAAATTAGATGAGTTATTCTTAAAAAATAACATTCAAATCCTTGTTGGTGGTTCTGGTTTGTATGTGGATGCGGTTTTAAAAGGATTGGATACCTTTCCGGACATAGCTTCAGAAATCCGTGAGAAAGTTAGATCTGATTATGAAGAAAAAGGTTTAGAATACCTTCAAAATATATTGAAAAAATTAGATGCTGATTATTATTCTTTTTTAATAGAAAACAATCCGCAAACACTTCAAAATCCACATCGAATGATGCGATTTGCAGAAGTGTGTTTGGGAACAGGAAAGCCCTATTCTTCGTATATAAATAAAAAAGAAAACATTAGAAACTTCACTCCTATTGTAATTGGCTTAGAAGCCGACAGAGAAATTATGTATAGCAGAATCAACCAAAGAGTTGATATGATGATGGAGGAAGGCCTATTGTTGGAAGCTGAAAAACTTATTGCAAACAAAGAATTAAATGCATTGCAAACAGTTGGTTACAGAGAATTGTTTGATTATTTTGAAGGAAATAATACATTAGATTTCGCCATTGAAGAAATCAAGAAAAACACCAGACGCTTTTCAAAAAGGCAATTGACTTGGTTTAAAAGAACAGAAAAAGCTGGATGGTTTGATTATTTAACCGATAGAAAAGAGATCACTAATTACATAGAAAATTTTATACAAAAATGCCAATAGCATCCAACTTCACTTCGATACTTAACAAAGATTGGGAAATTAATTTTTTGCAATGCTATCCTAATGGGTATTTAAAATATACTGAATTATGTAATTTATTTCAGCTTACGGCTGCCACACATTCAGAACTTGGTGGAATTAGCTTTAGCGACATGCAAGCACATGACCAAGCATGGGTGTTGAGTAAAATGAGAATTGAAATTAATCGTTTGCCAAAATGGAAGGATAAAGTGACGGTAAAAACTTGGATCAATTCATTAGAAAACTCGCGTTCTACTCGTTGCCTTGAACTTTATATTGGAGATGAAAAAATGGTGGGCTGCGAAACCTTTTGGGCGGTATTTAACACGAATACCCGCAGACCTGAAAATTTAGCTTTACCGCACGAACATTTTGAAATTTATGCAGATATAATGGCTGTTGAAACAGGATTTTCTAAAATTAATATTGCACAGGAATTTGAATTAATTCAACAACGGGTTGTGCAATTATCGGATTTAGATATTGTAAATCATGCCAACAGTGTAAAATATTTAGAATGGTGTTTGGATTGCTTCGAACCTGAACTGCTTCTTAAAAAGAAAATTAAAAGTTTTGATATGAATTACCTAAAAGAAGTATCCTATCTTGACGCTATTGAAATAAATAGAAACCATAAAACTTTTTCAATAAGCAAAGAAGGAAAAACCTGCTTTGCATTGGAACTTGAATATTAATTCAGAAATTATTCTTACCCAGTGCCCTAGCCCAGATAGTAATGAAAAGCTTTGCGAAGCAAACTTGTAATGGATAGCTGGATTGGCTTCAAATAACGATAAAAAAAAACTCCAATTTCTTGGAGTTTCTTAATTTATTTTTTCACGACTAATCTAAATCCTTCACCGTGAATGTTTAGAATTTCAACATTTGGATCTTCTTTTAGATATTTACGCAACTTGGCGATATATACGTCCATACTTCTAGAAGTGAAGTAATTATCATCTCTCCAAATTTTGGTAAGCGCCAACTCTCTAGGCATCAAATCTTCTACATAAATGGCAAGCATTTTAAGCAATTCATTTTCTTTTGGAGATAATTTAATTGGCTCGTTTCCTGGGAAGTTAAGAAAACGAAGTTTAGAATTTAAATGGAATTTACCAATTTGAAATTCGAATTGTACATTTTCTGGTTTTACTTCGGCAGATTTACGTTGCATGATTGCTTTGATTTTCATCAACAATACCTCAGAGTCGAAAGGTTTATTAAGGTAATCATCTGCACCAACTTTATACCCTTTAAGCACATCTTCTTTCATGGTTTTTGCAGTAAGAAAAACGATAGGCACTTCTTTGTTTTTTTCACGAATTTCTTTCGCTAAAGTATACCCATCTTTGTAGGGCATCATAACATCAAGGATACACAAATCGTAGGTATCTTTCTTGAATTTTTCAAAACCTTCCATACCATTTTTAGCTAAAGTAACATCAAAGTCGTTTAGCATTAAATAGTCTTTTAGTATCGCACCAAAGTTTTGGTCGTCTTCAACTAATAATATTTTTTTGTTTTCTGCTTCCATAATTTTTAATTTATTAATGGTAATTTGATAATAAATGTACTTCCTTTTCCTTTTTCGCTTTCAACGAAAATTTGACCATTATGGTCTTCTACAATTCTTTTTACATAAGCAAGACCTAAACCATGGCCTTTCACATTATGTAAGTCGCCGGTATGTTCTCTATAGAATTTTTCGAAAATTCTTTTTTGAGCTGCTTTTGTCATTCCAGCACCTTGATCTTTTATCTTAATTAAGATAAAATCATTTACATTCTCAGTATATATATCTATAACCGGATTTTCAGGTGAATATTTTATAGCATTGTCTAAAATATTAACTAAAACATTAGTAAAATGCATTTCATTTAATAAAACTGAAGTTCTAATAGCCTCAAAATGGGTTGTAATACTTCCATTACGATCTTCAATAATTAAATGTACATGATCAATTGCAGTCTCTACAATGTCCTGAATATTTTGAGTTTCTTTACTGATATCTAATTCTTTTTTCTCTAATTTGGATATCCTTAGTACATTTTCTACTTGTGCATGCATTCTTTTATTTTCATCTCTTATCATTTGCAAGTAGCGTAATATCATTTCCTTATTATCAATAACCTTAGGGTTTTTTATGGCATCTAAAGCTAAATTTATTGTAGCGATAGGTGTTTTAAACTCGTGGGTCATGTTATTAATAAAATCAGTTTTTATTTCAGATATCTGACGCTGTTTTATTAATTGTTGCAAGGCATTGGCATAGGCAATAATAATTATTAGGGTGAAAATTACCGACAATAAAGTAATACCTAATATTTCTGAAAACAAGAATTTCTTCTTTTGCGGAAATGTAACTAATAACGAATACTTATTATTTCCATCATTATCAATAAAGATTGGAATAGAATAAGTGGCATAATTATCATAGGTAAAATGATCTGATTTAATTTTGGTTGCCAATCCGTTACTGTAAACATCAAATTCGAAGGGCGTATTAACTCCGTATTCTAACAATTCGTTTTCCAATAATTTCTGTAACATTTCTTTGGAAACTCGATCTTGAATAGAAAAATTAGCCGCTATATCTTTGTATGCAATTTCAAATTGCGCACTTTCCAAAATATCCACACTTCCCGATTTTTCAATTGTTATGTCGGGAGTAATTTTGTTTTGAATTTGAGAATTATCAATAGAATTATTATTGAAAATTTCAGTTTTACGTTTCGCAGTATAACTTTTAATTTTGATGCTGTCTGCTTTTTTATCAAAGAACGTTGAAAAAATGTCATAATCTTCTGACAGAATACTATTCGAATAGATTATGGTTTGATTTGTTTTTGAATTTCGTTGGTAGTATCCATATTCAAGTAAATCATTTTTTAAGGGTACCTTACCTGTACTATCCTTAAGTTTTTTGTATTTACTATAAAAGGAATACTCTTCTTGTTTTTGTAATTTTTTAGAAACATCTGCTAATACTTGCTTTACATGAAAACGAAATTGTTCTTCGTTGTTTTCTAGAGAAGTATGAAACCAATAAACTTGTACCAAAATTATACCTATTAAGGACAAACTCATCAACAAGACTAATAATCTAAAAACAAACTTATTCATGATTCAAATTTATAATTTTAACATTTATGCTGTTAATGTATTAACCAAACATTAACATTGATACTATTTATTATATATTTTTCAATAAATTAAGTAAATCATCTACTTGAATCTTAGTTTGTTCAAAATCTTCATTATTAATTACATACTGACTTTTTTCAATACGCTGTTCATCTGTAAGTTGATTGTTAATTCGTTGTTGTACTTTTTCTCTAGTTGTTTTATCTCTTTGAATAACCCTTTCAATTCGAGTTTCAACTGGAGCGCAAACGGTAATGACCGCTGCACAATCTTTATAACTTCCACTTTCAAAAAGTACTGCAGCCTCTTTAACAAGATACGAATAATTTTTGTGTTTTACAACCCATCGCTCAAAGTTTCTTTTAACTGCGGGATGAACAATTGAATTAAGTAATTTTAATTTATCTTGATCATTAAACACAATTGATGCCAATTTTTCTCTGTCTAAAGTTCGATTTTCAGTAACAACACTTTCACCAAAATTGGATTCAATTTCAGTAATGACTTCTGGTAATTCCATTACCTTTTTGGCTTCTAAATCAGAAATATATACCGGAATTCCTTTTGATTGAATATAATTGGCAACACTAGTTTTTCCGCTACCTATACCACCAGTAAGTCCAATAATTTTAGGTTTCTTTTCTTCTGTTGAACTTATTTCTTCGATTTCAACCTTTTTAGGCTTAACCTTTTCCTCTTCACTTTCGATTACAATTGTCGATTGATTGAAATTATCGGAAGTAGTTTTAACTTTAAAAAATAACTCCGGAAAAGCAATTTGAGGTTGTTGTTTTAAAAAATGGATTTTAAAATAGGAAGTCATAAATCCAAATCCGTATCCAAAAAACTGTTTCCAAACTGCAACAACAGTTAGTAAACCGATTAATAAACTTTTATTTTGAACACTAGAAAGAATAAAAATCGTTAAGAAATAGAGAAAATATAATTTTAAAGGCCAATCAAAAAGGGCAAAGATTAATACAAAAGAAGCTATTAAACCAATTACAAAAAAGGTAGGAAGCCAAAAAGTTATTTTACTGTATTCTGGATACCAAGAATTTAATATTGGTCTTGCCTTACCAAATTTTGATACTTGTAAACTAAATTTTTCCCAATCAATTCTTCTTTTATGATACACGAATGCATTAGTAAACAATCTAGTTTCATAACCTAATTTCCATAAACGAATGGATAAATCTGGGTCTTCACCGGGATGAATATTTCCAAAACCTTTTGATTCTAAAAATGCTTTTTTAGAAATTCCCATATTAAAACTTCTAGGTTGGAATTTGCTTATTTTTTCTGAACCTCCTCTTATTCCTCCCGTTGTAATTGTTGAAGTCATGGCAAAATTAATTGCCTTTTGAATATTAGAAAACGAATCTAATGCAGCATCAGGACCGCCGTAGCAATCAACATAACTAGAATTTAATTCATTTTCAACTTCTTGTAAATAGTTTTCTGGAATAATACAATCAGAATCAAAAATGATAAAATAATCACCTTTTGCCTTTAACATTCCATAATTTCTTGAATCGCCAGGACCAGAATTCTCTTTGAAAAAATAATTAATATTAAATTTATCTGAAAATTTAGCTACCACTTCTTCACTAGAAATAGTGGAGCCATCTTCTACAATTACTATTTCAAATTCTTCTTTATATGTTGATTTCAACAAACTTTCTAATAGTTCGTTTACTTCATCAGGTCTATTATATACAGGAATAATAATGGAAAAATACATTTGAAATTTTTTTCACAAATATAGTATTTCTAAAAAAGAAAAGTCCTGCCAAAGCAGGACTTTTATATAAATTTAAATTGAAAATTATTCAATACTTGAAACCAATACCATCTCATCGGCTTCAGCATCATAATCAACTCCATCAAATCCGAAACCAAATAAATTCAAGAAGTCTTGCTTGTAACCTGGTAGATCCCCTATTTCTGAAAGATTTTCTGTGGTTGCTTTAGTCCATAACTCCGCAACTTTAGCCTGAACATCATCACGCATTTCCCAATCATCAATTCTAATTCTTCCTTCAGAATCAGTTGGAACTTCTTTTCCGGTATACAATCTCTGGCTGTACAAACGCTGAATTTGCTCAATACAACCCTCGTGAATACCATTTGCCTTCATGATTTTATACAATAATGAAATGTATAACGGAATCACCGGAATAGCAGAACTAGCTTGTGTAACTAATGCCTTATTAACAGAAACAAAAGCTTTCCCGTTAATATCTTTCAAAGAATCCGTAATTGTAAATGCAGTTGCTTCCAAATGATCCTTTGCTCTACCAATAGTTCCTTTTCTATAAACAGCCTCGGTAACTGCTGGTCCAATATAAGAATAAGCAATTGTTGTAGCACCAGGCGCTAATAAATTAGCCGCTTTAAGGTCGTTCATCCACATAGCCCAATCTTCACCCCCCATTACTACAACGGTATTATCAATATCTTCTTGAACAGCAGGCTCAATTGAAACTTGAGAAACTAAACCCGTATGAAAATCAACCGTTTTATTAGTAAAAGTTCCACCAATAGGTTTTAATGAAGAACGATGCAAAACACCAGTATCAGGATGCATTCTAACCGGAGAAGCTAAACTGTAAATAACTAGATCAATCTGACCTAAATCTGCTTTTATAGTATCAATTACTTGTTGTTTTACATCTTTAGAAAACGCGTCTCCGTTAATACTCTTTGCGTATAAACCAGCATTCTGAGCTTCTTTCTCAAAGGCAGCAGAATTATACCAACCCGGAGAAGCAGTTTTACCTTCTGTTGGTGGTTTTTCAAAGAAAACACCAATTGTAGAAGCACCACAACCAAAAGCACTAGAAATTCTTGAAGCCAATCCAAATCCTGTGGATGCACCAACAACCAATACTCTTTTGGCACCATCAATTGGACCTTTTGATTTTACATATTCAATCTGTTTTTTTACATTTTGTTCACAACCTTTTGGATGAGCTGTCAAACAAATAAAGCCACGCATTCTTGGTTCTATAATCATAATTTGAGTAATTTCTTGTTTACTATTTGCTGTTTTTAATTCAAAAAAAGAGCAAACAAATATAAATCAATTTTTTAGTTAAGCAATTCCTTGGCATGATTTAATGCGGATTCCGACACACTAGAACCCGATAGCATTTGCGCTATTTCCATAACCCGTTCTTCTTTTGTAAGTAATTTTAATTCTGACAAAGTTTGATCGTTTTTTATTACTTTGTAAACTTTAATATGCTCTTTTCCCTTACCTGCAATTTGCGGCAAATGGGTAATGGCAAAAACCTGCATGTTTTCACTCATTTGTTTTAAAATATCACCCATTTTATGGGCAATTTCACCAGAAACACCGGTATCAATTTCATCAAAAATAATTGTTGGTAGTTTCGAATATTGCGATAATATTGATTTTACAGCCAACATAATTCGGGACATCTCCCCTCCTGATGCAACTTTCTTCAACAATCCAAAATCAGATCCTTTATTTGCAGAAAATAAAAACTGAATCTCATCCATACCATTATAAAAGTAATTTTCCTTCTTAATGATTTGGATATTGAAACGGGCATTAACCATACCCAATTGAGCTAAAATAACTTCTAATTTGTCTGTTAATATTGGAATTGCTTTATTTCTATTTTGGCGAAGAGTTTCAGCTAATTCATTTAATTGAGATTCGATGTTTTTTATTTGAAGTTCAAGTGAATTAATTTCAGATTCTAATGTTACAGAAGAAACAACTTTTGCATCCAAATCATCTTGAATAAGTAATAATTCTTCAACTGTATTTACTTGGTGTTTTTTCTGTAATGAATAAATTAACTGTAATTTTTCATTAATTAATTGCAACTCTTCAGGATCGGAATTAACAGATTCGGCTAACAAAGAAATTTCTTTTTCAATGTCATCAAACTCAATTAACAAACTCGAAATTCGATTACTTAAATCACTGAATTCTTGAGAATAAGAAGCTATTTTTTGAATTGATAGTTTAATATCTTTAATACTTTGAATTACACCAAATGGTTCTTGATTTGAAAGAGAAAGTATACGAGCTAAATTCTCATTAATTAACTCAACATTATTAAGTTTTTCAAATTGTGCTTCTAGTAGTTCCTGTTCACCAGATTTAAGTTTTGCAGCAAGCAACTCTTCTAATAAAAAAGAGTGGTAATCTTGTTCTTTGGCTATAGACAATAATAATTCTTTTTTATCCCGTAAATCCGAATTGAGTTTTTTATATTCTTTCAAATGTATTGAATACTCTTTCAAAACATCAAAATTGGAAGCTACTGAATCTATAATTTGAAATTGCACACCGTCATCAGAAAGTTCCTGTGTTTGGTGTTGCGAATGGATATCAATTAGAAAATTACTTAATTCTTGTAATTCGTTTAAATTAACGGGAGTATCGTTAACAAAAGCTCTTGATTTACCTGAAGGTAGTATTTCTCTTCTTATTATTGTTTCTTCTTCATAATCTAAATCATTATCATCAAAAAAAGATTTAAGATTATAGTTTTTTAATTGAAAATGCCCTTCAATAATACATTTTTCCTCTTTGTTTTTTAGCGAAGATAAATCAGCTCTTTTTCCTAACACCAATCCTAAAGCTCCTAATAAAATAGATTTTCCAGCTCCGGTTTCACCTGTAATAACAGAAAATCCATCAGAAAACCGGACAGATAATTTTTCAATTAAAGCAAAATTTTCGATGGATAAGGACACTATCATAGATTGAATTCCTATTTAATATTAACCCATTTTGAAGAATTAGTAGGCGAAACTCTTGATAAATTATCAACAAATCCATCTAAAACAACAGAAGGTCCCGCAGAAAAAATCGATACAATTTCATCCACTTTAGCATCAAAAAAAGATCTAGTTAAATACGCATTTGGTCTAATTTGATGCAAAGAATTTAAATTGTTTAAAGAATTTAAAATTGCCTCTTTAGAAGTTTTTAAATCCTTACTCATCATGTCCAGCCCTTTAAAATGGTATTGAAATAATGTCTCTCTTATTGGTTTAAAAGTTGATGACATTAGGTCGGTAACTAAATAAAAACGATTGTTTGTTTTGCTAGTTTGAGTCCATCCTGGGCCTCCACTAGGCGCAGCCAAATTTAGAATTTGCTGTGCAGATTGAAAGTATTCTGAGCCACTATTCAGTTCGAAAGTTTCAGCATCTAATCCTAAAATAATATAACAGTAAAAAGAAATTGTTGAGATTAAATTAGATTCGTAACTGTTTGGATTAAAAAACAAATTTTGAAATTCAACATATTGAAAGTTAAAATCTGTATCGTTGATATTCAAAACCGGAGTAGTAAAACTTGAATTAAATACAGGTCGTGAACTTTGAACTTGGATAGTAGCTTCAAAATTATTGGAATTATACGAATTGAGGGTTATAAACATTGAGCAGTTTATTTTCTCATTCGGTTTGTATGATTTTTCTGTCCAAACTGTTTTATTTACAAATTCACTTAATGAAGTTTCTAAACTTTTAAAAATTTGGTTGTTGGTATTCGTTATTTTATCATAATTCACAACAATTTTACAGTTAAGTTCTTGCGAATAAACAGATGAAAAAAGACATACAAATAGAATGCTAAAAATTTTACGCATGATAATGATTTATTATTTTATTCAAAATATCTGAAGCCACTTCTTCTTTCAACTTTAATTCTTTAGGCTCGATATTAAAGTTATTATCTATAAATGTAACCTTATTTGTTAAACCTCCAAAACCTGCTCCAGCATCCTGAAGCGAATTTAAAACTATCAAATCTAAGTTTTTTTTCTGAATTTTCAACTTAGCATTTTCAATTTCATTTTCTGTTTCTAAAGCAAAGCCTATTAGAAATTGATTTTTCTTTAATTCACCTAAAGTAGCCAATATATCATTAGTCTTTTCAAGTTCAATAGAAAAAACATTTTCTGATTTTTTAATTTTTTGATCTGCGGTTGTCTTAGGCCTGTAATCTGCGACTGCAGCAGCGGCAATTACTACATCCATATGCTCATATTGAATTATACATGCATCATACATCTCTTTAGCAGTAACCACATTAATCAACTTAATTGAATCATTATTCAGTTTAAGACTTGTTGGCCCAGACACTAAAATAACTTCTGCACCAAGACCAGCAGCTTCGTTTGCCAAATCATAACCCATTTTTCCTGAGGAATGATTACCAATAAAACGCACAGGATCTATTGCTTCGTATGTTGGACCAGCAGTAATTAGTATTTTTTTTCCTTTAAGAGGTAAATTCTTTGAGATATCGGCTTCTAAAAAAGCTACAATATTTTCTGGTTCAGCCATTCTTCCCTCACCACTTAAACCACTTGCTAATTCACCACTTTCTGCAGGAATAATTGTATTTCCATATTGAGTTAATGTAGCAAAAGTTTGGAGCGTTGAAGGATGCTTATACATATCCAAATCCATAGCTGGAGCAAAATAAACAGGACATTTAGCAGATAAATAGGTAGCCAACAATAAATTATCGCAGGTGCCATTAGCCATTTTTGACAAGGTATTGGCCGTTGCAGGAGCAATTACCATAATATCTCCCCAAAGCCCAAGATCTACATGGTTATTCCATTTAGATCCATTTTCTTCATCATAAAACTCAGAAAACACAGGATTTTTTGAAAGTGTTGCCAGCGTTAAGGGTGTTACAAAATCTAAAGAAGCAGGTGTCATAATCACTTGGACATGAGCACCTGCTTTTATAAATAATCGAACTAAATTTGCTGTTTTATAAGCGGCAATTCCACCAGATACACCTAGTATAATCTTTTTACCCCTTAATACAGACATAGCTCGTTATTGGTTTGTTTATTCTTTGTAATAAATCTTTCCATCTAACCATTCTTGCACAGCAAGTGCATGAGGTTTTGGAAGTTTTTCGTAAAATTTAGAAACTTCAATTTGTTCTTTATTTTCAAAAACTTCTTCTAAGCTATCATTGTAAGTAGCAAACTCTTCTAATTTTTCAATTAGTTCTTTTTTAATTTCAGAATTAATTTGATTAGATCTTTTTGCAATAATAGTTATTGCCTCATATACATTACCAGTTGGTTCTTCAATAACATTTTTATTGTAGGTAATTGTATTCACTGGCGCATTAGTTTTCTTTAAATCCATGGATATATTATTTAGAAAATTGTTGTAAATCTTTATCAATTTTAGCTAACATATCGTCAGCTTGATTTTTGTATTTGGTGTCCGCTTTAAATTTAGTCAAACTATAGTATGCAGATTTTGCGTTTTTCAATCGTTCTTCCATTTTAGATGTAACACTATTAATTGCTAATTTGTATGCTGAATCTAATTTCAAATATAAGGCATCTTCTTTAAATGGCGTTCCAGGAAAATCTGAAATAAAATTATCTAAAGCAATTTGAGCTGCTTTATAATCAGATATTGTATTGTATTGTTTTGAATTTTCAAATGCTTTTTTTTCAATTTTGTAACGCATCTCCTTCACTAAGGTGTTTGCCTCAGCCATGTAAGATGAATTTGGATACGTATCAATAAAATTTTGAAGCTTATCAACTGCTTTATCAGTATCTGTTTGATCTAAACTATAAATAGGCGATAATTTTGTAAAACATTTAGCGCTAAGAAAAAGTGCTTCTTCTTGTTTTTCACTTTTTGGATAACTTGAAGCAAAACTTTCAAATTGATATCCTGCTAAATAAAATTGTTCTGTTTTATAATAGGCTTGTGAATACATATAAAATAATTTCTCTGCTTGAGGCTTCCCTTTGTATGAAGGGGCAATTTGTTCAAATAATCTGATTGCTTTTTCATATTTACCTTTATCATACAATTTTTCTGATGAAGCATATTTAACTGCAATATCCTCACTTTTTAATGCTCTTTGATATTCGCTACATGACGAAAAAAAGGCAACTAATACGATAAGAGAAATTATTTTTTTCATTATTTTATAAATGGATTTCGTTATTTTTTTATTGGATTTTTTAGGTCCCAAAAAACGAACTGCAAAACTAGTTAATTATTAGTTAATATAAAAGGTTTTTTTATTGTTTTATTTCAAATAATTACTGAAGATCCTTAATGAAATTTGAAATTCTATTTGACAAATCAGCATTAACATTCACCAACGGTAATCGAAGTGTGTTTTCAGACAATCCTAGTAATTTATGAACTTCTTTAATTCCAGCAGGATTACCTTGTTCAAAAATCATATCAATAGCATCGGCAAGTTGGTAATGAATTTTATAAGCTTCATCTACTTTTCTTTGTAATCCCAATTGTACCATTTTAGAAAATTGCTTTGGAAATCCCTCTCCAATTACCGAAATAACTCCACTTCCACCGGCTAATACCATTGGTAAAGTAACCATATCATCTCCAGAAATTACTAAAAACCCCTCTGGTTTTTCTTGAATTAATTTCATCGCTTGAACGATATCACCAGCTGCTTCTTTAATTGCAACAATATTTTTAAAATCTTTAGCCAAACGAATTACTGTTGAAGGCAACATATTAGATGCTGTTCTACCAGGCACATTATATAAAATCACAGGGATAGGCGAAGCTTCTGCAATGGCTTTAAAGTGCTGGTAAATTCCTTCTTGTGATGGTTTGTTGTAATAAGGAGAAACAGAAAGCACAGCAACAAAATCTGAAAAATCTCTTGTTTTCAATTCTTCAACAAGTTTGTGTGTATTGTTTCCACCTACGCCAAGAACTAACGGTAATCTTTTATTATTAGAAGCAACAACAGTTTGTATTACTAATTCTTTTTCTTCTTGACTTAAAGTAGCATTTTCGGCTGTTGTACCAAGAACTACTAGGTAATTTATTCCGTTATCTATTTGAAAATTTACAATTCTAGTTAACGCTTCGGTGTCAACTGAAAAATCTTTTTTAAATGGCGTTACAAGTGCAACACCAGTTCCAATTAATGCTTGCATATTATATTTTGTTTAATATTTTTAAATATTTTATTAATTCGGTAGCGAAAATCTCATAATTTTCAGCGTTAGTATCAATCATAAAATGATTTATTCGTTTATCAATACTTGAAAATCCAACTTTAAATCTAGCTTTTGAAAGATTGGTTATTTGCATTAATCCTGCTTTTTCAACATCATAATAACTTATCAATAAATCAAATTCTGTTTCAATAAAATCTGTTACTTCTTTATTATTAATCAATCCAGACCAACTAATATCATGATAGGAAAAACTTGGAAATTCCAAATTATCATTTTTCTTAATCACATTTCTAAAAACTAAAACCGAAATATTCTCTTTAAGTAACCCATTATTAATTAACTGATTAAGAAGTTCATTTTTGTCAAAAAAATAGGTTTCGTCTATTACTAATCCAACTTTGGTAATAACTGAATTTGTCTCCAAATGGTTCACATTTAGTAACTTTTTCTTAACGATTTTTTTTACCCAAAACTCCTTAATATTATTTAAAAACATAGTACTTTTACCAGGTTACAAAATTAACTGATTTTAGTCGTATAATAATGGTAAAACTAAAAAACTATATCGTTGAAATGAAACATTTTGTTTTATTATTAACATTTTCACTTTTAATTGCATGTGCGAGTCACCCCTATTATGTGACTAAAATTGAAGGCAAAAAGATAGGCATAAAAGATAAACAAAGTGCCGTTCCAGAAATTGAAAACTACATTAAACCCTTTAGAGAACACATTGACAAAGACCTAAATGAAGTTTTAGCCTATTGTCCTGAAAACTTAGACAAATCTAAAGGTGAATTACAAACTAATATAGGTTGTTTTCTAGCTGACATCACTTTGGATAAAAGTAATCCTATTTTTCAAAAAAGAGAAAATAAAAAAATTGATGTTTGTTTTTTAAACCATGGTGGCATTCGAACAATTCTACCCAAAGGCGATGTAACTGCCAGAAATGCATACGAAGTTATGCCATTTCAAAATAGTGCAGTTGTGGTTGGATTAAAAAAAGAACAAATAATTGCTATTGCTAATTATATAATTTCTGAAAAGAAACCTCACCCATTGTCGGGGATGACCTTTACGATTTCTAAAGATAAACAACCTATAAATATTAATGTACAAGGTAAACCTTTAGAAGAAAATGTTATTTATTATGTGGTAACTTCAGACTATTTATCTAATGGCGGAGATAACATGGAGTTTTTTAAACAAAATGTAGAACGCCATGATTTAAATTACAAACTGCGTAATATTATGATTGATTATTTTAAAGATGTAGATACGCTTGTAATAAATAAAGACATAAGAATCACTAAAGAATAAAGCAATGAGAAGAAGAGATTTTATACAAAAAACAGCTGCAACTTCTGCTTTTTTAGGATTAACAAGTTTCTCCTTAAGTAGTTTTAAAAGTGATAATGTCAAACATATAACCATATTGCACACCAATGATGTGCACAGTTATATCGATCCGTTTCCTGACAATCACCCTAGAAATCCCGGAATGGGTGGCGTGGCTAGAAGAACTGCCATTATTGAAACCATTCGTAAAGAAAATCCAAATTTGCTTTTACTTGACGCTGGAGATATTTTTCAAGGAACTCCCTATTTTAATTATTATGGCGGAGAATTGGAGTTCAAATTAATGAACATGATGGGCTATGATGTTGTGACTCTTGGTAATCATGATTTTGACAACGGAATTGACGGACTTCTTGCGCAAATGCCTAATGCAAAATTTGATTTTGTATCTAATTATGGGTTTCAAAATACGGTTTTAGATGGTCATGTAAAACCTTACCAAATTAAACATGTTGACGGAGTTAAAATTGGAATATTTGGTCTAGGTGTTGAATTACAAGGTTTGGTAGACAAGAAAAACTGTAAAGAAACCGTTTACAACGATCCAATAGAATCAGCTACAGATATGGCTCGAATCTTAAAACATGAAAACAAATGCGACCTAGTAATTTGTTTATCTCATATTGGCTATAATTACAAAGAAGAACCAAACAAAGTTTGCGATCTTATGCTTGCCAAAAAAACGAAAGACATTGACTTAATTATTGGAGGACATACCCATACCTTTCTTGACAAACCAGTTATTGAAAAAAATCTAGATGGTAAAGAAGTACTAATTAATCAAGTGGGTTGCTACGGATTGAATCTCGGTAGAATTGATTTTTACATGACTTCAGATAAAGGAATAGCAAGCCACGGAAAATCAATTGTCATTTAATTCATTGATTAATAAATATAAAAAAGGGTAATGCAAAGCGTTACCCTTTTATCATTTCTACAAAATCTTGTTCAGAAATTATCGGAATTCCTAATTGGTTCGCTTTTTCCAATTTAGCAGGACCCATATTATCTCCAGCTACCACAAAGTCGGTTTTAGCTGAAATAGAACTTCCTACTTTACCTCCATTGTCCTCAATAGATTTTTTCAAATCATCTCTTGAGAATAATTCAAAAACTCCAGAAACCACAAATGTTTTTCCAACTAATTTATCAGTCGCATCGGGATTGAATTTTTCAATAATTTCAAATTGCACTCCAAACGATTGCAATCTTTCGATAATCTTTATGTTGTCTTGATTTTCAAAAAACTCAATTACACTTTGAGCTATTCGATCACCAATTTCATCCACCAAAATTAAATCCATCAACGAGGCCTGACTTAAAGCAGTAATTGATTTATAATGTTTAGCTAATTTCTTTGCCACAGTTTCTCCAACATAGCGGATTCCAAGTGCAAATAATACGCGTTCAAAAGGAACTTCTTTTGATTTTTCAATTCCATTAACCAAATTTTCAGCACTTTTTTGAGCCATTCGCTCCAATGGAATTACTTGATCAACCGTTAATTCATACAAATCAGAATAGTCTTTTACCAATCCGTTTTCAAACAATAAGGCTACAGTCTCCCCACCTAAGCCCTCAATATCCATTGCTTTTCTAGAAATATAATGCTGAATTCTACCTATAATCTGTGGTGGACAACCATAATAATTTGGGCAATAATGTTGGGCTTCGCCCTCTTTTCGTGTTAACTCCGAATTACATTCTGGGCAATGGGTAATATATTTTGTTGGCGCTGCCTGACTTCCTCTTTGTGATACACCTATAATTTTCGGAATAATCTCCCCTCCTTTTTCTACAAAAACGGTATCTCCAACTCGAATATCTAATTTTTCTATTTGATCAGCATTATGCAATGAAGCTCGTTTTACAATTGTTCCCGCTAATTGAACAGGCTCTAAATTGGCAACCGGAGTTATAGCTCCAGTACGTCCAACTTGATATGAAATGGAATTTAATTGGGTTGTTACCTGCTCCGATTTAAATTTATAAGCTATAGCCCATCGAGGTGATTTTGCGGTATATCCTAATTCATTTTGCAAATTAAAATTATCTACTTTTATTACCACACCATCCGTTTCATAAGGTAAATCATGGCGGTGCAGATCCCAATAGTTGATAAATTCAAAAACCTCGTCTAAGTTAGCAGCTAACTTCGATTGACTCGGGACTTTAAATCCCCAGTTTCTTGCAGCTTCCAATCCAGAATATTGAGTTTGAAAAGGTAAATTATTACCTGTAATAAAATACAATAAACAATCAAGAGGTCGCTTGGCAACCTCAGCACTGTCTTGTAATTTCAAACTTCCCGAAGCGGTATTTCTTGGATTTGAATACGGTTGTTCTCCGATTTCAATCAATTCCTGATTCATTTTTTCAAATCCCTCTAACGGAAGAATTATCTCGCCACGAATATCAAATTTTTGAGGATAATTACCTTGTAATTGTAACGGGATCGAACGAATAGTTTTAATATTATTAGTCACATCATCCCCTTGAAAACCATCACCACGAGTAACCGCTTTAAGTAATTTACCATCTTGATAGGTAATCGAAATGGAAGCTCCATCGTATTTAAGCTCACAAGTGTATTGCAATGGTACGTTTCCTAAAACCTTTTGAATTTTGGTTTCCCAATCTTGCAAATCTTCTTTTGAATAGGAATTATCCAAAGAATACATTCGATTTTCATGAACTACCGTTTGAAAATTCTTAGTAATAGCTCCACCAACGCGTTGTGTTGGGGAATTTTCATCAAAAAATTCGGGGTGCTGCAATTCAAGATCCTGAAGTTGCTTTAATTTCGAATCAAATTCAAAATCAGAAATTGTTGGATGATCCAAAACATAATAATTGTGATTATGTTGGTTTAACTCCTCTCGTAATTGCTGAATTTTTATTTGAATTTCCATAAAAAAAGAAATGGCTAATTAGTTCGTTTCGCGTACTAAAATAGCCATTTATTTTGAATTTAAATAGAAAAAACTATTGAATAATAGAATTAATTTGAAGATACAATTGTCCGTCACTTAATATAGCGCCTTCCTTAATTAAATTAAATATTGAAGCATTTCTATCTCCGTCATACCCTTTTTTTCCAGTAAGCATTTCAACGGTATCCGTAAATAAATTATCACTTAACCACTCCATTCCCGATTTTTGTAAAAAATCCACATCAGAAACTAACGATTTAATCACCATTGAATCAATATGATTTTCTTGACAATGGAATAAGAAAATATGATTTTTAGAAAAGTGTTCTAAATACTGCGCGTTTGTTAATACGTTTTCCCAAATCAAATCAGAAAATACATCCAACTCTTGCTCAGCAACTTCTGGAGTTTTCACTTTAATTTCATCCCATTCGTTTTTATCAATAGATTGAGTTGCTAAAAAAGTGGCAAATTCTTGGTGCAATTCTTCAAATTGCTCTTTGGTTAATCTTTTATATTTCATAATTAATGATTTATAAAAAAAGTCCCGATTTACATCGAGACTTTTTAATTTATAGTAGAAAGTTATTAAACTTCAGCTACAATTTCATAAGGTAATTCAACTACTACATCTCTGTGTAATCTTATTGATGCAGTGTATTTACCAGTTCTTTTTACAGTTCCACTAGTGATGAATTTTCTTTCAATAGTTTGACCAGCTTTTTCTAAAGCTTCTGCAATATCAATGTTTGTTACAGAACCAAATAATTTTTCACCACCTGCTTTAGAAGTAATTTTAATTTCCAAAGCTTTTAAAGCTTCAGCAATTTTGTGAGCATCAGCTACAACTTTAGCTTCTTTGTGCGCTTTTTGTTTTAAATTTTCAGCTAAAACTTTTTTAGCAGAAGGAGTAGCTAATTGAGCAAATCCTTGTGGTATTAAGAAATTACGACCATAACCAGCTTTTACTGTAACTACATCGTCTTTAAATCCTAAGTTCTGAACGTCTTGTTTTAATATAAGTTCCATGTTGTTGTCCTTAATTATAGAAGTTAGGTTCCCTTATTGGAGAAACCAACAACTGTTGATTTTAAATTATTTTAATAAATCGGCTACATATGGCATTAAAGCTAAGTGACGTGCTCTTTTCACAGCAACTGACACTTTTCTTTGATACTTCAATGAAGTTCCTGTTAAACGACGAGGTAGAATTTTTCCTTGCTCGTTAACGAATTTTAATAAGAAATCTGCATCTTTATAATCAATGTATTTGATTCCAGATTTTTTGAAACGACAATACTTTTTAGTTTTGTTAGTTTCTATGTTCAAAGGCGTTAAATATCTGATATCTCCGTCTTTTTTTCCTGAAGCTGATTGTTGTAAATTTGCCATGATTAAGCTTTTGCTACTTTAAGTTTTTCTCTTCTTCTTTCTGCCCAAGATATAGCGTGTTTATCAAGACTTACAGTCAAGAAACGCATCACTCTTTCGTCACGTCTAAATTCAGTTTCAAAAGCAATTAATACTTCTGGTGACACTTGGAATTCAAATAAATGGTAAAAACCACTTTTTTTGTTTTGGATTTCGTAAGCTAATTTTTTTAAGCCCCAATCCTCTTTTGATACCATCTTTGCTCCTCTGCTTGTAAGAAAATCTTCAAATTTGCTTACTGTTTCCTTTACCTGAACTTCAGATAAAACGGGATTTAAGATGAAAACAGTTTCGTAATGATTCATAATAAATATGTTTTTAATTATATAAAATTGGGTGCAAAAGTAAGTAATTTTTATTAATAAACAAGCATCTATTGATATTAATCGCTAAAAAACAAAAAAAAACTACAAAGATTAGGTTCTCCGATTATTAAAAAATATATTAGCTAAACAAAATCAATAAATTAACTAATAATGAAATTAAACTGTGTAGTAATTGACGACAGTACTTTACAAAGAATAGTTATAACTAAATTAGTTAATAACCATCCTAATCTTAAATTGGTTGGGGATTTTTCAAATCCATTAGAAGCAAAAAACTGCTTTAGCTCAAATTCTATAGATTTAATTTTATTAGATATTGAAATGCCCGTTATTAATGGTTTTGATTTTATTGATAGCTTAAAAGTAAAACCGCAAATAATATTTATTACTGCCAAAGCTGAACATGCCTTGAGAGCATTTGATTATGATGCAACAGATTATTTATTAAAGCCCGTATTGCAGGATCGATTTTATTCTGCTATAAAAAGAGCTTTAGATTTTAGTCAATTAAAAAAAGAAAGTTTTGAGGAAGAAGGAGATCATATTTTTATAAAAAGTAATCTCAAAAAATTAAAAATATTCATTAGAAAAATCAAATGGATTGAGGCCTATGGTGATTATGTAAAAGTAGTTACCGAAGAGGATTCTCATTTAGTATTGTCAACAATGAAATCTTTTGAAAAGGATTTACCTGCCGAAAAATTTATTCGAGTTCACAAGTCGTATATCATAAATATAGAGAAAGTAGAACGATTTAATAGCAAATTTGCCGAAATAGGTCCTACAAAAATTCCGTTAAGTAGAAATAAAAAAGAAGATCTTATTAAAGCCCTCTACATCGATTAATAAAAATCTACATTAACGGTTACTTTTATAGATCGATATTGAGCTACAGCTTCAAAGCTATTTAGCATTTTCTGAATAACTTTTTTAGTTGAAACTAACGCTCCTTCTTGAGGAATTTTAACCATTATCGTTCGTATGTACTCATTACGAATACGATTAATTCCTGGTTCTTCTGGACCAAGCACAGGGATTTGTAAATTTTGACTCAACACCTGATACAACCACATTGAACCCTCTTTTAGTTTATCAAAATCCTTATGTTTTAAAGTCAGTTTTACTAATCTAAAATAAGGTGGATATTTATAAATTAAGCGCTCATAAAGTTGCTCTTTATACATTGAGCCGTAATCATTGTGAGTAACTTGTTGAATAATATTGTGATTCACATTATAGGTCTGAATAATCACTTTTCCCTTTTTATCAGCTCTACCAGCTCTCCCTGAAACTTGAGTCATCATTTGAAAACTTCTTTCAAAAGCTCTAAAATCGGGATGGTATAACATAGTGTCGGCATTCATAATTCCAACCAAAGTTACGTTATCAAAATCCAATCCTTTGGCTAGCATTTGTGTTCCAACCAAAATATCTATTTCTCTATTTTTAAAACTATCAATTAATTTCTCAAAGCTGTATTTACCACGAGTGGTGTCTTGATCCATTCGCTTGATGTTTTTTGTAGGAAATAACTCAGCTAACTCCAATTCAATTTGTTCAGTTCCAAAACCCTTTGCGGTGATGTCAACACTCGAACAAACATGACACTTTGTTGGTTTAGCAATTGAATACCCGCAATAATGACATCGCAATTGATTTTTGAATTTATGGTAAGTCAAACTTACATTGCAACTCGTACATTGAGGAATATGTCCGCAGGTAATACATTCTAAAACAGGAGAAAATCCACGTCTATTTTGAAAAAGAATTACTTGCTCGCCAGCAGACAATGCTTCGGCAATAGCCTCAATTAAAGTCAAACTAAAATGACCTTTCATCCTTTTTTTGAAGTAGCTTTCTTTTAAATCTACCAACTCTACTTCAGGCAAAGGTGCTTTACCGTAGCGCTCTTTGATAGAGATCAATCCGAATTTACCTGATTGCGCATTGAAATAAGTTTCTATACTTGGCGTTGCAGAACCCAATAAAACCTTGGATTTTTGAGCTTGCGCCAAAACAATAGCTGCATCACGCGCATGGTATCTTGGTGCAGGATCTTGCTGCTTAAAAGTTTGTTCGTGCTCTTCATCAATAATTATCAATCCTAAATTAGAAAACGGCAAAAACAAAGCCGACCTCGCTCCGATTACAATTTTTGCTTTATCCGATTTTTCAAGAACTTGATTCCAAACTTCAATGCGTTCGTTATTTGAATATTTGGAATGAAAAACCGCCACTTCATTACCAAAATGCTGGGTCAATCTAGAAACCAATTGGGTAGTTAAAGCAATTTCAGGAAGCAAATAAAGAACCTGTTTTCCTTGAGCTAAATAATCTTCAATAAGTTTAGTGTAAATTTCGGTCTTTCCAGAAGAAGTAATTCCGTGTAATAAGGAAACTTCTTTAGTTTTAAAACTTTCAATAATTTCAGAATAGGCTTTGCCTTGGGCTTCACTCAATAGTAAATTTGAAGCAGTTTTATTTGAATCAAAATTTACTCGATCGTGTTGCAGATAATATTCTTCAAAGATGTTTTTATCGATTAATGCTTTAATTATTGCCGCCGAAGTTTGAGCGGTTTCGGTTAAATGCTTTACAGAAATTGGTTTTTTCTCTACTGCTTGCAACTGAAAATAGTGCATTAAAACTTCTTTTTGTTTTGCTCCTTTTAGAGAATCCAATAAAGAAACTAATTTGTTTTCGTTCGAATATTCTTCATTCAATCGAATGTAACGAACTAATTTTGGTTTGTATTCTTCTTGTATTTCTTCTTGAAGTGATAAAACATTTTTATGCAATAATTTTTGAACAACTGGAAATATGTTTTTCTTATTCAAAATCGACATAATATCCTGAACCTTCAAGGAACTTTGTTGTTGTAACGCTTCGTAAATAAGGAATTCCTCATCGGACAATTCACTTATTTCAACCGCAGTTTCTTTTTGAGATGAAATAGTAGTTTCACTTTCTAAAATAAAAGCAGATGGCATTGCGCCTCGAAACACATCGCCAATAGCGCACATGTAATAGGAAGCAATCCATTGCCAATGTGCAATTTGATATTCATTTACAATTGGATTTTCATCTAAAATTTGATGTATTTCTTTAGCTTCATATAAAGTAGGTGGAATTTGATGAAGATCAATTACTAAAGCGGTGTATATTTTGTTTTTCCCAAATGGAACCGCAACACGAACTCCTTTTTGAATATAGTTATACTCTGCTTCAGAAACACTGTAGGTAAAAGTTTTAGCTAAGGATAACGGTAAAAGAACTTCGATGAAATGCATTATAGTTTTAAGATAGGGATTTAGAGCTGCTTTATCTTCTAATACAAAATATTAACTTTTTGCTCGATACCAATATTGAGTTCTTCCAATTAATGAAATTCCTACATAGCCTCTCACTTTTAATTTGTCTTTAGATTCTAAAGAAATAGAACATTTATATAACTTTCCATTTTTTGGATCTAATATTTTCCCATTTGAATACTCATCATCTTCTTTTGTTAAACCTTTAATAATAACAAGTCCTTGAATCGACTTATTTTTATCTTCCCCTTCGCACAATTCACATTTTTTATTCTTTTTTTCTGGGTCCAATACTTCTAAAATTCTACCGAATACTTTTCCATTTTTTTCAAAAATCTCTACAATTGATTTTTCTTTACCTGTTTCATCATCAATAGTTTTCCATTTTCCAATAATATTTTGAGAAAATGAAAATTGAGAAACTAATAAAAAAACAAAAAGAGATTTACTACTGAATTTACAAATTTTTGCTGTCATTTTGAATTGATTTTTTTTAAATAATTAATACTTGCGTTTAGTTCGAAACCTAAGAGTAGAATCATACTATTAATCCAAATGTAAAACATTACTATTAATAGTGTTCCTATTGAACCGTAAAGTTCGTTATATTTTGAGAATTTAACAACCCATATTCCAAAAAAATATGAGGATAGAATAATCAATATTGTTGTTAAAACAGCTCCAATTGAAAAAAAAGAGCGTCTAGTTTCTTGTTTTGTACCAAATTTAAATAATATAGAAGTTGTAATTAATATCATTAGTATTAAAAAGACATAACGCCCCATTTCAATTAAAGGAATACTATCTGAAAGTACATCTTGAATTTTCGATTTCTGAATAAAAACTTCAAAAATTACAATGGCAGCAACCGTTATGATTAACAGTAATGCAAGAATAATTGAGAGTGCTAATGAAATTAGATATTGCCCAATAAATTTTCTTTTTAAAGTAACATGATGTGAACTTTCAAAGCCGCCTAAAATTGCATTGACACCATTAGCCATTAAAAAAATTGCCATAAAAAATCCAGTTGAAATCAACCCCGAATGACTATTATGTAAAATATCGTTAATAATTTTTGAAACAGCCTCAAAGGTTGTTGGTGGCAAACTTTGATGCACAAAATCCATAAAATCATCCTGAAAACCAGTTATTGGAATATAAGGAATAAGATTCAAAATAAATAAGGCGAAAGGAAAAAGAGCCATAAAAAAACTAAAGGCTATGGCTGCAGCGCGATACGAAACAGCTCCCTCTATAATTCCTATAAAATAAAGTTCTAATAAATCATAAAATGACAAGCCGTGAAGCCAAGGCAATTTAATTGACTTTCCAAGCTGAACCAGTTGTTTAATAACCGGAATTCTTACTAATTTATTTTCTATTTCGATACTCATTATTCGATAGCTTTTAAACTTAAATCCATGTTATAAACCGAATGCGTTAAAGCACCAGATGAAATATAATTCACCCCACATTCTGCATATTTGCGAATGGTATTTTCGTTAATATTTCCTGAAGATTCTGATTGACAATTATTTCCAATTAAGGCAACTGCCAATTTAGTATCATCAAAATTAAAATTATCTAACAATATACGATGAATGCCTTCATTACTAAGAATTTCTTTTACTTCATCCAAATCTCTAGCTTCAACAATAATTTTTAAATCTTTATTATTTTGCTTCAAATATTCTTTAGTTTTATTGATAGCATTTGTTATTCCTCCAGCAAAATCATTGTGATTGTCTTTAAGCATAATCATATCATACAAAGCAAACCGATGGTTTTCTCCACCACCAATTTTAACTGCCCATTTTTCACAAGCACGAAATCCTGGTGTTGTTTTTCTAGTATCTAAAATTTTAGTTTGTGTTCCTTTTAATAAATCTACATAGCTTTTTGTTTTGGTTGCGATAGCACTCATTCGTTGCATTGAATTTAAAACCAACCGTTCTGCTTTTAATATTGATTGAGAATTACCCGAAACTACAAACACCACATCACCATTAGTAACTTCTTCCCCATCGTTAATGTAAGTTTCTATATTTAATTTTGGATCGACATATTCAAAAATCATTTTGGCAAAGGCCACACCAGCAATAATTCCGGTATCTTTCACTAATAATTTAGCTTTCCCTTGTGCAGAATTTGGAATACACGCAAGTGAGGAATGATCGCCATCTCCCAAATCTTCACGAAGTGCATTTTGAATAATTAATTGAAGTTCATTTTGGAATTGTATTTCAGAAATCATAATTGTATTTTGATTTGCTAAAATAATTAAAAAACGGATAATAAATTAAGATAAATTTCTCTTAAAAAAATATTATATTTACATTTATTAAAATTTAAATAAAAAAATAAGATGGCAAAAAGTCAGGATGCAAAAAAAAACACAAAAAAGGAACCTCTTAAAACTGCAAAAGAAAAAAAAGAAGAAAAAAGAAATAAAAAAAATACACCTAAAAGAGATTAAAATTACTTAATAAATATTAAAGTATTATGATAATTCAAAGTCCTATTTTATTTTAAAATATATTTCTAAAACAAGTGTTAAAGAATTTATATATTCTGTAATTGCTTTTCAAAAAAATAGTACTTTTAGCCAATGAAAAAAACCTTATTACTAACAATTTTACTAAACTTATGTTTGACATTTAATTGTTTTTCACAATTTAGTAAAACACATTATATTCCACCTCTTTCAAATTCTGATAGTCAGGAGCCACAAGGTCAATATATTTATATTTCTTGCCCAAGTGAAACTGCAATAAACTTTGTTATTCAAGAAATTGGAGGTGCAATTATTTCTGGAACTGTCAGTAGAGACAATCCTTACATCTACAATATTGGTAATGGATTTGACTCCCAACTATTAATTTCTAGCAGTGATGTCAATACAATTAAAAACAATAAAGGTTATATTATTAATGCACAAGATTTAATATATGCCAATGTACGATTAACCTCTACACCTTTAAATTATCAAGCTGGTGGGATAGTTTCTAAAGGTAGTGCTGCACTTGGGACACATTTTAGAATTGGCGGTTTTATTAACACTGGTGTTTCAGCAACTACTTCAAACCATTACACTTTTGCAACTATTTTAGCAACTGAAAATAATACAACCATTACATTTGCAGATATTAAACCTGGCGTACAATTAATAAATGATACTGCGGCTGGAAGTAATCCTGCTCCAATAACATTAAATGCTGGTGAAAGTTTTGCAATAGCAGTTCAAGGGCCAACAAATGAAAATAGAGACGCATTAATTGGTGCTTTAATATCATCCGACAAGCCAATTGCAGTTAATTGTGGATCTTTTGCCGGTAGTAATGGAACATCCACAAACCTTGATTTAGGTATGGACCAAATTGTATCTGTTGAAAGAACAGGAATGGAATATATTTTTATCAAAGGATCTGGACTTGATGTAACCGAAAGACCTCTATTAATTGCTGATTTAGACAATACAGATATTTTTCTTAACGGGAGTACTACGCCTTTTATAACCCTTAATTCAGGAGAATATTTAGCCTTAAGTGGATCTGACTTTTCTGCAAATGGTAATTTATATGTAAAAAGTTCAAAAAATATTTTTGCCTATCAGGGTATTGGTGGATCTGACCAACAAGCTAATCAAAATATGCATTTTGTTCCACCATTAAGTTGTCAAACACCAAAATCAATTAATAATATTCCACTAATAAATGAAGTAGGAAGTTTGACAGATTTTACTGGAACAGTTTGTATCGTTACCAAAACAGGAGCAACATTAACATTTATTATTGATGGTGTAAACTACACATTAACAACTTTACCCTCAAACCTATCATTAAATGGTCCATTAAATGTTACTGGAAACTCTGACTATGAAACCTATACTATAGAAGGCCTTACTGGGAATGTATCTGTGTTTTCAACAGAACAGGTTTATGTATCTTACTACGGGTCAAGTGGAGCTGCTACTTATGGTGGTTTTTATTCTGGATTTACATTTAAACCTGAAATAGTTTTTCAACCTGTTACTACTACACAATCTAACTGTATACCAAATATTAACTTAAATGTAAATACAATTAGCAACTTTGATTCCTATCAGTGGTATTATAATGGAACTCCAATTCCAGGAGCTAACTCAAATACTTATACGCCATTACAGCCTGGTAATTATAAGATAAAAGCCTCATTATCTGCATGTTCTATTGATTATTTTTCAGATGAAATTCCTGTTAGTTCTTGCGCTTTAGACTCCGATAATGATGGCATTATTGACAATATTGATATAGATAATGATAATGATGGCGTTACAAATTGTTCAGAATCTAATGGTGACCAAACGATTTCATTATTAAACCCTGCTGCCGGAACAGTTTCTGTTTCAAGCTATTCGAATTCCTTTACCGGAACTATAACTACAGTTGGGACTGCAAGCCCGACTCCTTTTGTAGGAAGTGCTGATGGAAGTTTTGTAACTGAATTACCTGCAGGTAGAACCAATCAGGTTAAATATGAAATGATCTTTAACCAGCCAATTTCATTAAACTTCGAATACATAACGACTGCTAATAATTCTGATTTATTAAATTCTAACGGAAGTTTTATAATTAATTCTCCGATAAATAAAACGATCACAGTATTAAATCCAACAAATCAATTATTAATTGATACAAATTACGATGGGATTTATGAAAGTGGAATAACTCAATATTCCTCATTTGAAATTCGATTCCGATTGAATAGTACTACTCCTCTTGCTGCTGGCACAGGAACATTTAAATTTGAAACCAATTACTCTAACTCTCTTATTTTTACACACAGTAACCTATCTGATGCCGATTCTGATAAAGCAACCTTTATGATAAAAGCAACCTGCGTAACTAAAGATTCAGATTTAGATGGTGTTCCTGACCAAAATGATATTGATTCAGAAAATGATGGTATTCCTGATGCAATTGAAGTACAAGGCGCTACAATAATTCCAAATTCGGGAGTAGATGCCAATCAAGATGGATTAGATGATGCGTTTGGAACCGGTTTAACACCTATAGACTCAGATAATGACGTAGTAACTGATTATTTAGATTTAGATTCGGATAACGACGGAATATTCGACTTAAATGAATCAGGTTCAGGAGCTATTGATGCAAATTTAAATGGAGTAATTGACGGCAATAACTTTGGGTTAAATGGTTTAGCTGATCCATTAGAAACTGGTATTGATACAAGTATTCTAAATTACACAATTGCAAATACCGATTCGGATACTCTTAATAATTATATAGACACAGAAAGCGATAACGATGGCTGCTTAGATGTTATTGAAGTAGGATACACCCAGTTTGATAGTGGTGCCGGAACGCTTGGAACTATTGTTCCGCCAACAGTTGATGTCAATGGTGTTGTTACTAGTGGCGTAACATATATTAATCCAAGTTCAGATTATATTACTAGTGCCCCAATAATTATAACAACCCAGCCTCAAAATTTTATTACTTGTGAGAATCAAAGTGCTACCTTTTCCGTTATTACAAATCCTGTCAACATATACCAATGGCAAGTTTTCAATGGAACAATTTGGGCTAATATAACAAACAACACTATTTACTCAGGTGCTAATACAGACACACTAATTATTTCAACTGTAAGCCCATCAATGAGCGGCTACCAATACAAAGTAATATTATCAAAAAATGGCAACAGTTGTGATATGATTTCAGCAGCAGCAACTTTAACTACCTTTGCATTACCAGTACTTACTAGCCCAATCACAATAAAGCAATGTGATACGGATACTGATGGAATTTCTGATATTAATTTAACAGTTAACAATCCACAAATTTCATCTAATTATGCTAGTGAAACTTTCACTTATTTCACTACACAAACTGGAGCAAGTACAAATGATCCTTTAGTCAAAATAAACAATCCTTTAGCCTTCACTGTTAATTTATTTGGAACAGTTTGGGTACGAGTAGAAAACTTTAATGGTTGTTTTAGTGTTTCACAAATTGATCTAATTGTTTCTGCAACTCAAATTAACGCAGCAACATTCCAAAGATCCTTTACCTTATGTGATGATGCAGTTGCTGGAGTTTCTTTAGATACTGATGGTACTTCTGTATTTAATTTTAGCAGTGTTACTAATGATATCAATGCAATTATACCTCCAAATACAACAATAAAATACTATGCAAATGAAGCAGATGCATTAGCTCAAGTTAATGCCGTAAACGAATTTGCTTACCGAAATACCATTGTTAACCAACAGCAAATTTATGTTAGAATTGACAGTAATAACTTTCAAGGTTGTTATGGATTGGGACCTTTTGTGACCTTAAATGTAGAAGCGTTACCAATTGCTACTGCAATAAATCCAACTAATACAATCAGACATTGTGATGACAATTATGATGGAATTTACATTTTTGACACCTCTACCCTAAATGCAACTATTTTAAATGGACAAACCAATAAAACAGTTACCTATTATGATGCAACAGGGAATTTAATTAATCCTATCCCAACATTTACTGTAAATACAACACAAACAATAACGGTGCGAGTTACTAATAATCTTACACAAGCAACCAACGGACCTTGTTATGATGAGGGAACAATAACTTTTTTTGTAGATAATTTGCCGCAAATATTCCCACTTTCTGCAGCACAATTATCACAATTAGTTCGATGTGATGACGAAATAAATAATCCAGCGATGCAAGATGGAATTTTATCCTTTGATACATCAACTATTGAAAATACTCTTTTGGGAACTCAAACCGGAATGAATATTTCATATACATTGGCAAATGGACAAGTTTTGGCACAATTACCAAATCCATTTAATTCAGCTACACAAGATGTAACTGCAGCAATTAGTAATCCTATTAATTTGGGTTGTAAAGCAACAAGTACAATAAATTTTGTAGTAAATCCAATACCTAAAATTGATCTTAATTCATTTGGTGAAGACGATGAAATAGTTTGTACCAACCTACCCACTTTTAATGTAACTATTAATGCAGGAGTACTCCCGGGTACACCTATAAATAGCTACACTTACCAATGGTATTTGAATAATGTAGTTATTCCTAATGCTACCCAATACAGTTTAGCCGTTTCTCAAAGTGGCGATTACTCTGTTGTAGTTTCAACTCCCGCAGGTTGCAGCCAAACAAGACCAATAAAAGTAATCGCTTCTATAATTGCTACTATAGATCAAATCAATATTGTTGATTTAACCGATAATAATACTGTTGAAGTAATTGTGAGCGGAAATGGAAATTATGTTTATAGTATTGAAAGTACTAATGGAACTTATCAAACATCCAATTATTTTCAAAATCTGGATATGGGATTTTATACCGTTTATGTAAAAGACATGAATGGCTGTGGTATTGCTAAAGAAGACATTTCAGTACTTGGCGCGCCTAAATTCTTTACTCCAAATGGAGATGGATACAATGATTTTTGGAATATTAGAGGGGCAAATTTTAAATTTTATCCTAAATCATATATAAGAATATTTGACCGATATGGTAAAATCGTCAAGCAAATCACTGCTGTTGGCGATGGTTGGGATGGAACTTATAACGGCGCTAAACTACCTGCAGATGACTACTGGTATATTATTTATGTAGATAATGGTAGAATTGCAAAAGGACACTTTAGTTTATTACGATAATGAATTCACTATTTAAAATTTTAGCTAAGATTAACAAGTTACTATTACCTAGTTTTAGTAAAAAGCAACTTGATATTGCCAAAGCTAAAAAATGGCAATTGGCACTTATTGGATGGCGTTATTATGTAACTAAAAGAGCCTTAGAATAATAATCTAAGAATTTCATACAACTCCTTTTTAAGATTGATTAATTTTAAAATTAGATTTGCAAATAACATATTTATCCCTATATTTGCACCCACAAAAAAGGCCTCGTGGCGCAACTGAATAGCGCACTTGATTACGGCTCAAGAGGTTACTGGTTTGAATCCAGTCGAGGTCACAACAACCCTTATAAATTATGTTTATGAGGGTTTTTTATTTTTACTCTTCTTCTTTTTTGTTATCGAAAGTAAATTGTCTTAATTGGGGCACTTTTACAAAAGTAAATGCAACTACTCCAAGCGTAAGGCATCCGCCAACTACAACCGCTCTAACCGTTCCTAACCAATTGGCCATTACCCCACTTTCAAAGTCGCCAAACTCATTAGAAGAACTTATAAAAATGGTATTCACTGCAGAAACTCGTCCTCGCATAGCATCTGGAGTCACCAACTGCAATATGGTACTTCGAATTACAACACTTACCGCATCGAGCATTCCTGACAATAATAACATCGCAAAAGAAAGATAGAAATTGGTAGAAATACCAAATACAATTATTGACAAAGCAAAACCGGTAACACATAGAAATAATTTTTTTCCTGGGTTTGTTTTTAAAGGAATAAACGCCAATAAACCTAAAGTTATTAAAGCACCAATTCCTGGCGCAGATCGCAAGATTCCGAAGCCAATTTCGTTTACATGCAAAATCTCCTTTTGATAAACAGGTAATAAAGCAACGGCACTACCAAAGAAAACCGAAAACATATCCAAACATTGTGCTGCCAACAAAGTTGGCGTATTCATTACAAATTTCAAGCCTTCTTTAATACTTTTTAAAACGGGCTCTTTTTCAGGTTTTAAAATTGGTTTAACTGTAATTTTAAATATCGGAATGTAAATAAGTAACACAAAAACAATTACCGCTAAGAGTCCTGCCGTAATTCCTAATGAAGCTATAAAAACTCCTGCTGCTAATGGCCCCAATACCGATCCCATTTGCCAGGACATACTACTCCAACTTGTAGCATTGGGATAATGCTCTCGAGGAACCACTAATCCGAAAAGAGAAAACATTGAAGGTCCAAAAAAAGATCGAAGAATTCCGCCAAGAAAAACAAAAAAGTAAATCAATCCCACTAATACCGAAACAGAAAATTCTTTTTGCACAAATGGAAGCGCTATTGCAAATAAACAAATTGCAGTAATTAAATATCCTGAAATACATCGGACTATCATTTTTCGTTTTTCATTTTGATCTACAAAATGCCCTGCAAACAAAGAACAACCAATTGCCGGAATTACTTCGGCAAGTCCAACAAAACCAAGAGATAATTTACTATCTGTTAGTGAATAAACCCAATAATACAAAATAGTAGATTGCATGTTTAATGCAAAAATCAATCCGAAACGAGTAGTTAAAAACGCTTGAAACTCTTTGATTTTCAGAGCCGGATTTTTATAAAAAAAACCAGATTCTGAAACCGACGAAGGATTAATTTTATTCATAAAGTATCTTTAGGGCTTTCTCTAATTTGCTGTTTTTCAAAAGTACCAATTTTGTTAAAATAGAATGGGCTTAAAAAAGAAAATTATCAACAAATAAAGACCTATATCAAGCTAATTTTAGTAGTTTTACCTACTTAATTATCAATATGCACACGGATTATCTATTAGATCAAGAATTTAGAAACGAAATTTTTGACGACAACAACACCAAATACAAAGATTTTGAAAATTGCACTTTCTACAATTGCGATTTTAGAAACTGTACATTTAAAACCATAACCTTCATTGATTGCAATTTCTTTGATTGTAATTTTCAAGACACCAAGATTAATTATGTTTCTTTGAGAGGGGTATTTTTCAATAAATGTAATTTTACAAATGTGAATTTTGCTATGACCGACCAAGTCATTTATGAATTCCACTTTACCGATTGCTTACTTGATTATGCCAAATTTTATGCTTTAAAGCTCAAAAAAATGAAGTTCATTAATTGCAGTATGATTGCAGCCGACTTCATGTCGAGTGATTTAACAGAAGTTTTATTTGATAATTGCAATCTAAGAAGAGCGGTTTTTATTGATACCATTGCAAATAAAGCTGATTTTTCTACCAGCTACGACTATGCATTTGATCCCGAAAAAAACAAAATTAAGAAAGCCATTTTTTCAATGGAGGGCCTAAAAGGGCTTTTAGAGAAATATGACATTGTAGTAAAGTAAAATAAAAAAAGTCCTGATTTCTCAGGACTTTTTTATATCAATTAGTTCAAAATTATATTTTGATACGTTTTCTTTCGGTTTCAGTCAAATAGATTTTTCTCAATCGAATTGATTTAGGTGTAACCTCAACATATTCATCTTTTTGAATGTATTCTAAAGCTTCTTCTAATGAGAAAATAACTGGCGGAATAATTCTTGCTTTTTCATCATTTCCAGAAGAACGAACATTTGATTGTTTTTTCTCTTTAGTTACGTTTACACACATATCATCACCACGAGAATTCTCACCAATTACTTGACCTTCGTATATTTCTGCATTTGGTTCAACGAAAAACTTACCTCGATCTTGTAATTTATCAATAGAATATGGAATAGCTTTCCCTTTTTCCATAGAAATTAAAGATCCTTTGTTACGTCCAGAAATCTCTCCTTTAAAAGGCTCGTATCCAATAAAACGGTGTGCCATAATTGCCTCACCTGCAGTAGCAGTAAGCAATTGGTTACGTAATCCAATGATTCCACGAGATGGAATGTTGAATTTTATGATCATACGCTCTCCTTTAGTCTCCATGCTTAGCATTTCTCCTTTACGGAAAGATACAAACTCAACTGCTCTTCCAGAAAGTGATTCCGGTAAGTCGATTGTTAATTCCTCTATTGGTTCACATTTTTTACCATCAATTTCTTTAATAATAACTTGAGGTTGTCCAATTTGCAATTCATACCCTTCTCTTCTCATTGTTTCAATAAGAACAGACAAGTGAAGTACTCCACGTCCAAAAACCATGAATTTATCAGCAGAATCAGTTTCACCCATTCTCATTGCTAGGTTTTTTTCTAATTCTTTTGTCAATCTTTCTCTAATATGTCTTGAAGTTACAAATTTACCTTCTTTACCAAAAAATGGTGAGTCATTAATTGTAAACAACATACTCATCGTTGGCTCGTCAATAGCAATAGTTTGTAAAGCTTCTGGATTTTCAAAATCAGCAATGGTATCACCAATTTCAAATCCTTCTACTCCAACAATTGCACAAATATCTCCAGCAACTACTTGCGGAACTTTTTTACGTCCAAGACCTTCAAAAGTATGTATTTCTTTAATTCTTGACTTCATCACTGAACCATCTCTTTTTACTAAAGATATTGGCATCCCTTCTTTTAATACTCCTCTTTCTAAACGACCGATAGCGATTCGTCCAGTAAAAGAAGAAAAATCTAAAGATGTAATTAACATTTGAGGAGTTCCTTCAGAAACTTTTGGAGCTGGAACATGTTCTACTACCATATCAAGAAGTGACTCAATGTTAGTCGTAACATTTTCCCAATGATCCGACATCCAGTTATTTTTTGCTGAACCATAAACCGTTGGAAAATCCAATTGCCATTCTTCTGCACCCAATTCAAACATCAAATCAAAAACTTTTTCATGTACTTCCTCTGGAGTACAATTTTCTTTATCTACTTTATTGATTACCACACAAGGCTTCAAACCTAAGTCGATTGCTTTTTGCAAAACAAAACGCGTTTGTGGCATTGGACCTTCAAAAGCATCAACCAAAAGGCAAACACCATCAGCCATATTTAATACACGCTCTACTTCTCCACCAAAATCGGCGTGACCAGGAGTGTCAATGATATTGATTTTAGTACCTTTATAAACAACAGATACATTTTTAGAAGTAATAGTAATACCTCTTTCACGCTCTAGATCGTTGTTGTCTAATATTAAGTCACCCGTATTTTCGTTATCACGAAAAAGTTGACAGTGGTACATAATTTTGTCAACCAAAGTAGTCTTACCGTGGTCAACGTGGGCAATAATTGCAATGTTTCTGATAGATTCCATCTTGTTTTTTTAGGAGGTGCAAAGGTACACTTTATTTTGACAAAAAAAATCTTACACCTAATACTTTACATTTTAATAATCAATTAAGATGTTATTAAGCAATTAGAAATGCTTTTTTTGATATATCGGGACTTATTAAAACAAAAAAACTTCCAGAAATGGAAGTTTTAATTGTATTTTAAAAATGAAAATATTACATTTTCGCAACGTGCTTAGTTAATTTAGATTTTAAATTAGAAGCTTTGTTATCGTGAATGATATTTTTCTTAGCCAAACGGTCAATCATTGAGATTACACCAGCTAATTTAGAAGCTGCATCTGATTTATCAGTAGCTACTCTAAGTGCTTTAATAGCATTACGAGTAGTTTTGTGTTGGTATCTATTTAATACTCTTTTCTTTTCGTTACTTCTAATTCTTTTTAAAGCTGACTTATGATTTGCCATTTTATATATTTTTTTTAAATAATTTATTTTGTAGCCCGTAGGGGAATCGAACCCCTCTTACCAGGATGAAAACCTGGCGTCCTAACCGATAGACGAACGGGCCTACTGCTTAAATGCGGATGCAAAAATACAACTATTTTTTATTCGTACAAGTGTAGTTGTATTTTTTTTTATTTTTTTTTAGTATGCCTTTGCAAATAGCACTCTACCAGTTGATTTGCCTCCAGAAAAAATACATTTCCCTTCTTCTTCTTTTCTGTCTAATGGAATACAACGAATGGTTGCTTTGGTTAAATCCTTAATTTTTTCTTCCGTTTCTGCAGTTCCATCCCAATGCGCAGAAATAAATCCGCCCTTGTTTTCTAATACTGACTTGAACTCTTCAAATGAATTTACTTCTGTAATATGATTGGTTCTATAATCTATTGCATTTTGGAATAAGGTATTCTGGATTTCCTCCAACAATTCTCTTATATAGGTAACCACAGTATCTTTTAAAACCACTTCTTTTGTCAAATTATCTCTTCGAGCTACTTCGTATGTTCCGTTTTCTAAATCTTTTGGTCCAACGGCAATTCTAACAGGTACTCCTTTTAATTCCCACTCTGCAAATTTAAATCCAGGTTTTTGTGTGGTTCTATTATCAAACTTAACAGAAATATTTAATTTCTTAAATTCAGTCATTAGGTCAGTAACAACATTAGAAATTTGATCAAATTCTTCATCTGTTTTAAAGATAGGCACAATTACAACTTGAATTGGAGCTAAATTTGGAGGCAGCACTAAACCATTATCGTCAGAATGTGTCATAACTAATGCGCCCATTAATCTTGTTGAAACTCCCCAAGAAGTTCCCCATACATATTCTTGTTTACCTTCGGCATTAGCGAACTTCACATCAAATGCTTTAGCAAAATTCTGACCTAAGAAATGAGAAGTTCCAGCTTGTAACGCTTTTCCATCCTGCATTAATGCTTCAATACAATAAGTCTCTTCGGCACCAGCAAATCGTTCCGATTCTGTTTTTATTCCTTTTACAACTGGGATAGCCATAAAATTTTGAGCAAAATCAGCATAGACATTCATCATTTTTTCTGATTCTTCGATAGCTTCCGATCTTGTTGCGTGGGCAGTATGGCCTTCTTGCCATAAAAATTCAGCAGTACGCAAGAACAATCTAGTTCTCATTTCCCATCGCACCACATTTGCCCATTGATTAATCAATAAAGGTAAATCTCTATATGATTGGACCCATCCTTTATAAGTAGACCAAATGATTGCCTCACTGGTAGGTCGAACAATAAGCTCCTCTTCTAACTTCGCATTTGGATCCACCATTAATTTTCCAGGTCGGTCCTCGTCATTTTTTAATCTATAATGGGTAACAATAGCGCACTCTTTAGCAAAACCTTCTGCATTTTTTTCTTCTGCTTCAAACATACTTTTAGGAACAAACAATGGAAAATAGGCATTACTATGTCCGGTTTCTTTAAACATTCGATCTAGTTCTGCTTGCATTTTTTCCCAAATAGCATAGCCGTAGGGCTTGATAACCATACATCCTCTAACACCAGAGTTTTCGGCTAAATCTGCTTTAACCACAAGTTCATTATACCATTTGGAATAGTCTTCCGATCGCTTTGTTAAGTTCTTACTCATGAGAATTAGTTTGGCACAAAAATTGTTTAACTTATTTTAACTAAATAGTTCCGCAAAACTAACTATTTTTGTAATGAACAACAATAAAAACGCTATACTTATGAAAACATTTTATTTTTCTCGCACAAATATCTCTATTTTAATGCTTTTTGGGATATTAACTTTGTTAGCAACTTCATGTGGTTCCTACCAAAACATCTCCTATTATGATAATGACGGCGTATATGGATCTAGCGACAATCAAAAACCAAGAGAAGTCGAATCCAACAATAGTGGTTATTATAAAGAGTACTTTAGTAATTTAAGTAAGGACAATGAGGTTTTTACAAATGTGGATAACTATTCTTCTGCGCAAGATTCGGTTCAAAAACAGCCTGAAGTAGTTACTAATTCAAATTATGCTGGTTGGGGTTCAAATAGCTCAGACAATATAACAATTAATGTTTATGATAACGGGGGGTGGAATAATGGTTGGGCTTTTAACAATTGGGGATGGAACAATTGGGGATGGAATAATGGATGGTATGGAAATAATTGGGGATGGAACAATTGGGGATGGAATAATGGTTGGTATGGAAATAATTGGGGATGGGGCTGGAACAACTGGTATGGACCTAATTGGGGATGGGGATGGAATAACTGGTATGGGCCTAATTGGGGCATGGGTTGGAACAATGGTAATTTAGGTTATAATTACGCTTATTCTGGAGGAAGAAGAAATACTAATCGTTTAGGTAGTAATTATCCAGGGAATACCTCTGGAGGAAGAGGAAATGTATCAAACGGAGGAAGAAGAAATACATCAAATGAAGTAAGAAACACTAGAGTATTTGGTTCTAGAGACTACAACACACCTTCTACAAGATCGAATAATAATTCAAACAATAATATTAGATCCAATAATCCTCCAAGAACCAATTACAACAATAACAATACAACTAGATCAAATTATAACAATAACAATACAACCCGAAATTATTCACCATCATCAACAAACTCAGGCACGAGATCCTATTCTCCTTCTCCTTCCTACTCTTCTCCTAGTCCTTCAGGAGGCGGTAGTTTTGGTGGCGGAAGATCAGGCGGCGGCGGAGGAAGAAGATAATTATTGATTTTAAAAATTAAACTACAAATGAAAAAATTAATTGCAATTATATTATTTAGCACAGCACTTAATTCAATATATGCTCAAGACATTTATGATGCGATTCGATTTGCTCAAACAGATCTAAATGGTACCGCACGATTTAAAGCAATGGGAGGAGCATTTGGAGCTGTTGGTGGAGATTTTTCTTCTTTAAATGTTAATCCTGCAGGATCGTTAATATTTTCTAACAATCAGGTTGGTGTAACTTTATCAAACTTTAACACCTGTAATGAATCGAATTATTTTGGGAAAACTACCTCAAATAATAAAAATTCATTAGATATTAATCAAGCAGGAGCTGTTTTTACATTCATTAATCAAGATAAAAAAAGCGATTGGAGAAAATTTGCTTTTTCAATAAATTATGAAAATGCAAAAAACTTGGATAATAATATATTTTCAGCTGGTACAAATCCAATTAATTCAGTAGGTAACTATTTTTTAAGTTATGCTAATGGAGTACCGTTAGCAAATATTGATGGCTCTAATTTCTATTATGATGAATTGTATTTTAACGAACAGCAAGCTTATTTAGGCTATAATTCATATATTATTGATCCTAATGCGAATACTGGAAACAATACTGCTTATTATACTAACATTGCTGCTGGTGGTAATTACTACCAAGAAAATAGAATTCATTCAAATGGGTACAACGGTAAAGCTACTTTTAACTTTGCCGGGCAATACACCGACAAATGGTTGTTTGGATTAAACTTAAATTCCCATTTTTTAGACTACCGTCAATCTAGTAGTTTTTTTGAATCGAACAATAATCCAAAGTACCCAACAGGATCTACTGTAGATGCGGTTCGATTTAATAATGATTTATACACTTATGGTAGCGGATTTTCGTTTCAAATTGGAACAATATTTAAACCGATGAAAGAATTGCGAGTTGGTATTTCATATGAATCACCAACATGGTATCGCTTAACTGATGAATTAAATCAAAGAATTTCTACATCGGGTTATGGCTTAAGTGCAACACCAAATGTTAATCAATATTCTACTGTAGTGACCGACCCCAACACCACAATGGTTTTTGTACCTTATAATTTACAAACACCAAGTAAATTAACTAGTAGTTTTGCATATATTTTTGGAAAAAGAGGATTAATAAGTTTTGATATTGCGTCTAAAAATTATGCAAACACCACTTACAGACCAAAGCAAGATTTTTCTTCTACAAATTCAATTATGTCTAATGAATTGACCACTTCAAGTGAAGTTAGAATTGGTGGAGAATACAAAATAAAAAAAGTGAGCCTTCGTGGAGGTTACCGTTGGGAACAAAGTCCTTTTAAAAACAAGACTACAATTGGAGATTTAACAGGGTATTCAGCAGGTTTTGGTTACAACTTTGGATATACAAAATTAGATGTTGCTTATGCCTATGCTAAACGCGATTACAATCAACAATTTTTCTCTCAAGGATTAACCGATGCAGCAAGAATTAATGCTGTAAACAACAATATAAGCGTGACACTTTTATTTGAATTGTAATAAATAAATTTTATATTTAAAACCATTCGTTCTTCGGATGGTTTTTTTTTATGCACAATGAATAATGCCTAGCCCCGATTGAGCTGATAGCTCTCGAGGAGGAACGGAACGAGACTAAAAGCGAAAGCGGGAAAAAGGAAACCAAAAATTCCCTAAAGTTTCGCTCCTTAAAATAAATACTGTAATTTTGTTACCCAATTAAAATTAGGTATGAGAACCAAATCGGTAAAGAAAAATAAAATCAATGTGATTACGCTTGGATGTTCTAAAAACACTTACGATAGTGAAGTGTTAATGGGGCAATTAAAGGCAAGTGGTAAAGATGTTGTACACGAGCAAGAAGGTAATATTGTGGTGATAAACACCTGTGGATTTATTGATAATGCTAAGGCAGAATCGGTAAACACCATATTAGAATATGCCGATAAAAAGGCCAATGGAATTGTAGATAAAGTATTTGTTACCGGCTGCTTATCTGAACGATACAGACCCGATTTAGAAAAGGAAATTCCGAATGTAGACCAGTATTTTGGAACTACCGAATTACCGCTTTTATTAAAAGCACTTGGCGCTGACTACAAACACGAATTGCTTGGAGAACGATTGACTACAACTCCGAAAAATTATGCTTATTTAAAGATTGCCGAAGGCTGTGATCGTCCTTGTAGTTTTTGCGCTATTCCTTTAATGCGTGGCAAACACGTTTCGCAACCAATAGAAAAATTGGTTAAAGAAGCTGAAGGATTGGCTAGAAATGGCGTAAAAGAATTGATTCTTATTGCTCAAGATTTGACTTATTACGGATTAGATATTTACAAAAAACGGAATCTGGCCGAATTACTAGAAAACCTTGTTAAAGTTGAAGGGATTGAGTGGATTCGTTTGCATTACGCCTTCCCTACTGGTTTCCCAATGGATGTATTGGAATTGATGCGTAACGAGCCAAAGATTTGTAACTATATTGATATTCCGTTGCAACACATTTCAGATAGCATCTTGAAATCGATGAAACGCGGAACTACAAAAGAAAAAACCACTAAATTGCTTCAAGAATTTAGAAAAGCAGTTCCTGGAATAACGATAAGAACAACCTTAATTGTGGGTTATCCTGGTGAAACACAAGAAGATTTTGAAATTATGCGGGACTGGGTACAGGAAATGAAATTTGAGCGATTGGGTTGTTTTACCTATTCACACGAAGAAAACACAGGCGCTTATGTTCTTGAAGACGACGTACCGGAAGATGTAAAGAAAGCGCGTGCTGCCGAAATAATGGATTTACAATCGCAAATTTCTTGGGATTTGAATCAAGAGAAAATAGGAAAAACTTATAAATGTGTTATTGACCGCAAAGAAGGAACCTATTTTATAGGAAGAACTGAGTTTGACAGCCCCGATGTAGACAATGAAGTATTAATTGATGCTTCTAAATTTTATTTAAAAACTGGAGATTTTGTTTCAATCAAAATTATTGATGCTACAGAATATGATTTATATGGTGAACCTAATTTATAATTAAATATATTATGAAAACAATAAAAATAACCCTATTATTATTTTTACTTTTTTTTGGATTTAATTCAGGCATGGCTCAATTTGGCGGAATGAACGGTGGTATGAACGGTGGTATGATGGGCGGAGGAATGAATCAAATGCAAAACCAACAAAGTATTCAAAATACAAATAATTACGGAAGAAATAAAAGTTCAGAAGACATAGAAAAAGAAAGAGAAGAAAACTTAGCAAAAAGCATTGAAAAAATTGCAAAAGAACTTAATCTTGACGCTCTTCAAATGATTGTAATAAAAAAAGAAATAGAAGCAAGTTCTAAAAGCATTTTTGCAGTTTCTAAGTCTGAAGCTTCAGACGAAGATAAAATTAAAGAAATGAATGCAATAAATGAAAAAACAGATAGAACAATAAACACCTTTCTCAATGCGGATCAAAAAATAAAGTACAAAAAGTACATTGACGATCGCAAAGAAAGAATGGAAAAATTAAGGATGACAATTAGAAATTAATCATAAACTATCCGGGAAAATCTTACCTGGGTTAAGAATATTATTTGGATCAAACACATATTTAATTCGTTCCATTAATTCGAGGTGTGTTTTTGAAAAAGCAATATCCATAAAATTCTTTTGTACATATCCAATTCCGTGTTCTCCTGAAAGTGTTCCTCTTAACGAAACCGTTAATTCGAATATCTCTCTAATTCCTTTAGGAACTTCTATTTTCCAATCGGTTTCACTTAGTGTCCCTCGAATAATATTCACATGTAGGTTACCGTCTCCAGCATGCCCATAACAAACGGATTGAAATCCGTATTTCTTACCAATATTTTTAATACCTTGTAATAATTCGGGCAAAACATACCTTGGCACAACGGTGTCTTCTTCTTTATAAATAGAATTTGCTTTTACAGCCTCTGCCACAGAACGGCGCATTTTCCATAAAGCATTTTTTTGATCATCGGTATCTGCAAAAAGCACTTCGTCAATTTCAAACTCCTCTACCACTCCCATTATTTTTTCGGCTTCAAGCATTAAAATTTCAGGATAATTACCATCAACTTCAATTAGTAAATGGGCTTGCACATCTTCTTTTACTTGAACATTTAATCCGTCAACAAATTTTAAAGTCCAATCGATCGCATCACGCTCCATAAATTCCAATGCACTTGGGATAATTCCGGCTCTGAAGATTGCCGAAACTGCCTCACATGCTTGGCTAGCATGATAAAAAGGAACAAGCATTAAAATATTATGAGTATTTTGTGGAAGTAACTTCAATACAATTTTGGTAATTACACCAAGCGTTCCTTCGCTACCCACCATCAATTGCGTTAAATTATATCCTGTAGAATTTTTCAAAGTATTAGCTCCAGTCCAAATAATTTCTCCGTTTGGCAACACCACCTCTAAGTTCAGTACATAATCTTTGGTAACCCCATACTTCACGGCACGCGCACCACCAGAATTTTCAGCCACATTCCCGCCTATCCAACAACTACCTTGACTACTTGGATCAACTGGATAAAACAAGCCTTTTTCGGCAACTGCTTCACGCAAAACCTGAGTAATAACAGCAGGTTCAACTAGTACTTGTAAGTTTTGCTCATCAATTTCAATGATTTTATTTAATCGCTCCATTGAAAGTCCGATGCCCTCATAAATACTCAATGCACCTCCACTTAACCCTGTTCTTGCACCAATTGGAGTAGTTGGAATTTTATAATCGTTTGCTATTTTTAATATTTCAGAAATCTCTTTTGCGTTAGCAGGTTTCACGACTACACTTGGTGGAAAAACATAATTTTCGGTTTCATCGTGACCATAATGATTACGGGTTTCTTGATCGGTGAAAATATAGGCATCACCAACAATATTGGCTAGTTTTTGAAGAATTTCGGCGTTAATTTGCATGTTGTAAATTTGAATAGTAAAAATAATAAATAATTGACAATAGACAATTAATAATTACTAATTGAGATAGGAATATTGATTATTGGGCTATTTTTTTATGTAAATTTGTATTTAGAAATTCAATAATTTGAAACAAAACTCTAAAAAATCGGCGTTAACTGAAGTAGACGGTGTCAATCCCCCTCCAAGTGTAAGTACTTCATCACTAGAGGTGATTCAGCAATTGCGCCGAAACCAACCTTCTGCTCAAGAACTAATTAACGGAATTCTCGCTAAAGACAAAACAGCTTTAAGTAGAGCAATTACTTTGGTTGAAAGCACGAATCCAGATCATACCGAAAAGGCAAATACTATTATTCAGGCGTGTTTACCTCATGCAAATAAATCGTTTCGAATAGGAATTACTGGGGTTCCTGGAGTTGGAAAAAGTACCTTTATTGAAGCATTTGGTAAGCACCTGACTTCAATTGGAAAGAAAGTTGCCGTATTGGCGGTAGATCCAAGTAGTACCATTTCGCATGGAAGTATTTTGGGAGATAAAACCCGAATGGAAGAATTGGTTAAAGATGAAAATGCGTACATAAGACCTAGCGCCTCAGGTGAAACCCTAGGTGGAGTTGCAAGAAAAACGCGTGAAACCATAATACTTTGTGAAGCAGCAGGATTTGACACCATTATTATTGAAACTGTTGGGGTTGGACAAAGTGAAACTGCCGTTCACAGCATGGTAGATTTCTTTTTACTTCTGAAAATATCGGGGGCTGGAGATGAACTTCAGGGGATCAAACGCGGGATTATGGAAATGGCAGATGCTATTGTCATCAATAAAGCAGACGGTGATAACATCAATAAAGCCAAATTAGCAAAAACCGAATTTAACCGTGCTTTGCACTTATTCCCTGCGAAAAAATCGGGTTGGATACCAACGGCTGCCACGTGTAGTTCGTATACAAAAGAAGGAATTGCCGATGTTTGGAACACCATTTCTGAATACAACACCTTGGTACAAACCAACCACTATTTTGAACAAAAAAGACACGATCAAAATCAGTATTGGATGTTAGAAACGATTAACGAGCAATTACAATCTAATTTTTACAACCATCCTGAAATCATAAAGCTATTAGAAAAAAATAAAAAAGCAGTGCAAAATGATGAAATATCACCCTTTGCAGCTGCTATAAATTTATTAAAAGCTTACGCTAAATAAAAAACTATTCTTCGTAAAGTTTCATTTCTTTATCATAAAACTCACCGGCAAGAGTAATTAAATGCTCCATTTCGGCTTCTAATTCGGTTTCATCTTCACCTTCAAGGTCTTCTAAAAATTCTACTTCGTCATCTTTTAAGTTAATAATGAATCGAGGGAAATCTAAATGAATGATGAAAATATCTTCAGGAAAATCAGAATTATCTGCTATTACAAATTTAGGAAGTTGCATATTTATATAGTTTGGAGTTTAAAGTATTATTTATCTGATAAAATTACAGAACCATTGTTTTTTCCCATAAAAATAATTTTGGTATTTGGGGAAGCAGCCAATTCTTTTTGGGCTTTAATTTGTTCGTATTGTAATTGTTTATCTGTTAAATTGGTTGAAATGATTCTTTGATAATCAGCAATACCTTGTGCTTCTACTCTTTTTCGCTCAGCTTCTTGTTTTTCTTTTTGAAGTACGAACTGCATTTTTTGTGCGTCTTGCTCCGCGTTAATTTTACTTTCAATAGTAGTTTTAACCGAAGTCGGTAAATTGATATTTCTAATCAACAATTGCTCTAAAACCAGACCTCTTTTTTTGAAGTCATCCTCTATGGTTTTAAAAATTCGTTGTTGAAATTCATTTCTTTTGGTAGAATATAAAGCCACGGCATCATAATAAACTGCGTTGTCGCGAATACGAGTTCTTGTAATTGGACGGACAATTTTATCCGTATAATTTTCACCAATTCCTTTAAGAATTTTTGGTGCTTCATTAGGTATAACACGGTATAAAACGGTTAAGTCAATTACCACTTCCAAACCATCGTTTGATAAAACTCTAATCGCATCATCACCTTCTTGCGCACCTTCACTGTGAATAGCCGACATGGTATAGTTTTGCGTTTGAATATCAAAAACGGTAATATCCAATAACGGATTAATTACATGCAATCCACTCTCTAAAACATCAGGCTGTACATTTCCGTAAAGCGATTTTACTCCTACTTTACCCGCGTCAATTTGTTTGAACATAGAGGATAAAATCCCTAGTCCAATTACTAAAAAACCAATGATTCGAATGCTGCCAGAAAATTTAGATAACGGATTAGTATTGTCTTTCAAAGAAAAACCAGCAATAACTAAAATAAACCCAATAATAATTAATAGTATCATTTTAAAATGTTTTAATTTATTGTTATACGAAGCTTTTAATGAATTGTTACAAACGTAAAGCTAGGAATTCTCTTTTATTAACTTTTTAGTAATTAAATGGAATCGAATGTATAGAAATAAAGCTGCAGCTGATAAACCTGCTAATAAACCAATCCACACTCCTACTGCTTTCAATTCGGTGTATTCGCCTAAATAATAAGAAATAGGAAATCCAATTAACCAATAAGCAATAAATGTAAGATACATAGGGATTTTAACATCCTGCAATCCGCGTAAAGCACCTAACACAACTACTTGGATTCCATCGGAGATTTGAAAAACAGCAGCAACCAAAAGTAATTTTGCAGCAATAAAAACTACTTCTTTATTATCTAATAACTGCTTGGTATCGCTCATATCTAAAAATAATGAAGGGACGATGTTGTGCAAAACAATAAATAAAATAGCAAAAACTATTTCGATTAAAATAACTAATAAAAATATAGATCGCGCTACAACAACCAAGTTTTTGTAGTCATTCAACCCTTTTTGATTACTCACTCGAATCATGGAAACCACACTCAATCCCATGGCAAACATAAAGGTCATGGAAGCCAAACTCAATGCAATTTGATTGGCAGCCTGACTTGTTTTACCAATGTTTCCACAAAGCCATATAGCTGCTGTAAATAGCACTACTTCAAATAACATTTGCAAAGCGGAAGGAACTCCTAAATTGACAATTTTTTGAATGGTTTCTTTTTTTATTTCAGAAAAACTAAAATTATGGAAATATGTTTTTAACTGCTCTTGTCTCGACAATATGATGTGCATAAAAACAACCATAGCAATCCTAGAAATTACCGTTCCCAATGCAGCGCCAACAATGCCCATTTTTGGAAAAATCCAAACGCCATATATCAAGCAATAGTTAATAATAACATGAAGAATATTCGCCATTACTATAGCGTACATAGAGTATTTGGTCATGGATAAACCATCCGCAAATTGCTTATATCCTTGATAAATTATTAAAGGAACCAGCGAAAAACCAACCCAATCTAAAAAGGGTTTGGCCAAAACAATCACTTCTTTAGGCTGGTGCAACATTTCCATAATTGGTTTACCTAATACAACTAAACCAAACAATAGAAACCCTAAGATTACACAAAGGAACAATCCATTATGAAAAGCGGAACGAATTTTTCCGGAATCTTTTTCTGCATCGGCTTCACCTACAATTGGTGTTATCGCTGTAGAAAAACCTATTCCGAGTGATAAAGCCACAAAAATCATACTGTTTGCCAATGAAACCGCAGCCAATTCGGTAGAGCCCAATTTACCCACCATGATGTTATCAACAATCATAATTAAGGTATGCCCAAGCATACCCAAAACCACTGGATAAGCTAATTGCAGATTGTATTTAAATTCTTTGGTGTATTGGGAAATATTCATATTTATTTTTCAATCTCTTTTAAAGAGTCCATTTTTTTATGAGCTAAAAATCCTTTAATATCTTCAAAATGTTCTTTCACTCTTTTATTCCCAAATTCAAAAACTTTGGTGGCTAATCCATCAAGAAAATCTCTATCGTGTGAAACCAAAATTAACGTTCCGTCAAAGTCTCTAAGAGCATCTTTAATAATGTCTTTAGTCTTCATATCCAAATGATTAGAAGGCTCATCTAGAATTAAAAGATTAACAGGTTCTAACAATAATTTGATCATTGCTAAACGGGTTTTTTCTCCTCCTGATAGTACTTTCACTTTCTTGGTAACATCATCTCCATGAAACATAAACGCACCTAAAATATCTTTTATCTTAGTACGAATATCTCCAACGGCAATATCATCAATAGTAGAAAAAATAGTTGCATTTTCGTCTAATAAAGAAGCTTGATTTTGAGCAAAATATCCAATTTGTGCATTATGCCCAATTTCAACCGAACCACTATTGATTTCAATTTCCTTCATGATTGCTTTAATCATGGTCGATTTTCCTTCTCCGTTTTTCCCTACAAAAGCTACTTTTTGACCACGCTCAATTACAATATTGGCATCTCTAAAAATTTCTTTTTCTCCGTATGCTTTACATAAATCTTTAACAATTACCGGATAATTTCCAGATCTCACAGCAGGTGGAAATTTTAATTTTAGAGCAGAGGTATCAATTTCATCCACTTGAACGATTTCCAATTTTTCAAGCATTTTAACACGAGATTGAACCGCGTCAGTTTTAGAGAATGTCCCTTTAAATCGATCAATAAAAGCTTGATTATCTGCAATCATTTTTTGTTGCTCATCATACGCTTTTTGTTGGTGTAATCTTCGGTCTTTACGCAATTCTAAGTAATGAGAATACTTTGCTTTATAATCATAAATACGCCCCATAGTAACTTCAATAGTCCTATTGGTGATATTATCAACAAAGGCTCTATCGTGTGAAATCACAACGACTGCCTTGGCAGAATTAATTAAGAAATCTTCAAGCCACTGAATACTTTCGATATCCATGTGGTTGGTTGGCTCATCCAACAAAATTAAATCGGGTTTTTGCAAAAGAATTTTAGCCAATTCAATTCGCATTCTCCAACCACCTGAAAATTCAGAGGTTTGACGCGTAAAGTCTTCTCTTTCAAAACCTAATCCAACTAATATTTTTTCAACCTCAGCTTCGTAGTTTATTTCTTCAATTGCATAAAACTTTTCACTCAAATCGGAAACTCGTTCAATAAGTTTCATGTAAGCATCACTTTCATAATCCGTACGAATGGTTAATTGCTCATTGATTTCATCAATTTCAGCTTTCATTTTGAAGATTTCTCCAAATGCTTTTGAAGCTTCTTCCATAACAGTTGCTCCGTCTGTAGTTAGTAAATGCTGCGGCAAATAGGCTACTACTGCATCTTTAGGAACCGAAACATTACCAGTTGATGGTTTTGAAGCTCCTGCAATAATTTTTAAAAGCGTTGATTTACCGGCGCCATTTTTACCCATTAAGGCAATTTTGTCGTTTTCATTTATAGCAAAAGTAACATCGCTAAATAAGGTAGTTCCGCCAAATTGAACGGAAATATCGTTAATTGTAATCATTTTTATAAAGTTGGAAGTAAGAAGATAAAGCAGAAGCTCCAATCGACTTATTTTTTAAAGGTGCAAAGATAGATTAAATGTTTAGAATTAAAGTTTATACCAATTCTAATTTTTAATAATAAAAATCCATTTCCATTGGCTTGGATCACCAATACCTACGCCAGGCGTGTACAAGAATAATTTTACAGTTGCATTAGGGTTGCTTGCTCTGTATTGATTTACAATTTCTAAGTAGCGAATTGCATTAAAAATTTCTGAATAATTGTAATTAATATTATCCGGGTTATAAACATTCTCAAAAACTGGATCTGCTATTGGGACTAATGTGTTTATAAAGTTGTATTGATTTGCAGATAAAAAAGATGTTGGAAAATGTATTTGACCATCACCCATCCAAATGATATCACCATCAAATATTTTAGTATTTAATTCACTGTAAAACAATTTAATATTTCCAAAATCTGCAGGTGGAATTACTTGATTTGTTACCGTAAATGTTGAAGTTGAACTAGGAAAAATGGTTTCATTGCCACCTTCAAAAGTATTGGTTTCATAATCCACTTTCAACAACATAACCTTATTTGGATTCTGATTAATTACATAATTATCAGAGTTAGAATCACAAGAAATTTGAACAAATAAAACCGCAAAAAAAAGTAAATATTTCATGGCATTTTTTTATAAAATTACAAAATTTGAATCAACTTCAAAATTATTTTATAATATCTAAACTATAAACTCAATCTAAATTCTTCAATCACTGGATTAGCTTTACCATAATCGACTTCTTGAATAAACAATTCAACCGCTTTTGGCGAAGAAATGCTTGGTAATACATTCGCTTGATTGTTATTTCTAATTACCACAGCAATTTCTGCTTCTTCCAATCGTTCTTTCAAACTCACTGCTAGAATTTCTTCTCCCGAAAATATTTTTATTAAGCCCATATTTATATTTTTTTATGTTGTTTTATTCCTCTTCTTCCATTTCGAAGAAAAGAGGTTCAATCATTATTTTTTCTGCCAATACTTCAACTCGTTCTGTTATTTCGGAGCAAAAGAAAATTCGCTGTGTTTTATCGATACTTGCCGACAATCTTAAAATAACCGAATCCATTCGGTTTCTAAACAATATTTCTGAATCATCTACTACAAACATTCGGATGGTATTGATATTAAATCCAGCAGATGAAAACAAAGCATTCACTCGATTTGGTGTTCCAATTAAGATATCTAAACCTAAAGAAATAATATTTTTATCGTAATCAATATCGCCTTTATCATGAACTCCTAAAATGCTTAAATCGGTGTAAGTTCCTAGTTTTAAGAAGAGCTCTTCCATCTCTAACACTTTCTCCTTATTTTCTACAATAATCAAAGCACGCGTACACTCGCCTACTGTTTTCTCTAAACGTTGAATCACATTTAACACAATAGTTGTAGTCTTTCCAGATCCTTTAGGCGATTGAATAACCGCATCTACCCCACTTTTTATTGTTGAAAAAGTTTCTTGCTGCATCTCATTGGCTTCTGTTAATTCATGTTCCAGAAGTGCTTGTTGAAGATTGGGATTTATTTTTTTTAACTGCATTTTATTCTTTATTTACTTGCAAACAATTTTACATCTTGTTCAGATATTTCGTTTCCGCCAAGAATTATCAATCGTTCTACAACATTTCTTAGCTCACGAATATTTCCAGTCCAATCATAAACTTGCAAGAGTTTAACTGCTTCCTTTGAAAATGTTTTTGGAGTATTACCTTGTTCTTCTGCTATTTTTGAAGCAAAATGTTCTAAAAGCAAAGGTATATCATCTCGGCGTTCATTTAATGACGGAACTTTAATAAATATTACCGCTAAACGATGGTATAAATCTTCTCTGAAACGACCTTCTTCAATTTCTTTTTTAAGGTCTTTATTGGTAGCCGCAATAACGCGCACATTCACTTTAATATCTTTATCGGCGCCTACACGCTGAACCAAATTTTCTTGTAAGGCCCGTAATACTTTGGCTTGAGCTGCCAAACTCATATCTCCAATTTCATCTAAGAAAATTGTACCGCCATCAGCGGCTTCAAATTTTCCCGCTCGATCTTTCACTGCCGAAGTAAAGGCACCTTTTACATGACCAAATAATTCACTTTCAATCAATTCTGAAGGAATTGCAGCACAGTTTACTTCAATTAATGAAAAATCGGCACGCTCACTTTTTTCATGAAGTTGGTGTGCAACCAACTCTTTTCCCGTTCCGTTTGGCCCCGTAATTAATACACGGGCATCGGTTTGGGCAACTTTCTCAATCATTTGTTTGATTGCGATAATTGGTTCCGAATTTCCGATTATCTCATAATTCTTACTGACTTTTTTCTTCAGGATTTTATTCTCAACTACCAGTTGCTTTTTATCTAAAGCATTACGAACCGTATTCAATAACCGATTTAAATCGGGTGGTTTAGAAATATAATCAAAGGCTCCCAATCGCATCGTTTGAATTGCCGTTTCCATATCACCGTGTCCAGAAATCATGACCATCGGAATTTCAGGTTTGATTTTCTTCACTGCCTCAAGCAGCTCAACTCCATCCATTTTTGGCATTTTGATATCACACAAAACCAAATCGTAATCGGTGTTTTTTATTTTTTCAAGTCCCTGAACTCCATCCTCGGCTTCGTCTACCAAATAGGTATCGCTCTCCTCTGAAAGAATTTTGGTTAAAACCCTTCTAATAGACGCTTCGTCCTCAATGATTAATATTCTAGACATAATTTACTGATTTGAAATTAATATTTAAGCCACTTATAGAGTTCTTTCCAGGTTGGTTTTTTACCATACATTAAAATTCCTACACGGTAAATCTTGGATGCAAACCACACCACTCCAAAAAAGGTTCCAAATAAAATAGTAATAGAAAGCACAATTTGCCATAAAGGAACACCAAACGGAATTCGCATCATCATTACTATTGGAGAGGTTAATGGCACCATAGAAAATACAGTTGCAACAGTTCCATTTGGATCATTTACAACGGTAAAGAAACCAATATAAACTCCCAATATTAAAGGCATTATGATTGGCATTAAGAATTGTTGCGAATCGGTTTCATTATCAACAGCCGCACCAATAGCCGCATAAAAAGAACTGTATAAAAAGTAGCCTCCAATAAAATAAATAATAAAACTGACCAAAATTGTAGCTATTGGAAGATTTAAAATTTCATTTAAATACAATTGCAATTCTCCACCCATTTGATTTTGAGCTGCTTGCAAAGCTTGGGTTTGTGCATCAGTGGTAGCACCCATTTGCGCTCCAAATACAGAAGTCATCACAAACATTGCAGCTAATCCCAAGATGGCCCAAATTAAAAACTGAAGGATTCCTGCTAGTGAGGTTCCAATAATTTTTCCCATCATCAATTGGAATGGCTTTACTGAGGAAATAATTACTTCAATAATACGCGATGTTTTTTCTTCAATCACACTTCTCATAACCATATTTCCATATATAATAATGAACATCATGATTAAATACCCAAAAGCACCGCCAATAAATATCTTAATTTCATTCAACCCTTTCAAAGCGGTTTCACCCGAAGCCTTATTTAATTGAATAGAAACATCAGCTTTAGCTTTGTTAATTTTTAAGGTATCTAATCCTACTCTTTGAAAGTTTTCGGCCGTCATTTTTTTAGTAATAACGTCTTCCAATTCACTTATATAAACAATACTCGGACTATCATTTGAAATAAATTGCACCTGATTTTGCAAAGAATCATTTTGAGAATTATTAGGGATTACAAGAAGTCCTTCATAGCTTTCATTAAGTACGCTATCTCTCAATACTTTTACATCAACCTTAGATAAATTAAGGTATTTATATTCTTTATCACTTTTAAACTCATTTACAAATCTTCCAGTTTCATCATGAATTGCAATGGTTTTTAAATCGGATTTCATATTGCTTAAATACCCAACAAATAAGGCAATACCAACAAAAAGTAACGGACTTAAAAAAGTCATTACAATAAATGATTTATTACGAACTTTAGCAATAAATTCTCTCTTAACGATTAAGGCTAGTTTACTCATTACTCCGTTACTGTTTTAATGAAAATATCGTTTACACTAGGAATTTTTTCTACAAAATGGGTTACTTGACCTTTTTGCAATAACAATTGCAATAGGTCATTTTGAGAGGTTGAATCCAATTGAATTTCTAATTTTAATTCTTCATTTAATGAATTAAAATCAGTTGGATTTACTTTGAATTTCTGAGATAACTCCTGCATTACACTTTCGTTGTTATCACACAAAATACCCACTTCATAACTGTTTGTTCTGAATTGTTTTTTTACATCGGATAATTTACCTTCAATTAACTTATTCGATTTATGAATTAAGGCAATGTGATCACACATTTCTTCTACACTTTCCATTCGGTGGGTAGAAAATATAACTGAAGTTCCTTGTTTGTTTAACTCGATAATTTCGTCTTTTATCAAATTGGCATTAACCGGATCAAAACCAGAAAAAGGTTCGTCTAGAATAAGCAATTTAGGTTTGTGCAAAACCGTTACCACAAACTGAATTTTCTGAGCCATCCCTTTTGATAATTCTTGAATTTTTTTATCCCACCATCCTTGAATTTCCAATCGTTCAAACCAGTATTTAAGTTGCTTTTTGGCATCCGATTTAGATAGTCCTTTAAGCTGAGCTAAATACAAACACTGTTCCCCTACTTTCATTGACTTGTACAATCCTCGCTCTTCGGGCATGTATCCAATATATTGCACGTCTTCAGGCTTTAAAAGTTGACCATCTAAAATAATTTCCCCACTATCGGGCATGGTTATTTGATTGATGATTCGAATTAACGAGGTTTTTCCTGCACCATTCGGGCCCAAAAGACCATAAATACTGCCTTTAGGAATAGTTAAGGAAACTTCATTTAGTGCAGTGTAATCGCCATATTGCTTAACTACCTTGTGAACTTCAAGAATGTTACTCATAAATTATTTATTATGCTTATGTAATTTGTAAAAGTACAGAATTAGTATGAAAATCTATGAAAATGTTACAAAAAACCCACCCTTATGTAAACATTAGGATGGGAAAAAATGCAAGTAAAATCAAATACTAAAAAAGTAAATTTATTTTAAATGCAAAAAAAATTAGGAGAACATATCTTTTACTTTATCAAAAAATGATTTATCTCCTTTTTCAGGATGCGGAACAAAATTCACATCCGATAATGAATTTTCAAAGAAAATGCGTTGTTCTTTATTTAGTGTTTTTGGAGTCCATACATTAATATGCACCAATAAATCTCCGTTACCATAACTGTTTAAACTTGGAATTCCTTTTCCTTTCAATCGTAATATTTTACCCGATTGAATCCCTTCTTCCAATTTGATTCGAACTTTTCCATTAACCGCTTCAATTTCTTTAGAAACTCCTAACACAGCTTCGGGAAAACTGATGTATAAATCATAATGTAAGTTCTCTCCTTCACGTTTTAAAAATTCGTGTTCTAGCTCTTCAATAGCAACAATTAAATCACCCGGAATACCATTACCTGGAGCATCATTTCCTTTGCCAGAAACTTTAAGTTGCATTCCGTCAACAACACCTGCAGGAATTTTAATAGAAACGGTTTCGTCTTCCATTATCATTCCATATGCATCGGCATTATTTGGCTTGCTATCAATAGTTTGCCCAGCTCCACCACAAGAAGAACAAGTTGCAGAAGTTTGCATTCTACCCAAAATAGTGTTAGTCACTCTAAGTACTTGTCCTTGCCCATTACAGGTTGAACAGGTTTTATATTTTACGCCTGGCGCTTGGATTTTTCGTTTTACTTTAACTTTTTTCTCCACTCCATTCGCGATTTCTTCTAAAGTAAGTTTAACTTTAATTCGAAGATTACTTCCTTTTACACGACGCGGTCCGCCAGAATTTCCTCCGAAACCACCGCCAAATCCGCCGCCAAAAATATCTCCAAACTGGCTGAAAATATCATCCATATTCATGTGATGACCTCCGCCGCCAAAACCTCCACCACCATCAAATGCTTGGTGACCATATTGATCGTATTTCGCTTTTTTACTTGCATCACTTAACACTTCGTATGCTTCAGCACAAGCCTTGAAATTCTCTTCTGCTTTTGCATCACCCGGGTTTTTATCAGGATGAAATTCTAAAGCTTTTTTTCTATATGCTTTTTTAATTTCATCTGGGGAAGCACTCTTTGTGATACCAAGTATTTCGTAAAAATCTTTTTTCATAAATATAGTTTTGAACTAAATTTTAAATCATCAAAATTAATTCCCAATAACAACTTTTGGAAAACGAATAATTTTATCTCCTAACTTATATCCCTTTTCAAGTACATCCACAATTTTTCCTTTCATAGCATCTGATGCCGCTGGTATTTGTGTAATTGCTTCGGCATAATCGGCATTAAAAGCATCACCAGCACGCACTTCAACTTCTTCTAGCCCTTTAGAAAAAAGTGTTGATTTGAATTTTTCATGAATTAAACTTACCCCTTGCAACAAAGCATCATCTTGAGATTTTCCAATTTCTACTAAGGCTCTGTCAAAATCGTCTAAAACTGGCAACATGGCTTGTAAAACTTCTTGATTGGCAGTTTTAAACAAATCCATTCTTTCTTTAGAGGTTCTTTTTTTGTAGTTTTCAAACTCAGCAAAAAGACGTAAAAATTTATCTTTTTCACTAGATAATTCTAACTCTAATTTTTGTTCCGTACTAAGTGCATCTTCTTCCACCCCTTCATTTTCATTACCTAAAACTGTTTCATCTGTAGCAGTTGCTTCAGTATTAAGGTTCATTTCATTTTCAAGAATTTCTTTGTCCGTTTTTTCCGTACTCATGGTATTTTTATTTTTAAATATATCTTTAAGATTCATGATTTATTACTATTCCGATATCGGATTGCAAAAGTACTGCCATTTCTGTAAAAATGTCAAATTGTCACTTAAATTTATTTTTACAAAAAAGCTAATTACTCGAGATATAGAAACTTTAATATAATTTTAAGATTGTTGTAGCATAGTTATCGCTACATTTGGAATATAAAAGGTTTACATTTGGCCGAAAGGCAAGAAATAGCATTAATTCAAAATGAAAAAAGTTCTAGCGATAACTAGAACTTTTTTTTTATTTAATAAGATTGGATAATGCCAAATCTGCTGAAGGATATTCAAATTGAAAACCAAGTTCTAAAGCTCTTCTTGGAATAATATTTTTATTATTAAATAGTAAAATATGCATTTCTCCTAAAATTAATTTCATTACCATTTTTGATACATTAGGCAAAAACAAAGGGCGATGTAAATGTTTTGCAATACATCTTGTTAATTCTTGATTGGAAATAGGATTTGGTGCAACAGCATTTATTACGCCTTCTATTTCGTTTTGTAATGTAAAATAATATAGCCTTGCAATATCATTGATGTGAATCCAAGTTTGCAGTTGTTTTCCAGTCCCGAAACCAGAGCCTGCAAACATTTTTATAGGTTTTATCATTTCAGGAAGTGCACCTCCGTTTTCAGAAAAAACCACACCAGTGCGCATTTTAGCAACTTTAATGTTCAATAAATTAAATTGATCGGCACTTTCCTCCCATTTGACCACTAGATTTCCTAAAAAGGAATGGTCTATTTCTGAAGCAGTTTCATCATATATAGCCGAATTACTATCTGGATAGATTGCAGTACCGGAAGCTGAGATAAAATGTTTTACCTGTTTGGGATTTTTTTTAACTAAGTGAAACAACAAATTAGTAGATAAAAGTCGACTTTCAATTAATTCTTGCTTATACGAATTAGTCCATCTATTGGATATTGAAGCTCCTGCCAAATGAATTATCGCATCAACTCCATCCAAACAATTCTCGTCAATTTTACCTTCTTTGGGATTCCAATAAAAGCCAAAATAATTCTCTCGATTTTGAATTTTTAATTTCGAAGTAGTTAAATAATGAATAATATGATTTTCTTTCAGAAGTAAATTTGTTAATTCTTTTCCAATTAAACCCGTAGCTCCTGTAATTAATATCTTCATCTCAAATTTTTATTCAAAATTACAAAGATTTGAATAAAACAGAAGTTAATTGGTATTGGTTTAACTTTTGTTGAACCAAATAAAAAAATCCCAACTTTCATCGGGATTTTTCTTGTTATAATAGATAAATAGTAATTTCTAAAATAATAACGCCAACACAGCTGATATTAATAGTTTCGTGCAAAATATTACAATTTTTATCATGATTAGTAATTTTGAGTTTTAGTTACGGTTTTAATTATTTTCTTTCCATTATTAACTTTAACTGTAACTGTTTTAACAGAATCACCATCTATTTCATTTACTTCTTCTGTTATTGTGGTATCATAATCATCGTTTTCATTGGGCGGGCAATTGGTACATTTTACTTTAGTATCCATAACTTTATAAATGTAGTCGTCTGATGAAAAATGCAAGTTAAAATAACCATCCTCTGACTCATCATATACTTGAACGCTTGCATCAGCTTGAAACTGTGTTCCCAATGGAAGGTATAAAAACATTTCCACTTTTTGGTTTCTAAATTTAGAAGCAACTTGACTAATTAAATAATTATCTAACACTAATTTATTTCCTTCTATTTTATAACCGTATTTAATTTTTTCGGCACGCTTTCTAGCTTCTTCCATTGATTTACCTAAGGCAATTTTTTCAATTTGCAAATAAGGAACGGTATCTTTAGTTGGTAATATTTTAATAGAAACATTATTAGAATAGATGATTTCTCTGTTAGTTTCATCTTGAGTCAATCTAAAATCAACTCTATTATCGATTTCTTTATCATAAAAATCATTATTCTTAAAACTAATTCTTAACGTATCGTTTGGCGAAAGCGCAATTATTTCTTTTTTCACCTCTTTACCTTCTGATGAAATTTGAGTAAACTCTTTAACTCCAATTGTAATTAATAAAGAAAGTGCAATACTCCATACAGCAATCAGCGTATATTTTGCAATATTACCAATTGATTTATAATTAGTTACAACTATTTTCAATCCTAAAACAAATAAGAAGAAAAACGGAATTCCAAAAGTCAATAAGAACAAGGTTCCTTGAATCCACATTGGAGTTTCTAATCCTAATGGAGTTCTAAAATGATTAATCAAAGTATTTTGTGGCAACGAACTTGAGAAAATTGCAACTCCAGAAGCAATAATTATCACAAATAAAGCTATCGATGAGAAGATAATTATAATTACTCCAATTACTTTGGAGAAAGTTTCAAAAATGGTTTGTAAAACACCTCCTAATTTACTTCCAGAGGTTTCGGCACTATTCTTTACTCGATTACCAAGATCATCATAATCAACATTTTTTATTTTACCCGATACTTTATCAAATTCCTCCTTAACCTTTTTTTCAATTTCTGAAATGTTAACCGGTTTTCCAGTCATTTCTAATTTTTCTGCTGTTGTAACTGCTTTTGGCATCGCAATCCATAAAACAATATAGGCAATTACCCCTGATCCAAAACCAAAAAACAATAATAAAAAGAACAAACGCAACCAAACAGAATCTACTCCAAAGTAATGCCCAAGCCCGGTACACACCCCTCCTATCATTCCTTTATCTTCATCACGATATAATTTTTTTCTGCCAGTATGAATATAATTATATGAAGGTGCTGGCTCTGAAGCATCGTCGTCTATTCTATAATCTTCAGGCTGACCCATAACCGCTATAACATCATCAACATCTTTACCGTTAATTACATGTTTTTCACTTTTTTGTTTTTCTGATAAAATTTCAGCAACACGCATTTCAATATCTTTCATAACCTCTTCTTTACTGGAAGAATTAGTTAGCGATCGTTTTACTGCTTCAAAATATTTTGATAATTTTTGGTATGCATCTTCATCAATATGAAAAAATAAACCTCCTATATTAATATTTACTGTTTTGTTCATGATTTCTTATTTTTTATTAGTTATTATAGTTACTGCATCTGACAATTCTATCCAGGTGTCATTTAATTCATTTAAAAAAGTTTTTCCTTGCTCTGTTAATTCATAGTACTTTCTAGGTGGCCCTGATGTAGATTCTTCCCAACGATAATTTAGCAATTCATCATTTTTTAATCTTGTTAACAGCGGATAAACTGTACCCTCTACTACAAGTAATTTTGCGTTTTTTAAAGTATCTAGTATCTCTGAGGTGTAAGCTTCTTTTTCTTTTAACACCGATAAGATACAAAATTCTAAAACACCTTTCCGCATTTGAGCCTTTGTATTTTCAATATTCATAATTTATTTTTTTGAAATTTATTCTCCCTTTTTTATTTCGAAATTAAACATACTATATATAGTCTATTAATTTCTTATGCAAAGATACAACCTTTAAAAAGTATTATGCAATACAAAGTACTTAAATTTAACAAATTATTAACAAATGAAGCTTTGTGAAAATTAGTTATATTTACAATAAAAAAATTATGAACTGGACGCTAATCAAGCTCAATGCTTTTCTATTCTTTAAACTACCTTCAGCATTTTGGTGCGGAGTTCGACTAAAAGAGATAAATTCAAACTCCTGTTCTGCAACTGTGAGAGAAAACTGGATAAATAAAAATCCGTTCCACTCCATTTACTTTGCCGTGCTTGCTATGGGAGCCGAATTAACTACCGGCGCATTAGTACTGAATGAAATAAAAAACAGCAAAAGATCCATATCGATGTTGGTACTAAACTCAAAAGCATCCTTCAACAAAAAAGCAAATGGAAAAATCCATTTCACTTGCAACAATGTAGGAAATATCTCAGAGGCTATCCAAAAAACAATCGCTACTGGCGAAGGACAAACTGTTTGGCTAAAATCAATTGGCAGAAACAAACAAGGAGTTATAGTTACTGAAATGGAATTTGAATGGAGTATCAAACTTAAAGCATAAAATTGTTCTGTCTGCAATAAAAAAATTATAAATTTGTAGCATAAACTAAATTCAAACATGAAAAAAATTATCTTACTTATTGTGCTCGTTTTTGCAACTTCCTTTGCTTATTCTCAAAAGAAAGAAAAAATTAAGGGATCTAAGATTGTTACCTCTAAAATTAAAAAAATTGAAAGTTTCACTACTTTAGAAATAGCTGATAATTTGGAAATTTTCTTAGTAAAAGGAAATGAATTTGGAATAGAAATTGAGGCAGATGATAATTTACATGAAGCTATTGACGCTACTTTAAGTGGTTCTACCTTGCGATTATCTACCTTAAAAGACATTTCAAGTTATAAAAAATTAAGTATTCGTGTAACCTACACCAACGACTTTAAACAAGTTATTTCTCGAAATGAAGCAGTTGTTAGTGCAATTGCAAGTATCGAATTGGATGATATTACTTTTAAATCTTACGATTTTTCCAAATTGTTTTTAAATTCAAATTCTAAGAATTTCACTTTAATGATGGATGATAAATCCAAAGCGGAATTAAACGATAAAGGGGAAAATGCTGTAATCAATTTAAGTAAAAATGCTTCTTTAAAAGCTTTGGTTACTGCAACCAACTTAACTTTGGATTTATACCAAAAAAGTGATGCACTTGTGAACGGTGATGTTACCCAATTAAAAGTTCGTTTAGATAACAATGCCAATTTAGAAGCCAAAGGTTTAACTGCAAAAAATGCTGAGCTTACTTGCGAAGCTTATTCTTCGGTTAGTTTATTAGTTCAAGGCGCCTTATCAATTGATGCTTCTGGTAAATCGGAAATCAAATTGTATGGCGATCAAAAAATTGATATGAAACGTTTTGTTGATAACGCCGTGTTGACCAAAAAGCCAACAAAATAAAATAGTAAAACCGAGTTTATACTCGGTTTTTTTTTGCACTCTATATAAATGACAAAAGTCCTTTCATAAAAATGAAAAGACTTTTGTCGGGGTGGCAGGATTATTATATGATCCTCTAGGGGATGTTTTGCAAATTAAAGCGGTGCTTTAATTTAAACAAATCCTTTCACTTTTTATCAAAGTAAACTTTATAAAAAGTTCCACGCTTTATTTGTCGGGGTGGCAGGATTCGAACCTGCGGCCTCCTGCTCCCAAAGCAGGCGCGATAACCGGGCTACGCTACACCCCGAAAGCGAGTGCAAATATAAAAACAATTAATCGGTTCTCAAAATGTTTTCAATTATTAATTAAATTAATTACAGCATCAATATTTCTAATAGTAATTTTAGGGATATATTTTAATAAAAACTTACCTTTGCCATTCTTAAATAAAATAATTTATGTCTACTACTATCGAAAAAATTAAATGCTTAATTATTGGCTCAGGACCAGCGGGATACACTGCTGCTATATATGCATCAAGAGCAAACATGTATCCAGTATTGTACCAAGGTACGCAACCGGGAGGCCAACTAACAACTACAAATGAAGTAGAAAATTATCCTGGAAATCCTGAAGGAATTACAGGACCACAAATGATGATGAACTTGCAAGAGCAAGCCGAACGATTTGGAACGGATGTTAGAGATGGTTGGGTTACCAAAGTAGATTTTTCAGGGCCGGTACATAAAGTGTGGATCAACGACGAGAAAGAAATTCATTGCGATACCATAATTATTTCTACCGGTGCTTCTGCTAAATATTTAGGATTAGACTCCGAACAACATTATTTAAAAATGGGTGGTGGTGTTTCGGCATGTGCGGTTTGCGATGGCTTTTTCTACCGTAATCAAGAAGTAGTTATTGTAGGTGCTGGAGATTCGGCTTGCGAAGAAGCGCATTACTTATCTAAACTTTGTAAGAAAGTAACCATGTTGGTGCGAAGCGAGCAATTTAGAGCCTCTAAAATCATGGCAGAACGTGTACGAAAAACCGAAAACATCGAGATTTTATTAAATACCGAAACCGATGAAGTTTTGGGAGACGGACAAGTAGTCACTGCTGTTCGTGTTAAAAACAGAGTTTCTGGTGCAACCCATGAAATTCCTGCAACTGGATTTTTTGTCGCTATTGGACACAAACCAAATACGGATATTTTCAAAGACTATCTAACACTAGATGAAACTGGTTATATTGTAAATACTCCAGGTACTTCTAAAACTAATGTTGCGGGTGTATTTGTTGGTGGTGATGCTGCCGATCATGTGTACCGCCAAGCAATTACTGCAGCCGGAACAGGTTGTATGGCTGCATTGGACGCTGAACGCTATTTGGCCAGTAAAGAATAATTACCAAACTTATTTATATAAAAAAGGAGCTGAAATTCAGCTCCTTTTTTTGTTACTTTTCGTCAAGTATTGATTTTATTTCTTGCAATGCTTGGTCAGATTTGCGTTGCATATCACCTTTAGCGTTGTTTGGCAAAATCATTACTGCTAAACCGATTGGAAAAAAACAGATTGCTACAGCCCAACCTACAACTTCTGGCTTTGCTTCAAAGTCGACATTTACTGAAAATCTTCCGTCTCTGTCGCTTACACGACCTTCAATATTTGTATTAAATCCGAATCCAGTAAATTTAGAACCTGTTACATTTATACCACCTGAAGATGATACAGAAACATTACCTAAAATTTCAAGTTGTTCTTCCACAACTTTAATAACGTCTGCTTTTGTTTTAGAGCTTCTAAAGCTCACTGATGAATTTCCTTTGAACATAATTGTTTGATTTTATGATTTATATTAAAATGATTTTACTAATGTTTTATTTGAGACCAGCGAATTGTAATGAAAAAATTAGCCACAATACAAGTCCAAGTAATAGATTTGCTTCCTCAAGTGATTTTGTTTCTTCCATTTTATACAAAGTGTTGAATTGTTTTTAAAATGTATTGTGTAAATAGTGTTGCGGTTAAAAACCAAACAGATATTTTTCGAAAAGTATCGGTCAAATTTGGCTGCGTGATGTATGATGAATAATGTTGAATTATTAAAAGTGTAAACGGAGCGATACCAATATTAAAAATAAATGCTTGTTGGAATTGCCCGTGCATTAAACAGTTTAATGCTCTTGTCATACCACAACCAGGGCAATCGAATTGCAGTAAGTTTTTATGTATACAAAAAGTTGTCGAGTTGTGAAATAAAAATTCGGTCGGCAAAAAGAAAACGGTCAGCAGTCCTAACGTTAATAAAACAGTCGAAAGGTCTCTCGTTGAAAATTTCTGTAGAAGCATTATGTCTATTTTAAAATGTTGCATAAATCAAAAAAAAAACATATAAATCTATTTTGGATTAATTACTACAATTATGTAACATATTTTTATCAAATATATACATTATTTTTATATTTAAAAAAAAGAGTCGTTGTTTAATTGTTATTTCTTTTGAAATAATTAATTTAAAATAAGATTGTTACTACATCGGAGAGACAAGGTGGTGGTTAATACTATTTTCACAAAAGACCATTACTTTCTAGCCCCGATAGGAATGGAAACAAAAAATGTCCCGATGGTTTCGGGACATTTTTTTGTTGTAAGGTATAGCGGGAAAGACGTTTACGGCAATGCGCAAACGATTCGCTTCTAATCATTCATAGAAATCAAAAATTCATCGTTGTTTCTAGTCTTTTTGATTTTGTCGTTAATGGTATCCATAGCTTCCACTGGGTTCATATCGGCAAGGAATTTTCTTAAAATCCACATGCGTTGCAGTGTTTTTTCGTCAAGTAACAAGTCGTCTCTACGGGTACTAGAAGAAGTCAAGTCGATCGCTGGAAAGATTCTACGGTTGGCAATCTTACGATCCAATTGCAGCTCCATGTTTCCAGTTCCTTTAAATTCTTCAAAGATTACCTCATCCATTTTAGAGCCGGTTTCGGTTAATGCTGTTGCGATGATACTTAGCGAACCTCCGTTTTCTACATTACGAGCCGCTCCGAAGAATCGTTTTGGTTTTTGCAGTGCATTGGCATCTACTCCCCCACTCAAGACCTTACCAGATGCGGGTTGCACCGTATTGTAAGCTCTTGCTAAACGGGTAATCGAATCTAAAAGAATCACAACATCGTGACCACATTCTACCAATCGTTTTGATTTTTCAAGCACTATATTGGCGATTTTTACATGTTCTTGCGGCTCTCTATCAAAGGTAGAAGCAATTACCTCTCCACGCACACTGCGTTGCATGTCGGTTACCTCTTCTGGACGTTCATCAATCAATAAAACAATTAAATATACTTCGGGATGATTGGCAGCAATGGCATTGGCAATATCCTTAAGCAACATGGTTTTACCGGTTTTTGGCTGTGCCACAATCATTCCACGTTGTCCTTTACCAATAGGCGAAAACAAATCGATTACTCTTGTAGAAACACTGGCTTGCTTATCGGCAATATTGAATTTTTCTTTAGGGAAAATTGGTGTTAAGTGATCAAAAGAAACACGATCACGAACCACTTGCGGATCGTGTCCGTTAATTTTCAACACACGCACCAAAGGAAAAAACTTCTCTCCTTCTTTTGGTGGGCGCACTACTCCTTTTACGGTATCTCCGGTTTTTAATCCGAACAAACGAATTTGTGAAGTAGATAAATAAATATCATCTGGCGAAGCCAAATAGTTATAATCAGAAGATCTTAAAAATCCGTAGCCATCGGGCATCATTTCTAAAACACCTTCACTTTCTATGATTCCGTCAAACTCATAATCAGAATCTCTAAAATTGGGGCTTTTTTTAGCTTTAAAATTCGGATTTTGATTCGGGTTTTGGTTTGGATTCTGATTTGGATTTTTATGCTTTTGATTTGGATTAAATGGCTTTGCAGGCGCATCGGCATTTGTATCATTTTCTGAAGTAATAATTTCTTCTGTTGCTAATAAATCAGCATTTTGTTCAAAAGTCTCTGGTTGATTTTGCTTAACAAATTTTGGTTTCTTTTGGAAACGTTCATTTTTAGCAGGAGCTACTTCTTCGGCAGGAGTTTCTTTAACAGGTTCTTCCGAAAACAAATCAGTAGAATTTGCTTCGGGTTTGGTTGCGCCAACAGGCGAAATTCGAGCTCTTTTAACTTTCTCCTCTTTAGCAGGTGCAGAACTAGCAGCATCGTTTTGCTTAGCTGCCGCTTCTTGATGAGCTAAAATTTGATCAATTAAGACCTCTTTTTTAACGCCGTTAAATTTTATGGTTTTTGCCAATTTGGCAATTTCTTGAAGTTCGGATAACTTCATTCCTTTTAATGCTGAACTATCAAACATAAATGTTTATTAAATATATTTTTTGGGAAATAAGTGACAATACAATGTTGTGTGGTAAATTTTTTCTGATGAAAACATCCGTGTTTTTGAAGTACTTACGGATTTCTATTGCAATAATACGAATAAATTTCATTTAAGCAATAGTTTTTTAGAAAAAGAAAATATATTTTTGCTACACAATTTAGTAATTATGTTACAACGAATTCAAACCATTTATTTAGCAATTGTATTTATACTTGCAGGAATTCTTCCGTTTGTTTTTCCATTATGGAAAACTATTGATGGAAAAGATTTCTACTTTATGAATGCCATGTTATATCAAATACTACTTGGATTGAGCACTACCCTTGCATTAATTAGCATTATTACTTTCAAAAAAAGACAGCAACAATTTGTTTTAAACAGATTGAATATGATATTAAATTTAATTTTATTAGGATTGTTTGTTACTCGTTCCCTAAATCTATCCGGAGGAACTGCTACAGTTTCGGAGAAGGGTATTGGGATGTTTCTACCTATCTTTTCTATCGTTTTTCTAGTCTTGGCTAACAAGGCTATTAAGAAGGATGAAGATCTCGTAAAATCTGTGGACCGATTGAGATAAACCTATAAACTTAGTTTATTAGTGCGAAGAAAATCCCGAACGAAAGTTTGGGATTTTTTTGTTTAATCTGAACTTGTTTCAAATTCTATTTATTGAAGCTAATCCAGCTTTTAATTGCAAGATTTTCTAAAAATAAGTTTTCTAAAAATTTTAAAAGAACTTCCACTGGTCGCCTTTTAAAAATAAGAAAACCTAAATTATTTTTTAGAAAAAGGTTTCCATTGTAATCTGGGCTATAAAAGCTGCATACGTAAACTATACTTTTTTACTGCCTTTAAAATAAGCAAATAAAATTGTACAAATAAAAACTAAAGAACAACACATTATAATAATATTATTTGTAGTATGCTTTTCTTCTTTGATTAATTTTAAAGAGTAATTTCCTAAAACTAATACTCCGCCAAGTATCATAATAATAAACGAAGATTTTTTGGTACTATTTTCCATATTTTTTATATTTCTTTTATCAAAAATATAAATAATTTTAAATCCCATCAACTTTTATGAAATCTAATATACAAAATAGATAAACTGACAACTAAAATCTACAATCTCTACTTCTTCCCTATTTCCACAATCTCCAAACTCTGAATTTTATCGCCATCTATTTCAAATCGCAGCATGGTTCGAATTTGATGAAAACCTGAAATCCCAGCAGCACCAGGATTCATATGGAGTAAATTCAGACTTTTGTCAAACTGTACTTTTAATATGTGTGAATGCCCACAAATAAATAATTTAGGCGGATTGGCCCTAAGCTCATCTCGAATGGCTTGGTTGTATTTGCCGGGGTAACCGCCAATATGAGTTATCCAAACATCAACTCCTTCACACATAAACCGATTGTGCAACGGAAACTCCATTCGGGCTTTATCATCGTCGATGTTTCCGAATACCGCTCGCAATGGCTTTATACTTTTGATTTTATTGGTAACAACCAAACTCCCAATATCACCAGCATGCCAAACTTCATCGGCTTGCTGCACATATTTTAATATGGTATCATCAATATGACTGTGGGTATCGGAAAGTAATAGAATTTTTATCATATTTTCATTGCGAGAAACAAAGCAATCTAGTCCATTTTTTCGCTTAGCAGCAAAGTTAATTATTTATTACTAGTTTAAACATCCAATAAAAAACCTTTGTACCTTTGCAACTTTGAATCTGTGAACCAAAATGAGATACTTTTTAGAATTTGCATATAAAGGAACTAAATACCACGGCTGGCAATACCAGCCCAATGCAAGCTCTGTTCAAGAAACTTTAAACAAGGCACTTTCAACACTTTTCAAAACAGAAATCGATTTGGTTGGAGCTGGAAGAACCGACACCGGAGTTCACGCCAAACAAATGTTTGCCCACTTTGATTTGGATTTTGAAATTGATGTACCACATTACATTCACAAACTCAATTCTTTTTTACCAGCTGATATTGCAATTTTAAATATCCATTTAGTTGCAGATGAAAATCATGCTCGTTTTGACGCGAACAAACGCACTTACGAATACCATATTCACACCTCAAAAGAGGTATTTATCAATGAGAATTCTTGGTATTATCACAATGAATTAAACATAGAATTGATGAATTCGGCATGCAAAGAACTTTTTAATCACACCGATTTTGAATGTTTTTCTAAAGTGCACACCGATGTCAATACCTTTAATTGTAAAATAATGGAAGCCCATTGGCAACAAAACGGTAACAAATTAATTTTTACAATTGCAGCCGATCGATTTTTAAGAAATATGGTTCGTGCAATAGTTGGAACCATGGTGAATATAGGTTTAGAAAAAGTATCTTTGCAAGAGTTTAAACAAATCATTGAAAGTAAGGATAGAAACAAAGCAGGATTTTCAGTTCCGGCGCATGGGTTATACCTTACTAAAGTTGAATATCCATATCTATAAAGATTATAAAATTCTAGCGACTATACCAAAAAAATAAATGAAAGCAAAAGCATTCGATATAAAATTATTCAAACGCATTTTAAAATACACTAAACCATATCAATTCAGGTTTCGTGGAGTAATTTTGTTTGCCATTTTATTGTCGCTATTTGCTGCACTTCGTCCGCTATTCCTTCAAATTACTGTAGATACTTTTATTAATCCAGGGAATAAAACTGGTTTATTATTGTATTCAATAATTATGGGATTGGTCTTGTTAATGGAAGGATTATCACAATATTACTTTGTGTATTGGGCTAACTGGCTTGGGCAAGATATTGTTAAAGACATACGAACTAAATTATTTCAGCACTTGCTAACTTTTAGAATGAAATATTTTGACACCGCTCCTGTTGGCCAATTGGTAACACGATCGGTATCTGATATTGAACAAATTGCAAGAATATTTAGTCAAGGTTTATTCATGATCATTAGTGATTTAATGAAAATGTTTGTTTGCTTATTGGTTATGTTTTACATGAATTGGCATTTAACGGTTATTGTAATATTGGCCATGCCTATTTTAGTATACATCACCCGAATTTTCCAAAGAAAAATGCAAGCTGCTTTCGAAGAAGTACGAACACAAGTGGCAAACTTAAACACTTTTGTACAAGAGCGCGTAACCGGAATGAAGATTGTACAACTTTTTAATAGAGAAAAAATAGAGTACGAAAAATTTAAAGAAATCAATCAAAAGCACAATGTTGCTTGGATAAAAACCATTTTATACAACTCTATTTTCTTTCCTATTGCCGATATCATTTCATCTATAACACTTGGAGTTATTGTGCTTTATGGAGGATTTCAAATTTTAAACGGAAATCCATTTACCACAATTGGCCAAATGACCGCTTACACCATGTTTATTGGAATGCTTTTTAATCCGTTAAGGCAAATTGCAGATAAATTCAATGAAATGCAAATGGGTATGATTTCTGCAAACAGAGTGTTTGATATTATTGACACAACCGATGAAAAGCAAGTAAACGGAACAGAAGTTGCCGAGCATTTTAAAGGAAACATCATTTTTGATAAAGTTCGTTTCAGTTATATTCCAGATGAAGAAGTGCTAAAAGGTATTTCATTTGAAGTAAAAGAAGGAAAAACCATTGCTATTGTTGGGGCTACAGGCGCCGGAAAATCAACAATTATCAATTTACTAAACCGTTTTTACGAAATTAATTCTGGGGAGATTTATATTGATAACAAGAATATCAATTGCTTCACTTTAGAAAGTTTGAGAAGTCAAATTGGGGTGGTTTTACAAGATGTATTTTTGTTTGCTGATACTATTTTAAACAATATTACTTTAAACAATTCGGCCATTACAAAAGAAGAAGTTATTGCTGCCGCAAAAAAAATAGGCGTCCACGAATTCATTATGAGTTTGCCCGAAGGTTACGACTACAATGTAAAAGAGCGCGGTGTGATGCTTTCCTCTGGACAACGCCAATTGATTGCTTTTCTAAGAGCTTATGTGAGTAATCCGAGCATCTTAATTTTAGACGAAGCCACCTCTTCTATCGACACCTACTCGGAAGAATTAATACAAAAAGCTACCGAAACCATTACACAAGGAAGAACTTCTATTGTAATTGCGCATCGCTTGGCAACAATATTAAAAGCGGATACCATTATCGTTATGGATAAAGGAGAAATAGTAGAATCGGGCTCACACAGTGAATTAATTAGTAAAGAAAATGGATACTATAAAAAATTGTATGATTCCCAATTTTCAACCTCTATTTAAACTATAAAAATTAAATTTCTTAAGTCCTTTATTATGGCTTAAATAATTAACTTTTTTTTCTAAATTTGCATTCACAATCAATTATTGAAATAAAAAATGTCACGAGCAATAGCGACTGCATTTTCTAATTAAAAAACAACAACATGAAATACGATATTATTGTTTTAGGAAGCGGACCTGGAGGATATGTAACAGCAATCCGAGCTTCACAATTGGGTTTTAAAGTAGCGGTTATTGAAAAAGAAAGCTTAGGTGGAATTTGCCTTAACTGGGGATGTATTCCAACAAAAGCACTTTTAAAATCAGCTCAAGTTTTTGATTACCTAAAACATGCATCGGATTATGGTTTAACCATTAAAGAATTTGATAAAGATTTTTCTGCAGTTGTAAAAAGATCTAGAGATGTTGCTGATGGAATGAGTAAAGGAGTTCAATTCTTAATGAAGAAAAACAAAATCGACGTAATTGATGGTTTTGGTAAAATCAAAGCTGGAAAAAAAGTTGATGTAACTGCAGCAGATGGGAAAGTAACTGAATATAGTGCAGACCACATAATCATTGCTACTGGTGCACGCTCTAGAGAATTACCAAATCTTCCTCAAGATGGTGTAAAAGTAATTGGTTACCGTCAAGCAATGACGTTACCAAGTCAACCTAAAAAATTAATTGTGGTTGGTTCGGGTGCAATAGGAGTTGAGTTTGCTCATTTTTATAATTCAATGGGTACCGAAGTTACGATTGTAGAATTTATGCCAAATATTGTTCCGGTTGAAGACGAAGATATTTCTAAACAAATGGAGCGTTCTATGAAAAAAGCAGGAATTAACATTATGACGAATGCTTCTGTAGAACGAATTGAAACAAAAGGCAATGGCGTAAAAGCATTTGTGAAAACAGCTAAAGGTGAAGAAGTTTTAGAAGCAGATGTATTGTTATCGGCAGTAGGAATTAAAACAAATATTGAAAATATAGGTCTTGAAGAAGTTGGAATTGCAACCGATAAAGACAAAATATTAGTTAACGCCTATAACCAAACTAATGTTCCTGGTTATTATGCAATTGGCGATGTTACTCCAGGTCAAGCATTGGCTCACGTTGCTTCTGCAGAAGGAATTAACTGTGTTGAAAAAATTGCTGGAATGCATGTAGATCCAATTGATTATGGAAATGTTCCAGGATGTACCTATGCAACTCCAGAAATTGCTTCAGTTGGTTTAACTGAAAAACAAGCAAAAGAAAAAGGATACGAATTAAAAATTGGTAAATTCCCTTTCTCTGCTTCTGGTAAGGCTAAAGCAGCAGGTGCTTCAGACGGATTTGTCAAAGTAATCTTCGACGCTAAATATGGTGAATGGTTAGGATGTCACATGATTGGTGCTGGTGTAACCGATATGATTGCAGAAGCAGTAGTTGCTAGAAAACTTGAAACTACAGGACATGAAATCTTAAAAGCAATTCACCCTCATCCTACTATGAGTGAAGCAGTTATGGAAGCCGTTGCAGATGCGTATGGCGAAGTAATTCATTTGTAAGATTAAAAATTTAGAATGCTATAGAATCCGTTTTGTTTACTCAAAACGGATTTTTTTTATTGTAGAAAAATTGAATTTATTAGTTTGAATTAAATAATAATTTATAATTTTAGCTAATTCAACAATCTACCATGACTGAGATAAATTTAGAAGAAGAAAACAAAGCTTTAACTAGAGAATACAAGCAGCTTTTACGCATTAGTTATCAAACACTTACACCCGATGACAAGAAGTTAATTCGTAAGGCATTTAATGTTGCTGTAGATGCACACAAAGACCAACGAAGAAAATCTGGTGAAGCCTATGTTTTTCATCCAATTGGCGTTGCTAAAATTGTTGCTTCCGAAATTGGTTTAGGTCCAACTGCTATTGCTGCAGCTTTACTTCATGATGTGGTTGAAGATACTCCCATTACCCTTGAGGAAATTGAAAAAATGTTTAATCCTAAAATCGGCCAACTGGTAGAAGGATTAACCAAAATTTCTCAAGTTAAAAAAGACATGAACATTTCGATGCAGGCGGAAAATTTCCGTAAAATGCTATTAACTTTAAATGATGATGTTCGTGTAATTTTAATTAAGATTGCTGATCGCTTGCACAACATGCAAACGATGGATTCGATGCCGGAATACAAACAAGTAAAAATTGCATCGGAAACATTATATATCTATGCGCCGTTAGCTCATAGACTGGGCTTGTATAATATTAAAACTAAACTTGAAGACTTAGGTTTAAAATACACCGAACCAACTATTTACAATGATATTGTTAGCAAAATAAAGGAAACTAAAGAAGAACAAGATGACTACATAAAGTTAGTTTCCAATGTACTTAAAAAGACCTTAAACGAAGAAGGAGTAGATTATATCATCAAAGGAAGGCCTAAATCGATTTATTCTATTCGAAGAAAAATGCTTGCGCAAAATGTAACCTTTGATGAGGTATATGACAAATTTGCCTTGCGAATTATTTACAAGTCCAATCCACACGATGAGAAATTCTTAGCTTGGAAGATTTATTCTATTGTAACTGATCATTATAGACCGAGTCCAAGCAGGTTGCGCGACTGGATTTCTTCACCAAAAACTACAGGTTATGAAGCACTTCACGCAACGGTAATGGGGCCTAAAGGAAGATGGGTTGAAGTTCAAATTCGCAGTGAACGAATGGATGAAATTGCCGAAAAAGGATATGCCGCGCATTACAAATACAAACAAGGTGTTAATGAAGAAAACGGTCTAGATATTTGGCTGAATTTATTAAAAGAAGCGCTTGAAAATTCGGAAACCAATGCCGTCGATTTTGTTGAAGATTTTAAAATGAATCTTTATGCAAAAGAAATATTTGTGTTTACTCCAAAAGGTGAAATTAAATCCCTACCAAAAGGGGCTACTTCACTAGATTTTGCTTTTAGTATTCACTCCGAAATCGGAATTAAAACAAGAGGAACTCGAGTAAACGGTAAGTTAGTTCAGCTCAATTACGAGTTAAAAAGTGGTGACCAAATTGAAGTCATCACCTCACCTAATCAAAAACCAACTATCAACTGGTTGGAATATGTAACCACTTCTAGAGCCAAAAACAAAATTCGAAATGTTCTTAACGAAGACACCAAGAAAATTGCTGAGGAAGGAAAAGAGTTACTTACAAGAAAACTGAAACATTTAAAAATCAATTTAAATGAATCAATTGTAAATGAATTGGTTAATTTCTTCAAATTAAAAACGAGTTTGGATTTATTTTATCGAGTTGGAATTGGTGCGATTGAAAACCAACAATTAAAGGATTATGCTTCGCAAAAAAGCAACACTTTAATTAACTTCTTTAAAAATAAAATCAAACGATCTCCAAGCAATAATACAGAAGATGTTTTCAAACAAGAACTTAGCAGTAACTATGATTTGTTGGTTTTTGGAAAAGAACAAGATAGATTAGAATACAAACTTTCTAATTGCTGCAACCCTATTCCCGGAGATTCAGTATTTGGCTTTGTAACAATAAATGAGGGCATAAAAGTTCATAAAAAAGATTGCCCGAATGCTATTTCAATGCAGTCTAATTACGCTTATAGAATCATGCAGGCCAAATGGATAGATTCCTCTCAGCAAGAATTTAAAGCGGTATTAAAAATAACTGGAATGGATACTTTAGGGCTTACAAATGAGTTAACCAAAGTAATTTCAAACCAAATGAATGTGAATATTCAAAGTATTACACTAAATGGTGAAGCAGGTATTTTCAATGGTCAAGTTGCGGTAATTGTAAAAAACAACACCATACTTAAAAAACTAATTGATAATATTAAAAAAATAGATGGAATTGAAAAAGTAACTAGAGTCTACAAAAACTAGATCTGATTATTAACAACTGGTTTATAACTTTAAACTTTTAAATTTTAATTCTTCTAAACTAAAATTTATCTTTGCGCTACTATGACACAAATCACCACCGATAATAGTAATAATCAGGAAATTGTAAAAAATGTTTTTACAACTTACCTTGAGGTAAAAGGCCATCGCAAAACGCCTGAACGCTATGCAATACTCCAAGAAATTTATGAAAATCAGGAGCATTTTGATATTGAAAATTTATATATCAAAATGAAAAACAAAAACTATCGTGTGAGCAGAGCTACTCTTTACAATACTATCGAATTGCTATTAGACTGTGGATTAGTTCGTAAACACCAATTTGGTCAAAACCAAGCACATTACGAAAAGTCTTATTTTGATAAACAACACGATCATATTATCATGACCGATACTGGCGAGGTAATTGAGTTTTGTGATCCAAGAATACAAACAATTAAGCAAACAATTGAAGAAATTTTTGGAATCGAAATCACCAATCATTCACTCTATTTTTACGCAAATAAAAAACAATAGGGTTTCAACAAAAAATAAATACTAAACACACAATACAATGACAGTAGATTTACTACTCGGTTTACAATGGGGAGATGAAGGGAAAGGAAAAATAGTTGACGTTCTTACCTCTAAATACGATATTATTGCACGATTTCAAGGTGGTCCAAATGCTGGACATACTCTTGAATTTGACGGTATTAAACACGTTTTAAGAACAATCCCTTCTGGAATTTTTCACGATAATAACATTAATATTATTGGTAACGGAGTGGTTATTGACCCTGTAGTTTTTAAAGGTGAAATTGATGGATTAGCTAAATTTAATTTAGATATCAAATCAAAATTGATAATTTCAAGAAAAGCACATTTAATTCTTCCAACCCACCGATTATTAGATGCAGCATCGGAAGCATCAAAAGGGAAAGCCAAAATTGGTTCTACACTTAAAGGAATCGGACCAACTTATATGGATAAAACCGGAAGAAACGGAATTCGTGTAGGTGATATTGAATTAGCTGACTTTAAAGAGCGTTACCGTTCTCTTGCAGATAAACATGAGGCAATGATTGCTTTTTATAATGTAGACCTTCAATATAACTTGGCAGAACTAGAAGCTGAATTTTTTGAAGCAATTGAAGATTTAAAGAAATTAACTTTCATTGATAGCGAGGAATATTTGGCGCAAGCACAAAAAGCAGGAAAATCTATTTTATGTGAAGGAGCTCAAGGTTCTTTACTAGATGTAGATTTTGGAACCTATCCATTTGTAACTTCATCTAATACAACTGCTGCAGGAGCATGCACCGGATTAGGAATTGCACCAAACAAAATAAAAGAAGTTTTCGGAATATTTAAAGCATATACTACCCGTGTAGGAAGTGGTCCCTTTCCTACAGAAGATTTTGGTGAAGCTGGAGATGTTATGGCAAAAGTTGGAAACGAATTTGGTTCAGTAACGGGAAGAAAAAGAAGATGTGGATGGCTTGATTTAGTTGCTTTAAAATACGCAATTCAAGTAAATGGAGTGACACAATTAATGATGATGAAAGGTGATGTACTTTCTGGGTTTGATACTTTAAAAGTATGTACTTCTTATAATTATAAAGGGGAAGTAATTCAGCATTTACCTTATAATATTGAAGAAGAAAATGTAACTCCAATTTATACGGAATTCAAAGGATGGAAAGCCGATTTAACTGGAATGAACACCTACGATAGTTTGCCACAAGAATTAGTTGACTACATTGAATTCATTGAAAAAGAAGTGGAAGTGCCGATTAAAATAGTTTCGGTAGGACCAGATAGAAAACAAACCATTGTTCGATAAAAACAAAAAACTCCAAACTTAGTTTGGAGTTTTTTGTTATATATAAAAAGAAATTATTCTGGTAAAACTCGGTTTACTTGAACGAATGTTCTTGCATAATACGGTTCATTTAAAGAAGAAACTACAACTCCAGAACCTGTAGAAGAATGAATAAATTTGATCTCTCCATTAGTTACTTCAGTCACTAAACCAACATGGCTTATTCTTCGACCACCAAAAGTTGCAAAAAATATTAAATCTCCTTTTTGTGCTTGCACTTTATTTATTTTAACTCCGTATCCAGCCATTTCATGAGAGGATCTTGGCAAAGTCATATCTAAATTCTGAAAAGTAGAAAACATCAATCCAGAACAATCAAAACCTGCACTCGTGGAGCCACCACTACGATAACGAGTACCTAAATTTTCTGAAGCTTTTTTAATTAAAAACTCAGCTTTTTCAATATTACCTGCGGGAATATCTTTAATTTCAACATCATCAACTGGAAGTGGTATTGTCTCAATAACCTTTGAATTGGCTGCTCCTACTCCTTTTTTTACAATCAACAAATAATCAACTGGAAGTCCATTTTCAATTCCTGGATTTAATTTTTCTAAATCGGAAACCGTAACTCCATAGGTTTTAGCAATGCGGTATAAAGTTTCTTTAGGTACTACTTTATGAACCAAATCGCCAGATGTATTGACATCTGCAACAACTTCAGTTTTGGTATCTTTAACTGTATTAGCTTCAGAAATTGGTGCGACTTCTTGTGTGGCTTCCTGATTTGGAATTTTAAGTTTGATTCCCTTTTTTAAATTTTCAGTTTTTAAAATTGGATTTAACTCACATATGGTTTCCATTGTAATTCCGTACTTTTTTGAAATACTATACAAAGTCTCTTTTGAAAGAACTAAGTGCGTTAAAAATTCCTCTTTAATTATAATTTTTGGCTCTGTAACTTCTTTAATTGGAAGTTCGGAATTTAGCTTTTCCTTCTTAATATTTTTATCAACTAATTTTTCTTTTTTATCTACTTTAGAAGGCTTTTCTTTTTCTTTAAACTTCTTATTCGGAATTCGAAGCACTTGATTTAATTGTAATAAAGCGCCTTTTGCCTTAGGATTTAATTCATAAATATCTTTCTCACTTACATCATATTTAATCGCTAAGGCCAATATTGTTTCGCCTTTGGATATTTTGTGCTTAATTACTTTTTGAGAAAATGCAGCTAACGAAAAGAAAAAGAAAAGGGCGAATAGTATATGATTTTTTTTCATGCTTTTGAATTAAAAAAAAGTACAATTTGTACCTTTTAAAGGGCTTGCAATTTACAAAAAAATTGAGGGAGGACTTTGGCTTTAACTTAATTTTAAAATATTGAATTAGAAAAATCTATTGCTTATTTTCTAAATCTAATTTAACTGAAATTTTAGCTGTCTCTGAAAGTGTTTTTTTAGCTAATGCAGGTACTTCTAATTTATACTCTTTCAACTTTACATTAAAACTACCAGAAATTGTAGTCTTTGTTCCTACAGTTAATGTCATTTTTGTTTTTACTTTATTCGAAACTCCATGAATCGTTAACTCTCCTTCAACGTCATAAGCACCTGATTTTCCTTCAAACCCAATAACTTTACCTTTAAAACTTGTTTTTGGAAATTTATCACTCTCCATATAATTTTCATTAAAGTGCTCTTCCATTAAGGACGATTTAAACTTAAATGATTTTACAAGTCCTTGAACCACAAGATCCCCATTAGATTTATCAAAAATAGAAGAAACAGTCGTGCTGGTAGCTATAACAGAATCCATAGCGCCAGACACCGTTGCATCAAACTTAATTTCACCCGAACGCGTTATCATTTTTTGAGAAAATGCAACCGTTGAAAAAGCAATACAAATGAATATTAATAGGGTGTTTTTCATAATTTAAGTTTTAGTTTTCAGGGTAATTCGTATCAATCCAATTTTTTATAGTAGTAATTGTATTGTTTGATAATGGAGCATCATTTTTTGGCATTCTTGGTGATGTACACGAGCTTGATGAAATACTGCAAAATAATTTAGAACTTACAATTCCGTTTTGAGCATTTACAACACTTTGATAAGTATCTAGATCTGGAAAAATTCCTTCACCACTTTGCGAATGACAATTTACGCATTTAGCATCCATAATTGGTTTGATATTTTTGGAGTAGGTTGGATTAACAACAACTCCTTCTATATCTTGGATAGGTCTTGAATCACATGAAACAAAAAATGCAACTCCTAACAACAACACAATTATTAATTTTATATTTTTCATATCAACTTTTATAATTAAAATACTCTATACATATTAAATCCAAAGAATATATCTTTTCCTTGATTGATGCCTGAAGCAGTTGTATAATAAGATACATCATTCATGGTTTGACTATTTGATAATACTAATTGAAACACATGTCCACCAGTTTCAATATCTAAGCCAAGTGTCATTGGATTATGATAAGTATAATCATAGGCTTCAGGTAAATTTAATCTAGCCGCATAATCTAAGTTAATGCTTAGCCTTTTTGCTATTTTAAATCTTGCTCCAGTACCAAGTAAATAAGTATTTTTTTGCTCGGTAAGTTCATCATATAAATTTTTATGAACTAAAATTGGATTTAATATAACCGAAACTGAATTATTTACTTTTCGAGATACAATTAATTGCGAAGAATAAGCCAATCGATCATTAAATTTTAAATCTGGATATAAATCTGTTTTTAAATCACTTCTAATATCCATTGTATTATACCCAACTATTGTAACTGGAAATCCATCAATTTCTTGATTTGCCATTTTATATTTTACTGCAAATTCATAGTTCTTTTGAAAGGTATGTCTTGAAAAACCTAAAGACAACCAATCGGTTGCTCCATAAATTCCACCTAATTTAGTATAAGCTACATCCAATCCGAAAAAATTATTTAATCCATCGGTAATGTCACCAAAACGGTGTGAAACTAAAAAATAAAATTCCCCTTTTGCAGGTAATTTTGTTGATTGCATGTTTGCTACTTGCAAACCTTTAAAGGCTGCCGATGCAATTTCTTTTTTCACTGGTTTATTTGAGTCTAGCTCATTCATCAATTCATCTTGTGCATTGGCAAATCCAAAGCAAAAAAGTAAAACAATTGACAAGGTTAATTTTTGTAATTTCATTTTAAATTTAGTTATTTATTGAACATTGATCCATGTTTACACTCCCCATTAAGTCGTCGTAACCAATTACACGACCTTTAATTGCAATGGTTTGACCTACTAATGATTTAGAATCTACAGCAGTTAACACGCAAACTACTACTTCATCTAAAATAATTTCTTTATTGTTTACCGCGGTAATTTTTCCAGAGATTGCAACTGGTTTTTCTAAATACTTTTTGTTGGCCTCAGTCTCATTTGCTACAAACTTTGCAACAAATTCTTTTGCAGTTAGAGTGTATGCCACTTCTTCACTTTTTAAATCTCTTTTGCCACCATTATAAGCATAATAACGTGCTGAAAAAAAAACTCCAACCGCGAGTAATAGTACTAGTATACTAATTATTAATATTTTAGATAACTTTTTATTCATAGAGAAAATGTAAAGTATAGCAACAAAAAATGGCGCTTACACGCCAAATTTAGTCAATTATATTTTAATTTAATTTTATTTAACTTAATAAAATATTGAAATTAGTTAATAATAATTTGCTTCCAAGATTTTTCAGAATCATTTTTCAATTCTAATAAGTAAACCCCAGAAGATAATCCATCTAAAGCAATTTCAATTTCGTTAGAATCAGAATTAAATTTAATCTCTTTAACAAAAGCTCCTGTTTGAGAGTATAAATTGATATTAGTCAATACAACATTTGTTTTTAAAGTAAAATTTCCATTTGAAGGATTAGGAAAAACAGATGCAGATTCTAAAGAAAATTCATTATTACTCAAAGTAAAGTTTCGTGTTTCATAACCTCTGTTTGTTGCTTGGTGATTTGTTAATGATGTAGAAGCACTATTAGCCCTTGCCCATGCCAAACTTATAGAATTTGTTGAAGCGTAAGGTAACTGAAAATCATTACTGTCAGAATTTGTTAAAGAACGCTCTAATGTTAATGTTCTAACACCCAATATAGCATTATCTGAAACAGTTGTCCAATCTTGACTAGAATCAATTGAAGGGGAAGCATATCCACCATAATTTCTATCTGACAATGATGTAGTATAAACAAGTACATCTCCACTTGCCATATTAAATCCAGAAACAACTCCTAGTCCAAGTGCAAACCATCTATCAGAAGGACCTGTTAACACTAATGTAACTTTTGATGTTGAATTGTTTAAGGTTAAACTAGCCGTCATGTTAGAAGTTAAATTGATAATTCCAGTTGACTTGCTCTGTGAAAATCCAGAAAAACAAACAAGAGTTAATAATAAAATAGTAATTTTTTTCATAGGTTTTATTTAAATAGATTAATAATTAATTCGTTTTTTGTAATGACAGCATATTCAAAAGCTGTTTTTCCTTGTTTATCGATTATACTTTTATTCGCTTTGTGCTCTAAAAGTAATTGTATCATTTTTTCATTTTGAAACTGTGCTGCATACATCAAAGCAGTTATTCCATTTATGTCGGTCAAATCGGGATTTGCTTTATTTAGCAATAAGATTTCAGCCATTTTAATATTTCCTTTTATTATACAAGCCATTAATGCAGTTCCATTAGAGCTTATGTAATCTAAATTTGCTTTTTTATCAACTAAAAATTTTGCTACTTCATTATTGTTTTTATAACAAGCTAGAATTAGCATACTTGAAGAATTCGAATCAACTGAATCAATTATTTTTTTATTCTTTGCGTATTCAGAACTAATTTCAGAAAAAGTTCCTTTTCTAGCAATGTCAAAACAATTTTTTTCTTGAGAAATTCCCAAATTAGAAAAAACAAAAAACAATAGAACAAAAATGGGTTTCATTAGTTTATAATTAATCTCGTTAAAGATATAAAAAATAAATAAATCTAAAAAAATTGTTTTTTACAAAACGAGTAAACCGTTATTTCTTAATTGATTAATAGGTTTTGAAAACCAAAAAAGTTCAAAATCCTCAAAATCCATTTCAAATTCAGATTTAATTTGCTGCTGCGTATAAACAACTTCTTTGCCAACAGAAATCTTATTAAGTAAAAGCAGTAGCCAATTAGCTTTATCTTCCTCTAAAGCAATTTGAAAAGTATTGGTTTTTGTTTGAAAAGTCAATTCCATCATTTGCCAACTCATCCCCTTTTTAGATTTGGTAAATGAGGAAACTTCCGGTTTAGTTCCAAGCCAAAAAACTTTCGCAGATGGTTTGAAAGAAAAATCTTCATCCTTTTCTAAACAAGAATAAATATAGTCGGAAGCAATTTTAGTATTCGGAATTTTAAAATCAAACCAATCTTGCAAAGGATAATCAAAACACATTCCGTGCATAAAATTATATAAAGATTTCTTTAAACCATAACTAAATTGCTCATGATCAATTCCTGTTTTATCTATAAAGTTAATGTCATTATTAGCGAATGAAATTTCATTTTGCAAGGGAATAACTCCAAATTCCTCTGGATTCAATCCCACAGGAGAATGTGCTGTCATAGCAAATTGATGCCAAAAACCCGATTGTATAATTCCTAATTCAAACATTTGACGCACCATCTCCAAACTATCAACTGTCTCCTGAATAGTTTGCGTTGGATAGCCGTACATTAAATAGGCATGTACCATTATACCACTTTCGGTAAAATTCCGAGTTACTTGGGCTACTTGCGCAACCGAAACCCCTTTTTGAATTAAATTTAATAGTCGATCTGAAGCAACCTCAAGTCCTCCAGAAACCGCAATACAACCCGATTCTTTCAATAAATAAGTTAAATCGGCAGTGAAACTTTTTTCAAATCGAATGTTGGTCCACCAAGTGACTACCAATTTTCTTCGGATAATTTCTAAAGCTACTTCACGCATTAATGCTGGCGGAGCCGCTTCATCAACAAAATGAAAACCAGTTTCTCCTGTTTGTAAAATAAGTGCTTCCATCCTATCCACAATAGTCTTAGCAGCAACTGGTTCGTATAATTTAATATAATCTAATGAAACATCACAAAAAGTACATTTACCCCAATAACATCCATGCGCCATGGTAAGTTTATTCCACCTGCCGTCACTCCACAAACTGTGCATTGGATTGGCAATTTCAATAACCGAAATGTACTTATCTAAAAGCAAATCAGAGTAATCAGGGGTTCCAACTTGACTTTGTTTATAATCCGGTTTAGTAGTGTTATTCTTATACGATACCTTTTCGTTTTCTAAAATAAATGTTCGCTTAAAAACATCTTCGGCAGGCTCTGTTTGACTTACTGAATTGTAAATTAATTCCAAAGGGAGTTCGCCATCATCTAAAGAAATAAAATCGAAAAACTCAAAAACACGTTCGTCTTTCAATTCACGAAGTTCAGTATTGGGAAACCCACCACCCATCGCAATTTTGCAATTCGGAAAATTTGATTTTATAAATTGGGCACACCTGAATGCACTATATAAATTCCCAGGAAAAGGAACGGAGAAACAAACTAATTTAGGTTGGATTTCATTTATCCTTTCCTTTAATATTTTTAAAGTAATTCGGTCAATATAAGTTGGTTGTTTTTGCAAATGCAAATACAATTCATCAAAAGAGTTGGCACTTCTACCCAAGCGCTCGGCATATCGACTAAAACCAAAATTTTCATCAATGCACTCAACGATATAATCAGATAGATCTTCAAGATATAAAGTAGCCAGATGCTTTGCTTTATCTTGCATTCCCATGTTTCCAAATGCCCATTCCATATCATCTAATTGATTAAAACGGGAGGCTTCTGGAAGGAAATTTCCGCTGCAAATGGTTCGTGCCAAGGACTGATTTTTTCCTTGTAAAAAAGAAACTACCGAATCGATTGTCTTACTATATTCGTCTTTTAAGGAATAAATTCGGGTTGAATTTTCAGACTTAGAATTTGAATCAACTTGAAATAAATCGGTTAACCCTTTCTTTGAAAATAATTCAAGAATAACTTCTATTCCCAAATCCATTTGAAAAGACTCAATACTTTTGGTATTCAAAAATCCTTTAATATAAGCCGAAGCGGGATACGGAGTATTTAGTTGGGTAAAAGGAGGAGTTATTATTAGAATATCTTTCAATGCAGGTTATTTTTCGAAAGTAAAAATACTAATTTAGTAACAACTATTTTCTAATCAAATTGAATTTGTAAAATGAATTTGAATTTTAAGTATTTTTGCAAAAAACAAAACAATGCCAACAGATTGTATTAGCTATCAAGATTCGGTTTATTTCTCTAAATTAATCGTTGATTATTTAGATGAAAAGTCTGAGCTAAAGCCATTTTACAATCGGTTTCCAAAAATTGAAAATTTCAAGGATCAAATAGCCGAAAAACAACAGAATTTCCCTCATGAAAACCGGGAAATATTAGTTGCCGAACTTGAAAAACAATATTTGAATTTTAATATTTCAGAAGCTACTCAAAGTAATATTCAACTATTACAAAGCAAGAATACCTATACAATAACCACAGGGCATCAACTGAATTTATTCACAGGCCCGCTGTATTTTATTTACAAAATTGTTTCGACAATAAACCTTTGCAAACAATTAAAAAAGGAATATCCCAATCAAGATTTTGTACCTGTGTATTGGATGGCCACTGAAGACCATGATTTTGAAGAAATAAATTATTTTAATTTCAAAAACAACAATATTCAATGGAAAAGAGAAAGTTCGGGGCCAATTGGAAGATTATCAACCGATGGTTTAAAGGAAGTTTTCGCGCAATTTTCTAAAGAAGTTGGCACAAGCGAAAACGCAAATTATCTCAAGGAATTGTTTAAAAAATCGTATTTAAATCATTCTAATTTGACTGCAGCAACACGTTATTTAGCAAATGAATTATTTAAAGATGAAGGATTGCTGATTGTTGATGGAGCTGCAATTTCATTAAAAAAAATAGTCGCGCCTTACTTAAAAGAAGAATTGCTAAATGAAACTTCTTTTGAAAAAGTAACCAAAACAGCTACACAATTATTGGAATATAAAATACAAGTAAATCCTAGAGAAATTAATCTCTTTTACATTGAAAATGATTTACGCGAACGCATCCTATTAGAAAACGGAACCTACAAGGTAAACAATACAGCCATCACTTTCACACAAAATGAAATTCTAAGTGAATTAGAAAATCACCCAGAAAAGTTTAGCCCAAATGTAATCTTAAGACCTTTATATCAAGAAGTGGTCTTGCCTAATTTATGTTACATAGGCGGAGGTGGTGAATTGGCGTATTGGTTGGAATTAAAATCAAATTTTGAAGCAAATAACATTACTTTTCCAATACTATTATTAAGAAATTCGGTACTGATCGCTACTACAAAACAAGCTGAAAAAGCAACCAAATTAAGATTAAGTTTTGGCGAATTATTTATAAACCAACAGGAGTTAATCACTCAAAAAACAAAAGAGATTTCTAAATTTTCAATTGATTTTACAAAACAAAAAGAAGCTTTAGAAAATCAATTTAAAGAACTTCTGGCTATCGCATTACAAACCGACAAATCATTTATTGGCGCAGTAAAAGCGCAAGAAGCCAAACAAATAAAAGGCCTAGAGAATTTAGAGAAACGGTTACTAAAGGCAGAAAAACGTGCCCATACCGAATATTTAAATCGAATAATAGATTTGCAAAACGAACTTTTTCCAAACCAAATTTTGCAGGAACGCAAATTGAATTTCAGCGAATTTTATTTAGAATACGGTGCTGACTTAATTCAAAAATTACTTTCAGAATTAGAACCTTTAAAACAAGAGTTCAAAGTAATCACATTCTAGCAACGTTCCTTTGTTAATCGCAAAAAAAAGTCTATTTTTGCACCCAAATTAAAAATAATACAAAAAAATGGCTACTAATAGAACATTTACAATGATTAAACCAGATGCCGTAGAAAACGGACATATTGGTGGGATCTTAAACATGATTACTGAAGGCGGATTTAAAATCGTTGCTTTAAAATTAACACAATTAACTGTTGCTGATGCTCAAGCATTTTATGCTGTGCACGCTGCAAGACCTTTTTATGGTGAGTTAGTTGAATTTATGTCACGCGGACCAATCGTTGCTGCAATTCTTGAAAAAGAAAATGCAATCGAAGAATTTAGAACTTTAATTGGTGCAACTAATCCAGCTGAAGCAGCTGAAGGTACAATCCGTAAAAAATACGCTACTTCAATCGGAGAAAATGCAGTTCACGGATCTGATTCTGATGAAAATGCAGCAATTGAAAGTGCATTCCACTTTGCAGGAAGAGAGCAATTTTAATAAAGAGTTTATCTAAATATAAAATCCCATTTCAATGAAATGGGATTTTTTTATTGCTTAAAGTTTATATTTCTATCTTAAAACTACCTCTTTCACCACTTCTTTTTTTAGCTCTTCATTAATCATGGCAATTATTTTTTGTTTACCATAACTCAATTCTTCTCGCAAAACTGCCGAAGTAAGTTTAACATATAATGTAGTTCCCTTTAAAATCACTTCTTGTGTATAGCTATTTACTCCATTTCCCATCAAGTCCTTCCAAGCTTTTTCTACATCAATTTTATCCATGCCGGTTTCAAGCTTATTTTGCTGAATAAACTGCTGCAATACTTCTGAAATTGAACTTTCGTTACTTAATCTTTTGGCCATTATTTGATTGAAAAAGGGAGGTGACGTTTGTAATGGTATTCTAAATTATTTTTATTTTTCAAAATCAAAACACTATCTTGAATTTCAATAACCTCTTCTTTCCATTTACCATAATTGGTAGCATAGTTAATGAAATAAGTGCCCTTTTCTTTAGAGATTTTGACTATTTCTTTAATATCATTAGTTAAATAAGTTCCGTTTAATTGCGGCATTACTTTTTGGCGAAAGCCTTTCTGATCTTTAACTGAAAAAAAGTCAATGGTTTCATTTACTTTATATTCTTTCTTTTCACCATCAGGAAGTTCAACTTTTTGAATTTCCCAATAGCCATTAATTTTGGCAAGATCAGCCTCAGTTACCGGAGGTTTACAAGAGATTATCAATAAACTAAACAAGAAAAGAATAAGCGAGTTTTTCATAACTAAAATAAAAATATAAAATTACAATTATTTTTAAGTAATAAAAAAGTATTTTTGAATAAACCTTTTAACACCCAATAAGTCAAATATTAAATATATTTTTCATGAAAAACTATTTTCCGTTATTACTATTGGCTTTTTTTATTTTTGGCTGTAGTTCAGATAATAATTCTAACTCCAATACAGATGAAGCAATGTATTTTCCTCCAAACAATGGAAGTACTACATGGGAAACTAAATCCATTTCAGCACTTGGATGGAACGCTAATGCGGTTCAGCCACTTATAGATTATTTACAATTAAAAAATACCAAATCCTTCATGATTTTAGTGAATGGAAGAATTGTAATGGAAAATTATTTTAACGGACATTCGGCAACTACAGCTTGGTATTGGGCCAGTGCCGGAAAGACTTTAACTGCTACAGTAACCGGCATAGCAGAACAAGAAGGATTTATAAACACAAATAATAAAGTGTCAAATTATATTGGAACTGGCTGGACAAGCGCGCCTTTAGCAAAAGAAAACTTAATTACCTGCAAACATTTATTAACCATGACATCAGGTTTAGATGATACCCTTGGCGATGATGTTTCACCTGCAAATTTACAATATGTTGCAGATGCAGGAAATCGTTGGGCTTACCATAATGTATATGTAAAACTGCAAGATGTTGTGGCGCAAACTACAGGTCAAACATGGACAAATTATTTCAACACTAAGCTACGAGACAAACTAGGCATGACAGGCGGCCTGTGGGTTAATAGCACTGAAGGAACAAGAACTTACTGGAGTACTACAAGAAATATGGCACGATTTGGATTGATGGCTTTAAATAAAGGAAAGTGGAATGGAACTACGGTTATTAATGAAAGCTACTTTAATTTGGAAACCACAACTTCGCAATCAATAAATCAATCTTATGGTTATTTATGGTGGCTTAATGGAAAATCGAGTTTTCGTTTACCTCAAAGTCAATTTCAATTTAATGGAAGTATTATTCCGAGTGGACCAAGTGACATGTATGCCGCTCTTGGAAAAAACGACCAAAAAATTTATGTAATTCCAAGTAAGAAAATGGTTGTGATACGAATGGGAGAAGCTGCAGATACCGTAAATATGGCACTATCTGATTTTGATAATGTGTTGTGGCAAAAAATAAATGCGCTTTATCAGTAAAAAATGTTCTAAAATTTAGAATTAAAAAACTTAATTAAAGCGTAAACAAACACTACAAAAGTCACTAATTGCAATCCCATAGCAATAGTAGGAAGTTTTATTTCTATAATTTTAGATACTATTTCAGCACCTATACAAAGCAACAACAAAATTAGTGGTGAAGCTGTTTTGAAAAAATTAATTAGTTTATTCATAGCTATTAATTAAAGAAACTGTCTACAAACTCATATTTATTAAACACTTGCAAATCTTCAATTCCTTCTCCAACTCCAATATATTTTACTGGAATTTGAAATTGATCAGATATACCTATTACTACACCGCCTTTAGCAGTTCCGTCAAGTTTAGTAACCGCCAAGCAGGATACTTCGGTTGCAGCAGTAAATTGTTTCGCTTGTTCAAATGCATTTTGCCCTGTTGAACCATCCAATACTAACAATACATCATGTGGCGCATCTTCGGTAACCTTTTGCATAACCCGTTTCACTTTAGACAATTCACTCATTAATCCAACTTTATTATGCAATCTTCCTGCTGTGTCAATAATTACGACATCGGCATTTTGAGAAACGGCACTTTGAAGCGTATCAAATGCTACAGAAGCAGGATCTGAACCCATTTGTTGTTTTACAATTGGAACACCTACACGATCTGCCCATATTTGTAATTGATCAATTGCGGCAGCACGAAAAGTATCGGCAGCACCCAGGACAACGCTGTAACCTGCTTTTTTAAATTGGTAAGCTAATTTTCCGATTGTAGTTGTTTTTCCTACTCCATTAACTCCAACAACCATGATAACGTATGGTTTTTTGTTTTCAGGAATTTTAAATTCTGTTTCTTCACCAGATTTTGTTTCAGATAAAAGTCCGGAGATTTCTTCTCTAAGAATCAAATTAAGTTCATCTGTTCCTAAATATTTATCAGCAGAAACACGCTCTTCAATTCGTCGGATGATTTTTAATGTTGTTTCCACTCCAACATCCGAAGTAACTAATATTTCCTCTAGATTATCTAAAACTTCATCATCAACTTTAGATTTTCCAGCTACCGCTTTAGTGAGTTTTGAAAAGAAAGACGTTTTAGTTTTCTCTAAACCTTTATCAAGAATAACTTTTTCTTGTTCGGTAATAACGGGTTCTTTTTTTTCTGAAGAAAATAATTTTTTAAAAAAACTCATAATGTAAGTTGCTTGGTATTATATACAAATACAATTTTTAAAATAGTAGTGACAAATATAAAAATAAAAAAGCTACTTCCGTTAGAAAGTAGCTTAGTAATATTTTATAATGGGAATTATTTCTTTTGTAAGAAACTATCCACTTCTTCTGGAGTCATAATGCTTTCAACAAAAGTGTAAGCTCCGGTTTTTGGAGATTTTACCATTTTGATAGCTTTTGTTAATCTCTTAGAAGCTGTTTGTAACGTTGCAACGGTCTTTTTTGCCATGATTCAATGAGTATTTGAATTTTAATAATTCTCTTTTGAGTTTAATTAAAATGTCTAATTATTTAATTTCTTTATGAACAGTCATTCTCTTTAAGATTGGATTAAATTTTTTAATCTCTAATCTGTCTGGAGTATTTTTTTTGTTTTTGTTAGTGATGTAACGAGAAGTTCCTGGAAGTCCAGACTCTTTATGCTCAGTACATTCTAAAATAACTTGAATTCTATTACCTTTCTTTGCCATCTTACTTTATATTTATTAGGATAGGATTATTTAATAAATCCGTTAGCTTTAGCAGTTTTTAATACTGCAGCCAATCCATTTTTATTAATTGTTTTTATTGTTGAAGCAGCTACTCTTAAAGTAACCCATCTGTTTTCTTCAGCAAGAAAGAAACGTTTTTTAACTAAGTTAACAGAAAATTTTCTCTTAGTTTTATTCATTGCGTGGGAAACGTTATTTCCTACCATCGCTCTTTTACCTGTAAGGTCACAAACTCTTGACATTATACTTATCTTTTATCGTTATTAAAATCGAGGGTGCAAAGAAACAAAAAAGAAACCTTATTGCCAAAAAAATATTAGACATTTTTCAAAATTTCTTTTTGAAGCAATTCAAATGCTTTATTTACTGTTCTATCTATCACTTTTTCACGAGGTTGCCCAAAATTAAATTCTTCAACCAAAACTCCATTTGGAGTAGCAATTGCAATAAAAACTGTTCCAAGAGTCACATCGGCATCTCCCTTTGACGGACCTGCGTTTCCTGTTGTAGCAATTGCATAATTGGATTTCATTACCTTTTGCACTCCCAAAGCCATCTCGGTAGCAACTTCCGCACTAACTACAGAGAATTTTTTAATTGTATCTTCCGAAACTTCCAACATCGAAACCTTGGTATCTGTAGCATAACTAACTACTCCACCTCTGAAATAATTGGAAGCACCTGGCACTGCAGTCAGTTCTTGAGCAATTTTACCTCCAGTACAACTTTCTGCTACAGCTATAGTTGCATTATTTTTTGTTAACTGTCTTCCTAAAACTATTGCGATAGTTTCATTTTCATCAAATCCAAAAATAATATCTCCAATTATTTTAGCTAAAGCATCTACTTTATTATTAATAGTTCTTTCTAAAAGTTCTTTGTCTTTTCCGCGGGCAGTTAATCGTAAGCGAACTCTACCTGGCGAAGGCAAATAAGCCAACTTTATAAATTCGGGTAAATTATTTTCCCAATCTTCAATTCGCTCCGCAACCAAACTTTCACCTTGACCATAAGTCATAATTGTTTTATGGATAATATATGGACGCTCATACTCTTTAACTATCTTCGGAATGATTTCATTTTCAACAATATATTTCATCTCATAAGGAACGCCGGGTAACGAAATATAAACAGTATCCTCTTTCTTCATCCACATTCCGGGAGCGGTTCCTACTTTATTGAATAACACCTGACATTTTGAAGGCACCAGTGCTTGATCTTTATTCATTTGAGAAGCCGGTCTATTCATCACCTTTTCAATCAACTCAATTACATGAGTCTGAACTTCATGATTAATAACTAAGGTGTCTTCAAAATATTCGCAAAAAGTATGTTTAGTAATATCGTCTTTCGTTGGACCTAATCCACCTGTGATAATTACAAAATCGACTTTGTTTTGCAGTTTTTCTAAAGTTTCTAATATATGTTGCTTGTTATCGCTTACAGAAAGTAGCTCATGAGTTTCTACCCCTATTCGATCAAGGGATTTTGCAATATAACCTGAATTGGTATCAATGATTTGGCCGATAAGAATTTCGTCGCCAATAGTTACTATGGTTGCTTTCAAAGTAAAATAAGTTTATTAGAATTGAATATTAAATAATTTCAATTTGTGGATTGATTTTTTTTAGTTCCGAAATAAAAATAGCACCATTTTTCGGAGAAATAAATAAATCATCATAGGAATTGTAAGTAACAATAAACCCTTTTGTATCTAAAGCTGGCTTCAGCATTACCGGAACATTCAAGCCTGAATAGTGTTTAATAGATTTAATTTTAGTAATATCAACCCTTCCTCTAATTGGACCCGAACGGTATAGCAAAAAGTTGCTTTTTATTACATAACGGGTATCCAAAATCACCCAAAGCACAAAACCAATTACTAATGAAACAATAATAACCGGGATTAATGGATTGTTTCCCTTATTAAAATTCAATACTAATGATAAAAGCAAAGACAGAACTAAAATCCATAAAACAATAACAGTAAAAGGGTTTTTAGTGGATAAAAATCGGGTCATAATTTTTTTAAATGGGCTTTTAATGATAAAAACAAAAATTCGTTTAATTTTACGCTAAATTAATACAATTAAATATCACAAACGAATTTTAATAAAAATAGTTTTAAATGAGTACAATTAATTGGGTAACCGTAAGAGAATTTGAAGATATTACCTATAAAAAATGTAATGGTGTAGCACGAATTGCTTTCAATCGTCCAGACGTGCGTAATGCCTTTCGACCAAAAACTACCAGCGAATTATTGCAAGCCTTTCATGATGCTCAAGAAGACACTTCAATTGGAGTGGTATTACTATCTGCCGAAGGGCCTTCAAGCAAAGACGGAGTGTATTCTTTTTGTAGTGGCGGCGATCAAAAAGCACGTGGTCACCAAGGTTATGTAGGAGATGATGGTTACCACCGCTTAAATATTTTAGACGTGCAACGATTAATTAGATTTATGCCAAAAGCCGTGATTTGCGTAGTTCCAGGATGGGCTGTTGGTGGCGGACATAGCTTGCACGTGGTATGCGATTTGACTTTAGCAAGCAAGGAACATGCTATTTTTAAACAAACCGATGCCGATGTTACCAGTTTTGACGGAGGTTACGGCTCTGCCTATTTAGCCAAGATGGTTGGACAAAAAAAGGCTCGAGAAATTTTTTTTTTAGGAAGAAACTATTCTGCGCAAGAAGCAATGGATATGGGAATGGTAAATGCGGTAATTCCGCATGATGAATTAGAAGATACCGCTTACGAATGGGCTCAAGAAATATTGGCGAAATCGCCAACTTCTATTAAAATGCTTAAATTCGCTATGAACCTAACCGATGACGGTATGGTTGGCCAACAAGTATTTGCCGGCGAAGCTACTCGATTAGCTTATATGACCGATGAAGCCAAAGAAGGTCGCGATGCCTTCTTAGAAAAACGCAAACCCAACTTTAACAAAAAATGGTTGCCATAATAATGGTTTAAAGTTCAATGTTTAAAGTTATTAACGTTAAACTTTTTAAACTTCAAAAAATTAAATAAAATGAAACATTGGATTGATGCAGCGCGAGTTCGCACCCTACCCCTTTCGATTTCCGGAATTTTAGTGGGTAGTTTTTATGCCATGTCTCAAGGTATTTTCAACTGGAAAATTGTGATTTTTGCTTTATCAACCACACTTGGTTTGCAAATTCTATCCAATTTTGCCAACGATTATGGAGACGGAATGAAAGGCACCGACAACGAAGATCGGGTTGGCCCCATGCGCTCCATTCAAAGTGGCGCTATCACTCCAGGAGCCATGCGCTTTGCCATATTTATTACTTCATTTCTTACTTTGGTTTCTGCCATGTTGCTTATTTATTTTTCTTTTAAAGGTAAATATTTATATTATTCCGTTCTTTTCTTCGTCTTGGGGATTTTAGCAATTGCTTCGGCAGTTCGCTACACCGTAGGAAAAAACCCATACGGATACCGTGGCTATGGCGATGTTTTTGTTTTTATTTTCTTCGGAATTGTAAGTACAATTGGAGTAAATTTTATGTTTTCTAAAGAATTAGATTGGCTGTTATTCCTTCCTGCAACTGCAATCGGACTTTTAAGCGTAGGTGTTCTGAATTTAAATAACATGCGCGACGAAGAATCTGATAAAAAGTCAAACAAGAATACAATCGTAGTGAAAAATGGTGGCGCTTGGGCAAAAAAATACCATTTCATTTTAATCGTTTCTGCAATGGTTTTAATGTTGGCATTTGCACTTATCTTTGATTTTAGCTACCGCGATCAAAATCCAGGTTCGTTTAACTTTGATATTTATTTCTTTTTATTGGCTTACTTTCCAATAATAGCGCACTTAAAAAGAGTCGCAAAAAACAATGAACCAAAATTATTAGACCCTGAATTAAAAAAATTAGCTTTAAGCACCTTTTTACTATCCATTTTATTATCGCTTTCGCTGATTTATTTTATTTCCGATTTTATCATTTATTATACCAATTGGCCATGAAAATAACCTTTTACGGGCATGCCTGCCTAGGAATTGAAGTTAGCGGAAAACATATTTTAGTTGATCCATTTATTACAGCTAATCCCAAAGCAGCTCCTATTGATATTAATACGCTTCAAGCTGATTATATTTTGCTTACCCACGCCCACAGCGATCACATTTTAGATGCAGAAGCTATAGCAAAAAGAACAAACGCTACAATTGTATCCAATTATGAAGTTGCAGTCCATTTCGGAAACAAAGGACTAAAATACCATCCCATGAATCATGGTGGTAGTTGGCAATTTGATTTTGGAAAGGTAAAAATGGTTAGCGCGATTCACTCAAGTTCTTTTCCTGATGGATCTTATGGAGGCAACCCTGGCGGATTTGTAATTGAAGGAGAACACAAAAACATTTATATTTCTGGAGACACTGCGCTTACAATGGATATGAAACTAATCCCGATGCGCACCAAATTAGATTTAGCGATACTTTCTATTGGAAATAACTTTACAATGGATGTAGAAGATGCAATTATTGCGGCCGATTTTGTTGCTTGCGATAAAATACTTGGAGTTCATTACGATACTTTTGGCTACATTGAAATAAACCACGATGAAGCTAAAAAGAAATTTTTCGACGCCGGAAAAGACCTAATGCTGCTAGAAATTGGTGAAAGCATTGCGTTATAAATACAATGAAAGCCACATACCAAAAATACATACTAAATTTCAAAAATCCTTCTGGCACTTCCAGAGGTGTTTTGAATACCAAAGAAACGTGGATTCTCATTTTAGAACAAGATGGCAAAAAGGGAATTGGAGAATGCGGAATCCTAAGAGGATTGAGCGCGGACGATCGACCTGATTATGAAGAAAAACTAAACTGGACTTGTCAAAATATTCACATAGGAAAAGACAAACTCTGGGAACAACTTATAGAATTTCCTTCTATTCAATTTGGAGTTGAAATGGCATTTCAATCTTTAGCTTCATCAAATCCATTTTTATTATTTCCGTCTGAGTTTACCGAAGGCAAAAAAAACATTTTAATTAATGGATTAATTTGGATGGGGGAACCCAAATTCATGAAGCTACAAATTGAGGAAAAACTGGCTCAAGGTTTTGATTGCATCAAGCTAAAAATAGGCGCTATTGATTTTCAAAAAGAGCTGGATTTATTACATTTTATCAGAGCAAATTTTGACGAAAAATCGATAGAAATTCGGGTTGATGCCAACGGAGCATTTAATGAAATCGAAGCTTTAAATAAATTAAATCAATTATCTGGTTTTAAATTACATAGCGTAGAACAACCAATTAAAGCAAAACAATCTGACAGTATGGCAGAATTATGTCATAAAACCCCTATTCCTATAGCCTTAGATGAGGAATTGATAGGGATTTTCAATTACTGTGAAAAAGAAGCGCTTTTGCAAAAAATAAAACCTCAATTTATCATTTTAAAACCGAGTTTTATTGGAGGATTTAAAGGCGCAAAAGAATGGATTGAGTTGGCAGAAAAATACCAAATTGGCTGGTGGATTACTTCTGCACTAGAAAGTAATATTGGATTAAATGCTATTTCACAATGGACCTTTTTGCAAAATAATTCTATGCCTCAAGGATTAGGAACTGGTGGTCTTTACACCAACAACTTTGACTGCCCATTAGAAGTAAAAAATGGACAACTTCAATACAATTCCGAAATAGATTGGGAGGTTAATTTTGACACAAATATTAATTAACCAAGTAAATTCCGTCTTCTTTAATTTCAATTAACTTTTGTTTGTACAACAAACCAATTGCTTTCTTAAAGGTTTTTTTACTCATTTTTAATACCGTCTTGATGTCCTCAGGATTAGAATCATCGTTCAATCTTAAAAATCCTCTGCTAGCTCGCAGCTCATTTAAGATCACTTCCGAATTAGGTTCGATATTTTCAAAGCCTTGTTTGTGCAGAGAAACATCTATTTTACCATCAGGACGCACATTTTTAATATAGCCTTTCATCTTGTCACCAGTTCGAATTGTATCATCATATACCTCATCTTTATACACCAAACCTTTGTGTTTTTGATTGATGATCACATTAATTCCGATTTCGGTAATATGAGATATAATTAGATCTACTTCTTCATTTTTTTCCAAATCAATGTTTTCGTTATCCAAAAACTGATTAGTTTTACTTGAAGCTACAAGTCGGTTGGTTTTTTCATCTAGATAAAGGTAAACTAAATAGCGTTTCCCTTTTTCCATTGGACGCGCTTGTTCTTTAAATGGAACTAAGATGTCTTTTTCCATTCCCCAGTCTAAAAAAGCACCCACTTGATTCACATAATTCACGCGTAATAATGCAAATTCATTCAGAACTACATACGGCACCAAAGTAGTAGCTACAGGGCGTTCTTCATGATCTAGATACACAAATACATTAATCTCTTCGCCAATTTCAAATACTTTAGGAACATATTTATTTGGTAGTAAAATATCCTCTTTTCCATCGGTTAAAAATAATCCGACTTGAGTGTGCCTGCTAATTGTAAGGGTATTAAATTGACCTATTTTCATAATGTTCTGGAATTTTGACAAAGGTACGAATTGGAACTCTATTATTAAACCACTAAATCAATTAGTTAAATAGCTTTATTTCAACTCTTTAAAATAGTCCAACAACACTTTGTCGTTTTCTAAAGTAGGGGTAAAAACTTCTAGTAAAGTTGGTTTTTCATCATTTGAAAACAAATCTTTCAAACTAGATTCTAACGTAGCCTCGTTGCTAGCAATAAGATAATTGAAACCATACATTTTAGCTAAATGTACCGCAGTAAAGCAATGCGAAGTTTCAAAAAAAGTATTAAAAACAGGTGTTTCTTTATGTCCTGGTAAAATTCGGAAGATTCCTCCTCCTCCATTATTGATCAGGATAATTTTAAAATTATTCGGGATGTAATTATTCCACAACGCATTGCTATCGTATAAAAAACCGATATCGCCTGTGATAAAAACACAAGGTTTTGTAGTCCCTACAGCTCCGCCAATTGCAGTTGAAGTGCTCCCGTCAATTCCGCTAGTCCCTCGATTACTATAAACCTCAATACTTTTTTCAATATCAAATAATTGAGCATAACGAATTGGCGAACTGTTGCTTATATGCAATTGAGAATTTGCAGGCAGTGCAGGCATTACCTTTTCAAAAACTTTAAGATCGGTAAACGGAATCTTTGCAAGATATTCTAAACTTTTCTTTTGACGATAGGCTTTGATATCTTGAGCCATTTGATTGTAATTACTCGCTACCGTTTCAGTTAAATTAAAAAACGACTGAAAAAATAAATTGGGAGTCATTACAAAATGCTTGTTCAAGCAGCCAAAAGTATCGTAGGCCCTTAAATCATCAATATGCCAATGTTGATTGGGTTGGTATTTTCTTAAAAATGCTTTAATTCGTTTAGAGACAATCATTCCACCAAAAGTGACTAAAATTTCGGGTTGGAAATCAATAAAATCCTTTTCCGTAAAAGGAGTAATAATTGAATCAATGGTATTTATAAATTTTGAATGATGTAAATTGGATGTCGTTTCAATAAGCACCACCACAGAAGGATCATTTGCTAATTCATCCATATAACCTTGCTCAACTGCATTGGGTTCGTTTACACCAACCAAAACTAATTTCTTTTTGCTTGTATTCCATAGATTAGCAAATGGCTTTAAATCTTCGCTAGCAATAGCATTTGATTCAAAAGAAATGATATTTGGGTTAACCGATAATTCGGAAGTTGTTTCATATAAAGGCTCTTCGAAAGGGGCGTTAATGTGCACAGGACCTTTTTTGGTGAAAGCCATATAAATTGCTTCCTGAATTAAATTATCATTATTTACAGAAGCTTCTTGGGTTAGATTGGCGTTAAATAAAGAATGATTGGCAAAAACATTTTCCTGACGAATAGTTTGACCGTCACCAATATCGATTTTGCTTTGCGGTCTATCGGCAGAAATTACAATAAGTGGAATTTGACTGTAAAATGCCTCCGCAAATGCAGGATAATAATTTAATAAAGCCGATCCAGAGGTACAAACCACCACAACAGGTTTTTTTGTTTGCTGTGCAATACCAAGTGCAAAAAAGGCCGCCGATCGTTCATCGGCAACACTATAACAATTAAAAAAGGGATCGTTACCAAAACCAATTGTTAAAGGTGCATTTCTCGATCCTGGAGAAATTACAATATTGGATATATTTTTAGCACGAAGAATTTCGAGGATTGATTGCGCTAAAGGTATTTTTGGGTAGATCATTGTTACTGTGAGGAGCAAATAGCAACTTCCTCAATAATTATTTAGTATTTTCTAATTGCTTTGCAAAAATACAAAGTAATTTAGGTATGAAAAATTAAACAATGATTAAAGTTACAATAAATAGATTAATTTATGAATTTCAATAATTTAATTATGGATAAAAATATACTATTTTTGAAACATGGAAATCAAAATTAGACCTTACCAACTAGAAGACGCCAATGCAATTTTAGAAATTATTAATTATAATATTCTAAATTCAACCGCTTTGTATGATTACCAACCTCGATCCCTAGAAACTCAAATTAGCATTTTTCAAGATAAATTAGCAAAAGGATTTCCAATCATTGTAGCTATTGAAAATGACATTGTGGTTGGCTTTGGATACTATAGTGAGTTCCGTTTTAGAGAGGCCTATAAATTCACAGTGGAGCACTCTGTTTACTCCCGCCCTAACCACATTGGAAAAGGAATCGGTAAACAAATTCTTGAGTCGCTAATTGATTTAGCAAAAGCTCAAAAATTACATACCATGATTGGAGTCATTGACTCTGAAAACAAAAACAGCATTGCATTTCACGAAAAGTTTGGCTTTAAAACTGTCGGAATTATAAAAGAATCTGGATATAAATTCGACCGATGGTTAGACAGCGTTTTTATGCAAAAAATGCTGTAGTTCTTATTTTATTATTGATTCAATATTTGGCTTGAAATAATTTGGTCCTTTAAGCACTTTTCCGTCTTCGCGATAAATTGGCATTCCATTTTCATCCAATTTACTCATATTGCTTCGTTGAATTTCGTCAAAAACTTCTTCTATTTTATGTTGTAATCCGTGTTCAATTATTGTTCCGCACAAAATATATAACATGTCGCCAAGCGCATCGGCAATTTCAGTTATGTCATTATTTTGGGCTGCTTCAAGATATTCTTCATTTTCTTCTTTCATTAAATTATAACGAAGTAAGTTTTTGCTTTCGCCTAAATCTCCAATAATATTCTCACTGTATCCTAATTGAAAACTGGTATGAAACTCTTTAACGGAATTAATCTGTTTTTGCATGATTATTTATAATAAAATTAAAAAGCCAAATTACAAATTAGAAGTATTATTGCCTAAATTTGTTAAAAAATTCATACATATGTTCACAACTGGTCAATTGTGTTTTGCAGCAGCGTTTATTATTGCGTTTGTAACTGCAATGATAATAGCTTATAAAAAAGATAAATCGCTTCACAACCAATTTTACAAAGGGAATTATAAAATATTATTGGGCTTTTTTGCCTTTATTTTGATATTATTTCTGATTAAAATTTTCTTTAAACATTAATTTTATTTACATTTACTATTACTTTAAATGAAATATCATGCGAATTCTTAAATACATTGCTTTGCTATTATTCCTTTTTCTAATTGGATTAAGTGTTTTTGTGTCTACTCAAAAAGGAGATTATGATGTCACTGTAACTAAAGTAATTAAAAACCCAAGAGGCATTGTATTTAATTATATCAACGATTATAAAAACTGGGAAACGTTTTGTTCTTGGATAAAAGAAGACGATTCCTATAAATTCACTTATCCAGGACTTACCATGGGACAAGGTGGATCTTGTAGCTGGACCAGTAGTTCTAGCGACGGAAACATCAAAACATTTGCTGCAAAGGAAAACGAAAGTATTTTTCAAAAAATGAAAAATAACGAAGAACTTTCTGAAGTATACTGGACTTTCAAAGACACACTTGGTGGCACTAAAGTAACTTGGAGAAATAAAGGCAAACTCGACTTTAAGTCAAAGGTTAAAGCATTCTTTTCGGGCGGAATTAATAGTGTGGTTGGTTCTATTTATGAAAAAAGTTTGGAAAACTTAAACGCTACATTAGACTACGAAATAAACACTTACTCGATTAAAATAAATGGAATAACAACGCTACCCGGCGGTTATTATTTAAAACAATATTTACATTGCAAACAAAAAGAAACTGAACGTAATGTTAGTATTTTAGTCTCTAGAATGGAGTATTTTTTTGATAAAAATAAAATTAACGCAAGCGGAAAACCATTTATTATTTACCACAAATACGATCGCGCTAATAATGATGTAGCATTTTCTGTTTGCATGCCAGTTAGAGATTCTATTAATGTGATGCCTGGAAGTGACATTCAATCCGGTAAAACGGCTAGTTACACTTCTTTAAAAACTACTTTGGTTGGAGATTATTCGCACAAACAAAAAGCTTGGAAAAAAGCACTTGATTTTGTAGCTAAAAATCATCTAGAGCGCAACAGATCAGGTCAAATCATTGAAGTACATAAAGTTGGCAGAAAGGATGTAAAAAATCCATCTAAATGGGTAACCGAAATTTACATCCCTGTATACCCAAAAGCAATTCAAGTAAAAGAAGATAGTGCAACACAAGAATCGGTGACCGCAGACAAACCTTCAGAAAAAGAAACTATTGCAGACAACGCAAAATAAAACAGCTCACTTTTAAACCTTTTACTAAAACTTTATTCCAATATATAAATTTTGGCATTGCAAGAAGAAAAGGACTTTATAAAAGAGTTGATAGACCCTAAAACGCAAAATGTAGCGTTTCAAAAATTGCTGCTTGAATATCAAAAACCTTTATATAATCTTATTCGAAACATTGTATTAGATCATGATGACGCTAATGATGTATTGCAAAACACTTTTATAAAGGTATTTCAAAATTTAAAAAATTTTAAAGGAGAGAGTAAGCTTTTCTCTTGGATGTATAGAATTGCTACTAATGAAGCTATTACTTTTATTAACAATAAAGCAAAACGCAATAAAACAACCAGCGCTGAAATGCAATCGAAATTGGTAGAAAATTTACAATCCGATGTGTATTTTGAAGGTGATGCAATTCAATTAAAACTACAAAAAGCACTTGTTTTACTTCCCGAAAAACAGCAACTTGTATTTAAAATGAAATATTTTGAAGAATTAAAATACGAACAAATTTCTGAAATCTTGGGCACTACGGTAGGCGCATTAAAAGCATCCTACTTTCATGCCGTGAAAAAAATTGAAGAATATTTAAACAATAATTAAACCTTTACATAAATTAAAGGTCCTATAAACATGAAAAATAATCTACTTGAAAATGAGAAAAAAATAACTTCCGGGTTTATTGTACCTGAGTATTATTTTGAGAACTTTTCAGCTGATTTAATGCAAAAATTGCCGGCAAAAGAAATAAAAACTATTTCATTTTATGCCCGCAACAAAAAATGGATTTATTCAGCAGCAGCCATATTAGTTATAGCACTATCTTTACCAATAGTTTTTCAAATGGAAAAAGAAGAAGAACTATTAAGTGATACTGAAATTGAAAATTATCTTACACAACAAAATGTAATTTCTGAAGATGAAATAATTAACTGTCTTGAAAAGGAAGATTTAGTTAATTTGAAAATAAATTCAACTGTAACTGAAGAAGCATTAGAAGAAGAATTAATTAACAACAACGAATTAGAACAATATATCACCAATTAAAAAAAATGAAAATGAAAAACTTAACTACAGCAATCATTTCCTTCATACTATTAACTGCGACTTCTTATGCGCAAAGAGGTACATTAAGAGATCGATTTGAGGATAAAAAAGATCAAATCAAATCCCTTAAAATTGCATTTATTACAACCGAATTGGACTTGACTTCCGAGGAAGCTGTTAAATTTTGGCCTGTTTTTAATGCTTTTGAAGACAAACAGCAGGAAATTAGAAAACAAAAATTAAGGTCTTATCTAGACCGAACAGACGGAAATTCTTTAGATAGAATGTCAGAAAAAGATGCTACTGTATTAATGAATCAAATAGAAAGCACCGAAGACGAATTATACCAACTGAAAAAGAAATTCTTAACCAATTTAAGAGGTGTGTTACCTTCTGTTAAAATATTAAAACTAAAAAAAGCTGAAGATCAGTTTAACAAAAAACTATTGCAACAATACCGAGACAGAAGAGAACCAAGATAAGTTAGTATATACACTACTAATTAAGTTTCAAGCAATAAATTATAAAAAGCGATTTCTAAAATTTTAGAAATCGCTTTTTATTTTTACTTAAAATCCAGCCTTACCATTTTATCTTTACCTGCAGCAATAGCTGATGATTTATTGATAAACCGTATAGTAAATAAAGAAGAATCGCCACTAAGCTGTTTCCAAGAATTTCCTTTATCACAAGAATAATAAATGCCATTCGCCCCAACTGAAACTAGCTGTTCCCCATTACTGTCTGGAACAAATTGCACACAAGAAGCATATCCAAATCCTTGATTTTCAGAAACCAAATCCCATGTTTTACCTCCATTTATTGTTAATGCCTTGTTACCAAAATTTTGATTTGGTTTTTCATAATTTCCTCCTGCAATAAAACCTATTTTCTCATTGTAAAAATCGGCTGTAAATATTCCCGTCATAGTTTCACCTTGAATAATTGGCGAATTATTAACACTCCATGTTTTTCCTTTATCAGAAGAAAAGAAAACCCTAGCTTTCTTCCCACCAGAAACAATCCAAGTTTTATCACCCTTTATTACAATGTTGGTGTTGCTTGCCGCAAATGCTGCTTCTCCTTCATTAACTTCTGGTAAATTAGAACAAGAAACTTTTGTCCAAGTGGCACCTCCATTACGAGTAATTAGCATGCAAAAGCAATTTTCAATTGGGTCTCCAATTGCAATTCCTTCCTGATCATTCCAAAATTGCATACTGTCATAAAACACTTTCTCATTGTGCTCTTCGTAAACCAATTCCTTTTGCTGCATATCTTTAGAAAATTTATATATAAATGCCGGATTACCAACATTTGCAATAAAAATAGAACTACTAGTTTGGGCGATACTTCGAAATTCTAATTTCAAATTATCTTTTTCAATTGTGTATTCATTTCTGCTATTATTATTCAAATCAATAACTCCTACTCTATTTTTATCGGCAGTATAAAAAACTTTATCTTCTGAAATGGTAATTGGACGAATGCTTATTTTATCAGTGAATAAAGTATCAATTTTAACCGAAGTATAAATAATTTGCTTTGATTTACACGAAATCAATCCAATTGAAACTATTAATAATAGTATAATTTTCTTCATAATTTATGTTTATTTCCCTGCTAAAATACAATAAAATACCTGTTATTGATTTACAAAAAAACAATCTTGGCACAGATATTGGATATTAGTAAATTATAAATAATTTAGTAACCTAAAATCAAAAGCTATGAAAACAAAACTTTTACTTTCGACTTTTATATGTTTGTTATTTGCAAATGCATTTGCACAAGACAAAACAACTGTTAGCGCCACTAGTTCAGAAATAAGTGACAATCTCGATTTAAGAGCAGTAGCTTCAATTTTTGGTGATTCTAAAGATTTGGAAGATTTTGAATATCGATTAAATAATCCTAAAGCTGCAATTTCTAATTTAGATTTAAATGATGACTTTCAGGTTGACTATTTAAGAGTTATTGAATCAATTGAAGGAAACATTCATTTAATCATTATTCAAGCAGTCCTTGGACAAGATCAATTTCAAGATGTAGCGACAGTTGAATTAGAAAAAGACAATAATAATAGAACTCATATTCAGGTAGTTGGAGATGTTTATATGTATGGTAATAACTATATATATGAGCCTGTATATAATTTTGTTCCAATTATTTACAACTATATTTGGATCTCAAACTACCGACCTTATTATTCTCCTTGGAATTGGGGATACTATCCAAGACATTTTTATGTATGGAAACCCTATTCAATAATTCAATATAGAAATCATATAGGATTACATATTAACTTTAATTATCGTTATGACTATGTTAGTAATAGAAGATGCCAGTTAGCCTATGGTAATTACTATAGTCGAAGAGGAAACTATTATGAAAGAAATTATCCAAATCGTTCCTTTGGCACTAGAAATCAAGGTTACTCAAACCGATATGAATTAAATAGAACAAGATCTGTACGTGATATAACTTATGGAAGCAATCCAAAATCAAGTGTTTATTCTAGACCAAGAACAATTTCAAATCCAAATACTACGCAACCTGATCCAATAACAATAGGTGATATTCCTGTATATAATTCTAACAACACCCGATCTGGTTCTACAAGAGAAATTAACTCAGGAAATTCAAATACACGAAATTCTGGAGGCGTTAGAGCAACTTCGGGAGGAAGAAGATAATTTCAATAATCTAATTTAAAGCATCGAAATATTTCGGTGCTTTTTTTATTTATTAATCAAATAAAATAATTATTTAACAAAATCAAATTGAATATTTATAAAAGTAATACATTTGTAAACTTTTATAAATATTAAATATGAATTCGCATAGTCATAAAGACCTCCATAGTAAACTTTCAGCAGCTGGATTATTAATTACATTAGGAATAATTTATGGAGATATTGGTACTTCTCCATTATACGTAATGAATTCAATTATTGGTGATAGCGTAATATCTAAAGACTTAATTTTAGGTGGTTTATCATGTATCTTTTGGACATTAACTTTACAAACAACATTAAAATATGTAATCATTACGCTAAGCGCTGATAATCATGGCGAAGGTGGAATTTTTGCATTATATGCTTTAGTAAAACGAACGAAAATTCAATGGTTAATTGTACCGGCAATAATTGGTGGTAGTGCCTTATTAGCAGATGGAATAATCACCCCTCCTATCTCAGTTTCATCAGCTGTGGAAGGATTACGAATTTTTAAACCAGACATTCCAACGGTACCAATTGTAATTTCGATACTATTTGTACTGTTTACTATTCAACAATTCGGGACTAAGTTAGTTGGTAAATTCTTTGCTCCAATGATGTTAATTTGGTTCTCAATGTTGGCCGTATTAGGAATTATACAAATGGGCACTAACTTAGAAGTATTTAATGCTTTAAACCCTTACTATGCATACAACCTATTAACTAGCGATGTTAGTGAACAAGGTTTTTTTATACTTGGAGCTGTATTTTTATGTACTACTGGTGCAGAAGCTTTATATTCTGATATGGGTCACTGCGGTAGAAAGAATATTCGATTAAGTTGGGCATTTGTTAAAACTACATTGGTTTTAAATTATTTTGGACAAGGTGCCTATTTGTTACTACATTCTGGTAAAAAACTATCCGAATTAAGTGCTAATAACACCAATCCTTTTTATTTAATAATGGCCGACTGGTTTCAACCAATCGGAATTGTAGTGGCTACATTGGCAGCCGTTATTGCTTCACAAGCATTGATTAGCGGTTCATTTACCCTTATAAATGAAGCAATGCGATTGAACTTTTGGCCAAAAGTTAAAATTAAATTTCCTACAGATGTAAAGGGACAACTTTATATTCCGTCAATAAACTGGTTATTATTTTTAGGTTGTGTTGGAATAGTATGGCACTTTCAAGAATCAAGTAAAATGGAGCATGCCTATGGTTTAGCCATTATTTTATGTATGATAATGACTACCATATTGTTGAATTTTTATCTGATATTAAAAAGAGTGAAATGGTATTTTATCGCACCTTTAATTTTACTTTATTTAGTTATTGAGTTCAGCTTTTTGGCTGCAAATATTACTAAATTCATGGATGGTGGATTTGTGACTTTATTTATTGCTATTGTTCTAATAGGAATCATGTCAACTTGGTATTTAGCAAAAAAAATTAGCAAAAACTATACTAAAATGGTTAAAATTGACTCTTATAAAAAAGTATTAGCAGAGTTAAGTTTGGATCTTTCTATTCCGAAATATGCTACACACTTGGTTTACATGACAAATTCAAACCGTTTAGACGAAATAGAAGAAAAAGTAATGTATTCCATTCTTCAAAAACGACCAAAAAGAGCTGACCTATATTGGTTTATCCATGTTAATATTTTGAGTGAACCCTATAAAAAAGAATTCAAGGTAAGCGAAATAATTAAAGATGATTTATATAGAATTGATTTCTATTTAGGATTTAGAGAACCTACCAAAATCAACTTAATGTTTAAAGAAGTATTGAAAGATATGGTAAACAAAGGTGAAGTTGACGTAACTAGCAGATACGAATCATTAAATAAAAATAACATCTTGGGTGACTTTAAATTTGTTCTTTCTGAGAAGTTCTTATCTAACGATAGTGATTTAACTTTCTTTGAAAACATAGTAATGAATGCCTATTTCTTTATGAAAAAATTCAGTTTATCTGAAGAAAAAGGATTTGGTTTAGATAGTAGTTCTGTAAAAGTAGAACAATTCCCAATGGTGCTTCACCCACCAGAAATTATTGATATGAAAAGAATTGATTCCCACGGAGATCATCATTAATAAATACAAACAAAAAATTAAAAAAAGTATGCACCTCGCATACTTTTTTGTTTTATATAAAAGCAATACCTTTACAGGCTTAATAATTTAAAATGAGATTACACCGAAATTTAGTTTACACTACTATTGATTCACTAAATGCTATTTTTAACGAAGGAGATTATGCTGATAAAGCAGTAGCTCGTGCCTTAAAAAAAGACAAGCGTTGGGGAAGTTCCGATAGAAAGTTTGTAGCCGAAACCATTTATGAAGTGGTAAGATGGAAACGATTGTATGCTGAAATTGCGGAAGTAAAAGAGCCTTACAACCGAGAAGACATCTGGCGCATGTTTGCCGTTTGGGCAGTATTACGTGGTTATCCAATTCCCGATTGGAGACAGTTAGAAGGTACTCCAGAGCGAAAAATCAAAGGTAAGTTTGACGAGCTTTCCAAAATCCGAAAAATGCGCGAATCCATTCCAGATTGGATGGATGAACTTGGAATAAAAGAACTTGGTGAAGCAACTTGGACAAAAGAAATTGCAGCTCAAAACAAACAAGCTCAAGTAATTTTACGTGTCAATACTTTAAAAACTACCAAGGAAAAATTACGCGCCATTCTAATGGATTTAAATATTGAAACTGATTTTTTAAAAGATCAACCCGATGCATTAGTACTTAAAGAAAGAGCCAATGTATTTATGACTGATGCTTTTAAAGAAGGATTGTTTGAAGTTCAAGATGCCTCTTCGCAATTGGTTGCAGCATTTTTAGGTGTTGCACCCGGAATGCGAGTAGTAGATACTTGTGCAGGTGCAGGTGGAAAAACATTACATTTGGCCTCATTAATGGAAAATAAAGGCCAATTAATTGCTATGGACTTATATGAAAGTAAATTAAAGCAATTAAAATTAAGAGCTAAAAGAAATGGTGCTTTTAATATTGAATACCGAATTATTGACACCACCAAAGTCATCAAAAAATTACACGAAAAAGCTGATCGCGTTTTAATAGACGCGCCTTGTAGCGGACTTGGAGTTTTGAAAAGAAACCCTGATGCTAAATGGAAATTGCAACCCGAATTTATTGACAATATTCGAAAAGTACAATCAGAGGTTTTAGAAAACTATTCAAAGATTGTAAAACCAGGCGGTAAATTGGTTTACGCTACTTGCTCAATTCTGCCATCGGAAAATCAAGAACAAGTTGCTAAGTTTTTAAAAACAGAAATCGGTCAACAATTTAAATTAGAAAAAGATTGTAAAATATTATCTTCAGAATCAGGTTTTGATGGATTTTACATGGCGTTATTAGAAAGAAAATCCTAACATTATGAAAAACATTTATTCTTTATTATTATTAATTTCTGTAACCCTTGGATTAGCTCAAGATGGAGCGCCAGCTTCACCCTATTACAATGGATTCAATTGGACACAGACCGGAACTAACTTAAAATCAGCTCTTGCAACAAAAATCACAACAACTCATACCAATCTTTTAAGTTATTCTCAGGTTTGGAGCGCACTTAAAATTGTTGATTTAGATCCATCAAATTCTGGTAATGTTCTTCTAGTTTATGGATGGGAAAATGGAACGGATACTGATGTTACAAATGACAGAACAAGAGGAAAAGACAGCAATAGTGGAAATAATGGCGATTGGAATAGAGAACATATTTTTGCACAATCATTAGGTAATCCAGATCTGGGCCAACTAGGCCCAGGAGCCGATGCGCAAATGCTTCGTGCTTGTGATGTTCAAAGAAATAGTTTAAGAGGAAACAGGCTTTATGCAGCTGGTTCTGGTAACTCAGGAATAGTAGGTTTATTTTGGTATCCCGGAGACGAATGGAAAGGTGATGTCGCAAGAATATTAATGTATATGTACTTGAGATATGATGTACAATGTTTACCAACATTTGTTTGTTCTGGCACAACTGCATCTTCAGATATAAATATGCCAAATTTATTATTACAATGGAATTCAGAAGATCCAGTTTCTCAATATGAGGATAATCGCAACACCTATTTAGGAAATGCTTTAAATGCTTATAGTCAGGGGAATAGAAATCCATTTATTGACAATCCTTATTTAGCAACAGTTATTTGGGGTGGTCCAATAGCTCAAAATCGTTGGCCAAATATTTTTCTTGATAATCAAAGTTTTGAATACACAAACATATCCGTATACCCAAACCCTTCAAAGGATCATAAGATAAATATTGAAAGTACTGTCTCTATTGATGATTTGCAAGTAATAAATCTAAATGGGCAATTATTAATGGAGGTAAAGAATCCACAATTTAATAACAATCACTATACTTTAGAAAATATTCCAAACGGATTTTACTTTCTTAAATTAAATTCCAACAATCAATCATTTACAAAGAAGGTTATTATAAATTAATAAAAAAAGAGCTTAACAGCTCTTTTTTTATTCTTCGTCTAACTCAACTGACTTAGAGTAATTTCTCCATTTTTCAATGCAGTCGGCCATATCCTTTGGAATCTCTGTATTAAAGAGCATATATTTTCCTGTTGTGGGATGCACAAAACCTAATGTTTTAGCATGTAACGCTTGCCTTGGTAACGTCTTAAAACAGTTATCAATAAACTGTTTGTATTTAGTAAAAGTAGTTCCTTTTAAAATTAAATTTCCGCCATAGCGCTCGTCATTAAATAAAGTATGACCAATGTGTTTTAAATGTACTCTAATTTGATGAGTTCTACCCGTTTCCAATTTGCAGGAAATTAAAGTAACATAACCAAAGCGCTCCAATACTTTATAATGAGTTACAGCATGCTTACCAATTTCTGGATCGGAAAAAACAGCCATTTGCATTCTATCCTTCAAATGACGTGCAATATTTCCGGTGATGGTTCCTTGATCTTCTTTCACATTTCCCCATACCAAAGCTACATATTCTCTCTCAGATGATTTGTCTTCAAATTGTTTTGCTAGGTGCGTCATTGCAGCTTCAGTCTTTGCCACAACAAGTAATCCTGAAGTATCTTTATCTATACGGTGAACCAAACCAGGTCTTTCAGAGCTATTTAAAGGCAAATTTTCGAAATGAAAAGCCAATGCGTTTACTAAAGTTCCGGTATAGTTTCCGTGACCGGGATGCACTACAAAATTTGGTGGTTTATTAATCAACAATAAGGCATCATCTTCATAAACGATATCAAGCGGAATATCTTCTGGATCTACCCTATTTTCAAATGGTGGATGTGCCAATAATATACGAATAACATCCAATGGTTTAACCTTATAATTCGATTTTACAGGAATATCATTTACATAAATATCGCCGTTAGTTGCCGCATTCTGAATTTTATTTCGAGTGGCGTTTGGCACCATCAACATTAAATATTTGTCAATTCGTAATAAAGCTTGTCCTTTTGGAACATCAAATCGAAAATGCTCAAAAAGTTCTTCTTCAGGTTCTTGAAGATCAATATTATTGCTCATTTGGAATGGTATCTGTAGGCATCTCGTTATTAGGAATGGTATCAAGTTCAGTATCATCAAAGACCACTTTACCATCCCCTAAAACTAAATCAATTCGTGAAGCTTTTAAAACTCGGATTCCTGGCTTAATTTTCTTGCCGTTCATCCACATTTCCAAAACCATATCTTTACCAATATATGGTATATATTTTATTGTACCTTCTTGCAAACCAACAGCTTTAAGTGTTGGAACTGCTTGACGGTATGTTTTTTCAATTAAATCTGGAACCGCAACCATTTTAAAAGTAGCAGCATTTATTTTGATATAAATTTTTCGTCCACCTTTTACTTTAGATCCAGCAGTTGGCTCTTGTTGCGCCACTGTAAGTTTTGGATAGTTAGGGTTATAATCAACCGTATCAATAATTTCGTAATCTAAATCGAGTTCACTTAATTTTTCATCTACCTGTTCTTCATTTAATCGAGCCAAGTTGGGTACAGTAATTTCATTGCCATGATTCGTCACAAAAGTGATCCAATGAAAAAACAAAAAAGCAATTACAGCCACTACTAACAAAGCTGATAACATTTGGGCAACAAAAACTTTACTGGTAAGATATTTTCTTAAACTCATAAAAAATGTATTTAAGGCAAAGATATAATTTTTAGTTTCAACAATTGTGCTATTTTTGTATAGTAATTAAAAATTTCCTCAATGAACATAGCAGTTGTTATGGGAGGATATTCTGATGAATCGGTAATATCCTTAAGAAGCGGTCAATTAATATTAAATAGTTTAGATAAATCTAAATATACCCCCTTTGAAATTCATATTCTATTAAACGATTGGTATTGTTTAATAGATGGTGTAAAATATCCCATAGACAAATCTGATTTTTCATTTTCAAAAGACAATCAAAAAATAAAATTTGAAGTTGCTGTAAATACCATTCATGGTACTCCAGGTGAGGATGGCCACATGCAAGCTTATTGGGAATTGGTAGATTTGCCTTATACCGGTTGTAATTTTTACCAATCGGCATTGACTTTTAATAAAAGAGATACGCTTTCTGTATTATCCAAATTTAATATCCCAAAAGCCAATTCAATTTATGTTACTAAAGGAGACCTTATTGATGGAAACCAAGTTGCTGCAGAATTAGGCCTTCCTTTTTTTGTGAAACCAAATCAATCTGGGAGTTCTTTGGGAGTTTCGATGGTTACAACTTTAGAGGATTTTCAAAAAGCTTTAGATTTTGCTTTCGCAGAAGACAATGATATTTTAATTGAATCGTATTTGAATGGCCGCGAAGTTTCGGTTGGTGTATTAAAATACCTAGGAGAAACCAAAGTATTAGGAATCACAGAAATAGTTTCACAAAATTCCTTCTTTGATTATGAAGCAAAATACTTAGGAAAATCAGAAGAAATTACTCCAGCTAGAATATCCCAAGAAGTTGAAAACAGAGTCATCGAAACAGCTAAAAAAGTATATGAATCTCTGGGAATGACTGGTTTTTCGAGAACTGATTTCATCATCATGAATGATGTACCACATTTCATTGAAATCAATACCAATCCAGGTTTATCGCCACAAAGTATTTTCCCTCAGCAAGCAGCCTATGCTAAAATGGATATGGCTAATTTGTTGGAAAACGAAATAAATTTAGCTTTACAGCGTAAACCTATTTGGAAGAAATAAATAAATCGAGAGTTTGCAACTATTATCTTAAAGAAAATATGAAAAAAGCTATATTTCCAGGATCGTTTGACCCAATTACAAAAGGACATTTTGATATTATAAAAAGAGGAATTTCGTTATTTGATGAAGTAATTGTTGCTATTGGAATTAATGCCGAAAAGAAATACATGTTTTCACTTGAAGACAGAAAGCGATTTATTGAAGACGCATTTAAAGACGAACCAAAAGTTAAAGTCATAACTTATGAAGGATTAACGATTGACTTGTGTCAAAAAGAAAATGCCCAATTCATTCTACGTGGTTTAAGAAACCCAGCCGATTTTGAATTTGAAAAAGCAATTGCACATACCAACAGAAAATTATCGAAAATTGAAACTGTATTTTTACTAACAGCTGCAAAAACATCGTATATCAGTTCTAGTATTGTGCGCGATGTAATTAGAAATGGTGGAGATTACACGGTTTTAGTTCCTGATTCAGTACGAATTATTGAAAATTAAATTATTCAAATAACAATTTGATATTTTCATAAGAATTATTGAGCGCTTCTTTCATTTGCTCTTGATTTAACCAAGCCACTTTTTCAATTCCTTCGTTTTCTTGAGGAACAGGAATTCCTTCAAAAGTGGTTGTCATTTCAAACCAATGGGTGATTTTTAATCTATAAACTCCATTTCGTTTAAAAACATGATACGTTTTTTGGAGTTTTTTAGTGATTTTCAAATCATTTACTCCGGTTTCCTCTTCGACTTCACGAATAGAGCAATCTTCAATTTCTTCTCCTTTATCACATCCTCCTTTGGGCAAATCCCATTTTCCGTTTCTGAAAATAAATAATACTTCACCCTTATTATTGTAAACCAAGCCTCCACCCGCTTTTTTAACAGGTATTTTTTCTTTAACCTTATTTAGTATTTCTTTTTCATCTGGATGATACAAATAAGCTTTCTTAATCTTATTATTGAACATTTTCAATATAAGCTGTTCTATGTCAACGGTTTCAAGTAAAAACAGTTGAAAATCGGTTTCTTTAGATACTTTATTTGTTAAAAAAAGTGGTTTGTCGTTTACAAAAACTTTATACATTTGCACTATGATTTACAATACAAAAACAGCCGAAAAAACAGCCGAATTGCTTTTACAAATAAATGCAATTAAATTGAATCCGTCAAATCCTTTTAAGTGGGCATCTGGATGGAACTCACCAATCTATTGTGATAACCGACTAACTCTTTCATTTCCAGCAATTAGAAATTTCATCAGAGATGAATTTGCTAAACAAATTACTGAAATTTATGGTAAGCCAGATGTGATTGCAGGAGTTGCAACAGGAGCAATTGGAATTGGAATTCTTGTTGCAGAAGAACTTGGATTGCCATTCGTGTATGTAAGACCTGAAGCAAAAAAACATGGTAGACAAAATCAAGTGGAAGGTTTTTTACAAAAAGGACAAACTGTAGTTGTTGTTGAAGATTTAATTTCAACTGGAAACAGTAGTTTAATGGCGGTTGAAGCTTTAAAAGAAGCTGGTGCTCATGTAAAAGGCATGATTGCAATCTTCACATACGGATTTGCAGTTGCCGAAGAAAACTTTAAAAATGCTGGAGTTGAATTGCACACATTAAGCAACTACGAGAATTTGTTGAATTTGGCAGTTTCAAAAAATTACATTTCAGAGAAAGAACAATCAACACTTCAAGATTGGCGAACAAGTCCGTCAACTTGGGAAGTAAAATAATATAAACTAAGAGGATGAGATTGATACGTTCCTCGCAATGACATTAAAAATGAATTTAGAAAGTCCAAAAGTTATCGTAGAAAAATCTTCAGAATATTTATTTAATGAATTATCTGAAGTGAAAAATTATGAAAAATTAATGCCCGATAACATCGCTAAATTTGAGGTTCTTGGAGACGACATTTTTAATTTTGGATTAGCTGGAATGCCTGAAATTAAACTACGTTTAAAAGAAGGAACTCCATACTCTAAAGTTGTTTTGGTTGCTGCAAGTGATAAATTACCCTTTTCTTTGAATGCCTCAATAACTGAAGTTACCCCAAATTCTTGTGAGGTAAAACTAGATTTTGAAGGAGAGTTCAACCCAATGATGGCCATGATGATTAAAGGTCCTATTACCAAATTTATCGAAACTTTGGTAAGCAACATGCATAAATTGTAGTATTAATAGGTTAATACAACATTTGGACTTCTTTAATTCCGAAGGTTTTAACCGAATCGTCTTCTACTTTTATTTGCAACAATCCGTTTGAGGTAACTCCTTGAATAATTCCCATGAATTTATTTTGGTGAACATCTTCGAAAGCCATTGGAATGCTAATTTTAAATAGATTTTCATGGTATTTACTCCATAATTTATCCGTTTGATTAGTAAGGATGTAACCACAATTTTTCTTTATTTGAAAAATAATTTTGTGTAAAAGTTCGTCCAAATCAAATTCAGAATTTGAAACCACTGCCATTGATGAGGCTTTAGGTAAATTTTCAAAATTTTGCTGATTTACATTAACTCCAATCCCAACAACCGATTCAATTTTACCATCCGATTTGATACTGTTTTCAATTAATATGCCAGCAATCTTTTTATGGTCTGACATAATGTCGTTAGGCCATTTAATAGATAAATTAGAGACTTTAGTTTCATTTAAAACTTCAAATATTGATAAAGCAACAGCAACATTCAAGTGAAAAATTGCATCAACATCTCGCAAGACTTCTTTAACCAATATACTCATAATTAGATTCTTACCTTCTTCAGAAATCCAAGTAGCCCCCATCTGCCCTTTTCCTTGTGTTTGTTTTTCTGCAACTACTGTAGTGAAATTTTCTATTATTTGATTTCTTGAAAGCACCTTCAAATAGTCATTAGTAGAATCTATGGCACTGAGTTTGATTAATGACATATTTAAAATATTTAAAATAAATGAAGTTTAAACTTATGTTAAGCTTCAAAATTAAGGACAATTTTTGATACATTTGCAATTCATACAAAATATTAGATGGTAAAAAAGACAGTGAGTACCGATGTTTTATTAACAAACATCCTTAAAGGAATTGAAGAAGTAAAAGGAAATGATATTGATATTCTTGATTTAAGAGAAATTGACAACGCGGTATGCGATTACTTTGTTGTATGTAGTGGGACTTCAAATACACAAGTAAATGCAATTGTAAATTCAATCCAAAAAATTGTTTCAAAAGAAATTAAAGACAAACCTTGGCATGTAGAAGGTACCGATAATGCCGAATGGGTATTAATGGATTATGTAAGTATTGTGGTTCATGTATTTCAAAAAGAAATTCGTGAATATTACAATATTGAAGGCTTGTGGGGAGATGCTAAAATTACTTCGATTGCAAATAAAAACTAAACATAAAAAAAATAATGGCAGACAATAAAAAACCAAGTGGTTTAAAATTTAGTCCGTGGTGGATTTCTGGAGCAATCATTTTTATGTTTGTTCTTTTAAATATTTTTAATAGCACCGGATTTCAAGATCCAACGAAAATTTCTTCTTCAAAATTTGATGAACTTTTAAACAGTGGTCAAATTGAAAAGGTAATTGTTTTCAATAAAGTGCAAGCAGAAGCCTATCTTACTGCTGCAGCACTAAAACAAAAATCAAATAGCAAAGTGGCCAAAGATCCTGTTTTTGGTGGCGCAAATAAAGGACCTCATTATTTATTTGAAATTGCGGATGCTCAAAATTTTGAAAACAAATTAATACAAGCAAAAACAGCCAAAAAGCTTAAGGATTATGATTTTAAAATTAAAAGTGATTGGACCGAATACATTGTAGGATTCCTTCCTATGTTGCTGCTTATTGGTGTTTGGTTGTTCTTTATGAGAAGAATGTCTGGCGGTGCTGGTGGCGGTGGCGGACAAATTTTCAATATTGGAAAATCAAGAGCAAAATTATTTGATGAAAAAGAAGATGTAAAAACTACATTTAAAGATGTAGCTGGTTTAGAAGGTGCAAAAGAAGAAGTTCAAGAAATAGTTGAGTTCCTAAAAAACCCAGAAAAATATACCGTTCTTGGAGGTAAGATTCCAAAAGGTGCTTTATTGGTAGGACCTCCTGGAACAGGAAAAACCTTACTTGCCAAAGCAGTTGCTGGAGAAGCAAAAGTTCCATTCTTTTCGCTTTCAGGATCTGATTTTGTTGAAATGTTTGTTGGTGTTGGTGCTTCTAGAGTAAGAGATTTATTCAAACAAGCAAAAGAAAAATCACCTGCGATAATTTTCATTGATGAAATTGATGCCGTAGGTAGAGCTAGAGGAAAAAATAATTTTTCGGGCGGTAACGACGAAAGAGAAAATACACTAAATCAATTACTTACCGAAATGGATGGGTTTGGTACTAATACCCATGTAATTGTATTAGCAGCAACCAACAGAGCCGATGTTTTGGATAAAGCCTTAATGCGTGCTGGGCGTTTTGATCGTCAAATTTATGTTGATTTACCGGACATTAGAGAGCGTAAAGAAATCTTTGAAGTGCATTTAGCGCCACTTAAAAAAGTGGAAGGTTTAGATACGGAATTTCTAGCCAAACAAACTCCAGGATTCTCTGGTGCAGATATTGCAAATGTATGTAATGAAGCAGCTTTAATTGCAGCTAGACATAACAAAACTGCGGTAGACAAACAAGATTTTCTTGACGCTGTAGACCGAATTGTAGGTGGTTTAGAAAAGAAAAATAAAATTGTTACACCTTCCGAAAAAAGAGCTATTGCAGTTCACGAAGCAGGTCATGCCACAGTAAGTTGGATGCTAGAACACGCAGCACCACTTATTAAAGTAACTATTGTGCCGAGAGGACAAAGTTTAGGCGCGGCTTGGTATTTACCTGAAGAAAGGCTTATTGTTCGTCCAGACCAAATGCTGGATGAAATGTGCGCTACAATGGGTGGTAGAGCAGCAGAAAAAGTAATATTTGATACAATTTCAACTGGAGCATTATCTGATTTAGAAAAAGTAACTAAACAGGCTCGTGCTATGGTTACCATTTATGGATTAAATGACAAATTAGGAAATGTAACTTATTACGATTCATCAGGTCAAAGTGAATATAATTTCAACAAACCTTACTCTGAAGAAACTGCTATTACCATAGATAAAGAAATTTCTTTACTTATTGAAAGTCAATACGATAGAGCAATTAAAATATTAAATGATAATAAAGAAAAATTGCTTCAGCTTGCAGATATTCTTATCGAAAAAGAAGTCATTTTTAAAGATGATTTAGAAACTATTTTTGGAAAAAGACCTTTCGATATTTCTGAAGAAAACACACCTGAAATAGCAGAATAAATAATTTTTTAATAAATATGTAAAAATCTTAATTCAAAAAATGTTTTTGAATTAAGATTTTTTTATCTTTGAAAGTTTTCAAGCAAGAAATAAAGAATTTTATTTAGTACTATGAGTCTTTTTAGAAAAATATTTGGCGGAGGCAACGACTCATCCCAAGAGGATGGCACAAGCGAATACAATAGCCCAATACCTTCCAACCTTCCTGTTGATGATTTATTTACTTTCAATTTTAAAAAAAATGGAGGGAAATTTATCTACTGTGAAAATCTTAACGAAGTTAAAGAACAATTCGAAAATATTTTAGAAGAAAATGATTGGTTTGAAAGCGAAGTGTTATGTAATGAAACAAAATTATTTTCACTTTTAGACGAAAATAAATTAGAATATAAAAACATTACTGCTCCAAAATTCTTTTTTGCAAGTTGCGAAAATTTATTAGCAGATGAAGGATCGGTTCTTTTTTCATCTAATCAAATAAAGCATAAAAAACCAAACGAACTTCCGGACAACATTGTAATATTAGCAACAACTAGTCAAATTTTGGAAACAAAAAGCGACGGACTTCGTGCTATTAAAAAGAAATACGATAAAGATTACCCAACAAATATTACTGCTATAAAGTATTTTGAAAAAGTACAAGAAGAAGATTTCTTGACTTATGGTAGCTCTGCAAAAAATTTATATTTATTGTTACTCGAAGATTTGTAACATGAATGAAACTTTAAAGCGAGCAATTTCTGGTGCGGTTTACATAACGCTTTTAATCGCTTCTATCCTTTACTCTAACGAGAGCTTTTTTATATTATTTGGATTATTCCTACTAATTGCCGTATATGAATTTTGCGCATTAGTTCAAATTAATAAAGTCATTCCAATTGTTTTTGCTTTTCTATTTTACGGATCAATAACTTTAGTATGTTTTTATAAAAAATTGGTTGAAGAAACGTTGTTTTCTATTACAAATAAATCATATCAACTTTCCTTTGACTCAAATTTTTTATATCAAATATTACTAGCAATAACATTAATTATTTCTATAAAATGCATTCATTTCTTATTTAGTGACGGCATTCAAGAAATATCTAAATCAAATAAAATAATTTACCTTTTAGGTTATGTTATACTGCCTTTCTTTTTCATTACCAAAATATCATTTGGGATAAATGAATACAACCCTAAAATTATTATTGGACTGTTTATCATCATTTGGACTAATGACACCTTTGCCTACATTGTAGGAAAATCAATAGGAAAACATAAATTATTAGAACGAATTTCTCCTAAAAAAACTATTGAAGGGTTTCTTGGCGGAATTTTATTTAGCATATTAGCAGGGGTTTTGATTTCTAAATTTTACATTAAACCAAGCCCTATATTTAGTGAAAAGTCGATTCAGATTTGGGTAACTATTGCAATTATTGCTTCGGTCATAGGAACTTTGGGCGACCTAATTGAATCTAAATTTAAACGCATAGCCGGAGTAAAAGACAGCGGAAAAATAATGCCCGGTCATGGGGGTATTTTAGATCGACTAGATAGTGTTATATTTGTAGCACCTTTTGTATTTTTGTTTTATCAAATTTTAAATCTCATATAAAACACAATTCAAAATTAAGTTTGTTTTTTTTTGATTTACAACAAACTTTCAATAATATTTAACTAAAAAAAAGAATATGAAAAAAATTATTTTATTTGTTTTTACATTAAGTCTGTTTTTGTCATCTTGTTCTAAAAGTAGTAATGACGATTCGTCATCAGAACCTAAAGTTTATCAAGTTGTATCTGAAGCTCGTTGTTTAAACAATACCGTTACTGATGTTAGTAGTTTTGGGATGTATATTAAATTTGATTCTCCTTCATTTACACCCATAGCGAATAAATGGTATAAAGTTGATGGAGGTTTTTATTATTATAAAATTACAAACATTACACCCGTTCAGGGGCAGGCTAGTCAACGAGTATTGATTTCACAGCATTACAATTCTTATTGTCAATAATACTATATCGTCATAACACAACAAAATCAATAAATACAAAATACATTATTTTATGTTTCATAAAGAAGGTATGATTGTTTTTTTTGTAAAATAAAACACAAATACATACAAATCAATACTTTAATACAATATTCACTTTAGATTAATGACTTCACTACACCTTCACTAATAAGTTTTATTTGATAAAACTTCACTAAAACTTCACTATATTTGTCTCGTTAAATACATTTATATGGGAACTTCAAACGTAATATTAAAGAAGGTTAAATCAACGGACACAATCGGTACCCTTCAAATCCAATATTTCAACGGAAAAGGAAAGAAGAAACAAATGAGTTTGTCTTTGAAAATATCGGAAGAAAATTTTACCAAATATTACGACAAGGAATTCAAACAATTCCGCAAGAATAATATTTTTGATTATTTAACATACAATAACAGGATAAAAGACCATCTTTCAAATTCACCATTTGAGATTAACAATAATAACTCTCCGAAATACCTTTTAGAGTATATTTCTGAAACTATGTTGGACATTGACAATCTGAACACGAGAGAAGGATATAAAGTTGTCCAAAAACACTTAAAATCATTTTTAGAAATAATTGGTGAAAATGATATTGAAATCAAAAGTGTAAATATTGAATTATTAATAAGTTTCAAAAAATTTCTTCAAAAGAAAAACATCACCAACTCTACTATTTACCACTATTTTGTAATACTCAAAGGGATACTTAACAAAATAAACGTACAAGATTTTAATGTGGGATACTTAAAAAATATATTTAAAATACTAAACATTAAAGTTCCCCCGTCGAGGGTTAAAGACCTTTTAACGACGGAGGATGTTATGAAATTGATTAGTGTAACGTCTGATTATAGATACTTCAATTACGTTCAAATGGGTCTTACACAGCTATTTGGAATGGGGATGCGTTTCAGTGACCTTTCAATGCTAAGAGTAGAAGATTTCCAAAATACAGGGATAACATATACAACAAAAAAAAATACTAAAACTATTATTATTCCCTATGAAAGTGGGCTGTTAATATATGTCCTACTAAACATCTTCAAATTAAAATTACCGCCTGTAAATCCATACAATTACACGATAGAAAAACACAACTTAATAAAAGGTAATAGTAGTGTAACTAATGAGTTATCTGACTTCAATACATATACAAATCTTGAAAAGGAAAAATATGAAAAACAACTTATTAAGATACTTTTACATCACATAAAAACTTTACCTAAAAAACAATTTATTTTTAATGAATACTTTAATAGCAATGAATTATTAAAATATTCAAAGAGGGATGAAATGACTGAAAGTCAATTAAAAGATTATAAATCAATGTCCCTTAGGTATAATTACTACCTAAAAAAAATAAAAACTGATTTGAAATTAGATTTAGACAATATATCAAGTCACACTTTTAGGCACTCATTTACAAACTTTATGATAGAAGAAGGTTTAGGCGTCTATGAAATCTCCCAAAGTTTATCACATTCCGGAGTAGTAATTACTCAGAAATATTTAACGAAGAATTTTGACTTGAAAAAGATAAAAGATTTAAACAAAACCACCTTCGGTAGGTTTAAACAATAAATACCAAATACCTCCCCCTAACCACTTATTCACAACTTTTTGATGGGGGCTCCCCTACGTATCCCCCTACCATAGGGGCTCCCGTCAATTTAATATTATATAGGGGATAGTTTCGTTTATAATGCTTGACCCTTTATTAATTTCAAATTTACAAACCCGTTTGAAAAATTTTATATATGGAGGGGGATAGTTCCTTAAATAACCCAAAACACGTTTAAAAATTTTTAGAGAAATTTTAATCAAAAAATGACTTCTTTAATTTTTACAAATACTTATAGTAAAAGAGTATTATGAAAAAATTAGACCCGTTATTCGGATTTGAATGTGAAACAAATGAAAGAGGATTAATTTCAATAGAAGTAGATTGTCAATTTCCTCAGGAAAGGAACAATTGTGAAAAATTATACAAAAAATTTGAAGAATTAATGATAATTGATAGTGGAATTGAATTTCCAATACAATTGAAACATTGGATGGTAACAATCAATCCAACAGATAAATTTACCATTATGAATTATTTTAGGATTGAAGGTATTAAAAAAATTGTTGAGGAGAATAAATCCAAACTAATAGGTAAAACAACATTTGTCAAACCTGAGGTTCAATATAACAAAAAAGCAAAATACCCAAATCTTCATATTCATTTTT
>NZ_JBEIDX010000003.1:0-184844 GCF_040383245.1 Flavobacterium sp. | reverse complement strand
GGGTTATTATTAAAAAACCATTGATAACTAACGTTTGTCGATAAATTATCGGATAAAATAATTGGCGAGCCTCCACAAATAATTGCTGGGGAATTATATGTTACAACTGGTGATGGCGGCAATGGATTAATAGTTACAGTAATTAAATTAGAAATGAATACCGAACCATTCAATGCTGTAACTTTTAAGGCGAAAACACCAGATGAAGTAGGGACATAACTTAAAGCATTTTGTCCAGATATATTCAAGTTATCTTTCAACCATTGATATTGATATATCCCTGAAGGAGAAACCGAACCTGTTAATTGAACTGTGCCGCCTGTACAGAATGTTACTGGACCATTAGCAGTTATTTCAACAACTTGAGCCAATGATGTAATGGCAAAACTTATTATTGCGATTATTGAAAAGATAATTTTTTTCATGATTTAGATATATTAGATTTTTTTTTAACTTACAACAACTATTACATAAGGAGTACCTGTTTGAGGAGTAGGATACTTTATTTTTAAAGTAGAACTAGTCAATGATAGTATTTCCCAATACCCTTTGTAAACATTATTTTTATATAGATTTATTAAATTATCAGTTTTTGTATATGTACCAATATCATTTGTTTCGGCACAACTAGAATTATATGAGACCTGTTTTAAACTCCCTTGACTTCCAAATTGACAATAGTCTTTAAGAGTTGGACAATCAAATTGATAATTAATTAATGGTGTAGAATCTGTAATTATAGTTCCTGGAGGAAAGCTTGCAACTTGAAAAAGCTCCCATTTTCCAACTAATGAACCAGAAGTTGAAGATGAAGAACCGTCTGAACTACCGCTACTGGAACATGCCTGTAACAATAGAAAAGTAAAACTCAATAAATAAAATATTTTTTTCATCATAAGTATTGATATAATTTACAAATTTAACACTATTTAGATTACTAATTTGATAAATGTGCAAATTATTTGTCAATCTAAATAATTAAAGATCAGTTTATAATACAAAAAAAGCCCTACATTTCTGTAAGGCTTTGATTTTACTAGTGGTCCCACCTGGGCTCGAACCAGGGACCACCTGATTATGAGTCAGGTGCTCTAACCAACTGAGCTATAGGACCGGTTAAGAGGTTGCAATATTACCACTATTTTTAATTTATTGCAAGTGTTTTTTGTTTTTTGGCTTACCCACAGAAAAATTCCACCTTTTATACTATTTCCTGGCACAACTCAATCAAAACGCCATTGGTAGTTTTTGGGTGTAAAAAAACAACCAGCTTATTGTCGGCGCCCTTTTTTGGAACTTCATTTAACAATACAAATCCTTCGTCTTGCATGCGTTTCATTTCACTGTGAATGTCTTGTACATCAAAAGCAATGTGGTGAATTCCCTCACCTTTTTTTTCTAAAAATTTGGCAATTGGGCTATCCGCGTTGGTGGCTTCAAGCAATTCGATTTTGTTTGGGCCATTCATGAAGAACGAGGTTTTTACGCCTTCGCTAGCAACTTCTTCTTGCTTGTAGGCTGGTGCGCCAAATAATTTTTCGAAAAGCAAATTGGAAGTTTCCAAGCTTTTTACAGCAATCCCGATATGTTCTATTTTTCTCATCTTTTAAGGTACAAAGTTCTAAGATTCTTAGGCGCTAAGGTATTAAAAATTACAAAATCTATTAAAAATAGCGAAGGTATTTCATCAACAAATCAAAACAATAACAAACTTTGGCACTTAACGACTTTGCGACTTTAAAAAAATCGTATTTTTGCCAAATGGAAACAAACAGACAGAAAAAAATAGGAAGTGTTTTACAAAATGATTTAGTAGACATTCTTCAAGGTGAAATAAGAAAAAACGGAATTACCAATTTGGTGATTTCAGTTTCTAAAGTGTCCGTAACCTCCGATCTTGGAGTTGCCCGAGTATATCTTAGTGTGTTCCCTCAAGATAGAGCACAAGAAATACTAGAAGCAGTAAAATCAAACATGCCATTAATCAAACACGATTTAGCGCAACGCGTAAAAATGCAGCTCCGAAAAGTGCCCAATCTTTCTTTCTACATCGACGACTCTCTTGATTATATTGAGAAAATAGACAACGCCCTTGCCGGAAAAGAAAACCCAATTACCAATAGAGAACTTTTAGAAAAACGAAAAAGATCGTAAGTGAATTTTCCGCTGTACATAGCCAAAAGGTACCTTTTTAGCAAAAGCAAAAATAATGCAATCAACATTATTACCCGAATTGCTTCGGGGGGGATTATCATTGGCGCTATGGCCTTGTTTGTTGTGCTTTCGGTTTTTAGTGGATTACGCGTTTTTAGTTTGTCGTTTTCCAACGATTTTGACCCCGATTTAAAGGTAATTCCAAAAACCGGAAAGTCATTTGTACTTACTCCAGATCAAGAACAAAAATTAAAAAAATGTGCAGGAGTAGCTTCTTACAGCAAGATAATAGAAGAGCGCGTGCTTTTTTCATTTGACGATAAACAACAAGTAGCCTACATTAAAGGGGTAGATTTTAATTATGTTAAAGTCAACAAAGTCTCCCAAAAATTATTTAACGGACAATGGCTTCGCCCAAACACCTACCAAGTGGTTATTGGCTATGGCATTTCTGAGAAACTTTCTCTTGGTTTATTCGACATGAATAATGTTTTGGAAGTGATGGCTCCCAAACCAGGGGAAGGCGATTTTTCATCTTTAAATCCCGAAGATTCTTTTAGCAAATTAGCCTTGGTTCCTGTTGGAATTTATGCCATAAGTGAAGAACTCGATTCCAAATATGTCTTTGCCGATTTGGGCTTGGCACAAGAATTATTACTGTACCGTCCAAATCAAATTTCGGGAATTGAAATAAGAACAAAACTCAATGCAAACGAAGCTGAAGTAATTGAAGCCGTAACTAAAATTTGCAACAATAAAGTAGCTGTAAAAACACGTGCCCAACTCAACGCAACGCTATACAAAATGCTCAATACCGAAAATATTGCGGTGTATCTTATTTTTACTTTGGTAATTATTATTGCGCTTTTCAACTTAATTGGCGCTTTAATTATGATGGTTTTGGATAAAAAAGCCAACCTAAAAACACTATTTAATTTGGGTGTGGAAGTAAAAGATTTGCGTAAAATATTCCTGTTGCAAGGAACGCTTTTAAGTGTTTTTGGCGGATTGATTGGTTTGATTTTAGGAATTATTATTGTGGTAATTCAACAACAATTCCAACTGATTATGATTACACCATCGTTAGCTTATCCGGTGGAATTTAGCTTTCAAAATGTAGGCATTGTATTTGCCACTATTGTTTCCCTTGGATTTATTGCAAGTTTAATTGCAAGTAGTCGAGTGACTAAAAAGTTATTGGATTAGTCTTCGACAAGCTCAGACTTACAAAACAGTTCACTATAATTAGTAAACAAGGTTAAGAATTGATAGTTACATTAAGCTTAATTGTCACATTGAGCCTTAATTGTCACATTCGGTCATGATCCTCACATTGAGTATTAATTGTCACATTGAGCCTGTCGAAATGTACAATTTAATGAAACTCCTCCTAAAAATTATATTGGTTTAATAGATAGGCAAATCAAAATAGATCTCCTGAATTTCATTCAGCGCTTGAAACAATTGCTCTGGATCTTCTAGGGTAACCAGTTTCAATCGGAATTCTTTAAAATTGGGAATTCCTTTGAAATAATTGGTATAGTGGCGACGCATTTCTACAATTCCGAGGCGTTCCCCTTTCCAGTCCATAGACCAAGTTAAGTGGTTACGGGCTGCTTCTACTCTATCGTTAATAGTTGGTTTTGCCAAATGTTCTCCTGTAGCAAAATAGTGCTTAATTTCATTAAAAATCCAAGGATAACCAATAGCTGCACGACCAATCATCATGCCGTCTAATCCGTATTTGTTTTTATATTCTAAAGCTTTTTCGGGAGAATCGATATCGCCATTACCAAAAATTGGCATGGTAATTCTAGGGTTATTTTTGATGCGTTGGATGTGACTCCAATCGGAATGCCCTTTATACATTTGGGCGCGCGTTCTTGCATGCACCGTTAAGGCTTGCACGCCAATATCTTGCAAACGCTCGGCAACCTCATCAATATTAATGGAATTTTCATCCCAACCCAATCGGGTTTTCACCGTTACCGGAAGATTGGTTCCTTTAATTACCGATTTAGTTAAACGAACCATCAAATCAACATCTTTCAAAACACCGGCACCGGCACCTTTACAAACTACTTTTTTTACGGGGCAACCAAAATTGATATCTACCAAGTCGGGCTGTACGGCATCTACAATTCGAGCAGATAGTTCCATGGCTTCTTCATCACCACCAAATATTTGGATTCCAACCGGGCGCTCGTAATCGAAAATATCTAATTTTTGTTTGCTTTTTACGGCATCACGAATCAAGCCTTCACTCGAAATAAATTCGGAATACATTAAATCGGCACCATGTAATTTACACAATCTACGAAATGGCGGATCGCTCACATCTTCCATTGGAGCGAGAAGCAAAGGGAAATCGGGTAAAATGATGTTGCCTATTTTGGGCATGGATATTGAATTTTTGGCAAAAGTACAAAATTTTGTGTGTTTCAAGTTTAAGGTTTCAAGTTTGAGTCATATAAATCAAATCTTTGCTTTATATTTGCAGATTAAATCCTTACTTATTAGGGTTTGCGTTAGGGATTGCAGCGGCATCCTTTTGTGCATCCCGATGGCAATCGGGAGGAACAAAAGATACAGCGGAAAGCCCGACGGCTTTTTGCCGGAACGCCCTGCTTTGACAACGCTAAGCATGACATAAATTGATAGTAAAAAGAATGAAAAACATAAGAAATTTTTGCATTATTGCACACATTGATCACGGAAAAAGTACGCTTGCCGACCGACTTCTTGGGGCAACCCAAACGGTTACGGCCCGTGAAGAAAAAGCGCAGTTGCTGGATAACATGGACTTGGAGCGCGAGCGTGGAATTACCATTAAGAGTCATGCCATTCAAATGGAGTACAAATACAAAGGTGAAGATTATATCTTGAACCTTATTGACACTCCGGGGCATGTGGATTTTTCGTATGAAGTTTCCCGATCTATTGCGGCTTGCGAAGGTGCGCTACTTATTGTGGATGCAGCTCAAAGTATTCAGGCGCAAACAATTTCTAACTTGTATTTGGCTTTAGAAAACGACTTGGAAATTATTCCGGTGTTGAATAAAGTGGATTTGCCAAGTGCGAATCCAGAGGAAGTAAGCGACGATATTATTGATTTATTGGGTTGCAAACTAGAAGAAATTATTCACGCATCGGGTAAAACCGGATTTGGCGTAGAAAATATATTGGCTGCTATTATTGAAAAAATTCCGCCGCCAAAAGGAAATAAAGAAGAACCTTTACAAGCCTTGATTTTTGATTCGCATTACAATCCGTTTCGTGGAATTGAAGTAATTTTTCGTGTGAAAAATGGCGAAATCCGTAAAGGGCAAAAAATTAAATTCATGGCAACTGGTAATGAATATTTTGCCGATGAAGTAGGAACTCTTAAATTAAACCAAGTGCCCAAAGATTGCATTTCTACTGGCGATGTGGGGTATTTAATTTCGGGGATTAAAGAAGCAAAAGAGGTGAAAGTGGGTGACACGATTACCGATGCGAAAACGCCAACCACGAATATGATTACGGGATTTGAGGATGTAAAACCAATGGTTTTTGCCGGAATTTATCCTGTGGACACCGAAGATTTTGAAGACTTGCGTTCGTCAATGGAGAAACTGCAATTAAATGATGCTTCGTTAGTATTTACGGCAGAGAGTTCGGCAGCATTAGGATTTGGTTTCCGTTGCGGATTCTTAGGAATGTTGCACATGGAGATCATTCAGGAACGCTTGGAACGTGAATTTGACATGACCGTTATTACTACGGTTCCTAACGTTTCATATTTGGCTTACACCAAAAAAGATCCGGATACTTCGTTTATAATAAATAACCCTTCCGACTTGCCAGAGCCATCGCGTTTGGACCGTGTGGAAGAACCATATATTAAAGCAACAATCATCACAAAGGCTGATTTTGTTGGGAATGTAATGAGTTTGTGTATTGAAAAACGCGGACTAATTACCAACCAAACGTATTTAACAACAGAAAGAGTAGAGTTGAATTTTGACATGCCTTTGGCCGAAATTGTATTTGATTTTTACGACCGATTGAAAACGGTTTCCAAAGGATATGCTTCGTTTGACTATTCACCAATTGGGATGCGTACTTCTAAACTAGTGAAACTGGATGTGCTTTTAAACGGACAAACTGTAGATGCCCTTTCGGCATTGATTCACGAGGATAATGCGTATCATATTGGTAAAAAAATGACCGAAAAATTACGCGAGTTAATTCCGAGACAGCAATTTGACATTCCGATTCAGGCTGCTATTGGAGCTAAAATCATTGCTCGTGAAACCATAAAAGCCCTTCGTAAAGATGTTACCGCCAAATGTTATGGCGGGGATATTTCTCGTAAAAGAAAACTTTTGGAGAAACAGAAAAAAGGGAAAAAGAGAATGCGTCAAGTTGGAAATGTAGAAATTCCTCAAGAAGCATTTATGGCGGTGTTGAAGTTGAACGACTAAGAGGTATTAAGATAAAAGTATTAAGAATTAAGACTAACCCAATGACGAAAGTTGTTGGGTTTTTTGGTTTATTGAAAGATAATTTCATTAAATTTGTTTTATGGATGCACTAAAATTAAATAGCGATGTAGATTTTAATCAGCTTTTGGAAGCTGTGAAGCAGCTTTCCCCAATGGAATTGCTTACATTAAATGATGCTATTTGGAATGAAGCAATTGAAATTCCGGCAGAACACCAAGCTTTAGTTTTAAATCGGGTTGCAAAATCAGAAAGAGATTCAAGTAGAATTTTAGATTGGGAAAAGGTTTCTAAAAACCTATAATCCTTTGATTTATCAAATAAAAATAGATATTGATGCCATTAATGATATTCAGGGAGCGCGCGATTGGTATGAACTACAATTAATAGGATTAGGACTACAATATAAAAATCAAGTCAAAAAACAAATCAATTCATTAAAGAAAAACCCTACTATATTTTCGATAAAATACGATGAAATTCATTGTAGAAAAATTGAAAAATTTCCATTTTTAATTCATTAAAAATTAATGAAGAAAAGAAAACAGTAACCATTTTTGCAGTTTTTCATACTTCTAGAACTCCTGAAATATGGAGCAGAAATACCAAATAGTTTAACCCAATGACGAAAGTTGTTGGGTTTTTTGTTTGAGAAACTTTCAAGAAAAGAGTGTTTTGCGGTAAACGAAATTCCTTTGTACCTTTGCCACATGATAGAAGAAAAAAATCCGCAACGCACTTCCCTATCCCAACTGGGAGAATTTGGTTTGATTGAACATTTAACCAAGAATTTTACCATTCAGCAACCTTCCACCCTAAAGGGAATTGGCGATGACGCTGCCGTTTTAGATTTCAAGAATAAAAAAATAGTGGTTTCTACCGATTTGCTAATTGAAGGGGTACATTTTGATTTGTCCTACATGCCGTTAAAGCATTTGGGTTACAAAGCTGTGGTGGTAAATGTATCGGATATATGCGCTATGAATGCCAAAGCGACTCAAATAACCGTTTCGGTTGCTGTTTCAAATCGTTTTCCTTTGGAAGCCTTAGAAGAGCTGTTTGAAGGAATTACGCATGCGGCTAAATTTTATAATGTAGATGTAATTGGTGGCGATACCACTTCGTCTCAAAAAGGTTTGATTCTTTCTATTACCGCTATTGGCGAAGCAAATCAAGAAGATATTACATACAGAAACGGTGCAAATGCAACCGATTTACTAGTTGTAACGGGTGATATTGGTTCGGCTTATATGGGATTGCAAGTTTTAGAAAGAGAAAAACAAGTGTTTCAGGTAAATCCTAACAACCAACCCGATTTAGATGCGTACACCTATTTAATTGAACGCCAATTAAAACCAGAAGCACGCCACGACATTAAAGGATTATTTGAAAAATTGGAATTAAAACCAACCTCCATGATTGATATTTCGGATGGGTTGTCATCTGAGATCATTCACCTTTGCAAACAAAGCGGTGTAGGTTGTAATTTATATGAAGAGAAAATTCCGGTAGACCCTCAGTTTATTAATGTGTGTGAGGAATTCAATATCGATTCTACCACAGTTGCTATAAATGGTGGTGAAGATTATGAATTGCTGTTCACCATTAAAATGGAAGATTATGATAAAATTAAAGCGAATCCAAACTTTACCGTAATCGGACACATGACGCAAGAAAGTGAAGGGATTCATTTAATTACTCGTGCCAATACTAAAATCCCATTAAAAGCCAGAGGTTGGGATGCTATAAGCGAATAAAAAAAATCCACTAAGAAATTAGTGGATTTTTTTATAAGTATTGATTTCAATTAGATCATTTTTTGCAACCAGTTTTTCATAGAAACTTCGTTTTCTATAATGGACTTTAAATCGGAAATCTTAACGCGATCTTGTTTCATGGTATCTCTATGTCGAATAGTTACCGTTTGGTCTTCTATCGTTTGATGATCTACAGTGATACAAAACGGAGTTCCAAGAGCATCTTGTCTTCTATAACGTCTTCCTACGGCATCTTTTTCATCATAAGTCACATTGAAATCCCATTTTAAATCGGCTATTATTTGCTGCGCAATTTCTGGTAGTCCATCTTTTTTAACCAATGGTAAAATCGCCGCTTTGGTTGGCGCTAAAACCGCTGGCAAACTCAATACGGTTCGTAATGATCCGTCTTCAAGCGTTTCTTCTTTTAAAGAAGTTGCAAATACAGCTAAAAACATTCTGTCTAATCCAACCGAAGTTTCTACTACATACGGCACATAGTTTTGATTCAATTCGGTGTCAAAATACTGTAATTTTCTTCCTGAAAATTGTTCGTGTGCTTTTAAATCGAAATCGGTTCTTGAGTGAATTCCTTCCAATTCTTTAAAACCAAATGGGAAGTTAAACTCAATATCGGCAGCAGCATTAGCATAATGCGCTAATTTTTCATGATCGTGAAAACGGTAATTTTCTTTTCCTAAACCAAGAGATAAATGCCATTTCAATCGGGTATCTTTCCAGTAGTCGTACCATTTCATTTCTTCGCCTGGTTTTACAAAGAATTGCATTTCCATTTGCTCAAATTCACGCATACGGAAAATAAATTGACGGGCTACAATTTCGTTTCTAAAGGCTTTCCCGGTTTGTGCAATTCCGAATGGAATTTTCATACGCCCGGATTTTTGCACATTTAAGAAATTCACAAAAATTCCTTGCGCCGTTTCTGGACGAAGGTATAAATCCATTGCAGTATCTGCAGAAGCACCAAGCTTGGTTCCAAACATCAGATTAAACTGACGCACTTCGGTCCAGTTTCTAGAACCTGTTTCAGGATCGGCAATTTCCAATTCTTCAATCAATGCTTTCACATCTTCCAAATCGCCATTACCTAAAGAACGGCCCATTCTTTCAAGAATTTCTCTTTCTTTAGCAAGATATTCTACCACGCGCGCATTGGTAGTGATGAATTCTTGTTCGTTAAAAGCATCGCCAAAGCGCACTTTTGCTTTTTCTATTTCTTTTTTGGCTTTCAGATTTAATTTTTCGGCATAATCCTCAATTAAAACATCGGCGCGGTATCTTTTTTTAGAATCTTTATTGTCAATTAATGGATCGTTAAAAGCATCCACATGCCCAGAAGCTTTCCACGTGGTAGGATGCATTAATATTGCCGCATCAAGACCAACAATGTTTTCGTGCATTTGCACCATTGCTTTCCACCAATATTCACGGATGTTTTTCTTTAACTCTACTCCATTTTGTGCATAATCATAGACTGCACTAAGTCCATCGTAAATTTCGCTTGACGGAAAAATAAATCCGTATTCTTTTGCATGCGAAACTACATTCTTAAATATATCTTCTTGTTTTGCCATAGTGGTGCAAAAATATAAAAAGTGCGTTTAAATTATATTGCTATTTGGATTTTTATTAAATTTAAGTAACAAATAGTTTAGCTGATGTTTGAAAAACTCCTTAATTTATTTTTTCCGAAAGCGTGTGCGGGCTGTAATTCTTTTTTGTTGGCCAATGAAAAAGTAATTTGCACCGTTTGTAGACATGAAATTCCGCTGACTAATCATTCTAAAATAGAAAACAACGAAGCGCATGTAAAATTTTATGGCAGAATTCCAATTGAGTTTGCCGGTGCTTTATTTTATTTCCACAAAAAAGGAATTGTTCAAGAATTAATTCACAAACTCAAGTACAAAGGACATCAAGAAATTGGCACTGCGGTTGGCTATTGGTATGCCGAAGAAATAAAAAGCATCAAAGAATTGCAGGATGTAGATTTTATAATTCCGGTGCCGTTACACAAAAAAAGGCTTAAAGAACGGGGATACAATCAGGTGGAAACCTTTGGTAAAGCTGTATCCGAAAGCACAAAAATACCATACAATGACAAGGTATTAATTAGAAATGTATATTCCAAAACTCAAACTAAAAAGAACATTTTAGGTCGAAGTGAAATGGCAAAAAGTATCTTTAGTATAACTGCGGATGAGTCGCATCACAACAAGCATTTTTTACTTATTGATGATGTGATTACCACCGGTTCAACACTAGAAGCTTGTGGCAGAGAATTGCTAAAAATTCCGGGGGCACGATTGAGTATTGTTTGCATGGCCATGACGCAATAATTATTTTTAGTTAATTATAAATCAAAAGATTTCGTTACCTCTAAATATAATTGTTATTTTGCGAATAAATTAAAAAGGAATGCAAAGCGTAAATTGTAAATATCTACTTTTATTACTAGCTATAACTACCATTGGTTGTGCTAAAAGAGGTATGATTACTGGTGGTAAAAAAGACACAATTGCTCCGGTGCTAAATAATAGTTTGCCAAAAAATGGTTCACTTAATTTTAATAGAAAAGAAATCAAATTAACTTTTAATGAATTTGTAAAGTTAAAAGATGTTTCGAAACAACTTATTGTTTCACCTCCGATGAAATCCCAACCGGAAATTTTACCAGCAACCGCAAGCAAAACACTATCCATAAGAATAAAAGATACTTTACAGCCAAATACAACCTACAGTTTTAATTTTGGAAATAGCATTCAAGACAATAACGAAAACAACCCCTACCAACAATTTAAATATGTTTTTTCTACCGGAAATTATATTGATTCGCTTACATTGGGTGTGACCACAAAAGATGCGATTGCAAGAAAAATAGATCACTTTGTGTCTATTTTATTATATGAAGTAAATGATAAATACACCGATTCTATTATTTACAAACAAGTGCCAAGGTATGTAACCAATACTTTAGACAGTTTAAAAATAGGAAAATTTGAAAATTTGAAAAAAGGGAAATACCGTCTAGTTGCTTTAAAAGATGCCAACTCAAATAATAAATTTGATCCTAAAACAGATAAAATAGGGTTCCAAAAAGATTTTATTACCATCCCAAATGACACCGTTTACGAGTTAGAATTATTTAAAGAAGAACTAGCGTTTAAATCAATCAATTTCTCCCAAGCTTCGGCGGCAAGATACACGATGGGCTATGAGGGAAATAGCAAAGAAGTGAAAATTTCAATAAAAAAAGGCACAGAAGAAATACCTTATATATTAACCAAATTACCAAAAAAAGATTCGCTTCAATTGTGGTTTAAAGCTCCAAAAGGGGATAGTATTAAGGTTGCAATTTCTAAAAACAATTATGCTAAATCGTATTCCTTAAAAGTTAAAGATCAGAAAAAAGACAGTTTGAGTTTTACATCAGCTGTTTCTGGAACACTACAATTTAGAGAAGATTTTGCAATAATTTCCAATAGCCCAATAAGCAAATGGGATGTTACCAAAATGAAATTGATAAAGAAAGATTCTTCAGAAGTAAAATTCACAACCGAATATGATTCCTATAATCAAAAACTAAAATTTTTATTTTCAAAAGAACCATTAGAAAAATACAATTTGAGATTACTCCCAGGTGCATTGCATAATTATTACGAAGTTCAAAATGACTCGCTCTCTTATAAATTTTCTACAAATGACATTTCTGATTATGGAAATCTAAAGGTAACTCTCGAAAATGTAAAACGATTTCCGGTAATTGTGCAACTACTCGACGAAAAAGAAGCAGTAATAGCAAGTGAATATTCGGATAAAAATACCGTTCTAAACTTTGATTTATTGGAGCCAAGAAAATATACTATGCGACTAATATATGATGACAATAAGGATAAAGAATGGACGCCTGGAAATTTCTTAGCACTTCGTCAAAGCGAAGAAGTTATTTATTTTCCTAAAGAATTGGATGTTCGTGCCAATTGGGATGTAGAACAGCCATTTGATTTAAGTAAATAGTATTCGCTATTATTTAATAGTTATTTCATCGATAAAAATAAAAGCGTCACCACCAAAACCTTGATGCCATTCGGGTAATTTTCCAAAATTATAAGCTTTCACTTTAATGTATTTTGCCTTAATTTCTGTAGCTGAATTGTATTCAAAATTTTGAATTTTATTCACTTCGTATTTTGGACTGATTTCATTTTTCACACTTCCTACAAGGGTAAAATTTACATTATCATTCGAAACATAATATTCTACTGTTGTTGGAAATAGTATCCATGAGCGGGAATCTTGTAAACAATTTGCAGAAAAAGAATGTACCATTTGTTCTTTTTGTAAATCAATTACAGCTTCAAAATCCTGACTTTGATAGCCTTGCCAATCGCCTTTCCGCCAGTTTTCTGTTCCGTTAATTCCATCTAACAAACCTTCTGGGCCTCCTGCATGGTATTGCGGATTGTATTTGGATTGAATAGCAATGGTGTAATTGTTTGGTTTTTTAAAGAATTGTCCTTTAATACAATCTGATTTTCTTGCTCCCTCTATACAATAAGAATAAATTTCGGTTGAATTTGATATTTCAATTGGTTCAATATATTTTTCAAATTTTATATTATCAAACGAATGATAAATTTCTGCATAAGCATAAGGATGTTGTAAAGTAATCTTCATTTTGTCTTTAAACGATTTACCGTCTGCTTGAATTACGGGAACAGGAATAATTTCATTATAAGAAAAACCAACTGCAATGTCTATATAATTACTATTTATTCCAAAATTTTCCATAGTTCTAACAGGCATTTTTTGGAAAATTTCTTTGGTAGTTTTGTCTTCAAAATTGACTTTAATATCACTAAAATAGGGGCTAGATAGACTCCAATTAGGCAATCCTGGAGTCACTGCATAAATACCCATTGCACTCAAAACATACCAAGCACTCATTTGTCCGCAGTCTTCGTTTCCTATCAATCCGTCTGGTGCATTTTTGTAAAAATTATCTAAAATATAATGTACTTTTTCAGTGGTTTTTTCTGGTTTATCTACATAATTATACAAATAGGCCATATGGTGGCTTGGCTCATTTCCGTGGGCATATTGCCCTATTAAACCCGTAACATCGGCTTGTTCGCGACCAGTAGTTTTACTTTCACTGTTGAACATTTCATCTAGTTTAGCTTCAAATTTTTCATCTCCTCCATAGGCAGCAATCATTCCATCTATATCTTGTGGCACAAAAAACGAATACTGCCACGAATTGCCTTCGGTAAAATTATTATTGATTTCTTTAGGATCAAAAGGTTTGTCCCAACCTCCATTTTTCTTTGGGTGCATAAAAGGGGTATTCCAATCGAAGACATTCTTCCAATTTTGGGAACGCTTCATAAAATAATTGTAGTCTTCTTTTTTGTTTAAAATTTCTGCCATTTGTGCAATACACCAATCGTCATAAGCATATTCTAATGTTTTTGAAACACTTTCATGTTCGTCATCCATCGAAATAAAACCTTGCCTTTTATAAGCTTCCAATCCCAAATGATCTAACATCGCGCTGTGCTTGGCTGCTTCAAATGCTTTTTCATAGTCAAAACCTGTTATTCCTTTGGCCATAGCATCGGCCATAACCGAAACCGAATGGTAGCCAATCATACAATCTGTTTCATTGGAAGCCAACTCCCAAACTGGCAATCTCCCGCCTTGTTCGTATTGCTTTAAAAAAGTATTAATAAAATCGGCAGTTCGTTTCTTTTCGATTAAAGTATACAATGGATGTGCTGCGCGAAAGGTGTCCCAAAGTGAGAAAACCGAATAATAATCAAATCCTTCAGCTTTGTGGATTTGGTTGTCGCGACCACGGTATTTGCCGTCTATATCTTGAGCGATATTGGGTTGCACCATTGTATGGTATAAAGCGGTGTAGAAAATAGTTTCTTTATTTTTATCAACTTCTGTAATTTGAATTTTAGAAAGTTGGTTTTCCCAAAGTTTCTCAGCTTCTTTCTTTACACGTTCAAAATTCCAATCCATAATTTCAGAACTGTTTAATTTTGCACCATCATAACTTGTTGGCGAAAGCGAAACTTTCACAAGTATTTTTTCGCCTTTTTTTACTTTTTTAGAAAAACTAATTGCTGTTTGAGTTCCACCTATATATTCGTTTTCGGGAGAATGCATGTAATCGCCGTTACTTCGAATATCGGTAACATTCATGGGCACGCTAAACTCTATGCGGGCAAATACAATTTGGTTTTTTGCCCAGGCTTCGCTTTCCCGCCTCACCTCAATAGTTTTACTATTTATCACATGCACTTCCCCTCCCAGCAATAAATCGCGGTGATTTAAATCGAGAATAATGTTGGCTTGCCCTGCATTATTAAAAGTGTATTCATGAAATCCAACTCGTGTAGACGCTGTTAATCGAACATCGATATTGTGATTATCTAATTTAACAGAATAAAATCCTGCAGTTGCCTTTTCATTTTTATGAGAAAATTTGGAAGAATATACTTTATTATCCAGCGTTGGTTTTCCCATCGTGGGCATCAGCATAATATCTCCAAAATCAGAGCATCCTGTTCCGTTTAAATGGGTATGTGAAAAACCATAAATTGTAGAGTCGTCATAATGATAACCAGAACAACCATCCCAACTTCCATCAATTCTAGTGTCGGGAGAAAGTTGTACCATCCCGAATGGCAATGTTGCACCAGGATAAGTATGCCCATGACCGCCGGTTCCTATCATTGGGTTAACCAATTGATGAAGCTGTTGACTAAAAGAATTTATAGTAATTATTAAAACGAGAAGAGAAAATATTTTTTTCATAGAACTATTTTAATCCAAAGATAAAAAAAACGCATCCAACTTAATGAATGCGTTTTAGTATAATTAAAAGATAAAAATTATTTTAAACTTGCCGATAAATATTCTCTATTCATACGAGCAATATTTTCTAATGAAATTCCTTTTGGACACTCAATTTCGCATGCGCCTGTATTGGTACAGTTTCCAAATCCTTCTTCGTCCATTTGACGCACCATATTTAAAACACGATTGGTAGCTTCAACCTTACCTTGTGGCAATAACGCATATTGAGATACTTTTGCTCCAACGAATAACATTGCCGAACCATTTTTACAAGTTGCAACACACGCTCCACAACCAATACAAGCTGCAGCTTCGAAGGCTTTGTCGGCATCATTTTTTGGAATTGGAGTAGCATTAGCATCAATTGTATTTCCAGAAGTATTAACCGATACAAATCCTCCTGCTTGTTGGATTCTATCAAAAGCACTTCTATCAACAACTAAGTCTTTAATTACAGGAAATGCTTTACTTCTCCATGGTTCTACAAATATTGTATCACCATCTTTAAACATTCTCATGTGCAACTGGCACGTAGTGATTCCGGTATCTGGACCGTGAGCACGACCATTAATGTATAAAGAACACATTCCGCAGATTCCTTCACGACAGTCGTGATCAAACGCAATAGGTTCGATTTTATCGTTTATTAATTGTTCGTTCAATTGGTCCAACATTTCCAAAAACGAACTTGCTGTAGAAACGTTATCTAATTTATAAGTCTCTAAATTTCCTTTTGCTTTGGTGTCTTTTTGACGCCAAATTTTAAGGGTAATATTAATGTTTTTTGCTGAAGACATAATTCTATTATTTGTAATTTCTAGCTGCAATTTTGATAAACTCGTATTTCAATTCTTCTTTGTGAAGTACTTCTTGACTGATGTCATTTCCTTTATATTCCCATGCTCCTACAAAAGAGAAGTTTTTATCATCACGAAGTGTTTCCCCTTCAGAATCTTGGTATTCTTCACGGAAGTGACCTCCACAAGATTCATTTCTTTGTAATGCATCCATTGCCATTAATTGTCCTAAATCAATAAAATCAGCTACACGAAGTGCTTTTTCTAGTTGAGGGTTAAATTCATTAGCGCTTCCTGGAACATTTACTTCTTTGTAGAACTCTTCTTTAAGAGCAGTAATTTCTGCAATAGCTTCTTTTAAGCCTGCTTCATTTCTCCCCATCCCTACTTTATTCCACATAATTAATCCCAAACGCTTGTGAAAATGATCCACTGATTTAGAACCTTTATTATTTAAAAACTTATCAATTGAGTCTTTAACTCTATTTTCTGCATCGATAAATTCTTGAGTTTCTGTAGAAATTTTTCCAGTTCGGATTTCATCTGCCAAATAATTAGAAACCGTATAAGGCAATACAAAATAACCATCTGCCAAGCCTTGCATTAATGCAGAAGCTCCTAGACGATTTGCTCCGTGATCAGAGAAGTTTGCTTCCCCAGCAACGAAACATCCAGGAATAGTTGATTGTAAATTATAATCTACCCAAACACCTCCCATGGTATAGTGTACTGCTGGGTAAATTTTCATTGGCGTTTCGTATGGATTTTCATCTGTAATTTTCTGATACATAGTAAACAAGTTACCGTACTTTTCTTTAAGCCATTGTTTACCCAATGCGGTAATTTCATCTGCTGAAGGGTTGTGATTACCATTAGCATAAGCCGCCTGTTTCCCTTTATTTTGAATCTCTGTAGAGAAATCTAAATAAACTCCTTCGTTGGTATCATTAGACTCTATCCCATGACCTGCATCACATACTTCTTTAGCTGCTCTAGAAGAAATATCTCTCGGAGCTAAATTTCCAAAGGATGGATATTTTCTTTCTAAGTAGTAATCTCTATCTTCTTCGGCTATTTGAGTTGGCTTTAATTTACCTGCACGAATAGCTTCAGCATCTTCTTTTTTCTTTGGCACCCAAATACGTCCTGAATTACGCAATGACTCCGACATTAATGTCAGTTTTGCTTGATTCGTTCCGTGCACCGGAATACATGTTGGGTGAATTTGAACAAAGCATGGATTAGCAAATAAAGCCCCTTGCTTATGAACTTTCCAACCTGCAGAAACATTACTTCCCATAGCATTTGTAGAAAGGAAATAAACATTTCCATATCCTCCCGAAGCAATTACAACCGCATGAGCTGAATGTCTTTCTAACTCACCTGTAATTAAATTACGGGCAATAATTCCACGAGCTTTACCATCAACTTTTACTAAATCTAGCATTTCGTGACGGTTGAACATTTTAACACGTCCTAAACCAATTTGTCTTGATAATGCAGAATAAGCCCCTAATAATAATTGTTGCCCTGTTTGACCAGCAGCATAAAAAGTTCTTTGAACTTGGGTTCCTCCAAAGGAACGGTTGTCAAGCAATCCGCCATAATCTCTAGCAAATGGAACTCCTTGAGCCACACATTGGTCGATGATGTTTCCAGAAACTTCAGCTAAACGATGCACGTTAGCTTCACGAGCTCTATAATCTCCCCCTTTAATGGTGTCATAGAATAACCGGAAGATACTATCTCCGTCATTTTGATAATTTTTTGCTGCATTGATTCCCCCTTGAGCTGCAATTGAGTGCGCACGACGTGGCGAATCTTGAAAACAAAATGCTTTTACATTATAACCCATTTCTCCAAAAGAAGCTGCTGCAGAAGCTCCGGCCAATCCTGTTCCAACTACAATAATATCTATTTTTGGTCTATTATTTGGAGCAACTAATTTTAAGTGGTCTTTATAATCGGTCCATTTCTGAGAAATGTGTCCTTCTGGTATTTTAGAATCTAACTTCATTAGTATGAAATATTAATTATTGAAAAAATGGTGGAATAAAGCAATGAAAATAAATCCGAAAGGAATAATTATTGCAAAAGCATATCCAAATTTTTGAACTCCTTTAGAAAATTTATTATTGAACCCTACCGATTGAAAAGCAGAACTGAATCCATGCCATAAGTGTAATGAAAGCAATAAAAAAGAAATGCTGTATAATCCTGTACGGATTGGGGATTCAAATTTAGCAACCAACTCAGAATAATATCTTGATTCTTCGATTGCGTTTACTTCTACGTATTTGTATACGATTTCGTGTACCCAAAAATCATACATATGTAATCCTAAAAATGCTAAAACTACAAGTCCAGAAACTATCATATTTCTAGATGCCCAAGAAGCATTTGCTGCTCCATTGTATTTAGCATAAGCTACTGGCCTTGCTTTATTATTTTGTGCTTCTAATATGATTCCCATTACAAAATGGAAGCCAACTCCAGCTACTAGAATGGGCTGCATCACAAATTGTATTAAAGGATTGTATCCCATAAAATGAGAACAAGCATTAAAAACTTCTTCGCTAAAAACAGAAGTAAGGTTTATAAAAAAATGAAGTGCTAAAAAGGTAATCAAAAAGAGTCCCGAAAGAGCCATTGCAACTTTCCTTGCAATGGAAGAACTCAAAAAAGTAGATTTTGCCATGGTTGTTTTAATTAATATATAAAAATCAAACAAAAATACTGCAATTTCATATATACTACAACCTTTTCGCAATAATTTATAATTAGTTTAAAGTGGGTTTAACACTTGTTGAATGTCAAACTATAATATGTTAAAAATCAACAATTTTAGTTAAACAAAATATTTTAAAAAAGAAACGATTCTTTATTCCCATACTAAAATTGAAAATACATTTATATATTTATTAAAAATATAACCGGATATAACCGCTATTAGTTATAATCTTTCTATTTTTGAAGATAATTTAGAATTGCATAATATTATTTCTATGAAATACCATCAAATAGACCGTAATCTGTTTATCAAAAACAGAGCTAAATTTACTTCACAAATGAAGCCAAATAGCGTTGCAGTTTTTAACTCCAATGATATTTATCCCGTTTCTGCAGATAGTACTTTGCCTTTTGCCCAACACCGAGACATCTTTTATTTATCAGGTGTTGATCAAGAAGAAAGCATTTTATTGCTTTTTCCAGATGCACCTTATGAAAACTTGAAAGAAATTCTTTTCTTAAAAGAAACCAATGAACATATTGCAGTTTGGGAAGGTGAAAAACTAACTAAAGAAAGAGCTTTTGAAGTATCGGGGGTAAAAACCGTAATTTGGTTACAAGATTTTCATAAAACTTTAAAGGAAATCATGAGTTATTCGGATACTATTTATATCAATACGAATGAGCATTATCGAGCTACTATTGAAACCGAAACTCGCGAAGCACGTTTTATTAAATGGTGGAAAGAAAACTATCCAGCACACAAAGTAGAAAAATCGAATCCAATTTTACAACGCATTCGCTCAGTTAAAGAAAGTCAAGAACTCGATTTAATTCAGCAAGCTTGTGCTATTACAGAAAAAGGCTTTCGCCGAATTTTGAATTTTGTTAAGCCAAATGTAATGGAGTATGAAATTGAAGCCGAATTTGCTCACGAATTTTTAAGAAACAGATCAAAAGGATTTGCTTATACCCCAATTATTGCATCGGGTGCCAATGCAAATGTATTGCATTACATTGAAAACAACCAGCAATGTAAGGCCGGCGATTTATTGTTATTAGATGTAGGTGCCGAATATGCTAATTATTCAAGTGATATGACGCGTGTAATTCCTGTTTCTGGTCGTTTTACTGACAGGCAAAAACAAGTTTACAATGCGGTTTTACGAGTTAAAAATGAAGCTGCAAAAATGTTGGTTCCAGGAACGTTATGGAAACAATACCATGTAGAAGTTGGTAAATTCATGACCTCTGAACTTTTAGGACTAGGATTAATTGACAAAGCCGATGTTCAGAATGAAAATCCGGATTGGCCTGCTTATAAAAAATATTTCATGCATGGCACTTCGCATCACATGGGATTGGACACTCATGATTATGGGTTGTTGCACGAGCCAATGCAAGCCAACATGGTATTTACTGTAGAGCCAGGAATCTATATTCCAGCCGAAGGATTCGGAATTCGAATTGAAGATGACATGGTAATTCAAGCCAAAGGGGAAGCATTCAACTTAATGCGAAATATCCCAATTGAAGTGGAAGAAATTGAAAGTTTGATGAACTCATAATGTTCAAAAATTTAAATATAAAGGCTTACGAAAGTGAGCCTTTTTTTATGCTTAAAGTTGACTTGAATTTGCAGTTAAAAAATCTATTTTTGCAACTATGAAAATGCAGCATTACAAAAACACAAAAATTTCCTACACCGATCAAGGCAAAGGCATGGCGGTAGTGTTGCTGCATGGTTTTTTAGAAAACCAATCGATGTGGGATGAATTGGTGCCAGAACTTTCAAAAAAATACCGCATTATTACCATAGATTTATTGGGCCACGGCCAAACCGAATGCATGGGCTATGTGCATTCAATGGAGGATCAAGCCGATATTGTTCATGCTGTTTTACATGAGTTAAAAATTCGTAAGACCGTTTTTGTTGGGCACTCCATGGGCGGTTATGTTGCATTGGCTTTCGCCGAATTATACCCAGATTTCATGAAAGGGTTGGTGCTTTTAAACTCCACTTCACGAGCCGATAGCCCTGATCGTAAAAAAAATAGAGACCGCGCTATTGTTGCAGTGAAACAAAATTATTCTGCATTTGTGCGAATGAGTATTGCCAATTTATTTAGTGAAAACAACAGATATTTACTTGCAGATGCTATCGAAAAAGTAAAATTGGAAGCGCTAAAAACTCCATTACAAGGAGTAGTTGCAGCATTAGAAGGAATGAAAATCCGAAAAGATCGAAAGGTTATTTTGCATTTGGCCAACTATCCAATTCAACTGATTCTTGGCGAAAAAGATGAAGTGTTAATTTATAAGGATAATTTGACCCAAATAGAAGGCACATCGGTACTGCTCACAACTTTTCCTGACGGACACATGAGTCACATGGAAAACAAATCAGAATTGGAAATAGAACTTCTTCGCTTTTTAAAATCAATTTAAAAATTGATTTTAGTTCGTTTCTACAAATGGCATTTCTGAATTGAAAATCTCATTTAATAATACAACAATTTCTTCGATATAACTTTCCATTATTTCGGGTGTGATAACTTGTTCCAATCCAGTTTCTGATTTAAAATTAAATGGCAAAAATCCCGATTTTAAATTCTTAAACGAAATAATTCCGGCTTCCATCTCTAAACCTTTAGAATCTGGTTGGTACATAAATGCATACGCTAGAATTTGGATAATTTTATCATTTCCAATGTCTTTGGTAAGGTCTTGCCATGTTTTTAGGATAACATCGTTTTTATCAACCTTCCCAGTTTTATAATCGATAATTCTAATTTTTCCGTCGCGGTTTTCAATACGGTCTACATTCCCGGCAATCTTAACTGGGAAAGGTAATTTTGGGTGTTCTAATACGCGCTCAAGTTTCGATTCGAGAGCAATAATTTGAATTTGATCTCCTTTTATTATTGATTCTAATTCGATTTTTAAGAAATTTTGGACATTTCGTTTGGCAACTTCAAAAGCTAATAGATTTCTACCTTTTTTAATTTCTCCTTCTTTATATTTTAATTTAAATTGTTTTAATACTTCTTCATCGACTTTTTTAAAGCAATTTTCAATATCATTTTCAATTATAATTTTGCCAATAAGTGGCTTGTATAATTCTTCTAATACTCCGTGAATAATAGTTCCTAATGTATTGGCAGCGATGTTTTCTTCTACTTCATCTGCTTCAGAGATTCGTAATATTCGTTGAAAATAAAATTGGATTGGATTTCGAATATAGGTTGTCAATGATGAAGGTGAAAACCCTTTTTCAGCAATTTCTTTAAGTCGAATTAGGACACTATCAGATTTTGGTATTATTACTGGTTGCGCTGACATTTCTGGAACCTCAGCATTATATATTTGAAAAGTTAAGTTGTGATTGTCTTGTTTTTCTACTTCTAATTGAGTGATAAAACGACTTTTTTCTCCCGCGTCTAAACCTTCGCTATCTGAATTATATAACAAATAGACATTCTTTGCACGTTGCAACAAATGATAAAAATGATAGGTATAAATTGCATCTTTTTCTTTAAATGTTGGCAACCCTAATTCTCTCTTTACATCAAAAGGAATAAAAGAATTCATGCTTTTTCCAGCAGGGAATTTACCTTCATTTACCGAAGTGATAATGACCGTTTCGAAATCCAGTACCCTACTTTCTAAAACCCCCATAATTTGCAAACCATTTAATGGCTCTCCTTCAAAAGAAACTTCGGCAACATCTACAATTTGCTTATAAATTGCATATAGCGTATCAATTGAATTTACATTGGTTGTAGTTGAAAAATAGGAAATTAACTGATTTATTATTTTATAAATAGAATAAACGAAGGCATTTGTTATTTTTTCTTCTTCGGTATCTTTACTCAAATTTGCTTTTATTAGTAATAATATTTGAGATATATTTTCTAATACTTTGAGTGGATCATTTTCCCATTTTTGAAATAATAATTGAAACAATTCATTCCCATTTGGATGCAAATCTTCCAACTTAGAATGTAAAATAAATGTAAAATTATTTTGGTTGATACAATATACTAGATCGGAAGTATTTAGGTAACTTTCCAAAAGTGGATGAGTCAAAATATCTAAAACCTCCTTATAATAAAAGACATAACTTTTAGAATTTCTTGTCAATGCATTGGTATGCATTTTAAAGAGTTTGGCTACAAGTAATTGTGCGGGGTTATTCTTACTAGAAAAACCCATAGTTATATTAAGAGCTCCAGCATTACTTGGCAAAGAATACAAGATAGGAAGTAACAGATTTTCTTCTCCGAGTACAACGGCAACATTTTGTAATTTGCCCTCCAACTCATGGCTGTGTTTTTCAATTAAGCTACCTACAATCTTTGCTTGACCTATTGATTTTGGAGTTCCAATTACTTGAATATTTTTCTCCTGTTTATAATCATTAGCAATCCATTCATAGGGATTGGATTTATAATAAGGCCATTCTGCTTGAAATCGTTGCTGAAAAAGTCCGGCATCGTGTTGCTTATCATTAATGAAGACAGAATCAATATCCCAAAATATTTTGGCTTTATCAAGAGTTAAAAGATGTTGTACGATCTTCTCTTCAGCTTGATTAAGTGCATTAAATCCGGCAAAAATGTATTTTTTATCTTTTACTAATTCAGAAAAATGATTAAGATTATTTACTGCTTCTCTATAAATCAAACCTTGATAACCGATGCCTTTTTCAAATAAATGTTGGTATAGAGAGTGATAATATACTGGTAATTTTTTCCAAAAAATAAGATGCTTTTCAATTAACTCAGTACGTTTATCAATGTCAACCGACCAGTGTTCGATCTCTTTAATATTTTCTAAATACTTTAAAACCTTATCAGGATCTAATAAATAGCGATCAATTTCATTAAAATCTTGTAAAAGTGTTTTAGCCCAATTTGCAAATGTCTCAAAAGATTCTTGATCAGTAGCTGTGATTTCAAGGTATACAGCATAAAACTCAAATAGTAATTCTACACTATCTATTGCTCTAATTCCTGCAATATCTTGCACAAAATCTTCAATACTAATTATTTCAGGAGCAAAAATGGTATTTGGTGTTTGCTTTAACAATGCATCGATAAGAAATACCTTTGCTCTTCTATTTGGTAGAATAATAATAGTATCAGATAACTTATCCGAATATTCCTTTAATAGTACTTGTGCAAGTTTATGTAAGAAAGAAGTGTTTTCCATCGGATAAATATAAAAAAAACGCCCCGAATATCGGGGCGTTTCTTAAAATATTTGGTTAGAAATTATTTTACTAATTTCACTTCAACTCTTCTGTTGTTAGCTTTACCAGCTTTAGTTTTGTTAGAATCGATTGGTTTATTTTGACCAAAACCAGATGAAGTTAATCTGTCAGCTGCAACTCCATTTTCTACTAAATAACCTTTAACTGCAGATGCTCTTTCTTCAGATAATCTTTGATTTAATGCAGCAGTTCCTGTAATATCAGTGTGTCCTTCAATGCTGAATTTAGCACTTGGATACTCTTTTAATATTGCAGTAATAGATTTTAATACTGAATAAGTTTGTTTTTGGAATGATGCTTTTCCGCTATCAAATAAAATTGTTTTAGCGTACTCATTTAATTTTTTCTCAGCGTCATCATTCATTTCTGGACAACCTTGATTAGCTACAGTTCCTGCAACTTCAGGACATTTATCGTCTTTATCTAAAACTTTATCTCCGTCTGAATCTGGCCATGGGCAACCTCCATTTTCTTTTGGACCTTTAACTTGAGGACATTTGTCTGATTTATCAGTAATTCCATCTCCATCAGCATCTGGACAACCTGCTAAAGCTTTGATGCCAGCAACTTCTGGACAAGCATCTTCTTTATCTGCGATTCCGTCTCCGTCTGTATCAGGACAACCATTAAAAGCAGCTAAACCTGCAACTTCTGGACAAGAATCATCTTTATCTATAATTTTATCTCCATCGGTATCAGGACATCCGTTGAATTCTTTAGGACCAGCTACTTCTGGACAAGCATCTAAGCGATCGTAAATCCCGTCACCGTCAGTATCTTTTGCTCCGAATTTGAAAACAATTCCAGCAGCATGTTGCATATAACTTGGAACATCTTGGTTAATAATTCTTGAAGAATTAAATGAGTTTTTATATGTAGATTGTAATTGTAAACCTACTTGTTTTGAAAACCAGTATGTCAATCCCAAACCTGCATTAATTGTTCCATAAGATGCTTTTCCAAAAAAAGTGTATCCACCTCCTACGTGAGCTGATGGTTCGATTGTTTTAGATTTAATTATATCTTGGAAGCTATAACTTACAATTCCATCGATTGCATAAAATCCTAAATCACCTGGATTTGACACCACCATTCCACGTGGATCAGCATTTGCAGCTGTTGGATCAAAATTGACAAATTTTGAGATTTTATTAAAAGATCCTGTTGCTCCAAAAGAAAATCCATCTCCAATATACTTAGTTAAACTAAGATAAGATACTGAAGGCAAAATGTTCCAATTATCATTGGCATCAAATGTTTGAGAAAATTGTTTGTCTAAAAATCCTAATCCGCTCCTACTAGCACTTACTCTAGTGTCTACCGCATTAAACCCGAAAGACACTGCCCATGAATTGTCGCTGTCTTGAGCCTGAGAAACTAATCCCATTAGCAACAATGCAGCAGTAATAAATTTGTTTACTTGTTTCATACTTAATTATTTAAATTATATATATAATAGTGCAAAAGTAATACCTATAAATGAATTATCAAAATATTAACGCTATAATTCTATATTAAATGATTGTTAAGGATTTACCTACTTCAATAAATGCATTTATTGCTTGGTCTAAATGTTCTTTAGAATGAGCTGCAGAAAGCTGAACTCGAATTCTCGCTTTATCTTTTGGAACAACTGGATAAAAGAAGCCAATTACGTAAATTCCTTTCTTTAAAAGTTCTTCTGCCATTACCTGAGAAAGCTTGGCATCATAAAGCATTACTGGGACTATAGCAGAATCCCCGTCAATAAAATCGATTCCGGCTGCTCGTAATCCAGCTTTGAAATAATTGGTATTCCACTCTAATTTATCTCTTAATGTTGTGTCCTTTTCTAGAAGTTCAAACACCTTAATTGATGCACCTACAATAGCAGGTGCCAAAGAATTTGAAAATAAATACGGACGCGAACGCTGACGTAAGATTTCTATTACTTCTTTTTTAGCGGTTGTATATCCTCCCATGGCGCCCCCAAGTGCTTTTCCAAGAGTTCCGGTAATGATGTCTACTCTTCCCATAACACCTTTAGCTTCAAGTGTGCCTTTACCCGTTGCGCCTATAAATCCGGCTGCATGGCATTCATCTACCATTACTAAGGCATCATATTTATCTGCCAAATCACAAATTTTATCCAGCGGAGCTACAATTCCATCCATAGAGAAAACTCCGTCAGTTACAATTAACTTAAAACGATGTCCCGCTTGTGTTGCTTTAATTAATTGTTGTTCTAAATCTTCCATATTGGAATTTTCGTATCTATATCGAACAGCTTTACATAAACGAACGCCATCAATAATTGAAGCGTGATTTAAACTGTCCGAAATTATGCAATCTTCTTCGCCTAAAAGTGGTTCAAAAACCCCTCCGTTAGCGTCAAAAGCAGCTGCATATAATATGGTGTCTTCCGTTCTGTAAAATTCGGCAATCTTTTTTTCTAAAGTTTTATGAATGTCCTGCGTTCCGCAAATGAAACGCACCGATGACATTCCGAAACCATGGGAATCTAAAGCGTCTTTCGCCGCCTGAATTACTTCGGGATGAGAAGACAACCCCAAATAATTATTAGCACAAAAATTTAAAACCGTTTTTCCATTAACCGTTATTTCTGCTCCTTGAGTAGAGGTGATGATGCGCTCTCTTTTAAAAATTCCATTTTGCTCAATGGCATTTAATTCATTTTGTAAGTGTTGTTGGATTTTTCCGTACATATTTTGGTATTGTTAGTTTTAAAATTAATTGCGGCTACAAATTTACAATATTGCAGTTTTCTCCAATATAAATCAGTGCTTTTTTAACCACTTTATATCCCATTTCTTCAATGGCTTTTTGATAATTTTCCAATTGCACTTGGTGTTTCGGCAAATGAGATCCCGTTTTATAATCCAATAAATAAATTTCATTCGATTTAGTTAGCACCATTCGGTCGGGTTTTACCAAGTTTCCTCCTTTTTGTATAATTGTTTTTTCGTTTAACACTTGAACCTCATCCGCAAAGAAATCAACCAACTCAGTATGTGATACAATTTCGCTAATTGTTTTGGTCACTTCAACTTTTTGCGCAGGCACAATTAATCCATTTTCAATGGCTTTAGTGATAGCCAAATCAACATCGTTTTTTGTTTTAATGAAAGAAAGTATTTCATGAATTGTATTTCCATATTCAATAGCATTTTGTTGCTTGGTATTCCACATAATACTTTCTCGTTGAGCAATTTTTATGCTTTTAAGATCTAACGGATCGGCTACTTGTTGAATTTGTAATAGTTCCTTATCGTCCTCTTTTTCTTGAGATAATTTCTTTGGTTGCCCAAATTCGTATACCAATTTACTTTCATCAAATCCTTTGTCTTTCAAAAAACCAATAAAATAAGATGATAAATTACTTGGCAATGTGCCGTCTTTTTTAATATTCATTGCCGAAATTACATGCAATTGCTCTTCGGCACGCGTTAAAGAAACATAAAGCACATTAATTATATCTAAGGTGTCTTCCTGCTTTTTCTGTTTGTATATTTGAGAAGCATCTGCACCATAACTTTCCACTTTACTACTTTTATCTACTAATGCTTTTGAAATTCCAATTTCATTTTCATCGGCATTAAGCCAAATTTTTTCTTTTGGAGCCCGACTAAAATCTTGTTCTGCAAAAGGCAAAATTACCACCGGAAATTCCAATCCCTTTGATTTATGAATGGTCATAATTCGAACGGCGTCATTTCCCTCAGGCGATGGAATACTTAGTTTTTCTCCGTTTTTATTCCAGTAGGATAGAAAATCAGAAATTCCAGCTTGATTTTTTAAATCTCTTTCCAAAACTATATCTAAGAAATATTGAATGTAGGCATTGCGTTTCGCAACCGGAATCACTTTAGAAATAATAATTTCTGTTGCTTCATAAAGTGATTTTTTTCTACAAACATCAAAAGAAAAATTCAAATCAAATTTCAACAACCAATCTTGAAACTCCTTTTCTTTTTTTAATGAAATGCCATGAGCAATAAAGTCAGAAATAGGTAAATTATGTTGGTGATTTACCGCCAAATAATACAAAAACTGCGCTTTTGATTCTTGATCGTTACTGTTTTTTAAATAGCGTAAGAAATTAATTACACACTGCACTTCTGTTGAGGCACCAATCAATATACTTTCAGAAGATAAAATTAAGACTCCGTTTTCGGTTAAATAATTTGCAATTGCTGTCCCTTGATTTTTTTTGCGGGTTAGAATTACAATATCTTTATTTTTAAATCCGTTCTTTTTTATTTCTTCAATTTTGGCTAAAGTTGCCTTGAGATACATTTGAAATTTGTCCGAATTTTCTTCTTCCTCATCTTCGTCTACTTTTGGTAAAAAAGAAATCGAAACCAATCCGCCTTTTTTATTGTTCTCGTTTTGATGGCTGTGATTTTCATACAAATCTTTATAATCTTTGTTTTCAAATTCACCCGACAAATACTTAAAAAACTTATTATTGAAATCAATTACCTCCGAATAACTTCTATAATTGGTATCCAAACTAAAAGGTTTCCAATCTGGATTTACAAATGGATTTGCGCCTTTTGCTAATTCAATAAATTGCTCGGCTTTACCACCGCGCCATCTGTAAATGGATTGCTTTGGATCACCAACCACAAGCAATGACCCTCTTTCGCCCTGCATGTCTTCACTTGACAACGCATTATCTATTAATGGAATCAAATTTTGCCATTGCATTTCGGAAGTATCCTGAAATTCATCTATGAAAAAATGGCGGTAACGTTCTCCTAATCGTTCGTAAATAAATGGCGCCGGTTGGTTTTGAATTTGCTCATTTATTAACTTATTAAATTCAGATATTGAAAGTATATTTTGCTCTTTTTGAATTTTAGCCAATTCATTACTGACCGTATTCAATAAAGAAAGTGGTGTAATATTTTTTAGGAACGCTTCGTAAAAATTCCGACTTTCAAATTTGATATAAATTGCCTCAAGAACAACTAATAAATCAGGAATTATTCCTTCAATAATGGCTGAATCTTTGGCAGTTTTATTAATTTTTATGTCTTCTGGTTCGCGATACGTTTTATTGCCTGGATTAAATTTCCGATTTTGGATACTTTCAATATGCTTAGGTAAATACCCTCCTGAAAATGATTTTACATCAATCCCTTTTTCGTTTATCAGTCGCATGGCTAGATTGGCCATTTCAACTGTTTCATCTTCAATTTCTTTGGAAAGCGCTTGTAATTTCTTTTTTATTTCTACAAATTCAGAAATGGATTTATCATTAAAATGCTTGATTTCTTCCCGATTATTTTCGTCTAAGATTAATTTACCAGTGTCCATAATTTCCCGAGAAACATCCCAAGATTTATCCTCATCAGTTTTTTGCATGGTAAATTCAACTAACAAATTAGTTAACGTAACATCCTCTCCTGCCTGAGCAATTAAAGCATCGATTGCTTCTGTCAACAAGTTTTCGGTATCCAAAGAAACTTCAAAAGTGATGGGTAAATTTAAATCGTGGGCAAAAGTTCGAATTACACGATGGGTAAATTTATCAATAGTAGAAATATCAAAAGCCGCATAATTATGAATCAAATTTTTAATAATACTCTTTGCTTTCAACTGAATATCTTGCAAACTCAAGCTGGTTTCGGCATTAATAACTTGCATTAATTCAAAAGCTTTTTCAGAAGGTTTGTCTTTCGTAAACTGAGTCAAACTCTCCACAACCCTGCTTTTCATTTCATGCACCGCTTTATTTGTAAAAGTGATGGCAAGTATGGATCGATAGGCATCTGGTTTTTTGGATAACAGAATAATTTTAAGGTATTCTTTTACCAAAGTATAGGTTTTTCCAGAACCTGCCGAAGCATCATATAAAGAAAAAGCGGGTTTATTTTGGGTCATATATTATGTAGTTCTGTTTTGAAAATTTATTTGATAAAAGTAAACCAATTTTAATTATTTGTTAATTGATAAATAGAATTTCTGTTTTAGAAGTTAAATGTATAAATTTGAAATCAATTTTAGTATTAACAAATAATAAATATATTATGGCATTTGAATTACCTCAATTACCTTACGCTTACGATGCGTTAGAACCACATATTGATGCACGCACAATGGAAATTCACCATTCAAAACATCATAATGCATACACGACCAACTTAAATGCTGCCATTGCAGGAACCGAATTAGAAGGAAAATCTATCGAAGAAATCCTTAAAAATTTGGATATGACTAAAGCAGCCATTCGAAATAATGGTGGTGGATTTTACAATCACAATTTGTTTTGGACTGTAATGTCTCCAAATGGTGGCGGATTGCCAACAGGCGAATTACTTGCGGCTATTGAAAAAGATTTTGGTTCATTTGAAGATTTTAAAGCAGCATTTGCCAAAGCGGGAGCTACACAATTTGGATCAGGTTGGGCTTGGCTTTGTGTTAAAGACGGTAAACTAGAAGTGTGTGGAACACCAAATCAAGATAATACATTAATGCCTGGTGTAGGTTGCGGCGGATTTCCAATTCTTGCAATGGATGTTTGGGAACATGCGTATTACTTAAACTATCAAAACCGTCGTCCTGATTATATTGAAGCTTTCTTCAATGTAATTAATTGGGCAGAAGTTTCTAAAAGATACGAATCGGCTAAATAATAATTAGTCCCTTTTCATATAAAAAAATCCCAATTCATGATTGGGATTTTTTTATGCTATTTCATTAAATTTTGTAACATCACCTCGGTCATCGAATCCATTTCATATTCGTGTTTCCAACCCCAATCTTCTCTTGCAGAAGAATCATCAATTGATGCTGGCCAGCTATCGGCAATTTTTTGTCTAAAATCGGGTTTATAGGAAATTGTAAAATTCGGAATGTGTTTTTTGATTTCTTCGGCAATCTCAGCTGGCGTAAAACTTATCCCCGCCAAATTATAAGACGATCTAATTTTCACATCCTCTTTATCGGCTTGCATAATTTCTACAGTGGCTCTAATGGCATCGTCCATATACATCATGGGCAACTTTGTTTCTTCCGAAAGAAAGCACTCAAACTTCCCTTTCTTCAATGCCTTATGGTAAATATCTACAGCATAATCGGTGGTGCCTCCTCCTGGCTCGGTAGTCCAACTGATTAAACCTGGATACCGAATGCTTCGCACATCCACTCCATATTGGTGGTGGTAATATTCGCACCAGCGTTCCCCGGTTTGTTTACTTATTCCGTAAACCGTGGTGGGCTCCATAATGGTATATTGTGGTGTGTTTTCTCTCGGAGTTGTTGGTCCAAAAACGGCTATACTCGAGGGCCAAAATATTTTTTTGATTTTTTTAGCTTTCGCCAAATTCAAGACATGAAACAACGAATTCATATTTAAGTCCCAAGCAAAGGCAGGGTTTTTTTCGGCTGTAGCCGATAATAAAGCCGCCATTAAATAGACATCAGTAATTTCATATTGCTCTACTAAATGTTGAATTTGATTGTAATCTAAGGCATTTACAACTTCAAAAATTCCGTTGTTTACGATATCATTATTTAGCTTTCTAATATCAGAGGCAATGACATTATCATTTCCATAAATGCTTCGCAGTTTTGTAGTTAACTCGGTTCCAATTTGACCGCAAGCACCAATAATCAATATTTTGGTAGACATAATTAGTTTGTTTGTGCTACAAATATAACGATTTCGTAAAGAATTTTGAAAACAATTCAGCCAACCTTGCCGCTAAAAAACATTTATCAATCCTTTCACAAAATCTCTAAAACAAAACTACTACTTTTGTATTTTTGTATTCTAATTCAAACTAGCGCCATGCCTTTTAAAAGCTTTTATTTTCTTTTGATACTTCTTTTGCTTGTTTCTTGTCAAAACAACAACAAGGAATTAATTGTGGAGCAACAAAAAGAAGCTGAAAAACGAGAAGTCATCTTTAACATTATAGAGCGTGGATGGGTATTTGATATTTCTCCTATTGAAGCTACTACGCAATCAAAAATTAATAATTGGGTAGAATGGCGCAACTTCATTACTGAAATCAATCAGAAGCCAAAAAGCAGCATTGGCGCATTTCAAAAAAAAGCAGCAGTTTTGTCTAAAAAAGCAATGGATTTGCAAATGAATATCCCCTTTGAATTTGATAACCAACAAATAAAAAGTAGAATTTCGGTTATTATAACCAAAGTTAAAAGTTTGGATTTATACATTCATTTGCGTCAAATTCCGGAGCAAAAAGTTATAAAACTAGTGAATGAGCTCAATACAGAAATTGACTACTTTCAATTGCAAATGGAAGAAATTGTAAAGCGTAGTCAGATTCCAATGGAAGAAGGCGAGCAAGACCTCATCAAAATGAAGGATACTACTAGAGCCATTCCAAACTAAATTTCAAAAATCCCCCTCTTGAATAAAAGTAGTTTTACTTCCGTTTATCAAAATTCGACCAAAGTTCAGCAGTTAGCCAACGCAATTCAACAACGCGATTGCAAAGTAAATGCTAAAGGATTATTGGGTTCGGCCTTGTCTTTGGTAATTGAAGCTGCTTTTGAAAAAGCAGAGTTGCCCTTTCTTTTATTATTTAACGATAAAGAAGAAGCGGCCTATTACCTCAACGATTTAGAGCAGCTATTGAACGACCAAGATGTATTGTTTTATCCGGGTTCGTACCGCCGTCCCTACCAAATTGACGAAACCGATAATGCCAATATTTTACTTCGATCGGAGGTTTTAAATCGAATAAATTCGCGCAAAAAACCAGCAATAATTGTTTCCTACGCCGAGGCTATTTTTGAAAAAGTAGTTACCAAAAAGGAACTTGAAAAAAATACATTCAAGATTTCGATAAACGACAAATTAGCCATTGATTTTATCAACGAAGTGCTGTTTGAATACAATTTTAAAAGAGTAGATTTTGTAACCGAGCCCGGAGAATTCTCGGTTCGTGGAGGAATTGTAGATGTATTTTCGTTCTCTAATGACAATCCGTATCGAATAGAGTTTTTTGGTAACGAAGTAGATTCTATTCGGAGTTTTGATGTAGAAACCCAACTTTCAATTGAAAAATTAAAGAAGGTTTCCATCATTCCAAATATGGAAAATAAATTTTTTGAAGAAAACCGAGAAAGCTTCCTTGATTATATTTCCGAAAAAACGGTACTTTTTATTCAGGATACTGATTTTACCGGACAACAATTAGACAAATATTTCGATAAAGCAACCGAAGCCTTTTCAAAATTAGATGCCACCGTAAACCGATTAGTTCCAGAGGAGTTATTTGTTAATCAAAAGCAATTTCTAAAAAAAGCGCTTCATTTTTCGGTGGTTGAATTAAGCAATACGCCTACATTTTCGATAGATAAAACGGTGGAATTTCATATCCAACCGCAACCTTCTTTCAACAAGCAATTTGATTTATTGCTAAATAATTTAAACGATAACAATTCCAACGGAATTAAGAATTATTTATTCTGTTCCAATGAAAGTCAGGCGAATCGTTTTCATGATATTTTTGAAGATATCGATGAAGAAAATCACGAGAGCATCCGGAAGCAATACCAAGCCGTAGTTTTTCCGCTTTATCAAGGTTTTATTGACGAAGAACATCAAATTGCCTATTATACCGACCACCAAATATTTGAACGCTACCATAAATTTAGCATCAAAAACGGGTATTCCAAAAAGCAAACCATCACGCTAAAAGAACTGAATTTACTAACCGTTGGTGATTATGTAACCCACATTGACCATGGAATTGGAAAATTTGGTGGTTTACAGAAAATTCAGGTGGAAGGTAAAACGCAAGAAGCCATAAAACTGGTTTATGCTGATAATGATATTGTGTATGTAAGTATTCATTCGCTGCATAAAATATCCAAATACAATGGAAAAGATGGCGCTCCGCCAAAAATTTATAAATTAGGTTCAAATGCTTGGAAGGCCTTAAAACAAAAAACCAAAGCACGAGTTAAACACATTGCATTCAATTTAATTCAGTTGTACGCTAAGCGAAGATTGGAAAAAGGATTTGCTTGCGCAACGGATAGTTACCTGCAAAAAGAGCTTGAAAGTTCGTTTATATATGAAGACACTCCCGATCAAATTACTGCAACATCCGATGTAAAATTGGATATGGAAAACGATCGCCCAATGGACCGATTGGTGTGTGGTGATGTTGGTTTTGGGAAAACCGAAGTAGCTATTCGAGCTGCATTTAAAGCAGTGGATAACGGAAAACAAGTGGCTGTTTTGGTGCCCACAACTATTTTGGCGTACCAACATTTCAGAACGTTTACCGAACGACTTAAAGAAATGCCGGTTACCATTGGGTATTTAAACCGTTTTAGAACCGCCAAAGAAAAAACCGAAACCCTTAAAGAATTAGCCGAAGGGAAACTTGATATTATTATTGGAACGCACCAACTAGTCAACAATAATGTGCAATTCAAAGATTTGGGGTTATTGATTATTGACGAAGAACAGAAATTTGGAGTAAATGTAAAAGACAAACTCAAAACGATTTCTGCCAATGTGGATACCTTAACTTTAACGGCAACCCCAATACCAAGAACCCTGCAGTTTTCATTAATGGCGGCAAGAGATTTGTCGGTAATAACTACGCCACCACCCAATAGATATCCAATTGAAACGCATGTGGTTCGTTTTCAAGAAGAGTTAATTCGGGATGCCATTTCTTATGAAATTCAGCGAAACGGACAAGTTTTCTTCATCAACAACCGTATTGAAAATATTAAAGAAGTTGCCGGAATGATCCAGCGTTTGGTTCCCGATGCCCGAGTTGGTATTGGCCACGGCCAATTGGATGGCAAGAAACTTGAAGAATTAATGTTGGCTTTTATGAATGGCGAATTTGATGTGTTGGTTGCCACCACGATTATTGAAAGCGGTTTGGATGTGCCTAATGCCAATACGATTTTCATTAATAACGCCAATAATTTTGGACTGTCTGATTTGCATCAAATGCGGGGTCGTGTGGGACGAAGTAACAAGAAGGCGTTTTGCTATTTCATTACCCCAGCTTATTCTGCAATGACCGATGATGCCCGGAAACGTATTCAGGCATTGGAGCAATTTTCAGAACTTGGAAGCGGTATAAATATTGCGATGAAAGATTTAGAAATTCGTGGTGCAGGGGATTTATTAGGTGGCGAACAAAGTGGTTTTATCAATGATATCGGATTTGATACCTATCAAAAAATCATGAATGAGGCCATTGAGGAATTGAAAGAAAATGAATTCAAAGAATTATACCCAACCGAAAACAACATCGAAACCAAAGAATATGTCAAAGATTTACAAATTGACACCGATTTCGAATTACTGTTTCCAGATGATTACATCAATAATATTACCGAGCGATTGAGTTTGTATAACGAACTGAGCGCTATAAAAGACGAAGAAGCATTACTAAAATACGAACAAAAACTTACCGATAGATTTGGCGCTTTGCCAAAAGAAGCGGTAGCCTTACTCAACTCCATCCGCATAAAATGGAAAGCAACCAGCATTGGTATAGAAAAATTAGTTTTGAAACAAGGTAAAATGGTGGGCTATTTTGTGGGCGATCAACAAAGTGATTTTTACCAATCCAATCGTTTTATGAAAATGGTGCAGTTTGTACAACACAACAGCGCCCTTTGTAAAATGAAAGAAAAAGAAACCAAAAACGGCTTGCGTTTGTTATTGACTTTCGAAAATGTAAAGTCAATTAATAAGGCTTTGGAATTAATGGAGAAAATGTAGGTTTTATTAAAAATAATAAAATGCTTCTTCAATATGTTCCAGATTATATTCCGTTCCTTCTTTGTGTATGGCAATAATATCAAAGCGCACTTCCACCTCTAAATCTTTAGCCAGCACATACTCGTTAACGGCTTTTACAAGCAGTTGGATTTTCTTTGGGGTAACAAAATCTTGGGGCAAACCAAAATCTATAGACGAACGGGTTTTGACTTCTACTATGGCTAAGACGCTTTGTTTTTGGGCAATAATATCTATTTCGGCTTTTTGGAATGTCCAGTTGGTTTCAAGAATTTCGTAGCCCTTTTGCTGAAGAAATTCTACAGCTAGTGCTTCGCCCTGCTTGCCAAGTTCGTTGTGTTCGGCCATATCGATTGCTGATTGAAGATTAACGATTTTTGATTTTTAGATTACTTCTTACTTCAGCAATCGTTAATCTTAATTCGTTAATCAAATGTTACTTTACTCTCTAAATCGTTTACCTCAAGGGTTACTTGTTTGCCGAGAACTAGGGCGTGGTTATCGGCAGAATGTCCTGCTGGGAAATTATAAATTACAGGAATGTTATAGGTTTTGGTTACATCGTCAATGATTTCGAGGGCATTTTTCCCCCAAGGGATTTCGTTGTCGTGCATTTTGGTCATACCGCCAACAATGATGCCCTTCAAACTTTCTAGACATCCATTGCGTTTCAAGTTCATCATCATGCGATCGATGTGGTATAAATACTCGTCGAGGTCTTCCATAAAAAGGATTTTATCGGTGCAATCGATAGCGGAAGTAGAACCCAAAAGACTGTACAAAATAGATAAATTCCCACCCACTAATTCACCTTTAGCTGAGCCATAGCGGTTCATTGGCTCGCACGGAACGGTATATGCTAAAGCTTCTCCAAATAATGCTTTTCGCAAACTTTCTTTGGCTTCTTCGGTTGCTTTCACGCTAACCGGCATAATCCCGTGAATGGAGGCAAATCCTAAATTATTTAAATGGCTGTGCAAAACCGTTACATCACTAAAGCCAACTATCCATTTTGGTGACTGCTTGAATTTTGTAAAATCGAGTAAATCGATCATTCTTACCGTTCCATAACCTCCGCGAACGCACCATATTGCTTTGATGTTTGGGTTGTCCATCATGGCTTGAAAATCGGCAGCACGCTCTTGGTCGGTGCCGGCAAGTTGGTTGTTATCTAACCCAATGGTTTTCCCAATTACCACTTCCAATCCCCAGTTGTGCAACCAACCAATTGCAGTTTGTAAGTTTTCTTCCACATTTTTACGAGCAGTTGCAACTATGGCAATGGTATCGCCTTTTTTTAAATAGGGAGGTATAATCATCTTTTTTTGTGCATGAAGGTTAGTAAAAACTAAAGAAATAAGAAAATAGAATAGGTATTTTTTCATTTTGATTATTGAAAAATCAAATACAAATATATAAATTAAGTTGTAATGAAATTAAAAGCCTAGCCCAGATTGAAACGGAAATCCTTTTCATTTTTTCTTTAAAAATGAAAAGATTGCAGTGTAAAGCTGGACCCAAGCTCCAAAAAAGCAAATTAGAGAAGCAAATTGATTCAGATTGCCACGTTACTCACTATGACAATAAATAATTGCTTATTTTTGCATTTTATATAGCGAATTATCATGTTAGAAAATCCAAAAAGATATACCATTACGGCTGCGTTGCCTTACACGAACGGGCCAATTCATATAGGGCATTTGGCAGGTGTTTATGTGCCGTCGGATATTTATGCACGTTACTTGCGTTTGCAAGGTAGAGAGGTGCTTTTCGTTTGCGGAAGCGATGAACACGGCGTTGCCATTTCTATGAAGGCCAAAAAGGAAGGCATCACACCGCAAGAAGTGATTGATAAATACGACGGAATTATCCGCAAGTCGTTTATTGATTTTGGAATTTCATTTGATAATTATTCGCGAACCTCATCAAAAATTCACCACGATACCGCATCGGAATTTTTTAAAAAATTATACGATAACGGCGATTTCATAGAAGAAGTTACCGAGCAATTGTATGATGCTAAAGCCGATCAGTTTCTTGCCGATCGCTTTGTGATTGGAACTTGCCCAAAATGCAACAACGGAGAGGCTTATGGCGATCAATGTGAAAAATGTGGGTCAACCTTAAATGCTACCGATTTAATTAACCCGAAGTCAACCATTACAGGGGAAACACCTATTTTAAAATCGACTAAACATTGGTTTTTACCTTTAGATCGATACCAAGATTTCTTGAAAGATTGGATTTTAGTAGGTCATGAAAAAGATTGGAAAAACAATGTTTTAGGTCAGGTGAAATCGTGGTTGGACGATGGTTTAAAACCTCGTGCGGTTACCCGTGATTTAGATTGGGGAATTGATGTTCCTGTGGCTGGTGCCGAAGGAAAAAAATTATATGTGTGGTTTGATGCGCCAATTGGCTATATCTCGGCTACCAAAGAATGGGCTGCTCGTGAAGGAAAAGCTTGGGAACCGTATTGGAAAGATGCCGAAACGAAATTAGTCCACTTTATTGGAAAAGACAATATTGTGTTTCACTGTATTATTTTTCCAGCAATGTTGAAAGCCGAAGGAAGTTATATTTTACCAGATAATGTGCCGGCAAATGAGTTTTTGAATTTAGAAGGAAACAAACTTTCGACTTCTAAAAACTGGGCCGTTTGGTTGCACGAATATTTATTAGATTTTCCTGATAAACAAGATTCGTTGCGCTATGCTTTAACGGCAAATGCACCAGAAAATAAAGATAATGATTTCACTTGGAAGGATTTTCAAGCGAGGAACAACAATGAATTGGCTGCTATTTTTGGGAATTTCATCAATCGCGTGGTGGTTTTAACCAATAAATACTACAACGGAATTGTTCCACAACCAAATGAGTTTAATGTAATTGACGAACAAACTTTAGCCGAATTAAAAGCCTATCCAGCAGTGATTTCAAGTTCTGTTGAGCGTTATCGCTTTAGAGAAGCGCAAGGTGAATTGATGAATGTAGCGCGTTTAGGGAATAAATATTTGGCTGATGAAGAGCCATGGAAGATGGTGAAAACCGATCCCGATCGCGTGCAAACGCAAATGTATGTGGCTTTGCAAATTGCAGCTGCTTTACGCGTGTTGTGTGAGCCCTTCTTGCCGTTTACCGCTTGTAAATTGTCAGGAATATTAAAAACCGATTTAAACTTGGGTTGGAATGACATTTCTGAAAGAAGTGATTTACTTCCTTCAGGACACCAAATTGGAGAAGCGGAAATATTATTTGCCCAAATTGAAGATGCTGAAATTCAAAAACAAATTGACAAACTTGAAGCTACCAAAAAAGCAAATGTGGAAGAGATTGCTTCGTCCCTCGCAATGATTGAACCACAAAAAGAAACCGCAACTTTCGATGATTTTTCAAAATTAGATTTGCGTGTTGGAACAATATTGGAAGCCGAAAAAATGCCTAAAGCCAACAAACTTTTAGTATTAAAAGTAGATACCGGAATAGATGTAAGAACTATCGTTTCTGGAATTGCTGAACATTTTTCACCGGAAGAAGTGATTGGAAAACGCGTTACAGTTTTAGTGAACTTGGCTCCAAGAGCTTTACGCGGAGTTGAAAGTCAAGGAATGATTTTGATGAGTAACAACGCCGAAGGGAAGTTGGTATTTGTAAATCCGGATGTAGACGGCGTAGCGAATGGCGCATTAATTAGCTAATGAAGCAAAAACTAAATCTAGATACCTGGAATAGAAAGGAGCATTTCTTATTTTTTAAACAAATGGAAGAACCCTTTTTTGGAGTTACCACTACAATAGATTGTACTAAAGCATTTGAAAAATCAAGAGAATTAGGAGTTTCGTTTTTCTCCTATTATCTTCATAAAACCTTAGTTGCTGTAAATGCTATAGAATCCTTTCGCTACCGAATTATTGGTGACGAAGTTTATGTCTTTGATCAAATAAATGCTTCGGCAACGGTATTGCGAGAAGATAAAACATTTAGCTTTTCGTTAATGGAATATCATGAAGATGCAATTCAATTTTCTGAAATAGTAAAAAAAGAAATTGCCCGAATTCAAACTACTACAGGCCTATTTACTCGAGAAGAATATGGCGAGAATTTAATTCATTTTTCGGCTTTACCTTGGATAAAATTTGAATCGTTTAGCCATGCACGAAGTTTCACTTGGCCCGACAGTTGTCCTAAAATATCCTTTGGAAAAATAACCGAAGAAAAAGGTAAAAAAACAATGCCAATTTCAATTCATGTTCACCACGGTTTAATGGATGGTTATCATGTAGGACTATTTATTGAATACTTGGAAAAATTGATGAATACTTAAATAAATTTAACTAACCCCAAAATGAATTATTATTGAGGTTAGTTAGAATTTACTACTTCCCTAAAAGCAAAATTTCATTTGCAACTACATCGGTCACGTAACGTTTTTCGCCGTTTTTATCATCGTAGGAACGGTGGGCTAGTTTCCCTTCAATGGCAATTTCTTTTCCTTTAGTTACATATTTTTCAATAATATCGGCAGTTTTGCCCCAAGCGGTTACTCGGTGCCATTCCGTTTGTTCGACTTTGTCACCATTTTCTTTATAATATACCTCGTTGGTTGCGATGGTAATATTGGCTACTTTTTTACCTCCTTCAAGGGTTTTGATTTCTGGGTCTTGTCCTACATGTCCAATTAATTGTACTCGGTTTCTTAATGCATTCATGGCGTTTAAATTTTAAATTGTTTAAATTACTTTTGAAAAAAGCAGGTGAATTCAATTGCTTTCGTCGATACAAATTTGTTGCAGTTTTGAAATTTTATTCGGTGAATAACCATTTACTTTCGGTTGTAACTACTTGTAAGCGTTTGTAATTGGAATTTTTTAATTATATTTGATAGACATTACTTGAGCAAGATGCAAAAAAACTGTCTAGAATGTAACGAGAAAATTGTGGGTCGGGAGGACAAAAAGTTCTGCAGCGATGGCTGTCGCAATGCCTATAATAATAAAATCAATAAAGACAGCACCAATTACATGCGCAACATCAATAATAAATTGCGTAAGAATTATCGAATACTTTCCGAATTAAACATTGATGTTAAGTCAAAAACTACCCGATCTAAATTATTGAATAAAGGGTTTGATTTTGAATATTTCACTTCTATATTAAATACCAAAACTGGAAATACCTACTATTTTGTATACGATCAAGGCTACATGGCCTTGGAATCTGATTTTTTTATTATAGTTAAAAAAGATAAATAGTGCCTTATGAAAAATAAATTATCCTCTATTTCAATTAGTATCATAGTAGCTGTTTTGCTTCTAGCTGTTTTTTTTCTAAACAGTCCGCATGGCGAAGATTCTCCTGATGCACCAATGTCAGAATTTTCAGCTTCTAGAGCTTTAAAGACGGTAAAAAAAATGTCCGAAAAGCCTCATTTTGTAGGTTCTGAAAATCACGAAGTGGTTGCCAATTATTTGGTTAAAGAACTTCAAAATTTGGGGTTACAACCTTCTTTTCAAGAAGGGTTTACGATGACGGAAAAAGGGACTTTAGTAAAATCAAAAAATATTATTGCAACCATAAAAGGAACCGTACCTACTAATAAAGCATTGCTATTGCTTTCACATTATGATAGCGCGCCCCATTCCTATTCCCATGGTGCAAGCGACGATGCTAGTGGCGTGGCAACAATTTTAGAATCAGTTAGAGCCTTTTTACATGCCAATACCAAACATAAAAATGATATTATTATTCTTTTTACTGATGCCGAGGAATTGGGATTAAATGGCGCGGCTTTATTTGTTACCCAACATCATGCAGCGAAAAAAGTTGGCTTGGTACTTAATTTGGAAGCGAGAGGAAGTTCGGGGCCAGGGTATATGCTTTTAGAAACCAATGACGGGAATGCCAATATGATCGATGCCTTTGGCAAAGGCGGTGTTACTTATCCGGTAGGAAATTCCTTAATGTATAGCATTTATAAAATGCTTCCCAACGACACCGATTTAACCGTATTTAGAGAAAAAGGAAAGATTCAAGGATTTAATTTTGCCTTTATTGATAGCCATTTCAACTACCATACGCAGCAGGACACCTACCAACATCTCGACCCAAATACCTTAGCGCACCAAGGTGGTTACTTATTCCCGTTGCTTAATTATTTTTCGAATTCCGATTTATCACAATTAAATTCCACCCAAGATAAAGTTTATTTCAACGCTCCATTTTTTATCGCCAAATATCCTTTTAGTTGGATAATTCCTATGGTTTTTCTGGGGATTTTCTTTTTTGGATTATTTATTTTTTTAGGAATTGGGAAAAAAATATTTCATTTTAAAGAGCTCCTCACAGGCTTTATTCCTCTATTTGGATCTTTATTTACTGCGGGGTTAATCAGCTTTATTGGATGGAAAATTATTTTATTTTGTTATCCGCAATATCAAGATATTCTGCAAGGATTTACTTACAATGGTCACGATTATATATTCGCATTTATTTGTTTCACTCTTGCCATTTGCTTTTGGTTTTACAGAAAATACAACAAGAAAAACTCCGAAATTGTAATTCAAATTCCGGTTTTATTTATTTGGTTACTACTAAATTTAGCCATTGCATTTTTCCTAAAAGGAGCTGCGTTTTTAATTATTCCGGTATTGGCAAGTATAGTCTTATTGGGCATTTTTGTATTAACTCAAAAAACGAATAGCTATTTAAATTTACTGATGTCTATTCCGGCATTACTGATTTTAGTTCCGCTTATTACCATGTTTCCGGTGGGATTGGGACTTAAAATTTTAGTTGGAAGTGCTATTTTAACAGTGCTATGCTTTGGGTTGTTATTGCCGCTTTTCAATTCGTTTCCACGAAAAGAAATTTGGGCCATTTTCTTCTTATTATTAGGATTAGCCTTCCTTATTAAAGCGCACCAATATGCAGGATATGTAAACGGAAAAGGGAAGCCAAACAGTTTGGTTTACATTTTAAATAGCGATACCAAAAAAGCCTATTGGGCAACTTACGACAGCAATTTAGACGAATGGACCAAAACCTATTTAGGAGAAAATCCAAAAATAGCAACGCCTTTAAACGCCAATAAATTATACAGTAAATATGGTTCCGAATATACTTTTATGGCCGCTGCGCCAATTAAGAATATTGCCAAACCAACAATAGAATTTCTTACGGATTCATTGTCTGGAAACAACCATTTTTACAAAATTAAAATCACTCCAAATAGGAAAGTGAATCGTTATGATATTTTTGCAAATGAAAAACTGAAGCCAACTATTTTGGCAGCTAATGGGGTCAAATCCTTAGATATAAAAAGCAATATTATTTCGAAAAAAAGCAACAAATTACTGAGTTATTATGTTGTGGATAACATTCCTTTGACGCTAGAATTTTCGATTCCTCAAAATCAAAAACTAGAATTCGATTTAGTAGAAAGTTCGTTTGATTTAATGTCAAACAATCAATTTAATATGGCGACAAGAAAAAACTGGATGATTTCAAAACCATTTGTGTTGACCGATGCCGTGCTAATTCAACAGAAAATTGTAGCCCCAATCAAGTAAAAATGAAACAAATTAGTATTCTTGGTTGTGGTTGGTTGGGATTTCCATTAGCAAAATCATTGCTTCAAAAAGGGTATTTGATTAACGGATCTACTACTACTTTAGAGAAAATTTCGGTGCTTGAACATGCTGGAATTACGCCTTTTTTTATTCAATTATCAGAAGATAAAATAGTTGGCGAAATGGATTCCTTTTTGGAAAATTCCGAAATTCTAATTATTGATATACCTCCTATATTGCGTCGAGCTTCTTCAAATACTTCGACAGGGCTCAGCAAGACATTTGTAGAAAAGATTCAAAATTTGATTCCGTTTATTGAAAAATCTTCGGTGAAGAAAGTGCTTTTTGTGAGTTCGACTTCGGTGTATGCAGATGAAAATGCATCGCTTACCGAAGCCTCGATTCCCAATCCAGATACCGAAAGCGGAAAACAGTTATTAGATGCAGAAATGCTTTTGCAAAGCAATGAAAAATTTGAAACCGCTGTTATTCGTTTTGGAGGTTTGATTGGATCAGATCGGCACCCGATAAAATTTCTTTCTGGCAAAACCAATATTGAAAATCCGGATGCACCAATTAATTTAATTCATCAGGAAGATTGCATCGGAATTATTGAAAAAATTATTCGTGAGGCTCAAAATGACAATTTCAGTTGGAACGAAACCTTTAATGCGGTTGCGCCCTTTCATCCAACCCGAAAAGAATATTACACTCAAAAAGCAATTGAATTCAACTTGCCTTTGCCACATTTTAATGAAAGCAAACCTTCTATCGGAAAATTAATACAAAGCGAAAAAGTAGAACGCGTTTTAGGGTATTCGTTTAATAATATAAAATTATAAATAGCATAGCTAGAAAGTCTTCGACAAGCTCAGACTAACATTAAATAAAAAAGGCGCAATTTCTTGCGCCTTTTTACTTATTCTATTTTGATTACCAGATTTTAACTCGTTTTTCTGGCGTAACATACATTCCGTCACCTTCTTTAATGTCAAATGCTTGAAAGAACGTATCTAGGTTTGTAAGCGGCACATAGGCACGGTACATTCCTGGTGAATGTGGATCGGTTTTTACTTGGTTTTTCAAAGCTTCATCACGGATTTTACTTCTCCAAATGGTTGCCCAAGAAATAAATAAACGTTGCTCTGGAGTAAATCCGTCAATTAGTCCTGGATTTCCATTTTCTTTTAAGTACAATTGTAACCCGTCATATGCAGCATTAATTCCGCCTAAATCTCCAATGTTTTCTCCTAATGTAAATTTACCGTCAACATGTGTTCCTGGAAGTGGCTCTAAAGCTGAGTATTGATCTGCTAAAGCACTACCTAAGGCAGTAAATTTAGCTAAATCATCTGCAGTCCACCAATCAATTAAATTTCCGTCTGCGTTGAAAGTAGCTCCTTCATCATCAAAACCATGAGAAATTTCATGTCCAATTACGGCTCCAATTCCACCATAATTTACTGCTTCATCTGCTTTATAATCATAAAAAGGTGGTTGTAAGATTGCAGCTGGGAATACAATTTCGTTATACGATGGATTGTAGTAAGCATTTACCGTTTGTGGAGACATCCCCCATTCGGTTTTATCAACTGGTTTACCCAATTTAGCTAAATCTTTTTGCCATCCCCAACTAGAAACATTTTTCATATTTTCAAAATAGCTTCCGCCTTCCGCCGGACTTTTTACTACCATAGCTGAGTAATCTTCCCATTTGTCTGGATAACCAATTTTGATGGTTAATTTTTCTAATTTTTCAATTGCTTTAGTTTTAGTTTCAGGAGACATCCAAGTCAAATTATTAATTCTTGCTCTGTAAGCACGAATAATATTTTGAATCATATTATAAGCTTTCGTTTTAGCCTCAGCTGGGAACATTTTCTCTACGTATAATTTACCTAGTGATTCCCCAACAGTTCCATTTACAACTTGCAATGCTTTTTCATGACGCGGTCTTTGTTTTAAAGCTCCGGTTAATGCTTTACCATAAAACTCCCAGTTAGCTGTTTCAATTTCTGTAGAAAGTTGTCCTGCAGCGCTTCTTAATAACATCCAACGCATGTAAGCTTTCCAATCTTCAACTTTGTTTTCAGCAAATATTGTTTGCAAAGCAGCCATATATCTTGGTTGTGATATATTTACTGTATCTACTTTTGCAATTCCGATTCCTTTCAAATAAGAATTCCAATCCATGATTGGCACCATTTTTTTCAAATCGGAAATAGCCGTTGGATTGTATTGTTTTTTACTATCTCTTCGTTCTACTCTATCTAATCTTGGTTTAGACATTTGAATTTCTAAAGCAAGGATTTTTTCTGCATTTTCTTTTGCTTGTGCTGGATTTTCTCCAATGTATTGAAGCATTTTAGCCAGATGCAATACATATTTTTCTCTTTTTTCTTTAGAATCTTTATCTTCAGAAACATAATAATCTCTATCTGGTAAACCTAAAGAACCAGGTCCTAAACTCACAATATTTCTGTTGCTGTTTTTTTCATCAGCTCCAATTCCGAAACCAAAAAATCCAGCACCTCCACCAACAGCTTCGGTCTCCATTAATAATTTTTGCAAATCTGCAGTATTTTTAATCGCATTAATTTTAGCTAAATCTGCCTGAATTGGTTTAATACCTTGCTTGTTTCTAGCCACAGTATCCATAACCGATTTGTAGATATTAATCGCTTTTCCTTGATCGGTATTAGATTTGTATTTTGGATCTTTTGATGCAGCGTTCAAAATTGCTAAGGCATCTTTATCGGTATTTTGACGCAATTCGTCAAAGCTTCCCCAACGGGTTTTATCTGCAGGGATTGCGGTGTTTTTTAACCATGTTCCGTTAACAAATTGAAAGAAATTGTCATTTGGACGCACCGATTTATCCATTAAATCAACGGCAATCCCCGGGGTTTTTTGTTGTGCTATTCCTTGGCTTAAGGACAATAATCCTGCTGCCAAAAAGCCCAACTTAATTGAAGTCTGTATTTTCATATTTTTAATTATTGATTGTTTCCACAAATCTATTAATTTTTGATAAACCAAATGAAAAAAATCAAATAATCTACTTGAGCTGATAAAACTATTTTTATAAAAATGACTTGTTTTGTACCTTTGAAAAAAAAAGATGTTACGCAAACTTAAAGAATACCGAATATTTGTTGGCTTTTTTGTGGTATTTTCCATAATCACTATAACTGCTTTTTACACGGTATTGAAGCCAAAAAAATCACTACCAATTTTCAATCCAAGTGATGTTAATCCAGAAATGGTAGATTCAACCGTTCAATATGTAGCTTTAGATCACACCATTGCCGATTTTTCGTTTACCAATCAAAACGGAAAAATCATCACTCAAAAAGACTATGAAGGGAAAATTTATGTAGCTGATTTTTTCTTTACAACATGCCGTTCTATTTGTCCAAAAATGGCTAATAATATGGTTTGGCTTCAAAATCAAATTAAGAATAATCCAAAGGTAATGTTGCTTTCGCATTCGGTTACACCGGATATTGATAGCGTTTCGGTATTAAAAAAATACGCCCTAGAAAAAGGAGTTATCGACAGCAAATGGAACTTAGTAACGGGTAACAAAAAAGACATTTATTACATTGCCCGAAAATCGTATTTAGCAGTTAAAACCGGAAACCCATCCGAAATGTATGATATGGTTCATACCGAAAATTTTGTTTTAATTGATTCCAAAAGACGAGTTCGCGGTTTTTACGACGGCACCAATCTAGATGGCCCAACCGAACCTGGAATTAAAAATGTAAAACAACTATTAGAAGATATTAATTTTCTTTGTTCGGAAAAAGAGTAAAAAAATAATTGGAAACCTAACAATTATCATAGAATTTTCATTGCAAATACCTACTTTTGTATTTTAATTCAATCTAAATAAAGACGTGCAAATTACCGTTGGAGATCTTAAAATTGGGCAAAAAGGCATCATCGTTGACTTTGACGTGGATACTATTCCGTTAAAATTACTCGAAATGGGTTGCTTGCCGGGCAATACGATTGAATTGATTCAAATTGCACCCTTTGGTTGCCCGCTGTATTTTAATGTAAACGATTCGCATGTTGCCATTCGGTTAGAAACAGCCAAAGAAATTAAGGTAGTCGTTAATAATTCTGATAATGACTAAAGACACCATAAAAGTTGCGCTAATTGGAAACCCAAATACTGGAAAAACTTCGGTTTTTAACCAGCTTACCGGCTTGCACCAACAAGTTGGGAATTATCCTGGAATTACCGTAGAAAAGAAAATTGGTGCTTGCAAACTCAACGAAACTACCAAAGCAACTATCATTGATTTACCCGGAACTTACAGTTTAAACGCCAGTTCTATTGATGAAAATGTGGTGATTGAATTGCTCTTAAATAAAAAAGATGAAAACTTCCCTGACGTTGTAGTTGTGGTATCGGAAGTTGAAAATTTAAAAAGAAACCTGCTTCTATTTACTCAAATAAAAGATTTAGAAATCCCAACTATTTTGGTCATTAATATGAGTGACCGAATGCAACTAAAAGGGATTGAATTAAATATTCCGTTTCTTGAAGAACAATTACAAACCAAAATAGCTTTGGTGAGTTCTAGAAAAAACATCGGAATTGAAAAAATAAAAGAACTGATTCTAAATTACGAGTCACTTCCTACTTTACCTTGCTTAAATGCTTCTTCTATTGACCCAGAATATTTTGAGAAATTAAAAAAAACATTCCCAAATCAACTGGTATACAAACTTTGGTTGGTGATTACCCAAGATGTAAATTTTTTGAATTTAGAGAGAAACGAAATGGAAAGTTCGTTTACCAAATCGCATGCCGACCTGAAGCAATTGCAACAAAAGGAAACCATCAAGCGCTACCAATTTATAAACGAAACTTTAAAATTAGGTCAGAAAATTGATCAATCAAAAGCAACCGATGTAAGAGCAAAACTGGATCGGGTATTGACCCACAAAGTATTTGGTTACCTGATTTTCTTTGTCATTTTATTCGGAATCTTTCAATCTATTTTTGATTGGAGCAGCATTCCAATGGATTATATTGATCGGTCCTTTGCCGATTTGGCTTCTTATGCCAAAATGAATTTGCCTGCAGGCGAATTTACGAACTTAATTAGCGAAGGAATTATTCCGGGGATTGGTGGAATCTTAATTTTTATTCCACAAATTGCCTTCTTATTTCTGTTTATTTCTGTTTTAGAAGAAAGCGGGTATATGAGTCGTGTGGTTTTTTTAATGGATAAAATCATGCGCCGTTATGGACTTTCTGGAAAAAGTATTGTGCCATTAATTTCTGGAACTGCCTGTGCTATTCCGGCAATTATGGGTGCCCGAAACATTGAAAATTGGAAGGAACGATTAATAACCATTTTGGTTACGCCTTTCATTACTTGTTCGGCAAGATTACCGGTTTATGCTATTTTAATTTCCTTGATAATTCCGCAACAACGAATTTTTGGTTTCCTTAGTTTACAGGGGTTAACCCTTATGGGATTGTATTTATTGGGCTTCGGAATGGCCTTGTTGTCGGCTTATATTTTGAATAAAGTTTTAAGAATAAGTTCCAAATCATATTTCGTTGTTGAAATGCCGAGTTATAAAATTCCGTTATTCAAAAATGTGGCCATTAATATTATTGAGAAAACAAAAGCTTTTGTTTTTGGAGCCGGAAAAATCATATTAGCCATTTCAATTATTTTGTGGTTTTTAGGTTCTCATGGGCCTGATGCTACTTTTGGAAATGCTCAAAATATAGTTTCAAAAACTGTAAAGAATACCGATTCAAATTATGAGAATAAACTAAGCGAGTACAAATTAGAGCATTCCTATATTGGTACTATTGGAAAATATATTGAGCCTTCAATAAAACCATTAGGTTACGATTGGAAAATAGGTATTGCTGTAGTAAGTTCGTTTGCGGCTCGTGAAGTATTTGTAGGGACTTTAGCTACTATTTACAGTGTAGGAAACCAAAGCGGTGAAGAAGCAACTATAAAAGAGCAAATGAAAAATGAAATCCGCGAAGACGGAAGCAAAACTTTTAATTTTGCCACCGGAATTTCACTCTTAATTTATTACGCTCTTGCTATGCAATGCATAAGTACTTTGGCAATTGTAAAAAAGGAGACGAATTCTTGGAAATGGCCTTTAGTACAATTAATATTTATGAGTGGATTGGCCTATTTATCTGCTTTATTAGCGTATCAAATTTTGAATTAAAATGCAACAAATACTCGTTTACTTTGCTTTAGGAATTGCTTTATCCTATTTATACAATAAGTTTTTTGGAAAGAAAAAGCCGAAAAAAAATTGTGGAGATAAGGACGATTGTGGCTGTAATTAATTTTCAAAAACAATAGAAATATATTGATTTTTAAATTTTATGATTTGTCCTTCTTTTGGATAAGGATTTACAGCAATTGATTTTATCTTTTTACTGAAATACTTTGCAAACCAGTTGAAATTTTCTTCCTTATTTTTTGCATTAAAAGTGAGTGTTTTTAGCTCAAAGAATTTTTTGTTTTTGTAGACTTTTAATACTACCGAAACTTCACCAGCCCATATGCAAGTAACTCCTTCAGGACATCGAGAATCATCAAAAACTTTAGTTAATTGAAACCCGTATCCCGCTTTTGGATTACATTTTTTTGTTGTGATTTTTATTTCGCTTTGCGCAAAAAATGTAAGGCTAAAAAACAAAAAGGATAGCAGAAAAAAAAGTTTTCTTTTCATGATTTTATTAGCCTAGGGCTACATCTAAAGTCATCATTACAATAAAACCTCCAATTAACCCAAGCGTTGCAATGTCGGTATTTTTATCCTGTTGGGTTTCAGGAATTACTTCTTCAACAACTACAAATATCATTGCTCCTGCCGCAAAAGCTAATGCATACGGAAGTAAAGGCACAAAAAAGGTTACGGCAACGGCTCCTAAAACTCCAGCAATGGGTTCAACAAGCGCAGATGATTGACCATACATAAAACTTTTCCAACGGCTCATTCCCATTCTTCTTAAAGGCATTGAAACGGCTATTCCTTCAGGAAAATTTTGAATTCCAATTCCTATAGCAAGTGTTACGGCTCCTGCAATTGATGCCTCAGGAATACCTGCGGCAACTCCGCCAAAAAGTACTCCAACAGCCAATCCTTCAGGAATATTATGTAAAGTAATTGCTAAAACTAATAAAGTGGTTCGTTGCCATGGCGATTTTACTCCTTCAGATTCTTTGAAATTTATATGTAAATGGGGTAAAACCTTGTCTAAAGCAAAGATAAATAAAGCGCCTAATGCAAATCCAACTGAAGCTGGAATTACTTTTACAAAACCTTCCCCTTTACTCATTTCAATTGCCGGAGAAAGTAAACTCCAAAAACTAGCAGCAATCATTACACCACCAGTAAAACCAAGCATTCCGTCTAGAACAACTCGATTCATATTCTTAAAAAAGAAAACAAATGATGCACCAAATGCAGTTAATAACCAGGTAAACAAAGTGGCATACAATGCTGCCAAAATTGGATCTATACTTTCAAAGTAATCTATAATAGTCTGAAACATATTAATTCACTTACTGTTAGTTATTTTTATTTGGATAAAGATACAAGAAAGTAAATAAAGATACCTTCAAAACAAATATATTTAAATATCAGAAATACTTAAAATATATTTTTAGTTTTGTCTAAAATCAAATTTATGAAATCTAAAATTGTACTAGTTTTTCTTTTTATTTCTGCTGCAATATACGCTCAAGAAATTGAGCCCATTCAAGCTGATAGACCCGACCAAACAGAAACGCCGGCAATTGTTCCTAAAGGAATGTTTCAAGTTGAAACGGGATTTACTTTTCAAAAAAACGATGCGCTTTATAAAAAAAATAGTTTGCCAACCGCACTGTGGAAATATGGTGTAACAAAAAATTTCGAATTGCGATTAATAACTGAATTTTTATCTGAAGAAATAATAAATGAGAAGGTTAATGGGTTTTCACCAATATATATTGGATTTAAAGTAGCGCTTACAGAAGAAAATGGTATTGTGCCAAAAACTTCATTTATTGGTCATATTGGTTTGCCAAAAGCGGCTTCGAATGAATACAAAACCGATTTTGTTTTTCCGAAATTTCGATTTGTAATGCAGCATTCACTATCCCAAAAAATGTCATTCAGTTATAATTTGGGTGCCGAATGGGATGGTTTCACTCCAGAACCAACTTTTATTTACACGGTAACTACAGGGTATTCAATTACAGAAAAGTTAGGAAGTTACATAGAGCTTTTTGGGTTTATTCCACAAATACAGCAATCAAATCATAGTTTTGATGGAGGAATCACTTATTTGATAAACGATAATTTTATGCTAGATTTGTCATCAGGCATTGGAATTTCAGAAAATGCTCCCAAAAACTATATTGCTTTTGGTTTTTCTTATAGAAGATAAATGCAACACTTCCATTATATTTTTACCGGAAGCGGCTTGTCTGCAATGATGACCGTTTATGAAATGATTTTATCTGGAAAATTTCAGGATAAAACGATTTTGCTTTTGGATGAAAATTCAAAAAAAACCAACGATAGAACGTGGTGCTTTTGGGATTCAAATACAATTTTTCCAAATCAAGTAAGCACTAAATGGAATTCAGCTTGGTTTAAAAACACTGCTTTCGAAAGGAAATTAAATTTAGATCCGTATCAATATAAAATGGTTAAAGGATTGGATTTTTATTATCTAATTTTTGATTTGATTTCCAAACAAGAAAATATTCATTTTGTAAATCAGAAGGTGCTTGATTTTGAAGAACTAGGAAGCCATTGCATCGTGAAAACAGCCTCTGAAAATTATACTTGCAATAAAATTTTCAATTCGATTTTCAATCCGAATTTGGTGAAAAGTCAAGCCAAATATCCGCTGTTGCAACAACATTTTGTGGGTTGGTTTATAAAATCTAAAGAAGATGTGTTTGAAAAAGAAACGGCTACTTTCATGGATTTTTCTGTTGAACAAAAAGACAACACCCGATTCATGTATGTTTTACCAACATCCTCAACAGAAGCTTTATTAGAATATACGTTGTTTTCAAAAGAGTTACTTGCACTATCGGAATACGAAAACGAAATTCAAAACTACATTCAAAAACTCGGAATTACCGAATACGAAATTGTAGAAAAAGAACAAGGAAACATCCCAATGACATGTTTCCCTTTTTGGAAAAACAACACCAAAAACATCTTAAATATTGGTTCTGCCGGAGGATGGACAAAAGCCAGCACCGGATATACTTTTAAAAATACCACCAAAAAAGCAAAGCAATTGGTATCGTTTTTAGACTACAATTCCGACTTTAGAAAATTCCAAAAAAGAGACAAATTTTGGTTTTATGATTTATTGCTTTTAGATATTTTAGATCAAAAAAACCATTTAGGATCTACTATATTTTCTTCAATGTTTCAAAAAGGAAATGCCACCGTAATCTTCAAATTTCTGGATGAAGAAACTTCTTTTTTAGAAGACCTGCAAGTAATTTGGAAATGCCCGAAAGGATTATTTGTCAAAGCATTATTTAGCAGAATTTTCAATCTTAAAATGTTTGATAACATTGGAAATGATTGTAAGCAATAAAGCAAAAGTAAGTAAAGCCATTTGCCTAATTGCCTCTGTTGTTTGAACAAGTGCTTCATTATTTCTTTGCAAATGATAGAGCAATCTTTTCTTGTTTTCAAGATCTGAAATGTCTTCTGGATATCCTGGAAAAATTGACGGGATTGTAAGCGATAGCAACAATATTGCTATTCCATAGGAATACAGACAATATTGAAGAGTTAATTTAAAATTTTGTTTTTTTTGAATTATAATATACCCAATAACAAAAATAATTAGAGCAATAAATTCAATAAAAAACTTATCTATATGTTCTAGATATTTCATATCATTAATTTTTGAAATGTAAACATAACAAATTTTTATGACTCATTTAAAAGTTACATTTGGAATTCTCATTATCTTTGCAAAAGATTTATTAAATCAAAATTCAGAAATTAACAATCTTAAATCATAACTAATTATGTATCCAGAAGAAATGGTAAACCCAATGCGTGCTGAACTTACAGATGCAGGTTTTCAAAATTTATATAGCGCAAGCGACGTAGAAAATGCAATTAAAGCAGAAGGAACAACTTTGGTAGTTGTAAATTCGGTTTGTGGATGTGCGGCAAGAAATGCGCGTCCAGGAGCTAAAATGAGTTTAGACGGAGCAAAAAAACCAGATCATTTAATTACTGTTTTTGCAGGTGTGGATAAAGATGCAGTGGATGCTGCGCGTCAACAAATGTTTCCTTTCCCTCCATCATCACCAAGTATGGCGTTGTTTAAAAACGGAGAATTGGTTCACATGCTAGAGCGTCACCACATTGAAGGTCGTCCTGCCGAAATGATTGCAGATAACTTAAAAGATGCTTACGCAGAATTCTGTTAATTCGAAAAAAAACTTTATCAAAACCTCTTAGAATTTATTTTTAAGAGGTTTTTTGTTTTCAATTTTTTCAAATTATCTTTGCTGCCGAGTTCTTCCATTTAGAACTCAACCTATTCTAACCTTAAACGTTTATAGCATGCAACTGTATAACACCTTAAGCGCAGAAGAAAGAGCCGAATTGATAGATCAAGCAGGCAAACAATGTCTTACGTTGTCTTTCTATGCGTATGCCAAAATTGAAGACCCTAAAAAATTTCGCGACGATTTATTTATTGCTTGGAATCAGCTTGATGCCCTAGGCAGAACCTATGTTGCCAAAGAAGGAATCAATGCTCAAATGAGTATTCCTGCCGAAAATATGGAAGCCTTTCGGGAAACTTTAGAAGTTTATGATTTCATGAAAAACATCCGCCTGAATGTAGCGGTTGAACACGATGATCATTCGTTTTTAAAACTTACTGTTAAAGTCCGCGACAAAATTGTAGCCGACGGATTAAACGATGAAACTTTTGATGTGACCAATATTGGAGTGCACTTAAAAGCTAGGGAATTTAACCAGATTTTAGAAGATCCAAATACCATTGTGGTAGATTTTAGAAATCATTACGAAAGTGAAATTGGACATTTTAAAGGAGCAATCACTCCCGATGTGGAAACATTTCGTGAATCGTTACCGATCATCAACGAACAATTAAAAGATTTTAAAGACGATAAAAACTTGGTGATGTATTGCACCGGAGGAATCCGTTGTGAAAAAGCTTCGGCATATTTCAAACACCAAGGATTTAAAAATGTTTTTCAATTGGAAGGCGGAATTATCAATTATGCCAAACAAATCAAAGAAGAAAATATTGAAAGTAAATTCATTGGAAAGAACTTTGTTTTTGACCATCGATTAGGTGAACGAATTACCAACGATATCGTTTCTCAATGCCACCAATGCGGAAAACCGTGCGACAATCACACCAATTGTGAAAACGACGGGTGCCATTTATTATTCATTCAATGTGACGAATGCAAAGCAGCAATGGAAAATTGTTGTTCAACAGAATGTTTAGAAATTACGCATTTACCTTTGGCCGAACAAGTAAAATTACGCAGAGGAATTCAAGTGGGTAACAAAGTTTTTCGAAAAGGAAAATCTGATAAATTGTTATTCAAACATTCGGGAGAACTATCGGATCAATCTTTAGCAGTAGCCGAAAATAGAGAACAAAAATCAAAAGATATTCGTCAGAAGATAAAAGTAAAAAAAGTACTTCTTGGTAAAGCAGAACATTACTATGTGAAAGCACAAGTTGGTCTTTTTATCATTCAAAATAACGAATTAAATGTTGGAGACAAACTTCTAATTTCTGGTCCAACTACGGGTTCTGAAGAATACATTTTAGAAAAAATGCTGGTAAACGGAAATGAAATTTCCACCGCAATTCCAGGAGATAAAGTAACTTTTGAAGTGCCGTTTAGAGTCCGATTATCGGATAAATTATATAAAATTATCTCTTAAAATAAATCGGTTAAAAGACCAATAAATCTCAAATTCCAAACGTTAATTTTAGCGTTGGTTTTTGGGATTTTTTTATTGGAATATATTTTATAAAAATACTATCTTTACCAATTAATCGTTTTATAAACTTACATTGCTTTTTAGCAATACTACTATATAATTATGGCATGTACAAGTTGTTCAACTTCAGATGGTGGCGCACCAAAGGGTTGTAAAAATAATGGGACTTGCGGCACCGATAGCTGCAATAAATTAACTGTTTTTGATTGGCTTTCTAACATGAGTTTGCCAAATGGTGAAGCACCGTTTGACTGTGTGGAAGTGCGTTTTAAAAATGGCCGTAAAGAATTTTATCGAAATACCGAAAAACTAACCCTAAGCATTGGAGATATTGTGGCAACTGAAGCTTCTCCTGGACATGATGTAGGAATTGTAACGCTAACTGGTGAATTGGTTAAAATTCAAATGAAGAAAAAAGGGGTAAATCACGCAGGTGCAGAAATCCCTAAAGTGTATAGAAAAGCCTCTCAAAAAGATATTGATATTTGGAGCGATGCGCGTGATAAAGAAGAAGCGATGAAGGTTAAAGCAAGAGAAATTGCTATTGCTTTAAAGTTGCAAATGAAAATTTCTGACATCGAATTTCAAGGTGATGGCTCTAAAGCAATTTTTTATTATACTGCCGAAGATCGTGTAGATTTTAGACAGCTTATTAAAGAATTTGCGCAAGTTTTTAAAGCGCGTATCGAAATGAAACAAGTGGGCTTTCGTCAAGAGGCAGCGCGCCTTGGTGGAATTGGTTCTTGTGGTAGAGAACTGTGTTGCTCAACTTGGTTAACCGATTTTAGAAGTGTAAATACCTCTGCAGCGCGATACCAACAATTGTCCCTAAATCCTCAAAAGCTAGCTGGACAATGTGGAAAATTAAAATGTTGTTTGAATTATGAATTGGACACTTATCTGGATGCTTTAAAAGATTTTCCAGAATTTGAAACCAAATTACACACCGAAAAAGGAGATGCCATTTGTCAAAAACAGGATATTTTTAAAGGATTAATGTGGTTTGCGTATACCGATAATTTTTCGAGTTGGCATGTATTAAAAATAGAGCAGGTTAAAGAAATAATTGCTCAAAATAAAGAGAAGAAACGCGTTTCATCTTTAGAAGATTTTGCAATTGAAATTGTAGTTGAACCAGAAGCTAACTTCAATAACGCTATGGGTCAAGAAAGCTTAACGCGTTTTGATCAGCCAAAAAGAAGTAAAAATAAATCAAAAAATAAATCGCATAATCCCAACTTCAAGCAAGGGCAAAATCAGAATCAAAATTCCAATCAAAACCCAAAGCCAGAAGTAAAAAGACCTGCAATTATTATTAAGAAAAATGAAGATAAAAAGTAGCCTTCTATTTATTTTAATGGTGTTTATTCTAATTTCTTGCGATAAACAACTTGTTTTTGACGAGTATAAATCAGTAGGAAATGCATGGCATCAAGACAGTATTTTGACTTTTAAATTGCCAAAATTAGAAAGTGAAAAAAAATACAACCTCTTTGTAAATGTTCGAGATAATAACGATTATCCATTTGATAATTTATTTTTAATTGTTTCCTTAGAACATCCAAATAAAAAAACCATTGTAGATACTTTAGAGTATAAAATGGCCAATCCGGATGGCTCACTTATGGGAGACGGATTTACAGATGTAAAAGAAAGTAAACTTTTTTACAAAGAAAATGTGCCTTTTAAACTTAAAGGAGAATATAAAGTTCACATTCAGCAAGCCGTTAGACAAACCGGAAAAATTGCTGGTGTTGAAAATTTACAAGGAATTACCGAAATAGGTTTTAGAGTAGAATCTACAAATTAATTATTATGGCATTACAAAATAAAAAAAACACGCCTGTTAAAGACATTAAATACTACCAAAAGAAATTTTGGAAATTGTTTTTTTACAGTATTGGAGGTATTTTCTTATTCTTCATATTTGCCTCGTGGGGACTTTTCGGAAAAATGCCTTCATTTGAAGATTTAGAAAATCCAAATTCTAATCTTGCTACTGAAATTATCTCCTCTGATGGAGTTACTCTTGGAAAATTTTACAACGAAAATCGTACCGCGATAAAATATAAAGATTTACCTAAATCGCTTGTGGATGCTTTAGTTTCAACCGAAGATGAGCGTTTCTACGAACACTCCGGAATTGATGCGAGAAGAACATTTGGTGCAGCTGCAAAGCTTGGTTCTAATGGTGGTGCGAGTACAATCACCCAACAATTAGCTAAATTATTATTTCACGGAGAAGGCTCAAGATTTTTGCCTTTTCGTATGATTCAAAAAGCAAAAGAATGGATCATTGCAGTGCGATTAGAGCGACAATATACCAAAAACGAAATCATTGCTTTATATTTTAATCAAGTTGATTTTGTGAATGGAGCGGTTGGAATTCGTTCGGCGGCTAAAGTTTATTTTAACAAAGAGCCTCGTGACCTTAAAGTAGAAGAAAGTGCATTACTAGTTGGTATGTTGACTAACCCCTCTCTTTTTAATCCGGTTCGTCGTCCAGAAAAAGCACTAAAAAGAAGAAATATTGTATTAGGTCAATTGGTTAGAAATAACCATTTAGAAGAAGCTGCTAAAAAAATATTAGAAAGAAAACCAATCGTTTTAGATTTTCATCCCGAAAGTCACTTAGACGGAACTGCTACGTATTTTAGAGAATATCTTAGAGATTTTATGAAGAATTGGGTTAAAGAAAATAAACGACCTGATGGAGAAGAATATGATATATATGGCGATGGAATTAAAATTTATGTGACCTTAGATTCTAAGATTCAGGAGCATGCAGAAGAGGCAGTTCAAGAGCACATGAAAAATTTACAAGAAGAATTTTTTATCCAACAAAAAGGAAATAAAAATGCTCCATTCGTAAATTTAACTGATCCAGAAACTGAGAAAATTATCAATCAAGCTATGAAGAATTCCGAAAGATGGCGCATTCTTAAAGCAGATGATAAAACCGATGAAGAAATTATAGCTTCCTTCAGCAGAAAAACAAAAATGACTGTTTTCACCTGGAAAGGCGAACGAGATACGGTCATGACTCCATTAGATTCTATTCGTTATTACAAACATTTCTTACAGGCTGGTTTAATGTCGATGGAGCCACAAACCGGACAAATTAAAGCTTGGGTTGGCGGTATTAATTACAAATATTTCCAATACGATCACGTAGGTCAAGGTGCAAGACAAGTAGGGTCTACCTTTAAGCCGTTTGTTTATGCAACTGCTATTGAACAACTTGGGATGTCGCCTTGTGATACGCTATTAGATGCTCCTTTCATGATTCACAAAGGCCGTCACCACGTGACCGAAGATTGGGAGCCAAGAAATTCCGATCAAAAGTACCGCGGAATGATGACTTTAAAACGAGCATTAGCAAACTCTGTAAATATTATTTCTGCAAAATTAATTGACAAAACAGGCCCAGAAGCGGTAGTTGAATTAACCAAAAAATTAGGCGTTACTTCCGAAATTCCAGTGCAACCTTCTATTGCGCTTGGTGCAGTAGATATTACTGTTCAAGACATGGTTGCTGCCTACAGTACTTTTGCAAATCAGGGCGTTTACATTAAGCCACAATTTATTTCTAGAATCGAAGATAAAAACGGAGCTGTAATTTTTGAACCTGTTCCCGAATCACACGATGTACTAAGCAAAGACGTTTCTTTTGCGGTAATAAAATTATTAGAAGGTGTAACCGAAGGTGGATCTGGAGAACGCCTTAGAACCGAAGGTGGTGGAAGCGGCGATAACCGTTGGACAGGATATCCGTATATGTTTAAAAACCCAATTGCTGGTAAAACTGGAACTTCTCAAAATCAATCAGATGGTTGGTTTATCGGAATGGTCCCTAATTTAGTAACTGGAGTTTGGGTTGGTTGTGAAGACCGTTCGGCACATTTCAAAAGTATCACTTATGGACAAGGAGCTACGGCTGCGCTTCCAATTTGGGGTTATTTTATGGAAAAATGTTATGAAGATCCCGATCTTATAATTTCTAAAGACGAGTTCCAAAGACCAGATAATTTTGCAATAAAAGTTGATTGTTATTCGGCTCCAAGAGAAGCGATTAAAGACTCAACTGATATCGAGGAACAAAATCCAGATGAATTTGGACTTTAGTAAAATTTAGTTTTATGATAAATAAAAAAGTTAACTCCGTTAAGGAAGCACTTCAAGGAATTGAAGATAACATGACAATCCTTTTAGGCGGATTTGGACTGTGCGGAATCCCTGAAAATTCTATTGCAGAATTAGTAAAAAAAGGGACAAAAAACTTGACTTGTATTTCTAATAATGCGGGTGTAGATGATTTTGGACTTGGGTTATTATTACAACAAAAGCAAGTCAAAAAAATGATTTCTTCTTATGTAGGTGAAAATGCCGAATTTGAAAGACAGATGCTTTCAGGAGAATTGGATGTAGAGCTTATTCCACAAGGAACTTTAGCAGAAAGATGTCGCGCAGCACAAGCTGGTATCCCTGCCTTTTTTACTCCTGCAGGTTTCGGAACAGAAGTTGCTGAAGGCAAAGAAACACGTGAATTTAATGGAAAAATGCACGTTATGGAACATGCGTTTAAAGCCGATTATTCTATTGTAAAAGCTTGGAAAGGTGACGAAGCTGGAAATTTAATTTTTAAAGGAACTGCGAGAAACTTCAATCCCTGCATGTGTGGCGCAGCCAAAATAACCATTGCTGAGGTAGAAGAATTAGTGCCTGCAGGAACTTTAGATCCAAACCAAGTGCACATACCAGGAATATTAATTCAAAGAATTTTCCAAGGTGAAAAATTTGAAAAAAGAATTGAGCAACGAACAGTAAGACAACATTAATTACTGATTCATTAATTTGAAAATTTGAAGATGGCATTAGATAAAAACGACATAGCAAAAAGAATAGCCAAAGAAGTAAAAGACGGCTATTATGTGAACTTAGGGATTGGAATTCCAACATTGGTAGCCAACTATGTTCGAAATGATATTTCTGTTGAATTTCAAAGCGAAAATGGAGTTCTAGGAATGGGCCCTTTCCCATTTGAAGGAGAAGAAGACGCCGACTTAATTAACGCAGGAAAACAAACAATTACAACACTTCCTGGAGCAAGCTTCTTTGACTCTGCTTTTAGTTTCGGAATGATTCGTGGGCAGCATGTCGATTTAACCATTCTTGGCGCTATGGAAGTTTCAGAAAATGGTGACATTGCCAATTGGAAAATCCCTGGTAAAATGGTAAAAGGAATGGGTGGCGCTATGGATTTAGTTGCTTCTGCAGATAACATTATCGTGGCTATGATGCACGTAAATAAAGCTGGTGAAAGCAAAATTCTTAAAAAATGTACTTTGCCGTTAACTGGAGTTGGTTGTGTGAAAAAAGTGGTGACGGAATTGGCTGTTCTAGAAATAACTCCAAAAGGATTCAAACTGTTAGAGCGCGCTCCTGGAGTTTCGGTAGAACATATTATTGCATCAACTGAAGCTGATTTAATTATTGAAGGAACAATACCGGAAATGATGATCGCTTAGTTTATTCTTTTTTACCCTCTTTCAATTCCATAAAAGCTGTAGAAGCATGCGCAAAACTAGGTGCTTGTTCATTTACACTTACCGCTCTTTTTTTATTCAATTTATAGGTCAAATCCCTTTCAGTGGTAAATAATATTGCACTTAAAAATGGGTTATTTATAAACTCTACCAAGCGATTGAAAGCTTTGTCAATAGTATGTATTTCAACAATTTCTTCTTTTTGAAATTTAAACTTCAATTCCAATTGTAAGTCGTTTTCTATTACGATTAAACGCGCATAAATATTCATTAACTCTGTGTTCCCAATAGTTTTGGCCAGAGTTAATTTGGCAAAAGTTTCCTCTTTAATACTTGTTTTTACTTCTGAATAAAATTCCGAAAAAGAATCCTTAAAAGGCATAAGCGATACATTAAATTAAAAATAAAACCCACAAGGAAACCTTGCAGGTTTTATAAATTTTATATTTTTAAATTACAAATTAGCAAAGAAATCATTGCCTTTATCATCTGTAATAATAAATGCTGGGAAGTTTTTAACGGTGATTTTTCGAACAGCTTCCATTCCTAATTCTTCAAAATCTACTACCTCAACTTTCAAGATGTTGTCTTGCGCTAAAATAGCCGCTGGGCCTCCAATAGATCCTAAATAAAAACCACCATATTTTTGGCACGCGTCTTTTACTTCATTAGTTCTATTCCCTTTAGCAAGCATCACCATACTGCCTCCCGATTTCTGGAATTCTTCTACATACACATCCATTCTTCCTGCAGTGGTTGGTCCAAAACTTCCCGAAGGCATTCCGTCTGGTGTTTTTGCTGGGCCAGCATAATAAATTGGATGATTTTTAAAATATTCTGGCATTGGTTTACCGGCATCAAGAAGCTCTTTGATCTTAGCATGTGCAATATCGCGAGCAACAATTAAAGTTCCGTTTAATATTAATCTTGTCTTAATTGGGTGTTTAGTCAATTCTGCTAATATTTCTGCCATTGGTCGGTTCAAATCAATCACAACCGCTTGTTCCATATGTGGAGGAATTTCGGGCAGAAATTGCTTCGGATTTACTTCCAATTGCTCTAAAAATATTCCGTCTTTGGTGATTTTTCCTTTTATGTTTCGATCCGCAGAACACGAAACACCTAACCCAACCGGACAAGATGCAGCGTGTCTTGGCAAACGAATTACACGCACATCATGTGCAAAATATTTACCTCCAAATTGCGCTCCAATAGAACTTTCTTGACATATTTTATGCACTCGCTTTTCCCATTCTAAATCTCGAAAAGCCTGTCCCGACATGTTACCAGAAGTTGGTAAATTATCAAAATACCCAGCAGATGCTTTTTTAACTGCAGCTAAATTTGCTTCGGCAGAAGTCCCTCCAATTACCAAAGCCAAATGATAAGGTGGACAAGCTGAGGTACCTAAATCTTTGATTTTTTCGCGAATGAATTCATCCATCGATTTATCGTTTAACAACGATTTGGTCTTTTGATATAAGAACGTTTTGTTGGCAGAACCTCCTCCTTTAGCAAGGAATAAGAATTCGTAAGAACTTCCTTTTTTTGAATAAATATCGATTTGTGCTGGTAAATTTGATCCTGAATTTTTTTCTTCAAACATCGAAATCGGAACGATTTGAGAATAACGAAGATTTTTATTTTGGTAGGTGTTGTATATCCCTTTTGACAAATACTCAGCATCATCAGCTCCTGTATATACATTTTCACCTTTTTTGGCCATTACAATTGCAGTTCCGGTATCTTGACATGAAGGCAATTCTCCTTTTACTGCCACCACAGCGTTTTGCAATAAATTGTAGGCTACAAAGCGGTCGTTATCGGTTGCTTCAGGATCGTCCAAAATGTTTTTTAGCTTCTGCAAATGCGAGGTACGCAACATAAATGAAACTTCATTCATGGCTTCTTGTGCTAATAATTCCAACCCTTTTGGATCAACGGTTAGAATTTCTCTATCTCCAAATTGTTCTGATTTTACAAAATCGGAAGTCAGTTTTTTGTATTGCGTATCGTCTTTTAAAATCGGATACGGGTCTTGATATATAAAGTCCATTTTAAAAATATTTTTGAGATGTAAAGTTACAGAAAGTTGAGGGATTGCCACATTAATTTTTTGCTAAATTGATGTAGCTACTTTACATGAAAAAATATTAAAAAAACCAACTAGCCACAAAGATTGCTGCTAATACACAAATTAAGTCTACCAATAACATTGTTCCAAGCGTATATCTTGTGTTTTTAATGTTAATGCTGCCAAAGTAAACTGCTATAACATAAAAAGTAGTTTCGGCACTACATTGAAAAATACAACTTAATCTTCCGGTGAAAGAATCGGGGCCAAACATGCGCATTGAATCAATCATAAATCCACGAGAACCACCCGAACTAAAGGGACGCAACATAGCAACCGGTAGGGAATCGGTGATTTCTTTGCTCACCCCAATATTTGAAAAAGCAAACGACAATCCGTTACTGATTAATTCAAATAATCCGCTGTTTCTAAAGAACGAAATGGCAACCAACATCCCCATAACATAAGGAAATATTTTTACTCCGGTTTGCAAACCGTTGTTCGCTCCAGTTACAAAAGTGTCGAAAATAGTAGTGTCTTGTGCAACAAATTTCTTTTCGTTTATAAATGAAAAAATCAAAGTAAACCCAATAATTGCAACCAGCATTAATCCGGAAAGATTCGACGTAAAGAAATTTTTACCTATTAAATCTAGGGTATTTACATAAAACAACAACCCTACAATTGCAGCAATTATAGTCATTAAAGCTACTACCAACGAGGCACTTTTAAAGTTAATTTTTTGTCGGATTCCAACAATAATAAATGCGGCAATGGTACCAATAAAAGAAGTGATAATACAAGGCAACATCACATCGGCCGGATTGCTTGCATTTTCTGCAGCACGATAACCAATTATGGATGTTGGAATTAAAGTCAGACCCGCTGCATGAAGACACATAAACATGATTTGTGCGTCACTTGCTTTGTCTTTTTCGGGATTTATTTCTTGTAAACTTTGCATGGCCTTTAAGCCAAAAGGCGTCGCAGCCGAGTCTAATCCTAAGAAATTAGCAGCGAAATTTAAAGTCATGTATGAAATAGATTCGTGATTTTTTGGAACCGATGGAAATACTTTAGTAAACATTGGACTTAGCTTTTTTGCTAATTTCTCTGCCGCACCCGAAATAATTAATAATTCCATTAATCCACAAAAGAAAGCCAAATAGGCAATCAACGGAAGTATTAAATCCAGCAAAGTATTTTTACAAGTTGGCAATAACCCATCGGATTTTTGAATTCCACTGAAAATTTTAACCGTTTTACTTTTATAAACATAAGTAGTGTCAGCATTTAAAGTATCTCTGTTGACAACCATTGTTTGATCCGGAGCATTTTTAATGCTGTCTTTTATAAAAATAGGAACTTGATTTAGGTATTTTTCAGAAATTAAAATCGGTTCATCTTTTTTTCCATTCAATACATAATCAATCGTGTAGCTGTTTCCAACAAACAAACTGAAAACCACAAAAGCAATTGATGAAATAAAAATAGCAAGCCAAAATCTACTTAAAACCATAATCTGTTTTTTTGTAAAAGTAATAAAAAGACCTAAATAGGAAATATCCTACCAAATTAATAATTACACATGAATTATCTCGTCCTCAATTAACAAATCTTCTTTTCTAAATCTCAGAAATACTTGGGCAACTGCAATGACGTCTTTTTCGCAATAGGTTACAATTCGGTCGATGTCTTTTTCTATATAAAAAACGTGCCCCACTTGGCTGCCGTCAATGTCACCTTTTGGAGAAGGGATTCCCAATATTTTAGTAAGTAACTTTAAAGAAGTAAAATGTTTGTAATCGCCAAATTTCCATAATTCTAAAGTGTCCAAATGAGAAATTTCCCAGGGTTTTTTGCCAAATAAATTCAGTTTACTCGGAATAGAAATTTGGTTGATAATCATTCTTCGAGCAATAAATGGAAAATCAAATTCTTTGGCATTATGTCCACACAGAATGTGCTGTGGCGCATTGAAATGATTGTTAAGTAAATTATTAAAGTCTGCTAATATCTTTTTTTCTTCGCCAAAAAATGAAGTCACTCTAAAGTTTCTAATGTCGCCTTTGATGATAAAATACCCAACCGAAATACATACAATTTTTCCAAATTCTGCCCATATTCCTGCACGATCATAAAAATCTTCTGCAGTGAATTCTTCTTTGCGTTGGTATTGCGTTTTGTGCTCCCAAAGTGATTTCATTTCATCATCCAAAGAATTGAAATGTTCTTCTTGTGGAACGGTTTCTATATCAAGAAATAAAATTGAATCTAACCGAATTTTTTCAATCATAATTTAGACTTATTTGAATAATAGACTATGAATATTAATTCCTAAAATAGAATTTAAAAATCTAAGATAATCTAAAAATAACTAAAAATCTAGCCTAAAATAAACTTTGTTGATTGGTAGGGTTTTCGAGTTCTAAAAGCCACTTCTTCCTCCTAAATATCATTGAAGTTGTGATACTGCAATTTTGAATTTGGTTTATAGTTTTGAAACTTCTAATTCGACTAATACATAAATTATATCAACTCTGTTTTAATCGCAAACCATTTTGGTAATTTGTAGTGGTGAATTTATGAAAGCAGTTTTCATTTTAAGGATATGAAATGCTATTTAAATAAAGATTTTGAAGCGCCTCCGAGTAGCTATCTATAAGGAAGTCTCGACCACAAAAATCTTGTTGCCTGATATTTAAAGCCATAATTTTGTTGCTCTCAATCCAACGAATATCATTATGCCAACTAAATTCTTTCGGGAAAATATTAATATTACTGATATCAAGAATGTCTTTTTGAGCCATCTTACCTAACATCTCAATACTAATTACATTTATTGTATCATTACTTTGATTGCCAAATAATGTTGAAGGTATACTATTAAAAGATATAGGTTTATATTGGCTAAAACCATATAAAGAAAACACAAATAAAATGAAAGCAAAATAGGATTTCATAGATTAATTTATATTTGTAAACCTACTAATTATTTAAAATAAATCCAAATTTTTATTTTCCTTGGCTAAACATGTATTGCTCTACTGCTTGCCTTTCTTCGTCGGTGAAGTTTTTTGTAATCTCAAAATTAATTTTCATCACTTCATATTGCGCTGGGTCAATAACGGGCTCTTCCGTTCCAGTTAAAAAAGTAGCAATACTAATTTTATTCTTTTTGTAGATTTTAGCAATTTCTTTAATGCTTGGTCCAACGAGTTTTACATCCAATTTGTGGCAGTTATTACAAGTTCCTTTTCCTTCAAAAATTTCTTTTCCTTTATCAGATAAAGGATATGCTGCTGAATTTATTTTGGCTTTTTCGTCAAAATTTTGGTCGTCTTTTTTGCCTCCACAACCTGTTGTAACGGCAAGAACTAGTATAAAAAGCAGAAAAATAATTTTGGTTTTCATTAGCTATCTATTTAAAATAATCGCAGCCTCTTTTGCAAAATAAGTCGAAATTAAGCTGGCTCCTGCGCGCTTGATACACATTAATTGTTCCATCATTATTTTATCATGATCCAACCATCCTCTTTCGGAAGCAGCTTTAATCATGGCATATTCACCCGAAACATGAAAAACAGTTACCGGAACATTCACGGCATTTTTTACTTCGCGAACAATATCCAAATAGGCAATTCCGGGTTTAACCATAACCATGTCGGCGCCTTCTTCAACATCCATAAGCGCTTCTTTAATGGCTTCAATGCGGTTGGCATAATCCATTTGGTAGGTTTTTTTATCCTTTGGCACTTCGGCATTATCAACTGGAGCACTATCTAATGCATCTCGAAAAGGGCCGTAAAATGCAGAAGCATATTTAGCCGAATAACTCATAATTCCCACATTTGGAAATCCTGCAGCATCCAATCCTTGGCGTAAACGCAAAACGCGTCCGTCCATCATATCACTTGGGGCTACAAAATCTGCTCCGGCTTGCGCGTGGGAAACTGCCATTTTTACCAAAGCATCGTTGGTAGCATCATTAGCAACATCCCCGTTTTCAATAATTCCGTCATGACCATAAATAGAATATGGATCAAGCGCCACATCGGGCATTACAATCATTTCTGGACAGGCAGATTTGATGGCTTTAATGGCGCGTTGCATCAATCCATTTGGATTCCAAGCTTCTTTTCCGGTATTGTCTTTTAACGATTCGTCCACTTTTACATAAATGTTGACCGCACGAATTCCTAAAGCAAATAATTCTTTTACCTCAGCAACCGTTAAGTCAATAGAACGGCGATAAATTCCCGGCATGGATGGAATTTCAACTTTATAGTTTTCTCCTTCAGCAATGAACATTGGAAACATAAAATCACTTGGACTTAATGTGGTTTCACGAACCAAACTTCTTATGGATTCGTTAACTCTTAATCTGCGGCCTCTTTGTAATGGGAACATAATATATTGTTTAAAATTGTTTAAAGTTTAAGGTTTAAAGTTGTTTTACTTTGAGCTTAAACCCAATCAATTGGATTTTCTAATACCTGAATTAATTTTTCTTCTTCACTTCCGGCAACGGGATGATGGTCGTAATGCCATTGCACGTGTGGTGGTAATGACATTAAAATACTTTCAATTCGGCCGTTAGTTTTTAGTCCGAAAAGAGTGCCTTTATCGTGAACCAAATTGAATTCGACATATCGACCACGGCGAATTTCTTGCCAAGTTCTTTGTTCTGGTGTGTATGCTAAATTCTTTCTTTTTTCTACAATTGGAACATACGCTTCTAGAAAACTGTTTCCAACTTCGGTTACGAAATTAAACCAATCTTCCATTGCCATTTGCTCATTTGCTTTGCAATAATCAAAGAACAATCCGCCAAGTCCTCGCGCTTCATTGCGATGCGCATTCCAAAAATAGTCGTCACATTGTTTTTTATATTTTGGATAAAACTCTGGATTGTGTTTGTCACAAGCCGTTTTACAAGTTTGATGAAAATGGATTCCGTCTTCCTCAAATAAATAATAAGGCGTTAAATCTTGGCCTCCGCCAAACCAGGAATTGATTACCTTCCGTGAACTTGTACTGAGCTCTGCCGAAGTATCATACATTTCAAAATAACGCCAGTTTGCATGAACGGTTGGCACCATCGGGTTTTTAGGATGAATGACCAAACTCAATCCACAGGCAAAAAAATCGGCTTCACCTACATTGAATAATTTTTGCATGGAATCGGGTAATTTTCCGTGAACCGCTGAAATGTTTACGCCTCCCTTTTCAAAAACAGTTCCGTTTTCAATTACTCGTGTTCGCCCGCCGCCGCCTTCTGGTCGGTCCCAAATGTCCTCACGAAATTTGGAACCGCCATCAATCTCTTCTAGTTTAGAAGTGATTTGGTCTTGGAGATTAAGTATGTATTTATAGAATTTATCTTTCAAAACTTGATTTTATTTTTGATACTCTTTAACCGCTTCCACAAAAGCCTTCGCATGGTCGACAGGAATGTTTGGCAAAATTCCGTGACCTAGATTTACGATGTAATTGTCTTTTCCGAATTCGTCAATCATTTCGTGCACCATTTTTTTGATGGTTGGAATTGGAGAAAGTAAACGACTTGGATCAAAATTTCCTTGCAAAGTAATATTTCCTCCTGTTAAATATCGAGCGTTTCTTGCAGAACACGTCCAATCTACACCAAGAGCAGAAGCTTTCGATTTTGACATTTCGCCTAAAGCAAACCAACAGCCTTTTCCGAAAACAATCACTTTGGTGTCTTCCGCTAAAGCTTCCACAATTTGGTTGATGTATTTCCAAGAAAATTCTTGATAATCTACAGGAGAAAGCATGCCTCCCCAAGAATCAAAAATCTGAATGGCATTACAACCTGCTTTCACTTTTTCTTTCAAATATAAAATAGTGGTATCGGTAATTTTTTGCAATAAAGTATGCGCCGCAACCGGATTTGAAAAACAAAATCCTTTAGCCGTATCAAAACTTTTAGACCCTTTCCCTTCCACAGCATAACAAAAAATCGTCCAAGGTGAACCAGCAAAACCAATCAACGGCACCTCATCGTTCAGCATTTCTTTGGTTAATTTGATGGCATCAAAAACATAACCCAAGGTTTCATGGACATCTGGAACAAAAGTTCTGTTCACGTCTTCAATGGTTCGAATTGGATTTGGAATTATCGGCCCCAAATTGTCTTTCAACTCCACATGAATTCCCATAGCGCGTGGCACCACCAAAATATCAGAAAACAAAATTGCCGCATCTGGTTTTACAATTCGAATGGGTTGCACCGTAATTTCGGCAGCCAATTCTGGAGTTTCGCAACGGGTAAAAAAATCATATTTATCTCTTAAAGCTCTAAATTCTGGTAAATACCTTCCGGCTTGGCGCATCATCCAAACGGGTGGTCGCTCTACGGTTTCGTTATTAAGGGCTCTTAAGAATAGGTCGTTTTTTAACATTGTTTATAATTTATAGTTTTAAGTTGCATCAACTCAAACTGTTTTAATAATATTCTATAACTTGTGTAATCACACTTTCAACCGAAGGTTTTTCTGCGATGATTATGTTTTTTGCTTTTTTATTTTCTAATGCTTCTGCGGTGGTTTCGCCAATACAGAAACAGGTTTCGTCTTTTATCGAATTCAATTTGAAATAACTATCCACTCCCGATGGGCTGAAAAATAGAATACCATCTTTTTTTGAAGTCATTTTCTTTGAAGTAATATTGGTTTCATAAACCTCAATTTCGTTGAATGTGATTCCGTTTTCATTTAAGGTATTTGGTAATACATCGCGACGTAAATTTCCACATAAGAAAGTAAACGAATCGGTAGCATAAACTAAAGAAATGATCTCAGCCAAATCCGAAGCATAGCCGGTATAGGCAACTACATCAAATCCGTTTTCGGTAAGCAATTCCTTGGTTTTCATACCAACAGAAAATACACTTTTCCCTTTTAATTCGTCGCATTTTGGGTGTTGTAAAATACTTTGAACCGCATTTTGACTCGTGAAAATAAGATTTTCATTCACTTTTGAAAGTTCAAAATTTTTAATTTTAGTTTCTATAAAATCTTCCTCCAATACCGAAATGCCTGCATCTGACAAAAGTTGCCTTTGTATAGGTTGGAGTTTTTTAGTAGATACTATGTTTATTTGTTTTGACATTTTTTGTTCCTAATGGATGGAAAATTTACCCTATTAATTTATTTTTTTAATTGCTGTTTTATTTCTTCCATTAATTGGGCGCCACCATTGTTAAGAATTTCTTGTGCGGCATGAAAACCTAATTTCTTCCATTCTGAAATAGCAACTACTTTTTCAATTTCTAATTTTTGTTTGCCATCAATAGATAACAATTCTCCTATAAAATGGATGGTGTCTTCTTTTTCATCATACTTTGCAAGGGCAGCAATTGGCGCGGTGCATCCGCCTTCCAATGTCTTTAGAAATTGTCTTTCGATATAAGTACAAATTTCAGTTTCTATATGATTTAATTGTGATAAAGCGTCCAATGTGAATTCGTCATTTGCCATTGCAACCACCACCATAGCACCTTGAGCTGGAGCTGGAGTCATCCAATCTAAACTGATGTGGTTCTCTGGTTTTAAATTAATTCGCTCCAATCCTGCTGCTGCAAAAACGGCGCCGTCCCAATCATTATCATGCAACTTTTGCAATCTGGTATTTACATTTCCGCGTAAATCTACCAAAGAGTGATTTGGATATTTATTCCACCATTGCGCTTTGCGACGCAAACTTCCTGTGGCAATTGTAGCTTCCGATTCTAAAAAACTAGTGTTGCCTTTATGTACTAAAATATCTAAATAATTGGCTCTTTCTAAAACCGCTGCTTGAACAATTCCTTCTGGTAAAGCGGTAGGCACGTCTTTCATAGAATGCACCGCAATATCTACTTGGCCATTTATCATGGCAATGTCTAAAGTTTTAGTAAAAATTCCGGTAATTCCTAGTTCATAAAGAGGCTTGTCTAAAAGGATGTCGCCTTGCGATTTTACGGCAATAATTTCGGTTTGATACCCTAAATCGTTCAATTGTTTTTGAACGGTGTGTGCTTGCCAAAGTGCTAATTCACTGTCTCTGGTGCCAATTCTAATAGTTTTTTTAGACATTTTATGCTTTTTGGAATCCTATAAAAGGCTTCAGATTGGGGTTTGATAGAACTAAAAAAAATCTTTTTCTTGTTCTAATTGAAATACTTTTTCTATCCATTCAATACCTTCCTCCATTGATTCGCCTTCTTTTAAATGATTTACAAAATGGTTAGTTATTTTTTGGATAATTCTATTGCTTATTAATTCGGCTTGATCTTCATCAAAATTAGATAATTTTTTTCTTTGAAAATTTAACTCTCCGTCTTTAATAGAATTGAACTTTTCTTTAAGCGCATGAATTGTAGGTGCAAATTTTCGGTTTTTATTCCAAGCCAAAAACTCGTCTTGAATTTCAGCTATTATTGCTTCGGCAGCCGGAATGTGTAATTTTCTTTTTTCTAAAGTTTCGTCTGTAATTTGAGATAAATGATCCAGGTGAATTAAGGTAACTCCAGGAACCTCGTTTACATTTTCATTTACATTTTTTGGGATAGACAAATCTAAAATAAGAAGTGGTTTTTTTAAACTCAGGATGGTTTTATCAATGGTAGGATTTTGAGCGCTCGTTGCCACCACAATCACATCCGATTTTTGAATTTCTAGCTGTAAATCAGCGTAATCTTTTACAATTACATTTAGTTTTTGAGCTAATTTTTCTGCTTTATCTTTAGTTCTGTTGATTAGTGTAATTTGCTCGTGTTTGGTATGTTTAACCAAATTTTCGCAGGTATTTCTTCCGATTTTCCCGGTTCCAAAAAGCAAAATATTTTTATTTGAAATGTCTTCAACATTTTTAAAAATATATTGAACAGAGGCAAAAGATACTGATGTCGCTCCCGAAGAAATCTCGGTTTCAGTTTTAATTTTTTTACTTGCTTGAATTACGGCATTCACTAACCGCTCCATAAAAGCATTAGCTAGATTCTTGGATTTACTTTCGGTGAAAGCCATTTTTAATTGGCTAATAATTTCAAAATCACCAAGAATCTGACTGTCTAAACCTGTTCCAACGCGAAACATATGATTGATAGCTTCTTGTTTTTTGTATACGAAGGCTACTTGTTGAAATTCTTCAACAGTCCCTTGACTATTTTCGCAAAGTAATTTGATTAATTGAAATGGATGTTGGGCAAAACCATAAATTTCAGTTCTGTTACATGTAGATGTTACAATTAAAGTTTCGATGCCTTCTTTTTTGGCTTGATCTAATAAATTGATTTTGGCCTGAGCATCTAAACTAAATTTTCCGCGCATTTCAGCATCTGCTTTCTTATAGCTCAATCCAACAGCGTAAAAAGTAGTTGCCTTTAATGTATTATTGTTCTTCATATTGACCGATTACGAAAAGTACACAAATTTATACTTAAGAAAATTTAAAAAATAACGCTAGAAGTACTTTTTGTGTCGCTGTGAGAAAAATAGATCATCTTAGTATTTTTTGGGTTATTTTATATAATTTTGCCTTTATTCATCTATTTATTTATATTACTTATTTTGTAAAAATATTAATATAATTTTAAGAATTGTTTAGATTAAACAAAAAAATGTCGCTATGAGTTCAACAGAAGAAATTAAAATTGAAAATGATTTTATTTTGCTACGATTTCAAAATGAAAGCGCTGAAAACTATCAAGTTACGCGTCATGTAAATCAGGGGCTTATCCAATTTCATTTTGGAATAAAAGGAAAAGCAAAGTTTATTTTTAACATGGGCGGCTATACTTTAGACTTAAAAGAAGAAAAGGCGCTTTTATTTTACAATCCTCAAAAAGAATTGCCACTAAATTTGGAAATTGCACCAAACACATGGGTAATTTCGGTACTTGTTTCAATTCAAAAATTTCATTCGCTTTTTACAAATGAATCTGGAAATATTCCTTTTTTAAGTGAAGAAAATAAAGATCGGAAATACTACACCGAAAGCGACATAAGCCCTTCTATGGCAATTGTGTTAAGTCAGTTATTTCATTACAATTTAAACCCTGCCATAAAAAACTTATATTACAAAGGGAAAGGATATGAGCTATTGAGTTTGTATTTTAATCGATCGGAAGATCCTGATGCTGAACAATGCCCATTTTTAATTGATGAAGAAAATGTTTTGAAAATTAAAAAAGCCAAAGAAATCATTATTACTAATATGGCTGAACCTCCAGGTTTAGAGGAATTAGCTGATCAAGTTGGATTAAGTTTGAAGAAACTAAAAATGGGTTTCAAACAAATTTATGGAGATACCGTTTACGGTTTCCTTTTGGATTATAAAATGGATTATGCGCTCCAATTATTAGACAGTGGTTCCTATAATGTAAATGAAGTAGGCCTAAAAATTGGATACAGCACCGGAAGTCATTTTATTGCTGCCTTCAAGAAAAAATTTGCCACTACCCCAAAAAAATATCTAATGTCATTAAATAATATAAAATAATTACCTCAACACATGAAAGGAGTATTACTTGTAAATCTAGGTTCGCCAGAAAGCCCAACTGCTAAGGATGTAAAACCGTATTTAGATGAGTTTTTAATGGATAAATACGTTATTGACGTTCCGTTTTTATTGCGTGCTTTATTGGTTCGCGGAATAATTTTACAAACAAGGCCAAAAAAATCGGCGGCAGCCTATGCTAGAATTTGGTGGGAAGAAGGGTCGCCTTTAGTGGTGATTTCGAAACGAATGCACAAAAAAGTTCAAGAAAAAAGTTCAATTCCGGTGGCATTGGCCATGCGTTATGGAACGATGACTATTGAAAAAGGCTTGCAAGAATTAAGAGAAAAAGGAGTTACAGAAGTGCTACTTTTGGCTTTATACCCGCAATATGCGATGGCATCAACAACTACTATTTGGGAGTTGGCAGATGAATTAGTTCGTACTAAATTTCCAGAGATGAAACTTACCAAAGTTCCAGCTTTTTATAACAAACCCGATTATATTCAGGCACTTGCCAATTCTATAAAAAAACATTTAGACACTTTTGAATACGATCATTTGTTGTTTTCATATCACGGAATTCCGAAGCGGCATATTCGCAAAACAGATGTAACCAAATCACATTGTGCTATTGATGGTTCGTGTTGTAATACGCCTTCGCCAGCACACGAATTTTGCTACCGTCACCAATGTTATGAAACAACAAAACAGGTTGTGAAATTACTAGGCATTCCAGAGGGAAAATACAGCCAAACTTTTCAATCGCGCTTAGCGGGAGATAAATGGTTAACACCTTACACGGATGTGGAAGTGAATAAAATGCCTGAAAAAGGAATTAAGAAATTAGCCGTGGTAACTCCAGCATTTGTGTCGGATTGTTTAGAAACTTTGGAAGAAATTGCAATGGAAGCCAACGAACAATTTTTACATCATGGTGGGGAAGAATTTATGGCAATTCCATGCATGAATGACGGTGACGAATGGTGTGGAGTTGTTGCGAATTGGATTAAGGAATGGTCTAATTAAAGTAATTATGTTATACGATTATCTAAAATCCCTTCACCTCATCTTTGTTGTAACCTGGTTTGCAGGGTTGTTTTACATTGTTCGCTTGTTTGTTTATCAAATAGAAGCCAACGCAAAACCATCCCCTGAAAAGGAAATTTTGCTACAGCAATACAAAATAATGACCTACCGCCTTTGGTATATCATTACTTGGCCAAGTGCCATTTTAGCTAGTATTTTTGCGTTTTGGATGTTGTTTTTTACCCCCCTAGGAAACGCTTGGTTACACATGCCTTGGATGCATGTTAAATTAGGTTTTGTGTTTCTGTTGTATTTATACCATTGGAAATGCCACTTAATTTACAAGCAATTACAAAACGATCAATTTAATTACAGCTCCAATTACATGCGCCTTTGGAATGAGGGCGCCACAATTATTTTATTTGCAGTAGTTTTTTTAGTAATTTTAAAAAATGCTTTTAATTGGATTTATGGCGTAATCGGAATTGTATTATTTTCACTTTTGATTATGTTTGGATTTAAATTTTATAAAAGAATCCGAGAAAAAAATAACTAGACAAAATGTTAAACGGCTTTAAAATGTCAATGCTTTCCCTTCGAATTAGGATTTTCCTATCGATGATTGTATTGATCTTAATTGCCGCCTCGTTAATGGCTTTGATTTCGGTGATTCAGTTTAAAAATGAAGCGCGAAGATACCACCAAGAGCGTTTAGACCGAAAAGAAGATGCTGTAAAAGAAAACATCAATTACATTCTATCTACAACCACCTATCCGCTTACAGAGCGAAATCTACCTTATATATTTAAAGATAAAATTCATGAATTATCAGATATTCATAATGTAGAAATTAACATTTATAGCTTAAGCGGAAATTTATTAAAAACCTCAAAAGCATCCTTTTCGGTAGATAATGTAGCGCCGCCAATACCTAAATACGTAACCAAATTAGTGCAGTCATCCATTGAAAAGCGCTATGTGGATATTAAAATTGTAGATGGCGTTAAAATTCGTTCTTCTTACAGTCAAATTAAAGATGATAAGTTTAAACCGCTCGGTATTTTAAACCTGCCTTATGTAGAAGACGATAGTTTTTACGAAAGTGAAATTCAGGATTTCTTGGTTCGATTGAGTCAGGTTTATTTTATAATGCTGCTCATAGCTTTTGCTTTGGCGTATTTTCTTTCGAGTTATATTACCAAATCGTTGAAGACCATTTCTGAAAAAATCAACCAAACTAGTTTGGAGCAAAAAAATGAAAAGATTGTCATCGAAGCCAACAGCCGTGAGATCAATTCCTTGATTAACGCCTATAATCGAATGGTGGATAAACTAGAAGAAAGTGCTACCATGCTTGCGCAAAGTGAGCGTGAGCAAGCTTGGCGCGAAATGGCAAAACAAGTGGCGCATGAAATTAAAAATCCGCTAACTCCAATGCGATTGACGGTTCAAAGTTTCCAACGAAAGTTTGATCCCGAAGATCCAAATTTACAGCAAAAATTAAGTGATTATTCCAAAACTTTAATTCAGCAAATTGACACTATGAGTTCGGTAGCATCGGCCTTTTCTAACTTTGCTTCGATGCCTGCGCAACAAAATGAAACACTAAATGTGGTGGAAGTTGTCGAGTTTTCTTTAGAAATATTTAATGAAGAAGCGCTTCACTTTGAAAGTGAAGAAAAAGAAATTATTACTGTTATGGATCGTACGCATTTAGTGCGAATAATTACGAACTTAGTTAAAAATGCCATCCAAGCCATTCCAGAAAATCAAGAAGAAAAATCGATTATCGTAGCGGTAACACGTGAAGAAAACTGGGTAAATATTACGGTAAAAGACAATGGAATTGGCATTGAACCAAGTTTTATTGAACATATATTTGAACCTAAATTCACAACCAAAAACAGTGGAATGGGACTTGGTTTAGGAATCATCAAAAACATTATTGAAAATTACAAAGGAACAATTACATTTGAAACCCAATTAGGAGAAGGAACTACATTTACGGTTTCGTTACCTATCTTATAAAATTAAATTATGAATTTCGAAAACATTCTTATTGCCTCTGAAAACGGAATTGGACAAATAACAATTAATCGTCCGTCAAAACTTAACGCCCTAAATGTTGCTACCATAAAGGAGTTACATGATGGATTGGAAAGCTTAAATAATAACCCCGAAATCAAAGTTATAATTATTACTGGCGAAGGTGAAAAAGCGTTTGTAGCTGGTGCCGATATTTCGGAATTTGCACATTTCACGGTAGACCAAGGAGCGCAATTAGCGCAACAAGGACAAGAATTGTTATTTGATTTTATTGAAAATTTAAATACTCCGGTTATCGCAGCCGTTAATGGTTTTGCACTTGGTGGCGGATTAGAACTAGCTATGGCTTGCCATATTCGAATTGCTTCTGATAATGCCAAAATGGGTTTGCCCGAAGTTTCTCTTGGAGTTATTCCGGGTTATGGCGGAACGCAAAGATTACCGCAACTAGTTGGTAAAGGTCGCGCTATGGAAATGATAATGACTGCAGGAATGGTAACTGCAGAGGAAGCCTACAGAACTGGTTTGGTAAATCACGTGGTGCCCCAAGCAGAACTTTTAGATTTTACTAAATCTTTGGCACAACGCATTATGAAAAATTCACCAGTTGCTATTGGTAAAGCTATTGAATCGGTAAATGCTAATTTCGCCGATGGAGTTAATGGATTTGATTCGGAAATAAAAAACTTTGGGAAATGCTTTGGAACCGGAGATTTTAAAGAAGGAACCACTGCCTTTTTAGAAAAAAGAAAAGCCGATTTCAAAGGGAATTAATCTTATTTTTATTTTTCACCATCCCATTCCGAATAAAATTGAGACAAGAAACTTTCCATGAAAAGATGTCTTTGTAATGCAATTTTTTTTCCGGTTTCGGTGTTCATTTTGTCTTTTAACAACAATAATTTTTCATAAAAATGATTGAGCGTTGGTGCTTCACTTTTTTTATATTCCTCTTTGTTCATGTGCAAATTTGGAGCTACATCGGGCAAATATAAAGGTCGGTTTTTATAGCCGCCGTAGTTAAAAGTTCGAGCAATTCCGATAGCGCCAAGAGCATCCAATCGATCGGCATCTTGAACTATATCTAATTCTTTAGACGAAAATTTCTTTTCGAAATTTCCGCCTTTAAAAGAAATGTTTTCAATTATTGCAATCACATGCGAAATGACTACATCTGAAGCATTCTGAGATTCTAAAAACGATCTTGCCATTTTGGGTCCAATAGTCTCGTCGCCATTATGAAATTTACTATCGGCGATATCGTGAAGTAAAGCGCCAAGTTTCACAATTTCTAAATCACATTCTTCTGCATTAGCAATTAAAAGCGCATTTTTATAAACTCGTTCTACATGAAACCAATCGTGACCGGCTTCAGCATTTTGAAGTTTTTGTTTTACAAAAAGAATGGTGTTATCTATAAGTGACATAGGCTTGGGGAATAAAAAATCCTTTCTTTATAGAAAGGATTGATTAGATTATTTATGCGGGTTGAACCCATTTAAAAACATAATTTTCTTCAGGAAGCACAATTCTTTCAGAAATTTTAGCCATTCTAGCTGGCAATTTCATTAGATAATCTCTTGCTTTTTCAGCTTCATCAGTAAGATTTGATATCTTATCAATTTGCCATTTATCAATTAATTTTTGCATGATATCTACATAATCATTGGCGGTGTAAACTCCAAGTTTTTGAGCAGAGTCAGAAAACTGATTGAACGCAGTGCTTATAGATTGTCCTGATTCTCTTAAGAAATGAGCTGGCATAGTGATTTTTTGTTTCATCATGAATTGAAAAGCCAACATCATTTCGCTTGGATCAACTTTAAAAATTTGATTTACAAATTCGCTGTAAGCATGGTGATGGCGCATTTCATCTCCTGCAATTATTTTACACGCTTTTGAAAGTTTGTTGTCACCATATTGTTTAGCGATTTGAGAAACTCTATTGTGAGATACATAAGTTGCTAATTCTTGAAAGCTTGTGTATACAAAATTCTTGTATGGATCTCTTCCGGTTCCAATTTCAAAGCCATCCTTAATCAAATGATGTGTTGTAATTTCTACTTCACGCATATTAACTCTTCCTGATAAATACAGGTATTTATTAAGCAGATCTCCATGGCGGTTTTCTTCACCGGTCCATTGGCGAACCCACTTTGACCAACCGTTATTTTCAAGATTATTTACTCCTTCAACTTCCATTAACCAAGATTCGTAGGTAGGTAGTGCTTCTTCGGTGATGGTATCTCCAACCATAGCTACCCAAAAATCATAAGGTAAATCTTTTGCAATTTCTTGTAACTCTTTTACCTCTTCAAAGAAGGTATCGCTTTGCGAATTAGGTAAAAAATCAGAAGGTTGCCAAATGGTTTCCACTGGAATTAAATATTGTTCTATGAAAGAATCTACATTTTTTTCTAAAAATTGCATTACTTCCAGTCGGATATTGGTTAATGACATGTATGTTAAATTAAATTAATATTAGATTTAGGGGGAATATTATTTTATTGATTTTACAATAGTTTCTTCGGTTTTACTGGCAATTTCTTCAAATGCAAAATCTTTAACTGAGATTGGATTATGAATTATAAATTCTAATTTATTTCCTAATCCCATTGGAAAAACACCAAATTTAACCATTTTCCATGAATTATTAATAGAAATTGGAACAACATAGGCCGAAGGGGCATATTTGCAAAGAATCTTAATCCCGCTTAGAGCAAATTCTTTCGGTTTTCCGGTTTTACTTCGGGTGCCTTCCGGGAAAATAACTGCCGAACGGTTATTGGTTTCGATATATTCTGAAAGGCCTTTTATTAATGGAATTGCTTGCTTTGGGTCTTTTCTATCAATTAAAATTGAGCCGCCGTGGCGTAAATTATAAGATACACTTGGAATGCCTTTTCCTAATTCTTTTTTACTGACAAACTTAGCGTGAAACTTTCTTAAAAACCAAATTATTCCAATAATATCATACAAGCTTTGGTGGTTTGCCACAAAAATAATGGGGGCATTTTCAGGAATTAATTCTCTATTTTTAAAAGTATAAGTAGTGCCAAGAATATTCGTACATCTTACCAAGAAAAAGTTTAAATAATCGACACTTTTTTTATGGGTTTGGTAACCAAAAACATTTAAACATATCCATTGAATGGGATGAAAAATAACCAAACATAATCCGAAGCAAAAATAATATACAACAGATAATGGATAGGAAAGCAATTTTTCCATAATCAAAAAAATTAATTTTGCTAAAGTATGAAATAAAATTTGGTTAAAATTGTTTAAAAATCATTTTGATAAACTTCTTTTGCTTCGAAAAATTATATATTTTTACGAAAAATAGGAGCAATTAAATTATATAGAAATGAGTTCAGAAAAAGAAGCCAAATTAAAAGCATTACAACTTACATTAGATAAATTAGACAAAACCTACGGAAAAGGAACCGTAATGAAAATGGGAGATAAGGCCGTTGAAGAAGTAGAAACTATTTCTTCAGGATCGTTAGGTTTGGATTTAGCTTTGGGTGTAAATGGGTATCCTAAAGGAAGAATTATTGAAATATATGGGCCAGAATCTTCTGGTAAAACTACCTTAACGCTACATGCAATTGCCGAGGCTCAAAAAGCTGGAGGAATTGCTGCTTTTATTGATGCAGAGCATGCATTTGATAGAAATTATGCAGAAAAATTGGGTGTAGATATTGAAAATTTAATTATTTCACAACCAGATAATGGGGAACAAGCACTAGAAATTGCTGAGAATTTAATTCGTTCTGGGGCAATTGATATTGTTGTAATTGACTCGGTTGCTGCCTTAACTCCAAAAAGTGAAATTGAAGGAGAAATGGGAGATTCTAAAATGGGATTACATGCTCGTTTAATGTCGCAAGCCCTAAGAAAATTAACTGGAACAATCAGTAAAACACACTGTACCGTATTTTTCATCAACCAATTAAGAGAAAAAATCGGAGTAATGTTTGGAAACCCAGAAACAACAACGGGTGGAAATGCATTGAAATTTTATGCTTCGGTTCGTTTAGATATTCGTCGTTCTTCACAAATTAAAGATGGAGACAATGTAATTGGAAATCGTACCAAAGTAAAAGTGGTAAAAAACAAAGTGGCGCCACCATTTAAAACTGCCGAATTTGACATCATGTACGGCGAAGGCGTTTCTAAAACCGGAGAGATTTTAGATTTAGCTGTAGAATTTGAAATAATTAAAAAAGCCGGTTCATGGTTTAGCTATGGCGACACAAAACTAGGCCAAGGTAGAGATGCCGTTAAAGTTTTAATTAAAGACAACCCTGAATTAGCAGAGGAATTAGAACAAAAAATTAAAGAACTTATAAAAGAAAATAATGCTTAATAATTAATCACGCTTTTGGCGTGATTTTTTTTATTTTAAATACAACTTTTATTAATTTTGATATCAAATAAAAAATAATTTATTATGAAACCCATTTATTTAATTCTAGCGATTGGTTTTTTAACCATTTCCTGCGATTCAAGGTATGATGGCCCAACAGATGAATTAGAAACTTTGCCTGTAAGCCAAGTGGAAATGCCGATAAAATTTGCAAAAGACAGTATAACTGAAATTCCGGTGCACTATATTCGTCCTTCTGTTTGTCATTTCTTTTATGATTTTTATTATGTGAGAAATAACTTTACAAGAACTGTTGCAATTATTGCATTAAAACAAAACTCAGGTTCTAATTGTCCTCCAAGTCAACTAGATTACACCGCAAACATAAGATTTAAACCGGCCAGTTTAGGTACTTATCATTTTAAATTTTGGACTGGCACCAATGCGCAAGGAGTAGATCAATTTGAAGAATATGATGCTGTTGTTGATCATTAATATTAATACTCTAATAAAAAAGAGCGCCTCGATAGCGCTCTTTTTTATGGATTATATTTATTTAACTGATTCAAAATAATTGATCTCGCCTTGTCTTTTAATTCCTTTTTATTATCCAAATTCAGTCCTTTGGTTTCAATAGAATTATGAACCATGGTTCGCAACAAACCAGGAGAACCGCTTAAAAAAGTATACGATAATCTTTTTTTATTATCTGCAAATGTCATGGGTACAATAGGAATTTGATGTTCTATGGCTAATCGAAAAGCGCCGTCTTTAAATTCATCTAATACTACCGATTCATCTGGAACGCCGCCTTCTGGAAAAATACAAATACTTAACCCTTGATTGAGTCTTTTTTGTGCCCGATCATATACCGCAAATCGGCTTTTTGAATTGTTTCTGTCTACCAATATACAGGTTCTTTTGTAGAAAAATCCAAACAAAGGTATGGCAGCCAGTTCTTTTTTTCCTACAAAAACAAATGGATTTCTTTCAATAGCCAACATCAACATAATATCAATCATAGAAGTATGATTAGCAATAATCATGTAGCTTTTTCTTTTTTCAATTTCTTGCTCTCGGTCTATTTTATATTGAAATCCCATAGCAAATAGAATTCCTTTTGCCCAAATTCTAGCCAATACAAAGAAATAGCCGTACCATTCTTCTCTTAATATAGAAATTATCAAAAATGGAAATAATAACACAATAAAAAAGGCAATCACAATGTAAAACCAAATGCGCCAAAGTGTCCAAAAAATGATTTTTATTAATCTCATAAGGTCAAAATTAAGGAAATGTAGGAGATTTTTATTACAAAGGTTTAACTTTGCATAAATTATTTTTAGAATGGCGAATATACTTACTGGTGTTCAAAGCACAGGAACCCCGCATTTAGGAAACCTTTTGGGAGCAATTATCCCAGCGATTGCATTGTCTAAAAAACCAGAAAATCAATCGTTTCTTTTTATTGCCGATTTACATTCAATTACGCAAATAAAAGACGGCGAAACCTTGTTAAGCAATACCTATAGTACTGCTGCTGCTTGGTTAGCCTGCGGACTTGATGTAAATAAAGTGATTTTTTATCGCCAATCTGATGTGCCTCAAACTGCTGAATTATCATGGTATTTGAGTTGTTTTTTTCCTTATCAAAGATTGACTTTGGCCCATTCTTTTAAAGACAAAGCAGACCGATTAGAGGATGTAAATGCAGGTTTATTTACCTATCCTATGCTAATGGCTGCGGATATATTATTATATGATGCCAATTTTGTACCGGTTGGTAAAGATCAAATGCAACACATAGAAATTACTCGAGATGTTGCGTCGCGTTTTAACCACCAAATGGGAGAAACTTTTGTAATTCCGGAAGGAACCGTACAAGAAGAAACCATGTACATTCCGGGTACAGATGGCCAAAAAATGAGTAAATCTCGTGGCAACATCATCGATATTTTCCTAGATGATAAAGCACTTCGCAAACAAATTATGGGTATTGAAAGTGATAGTACACCGCTAGAAGATCCAAAAAATCCTGATACGTGCAATGTTTTTGCTTTGTATAAATTATTGGCTACGGAGGCAGAAATTAGTGTCATGAGACAAAATTATCTTGGTGGAAATTATGGTTATGGCCATGCTAAACAAGCTCTTTTTGAACTTATTTGCGAGAAATTTAAAGCTGAAAGAGAAAAATACAATTACTACATTTCGAATCGCGCTGAGCTAGATGCCATCTTAAAAACAGGAGCTGAAAAAGCAGGAACTATAGCCGATTCAGTACTTAAAAGAGTAAGAGTAAAATTAGGTTTTTCAGGTAGCTAATATTTAAATTGCTTCAAATAATTTTCCGGGCAAAGGGCGAATCACACCTTTTAATTCCATGTTGACTAAAACAGAAGATGTTTTAAAAACAGGATAATCACACTCCAACGCAATTTGATCTATTTCTGTTTTTCCTTGTGCAAGGAGGTAATCGTATATTTTTTGTTCGATTTCAGTTAACGAAACAAATAATTGCTTTTGGATACTTTGCTTTTCTTGTTTATGAATTTCCCAATTCAAAATATAAATAAGATCGGCAGCAGAAGTCAATAAATGCGCCCGCTGGGTTTTAATTAAATTATTACATCCTTGGCTAAATTTATCCGAAGTTCTTCCAGGAACTGCAAAAACATCTCTGTTATAATAATTGGCAAGAAGAGCTGTAATTAACGAACCTCCTTTTTCGGCACTTTCAATCACAATTGTGGCCTCAGAAATACCGGCTACAATTCGATTTCGTTTTACAAAATTCTCTTTTTCTGGACTGGAAGTGCTCCAAAATTCAGTTAAAAATCCGCCATTATGTTCCATTTTAGAAACATACTTTTTGTGTGATTTTGGATATATTTGATTGAGTCCATGGGCTAACACCGCAACCGTTTGCAAGTTGTTTTCAAGTGCAGCTTGATGTGCTACAATGTCCACGCCATAGGCAAAACCACTCACAATAATTGGGTTTAAAGGAGCTAAATCTTGAATTAATTTTTTGCAAAAATCAATTCCGTGAGCAGAAACCTGTCGGGTGCCCACAATGCTAATTATTTTTTTATTATTCCAATTAATAGCTCCTGCTGAAAACAACAAAACAGGTCCGTCAATGCAGTATTTTAATCGATCAGGGTAGTTTTCCTCTAGATACGAACAACAACTAATATTGTTATTTTTTATATAATCCATTTCGCTTTTTGCTAAAGCGAACACCGAAGCATCTTTAAAATTTTGAAGGAATCCCTTTCCAACTCCATCAATGTTTTTTAGAAAATTCGTTTTTGCTTGAAATACTTTTTCGGCTGAACCACAATGGGCAATTAATTTTTTAGCTATAATGTCGCCAACTCCTTCAATTTTTAATAAAGCTAATAGGTGAAACAATTCGTTGTCGGTCATGATTATTGAGTATCTATCTTAAAAATACGAATTAAATTTAAAATTGTTAACAAAATATATTGATAATATTTTGTCTTTTCCATTAAATAATTAATTTTGTGTTTATGAAGATGGATTTATACATATCGCAATTACTATATCGTTACCAATGTGTTACCGTTCCTGGATTTGGTGCTTTCTTAACCGAAATCCAATCGGCTCACTTAAATGAGTCGTCGCATTCTTTTTATCCGCCAAAAAAATTGGTTTCTTTTAATTCGTATTTAAAAAATAATGACGGATTATTAGCTAATCACCTGGCGCAATCTGAAAAGATTAGTTATGATGCTGCGGTATCAATAATTGAAAATCAAGTGGTAAATTGGAAATCTAAACTTCAAGAATTAGAAACCATTACGCTTAAAAATATTGGAGAGTTTTCTCTAAACACCGAAAAAAGCCTTGTTTTTACTCCATTCGATTCAGTAAATTATTTAACTGAATCTTTCGGTTTAACTACTTATGTTTCTCCTGCTATTAAAAGAGAAGTGTTGCAACAAGTAGCCAATTTAAAAGAAGATACTGAAGTAGTTCAACTTGTTCCTGAAGCGCGTTCCAATCCGTTCTTGAAATATGCTGCTATTTTTGTAATTAGCGCAGGCTTACTTGGTGCTGGTGGGGTATTAGGAAATAACTACTACCAACAAAAAATTCAAGAAGAAACTTTAGCAGTACAAACTAAAGTTCAGAAGCAAGTAGAGCAAAAAATTCAAGAGGCTACTTTTGTAATTTCCAACCCTATTCCGGCTGTAACTTTAACAGTGAATAATGCTAAAACACCTTATCACATTGTGGCGGGTGCATTTCTTAGCGAAGAAAATGCCGATAAAATGTATGATGAGCTTATTCATTTAGGTTATCCTGCAAAAAGAATTCAAAAAAACCAACACGGATTATATCCAGTTATTTATAAAAGTTATGCTTCTTATTCGGAAGCGCAAACTGAAATGCAGCGAATTAAAAAATCACACAACCCAGAAGCTTGGGTGCTGATTGAAGAACTTTAATAAAATCCCGATTTCTCGGGATTTTTTGTTTTTATATTAGTTTGTTTAAAATAAATACCTTTGAAAAAAATTTAATTATGACTCCAAAGCACCCTATAGATTCCTTAACCATACTTACCGATATGGTATTGCCAGGCGAAACCAATCCTTTAAACAACCTTTTTGGAGGAGAATTATTGGCTCGAATGGACCGCGCTGCAAGTATTGCTGCCCGAAGACATTCTAGAAGAATTGTAGTGACTGCTTCGGTAAATCATGTTGCTTTTAACCGCACCATTCCTTTAGGAAGTGTTGTAACTATAGAAGCTAAGGTTTCTCGCGCATTTACATCCTCTATGGAGATCTTTTTGGATGTATGGATAGAAGATAGAGAATCGGGAAATAAAATGAAGGCTAACGAAGCTATTTACACTTTTGTAGCTGTTGATGAATCGGGGAACCCAGTTTCGGTGCCGCCATTAGATCCACAAACAGATGAAGAAAAATCGCGCTTTGATGCCGCCTTGAGAAGAAAACAATTGAGCTTGGTTCTTGCCGGAAAAATGAGTCCGCACGATGCCACCGAATTGAAAGCGTTGTTTATGTAAATAAAAAAGGTCCAAAAAGTAAAACTCTTTGGACCTTTTTAATTGATTTCTATTTTATCGTTTCAACCAATTCATTGGATTTACGAATGAAGCATTTTGTGAAATGGTAAACTTTAAAACTGTTTTGCCTTCGGCATTAGTCCTAATTTTTCCAATACTTTGTTTAGCAGAAACTTTATCTCCTGCACTTACATTTACAGAGCTTAGGTTTTGGTATACTGTAAAGAAATCCCCGTGCTGCACACACACTAATTTGGTTAATGGAGAGGTAATAATCACTTTAGTCACTTCACCGCCAAAAACGGCGCGGGCACTAGATCCTGCTTCTGTAGTAATTTCAACTCCACTATTATGGATTGTCAAAGATTTATAAACAGGGTGTGGCTGATCGCCAAAACCTAAAGTGATTGCTCCTTTTTCTACTGGCCAATTCAAACTTCCTTTGTTGGCTTTAAAGTTATTGGATATCAATTGCCCTTCTGGCGTAAGCATAATCTTGGTTGACTCTTCTATCTTTTTAGTCTCTGCAGCAGTAGTCGTTTTAGGATTGGCTTTTACTTTTGCGGCAGCAGCTTTTTTATTGGCTTCAGCAATTGCATCACGAATCATTTTTTGAATTTGTGCATCAATTTTTCTTGATTCTTGTTGCTTTTTCTTGATTTCGGCAATGATTTGCTTTTTATCTTTCTTCAAACTATTTGCAATTTTTTCTTGCTCTTGTTTTTCTTTTACAAGATCTTGACGCTGTTTTTCTTGCTCTGCTAATAGTTTTTCTTTTTCGGTTTTTTGACCACTTAATTTTGCATTATGATCGGCCAATTGAACTGATTTATCTTTAATTTCATTCCCTTGCATTTTTCTATAGCTAGAATATTGCTTCATATATTGCAATCTTTTATAAGCTTGTAAAAAGTTTTCAGAAGACAATAAAAACATCGCGCGACTTTGCTGAGAACGGCTTTTATACGATTTTACAATCATCTCGGCATAATCTTCTTTAAGAACAACCAAGTCTTTTTTTAACTTATTAATTTCAACTTGATTAATATACATGTTGTTGCTTAGCAACTTAGCTTGTTTCTCGGTGGTGGAGATTAATTTTTGTTTTAATCCAATTTTTTCTTTTTGAATTTGTAAAAGTTTGGTTACCGATTTTTCTTTGCCTCGCACCTCTTGCAGCATGCGCTCTTTTTCTTGAATTTCTTGTTGAATTTTAATTTTTCTTTGTTCTAACTCTTCTTGCGTAAGTTGGCTCCAAGCCATTGTAGATAAGAAGACTAAAAATAATGTTGCTAATTTTTTTTGCATAACTATTAGATCTTTTCTATAAAAATTCTTTCATATCCTTCGGGTACATTGTAAGGAAAAGAAAGTTCTTCGTTAAAGGAAATGTTCTTGTATTCGATATTGATGTTGGTTTTACTCTCTTTTTGTCGGGCATCAATTGCCAAAGATAATGGTAAAATCATTGAGTCGTATCGTTTATAATCAGGATATTCAATTTGTAAAGTTCGGTTTTTCAAAGATTGGTTAATTTCTTGTTTTTTTACCAAATAATTATCGCTTTCAAAATAAAAAGATTTGTTGGTATAGCTATCCGTATTGGATTCTAACTTGTATAATTTTTCTATAATTGACGCAGCATATTTTCCGGCATGTAAATCATCAATCGTTTTTCCTAAAAACATATTTTGTAACTTTTGATAATCTAAATCAGTGCCTATCCATCTGCTTAACAATGAGTAATCTCCCTCAAAATATTTATTCCCAATCTTATCATAATACTGAACTGAACTTGGTGTAATCAAAGCTTTTGCCATAGTAATTCCAAGAACTCGGACGCTGATTAAAATCTTTTCGTTCTTTTTTATTTTAATCTCGGCTTGTACATTTTGCGCTTGTTTTTCATCTTCATATCGAGCACTTGCCTTTATATACAATGTAGAAAAATCAATTTTATTGTTATCGTAGCTTGTAATAATTTTTTCGGCAGATAAAGTAGAGCTTGCTTGCCCTTCTGCCAGAACCGCTTTGGTTTTGCAGGATGCCAATACAAGCAATAGCACAAGGGCTAAGTAATTTTTCATTTTTTTATTTGTGTTGTAATTTTTGTTTTTCAATTAAAGAATTGGCTTTTACAAAATATGTGTCTTTCTTTTTAAAATCTCCCAATCCGTTGTAGGCTTCACCAAGTTGAAGATTGAAATTGATTTCCAAATTTGGATCATCAATAATAAAATCAATCCCCGACTCTAAACTTGCAATTGCTTTTTTGTAATTTTTCAATTGATTATTGGCCAATCCGTTATAATAATACAATTGAGGCTGCGACGGAAACAATTGCATTTGCTCTTCTGAAGCGGTTTCTAAAACATCAAATTGAAAGTTTTCAGTATAGGCTTGCATCAATAGCAATAGGGTTTCCATATCGTCATTGGTAGCTTTTATATGCATTTCATAATAGTGAATTGCTCTTGACCAATCTTTTTTAGATTGATAAAATTTACCTATTTCTTTGGCAACTTTTACTTCTTTATCCTTGCTAAAATAACCAATAGCATGATCTAAATCTTTATCAAACTGGGGATTATTTTTGGTGAATATTAAAAATTCATTCAATATTCGGTGTTTTAGTTTGTTGTCAATCTTTTCACTTGCCAATACAATATTCATAGCATTAACGGCTTTTACACCGTCGTTATTGTTCAAATGAAATTTAAATAAACTCACTTGCGCCCAATCGGAAGTTGGAATTTCTTTTTCTAATTTTTGCGCAACTTCTAATGCTTTATCTTCTTGATTGCTTTTAGAATAAAGAAAAATCAAAGAAATGTAATTGGATTCCTCTTTTGGAAATTGTTTGATTTTACTAATCAAATTGGCTTTTTCTGCGCCTTGGTATTTGGCATCTTGCAAAATTTGCGCTTTATACAATTCTCGTTTATCAGATTTTCCGACCGTTTCATTAAGTTCGTTAATCAAATCGAGTGCTTTGTCAAATTGCTGTGTATTCATATACAATGAAACCAAATCTTCTCTATAATCTGCTTTAAATTCGACTAATTTTTGAACAATATTTATAGCCTGATTGTAATCGTGGGTATCATAACATACATCATACATGCCCACCCATGCCCAACGGTTTTTTGGATCTATTTTTGTTGCTTTTTCAAAATTATCATAGGCCTCATTATATTTTTTTTGAGACAAATAATTTTTTCCTAATTCAAAATAAACGACACCATTTTCTGGCTGAAGCGTCTGGCACTTTTCTAATGATTCGATCGCTTTATCGTAGTTTTCCATTCCTTTCTGCTTCAACGATTCGAAAAAAGAATCTTCAAATTTGTTTTCTGCCAATGCCAAGGTGTCCTTTGGCTCTTCTTGAGCAAAAAGATAAATAGGCGCAAAAAACAACGCGATTAGAAAACTATATAAAGCTATTTTTTTCATTTATTCTAATACTGAATAATCTCCAATACTGATACTTGTAAATTTACCATCAAAGCTTGCATGATTTCCAATCATCGCATTATCTAAATGGGCATTTTTAATATTTGAATGCGTTTGAATCAAGCTATTTTTAATGGTACTATCGCTTACATGACATCCGTCTCCTAACGATACATTAGGGCCAATAGTTGCATTTGTTAATACCACATTTTTTCCGATATAACACGGCGCAATTATAGTAGAATTGTTTTGTAATACATCATAATCAATCAAATGAATTCCGTCGTTATGAAGAAAATTCAACATTCTATTGTTGGTGTCTACTGTAACATCTTTGTTTCCGCAATCCATCCATTCGTCTACTTTTCCTGGAACAAATTTCATGCCTTTTGCCATCATCTGTTTAATACCATCATTAATTTGGTATTCCCCGCCGTGAACAATGTTGTTGTCCAACACTAATTGCAATTCATTTTTTAAAACAGCAACATCTTTAAAATAGTAAATTCCGATAACGGCAAGGTCTGATACAAATTCTTTTGGCTTTTCAACCAATTCGATAATTTCATTATTTTCATTCAAATTAATTACCCCGAAAGCTTCCGGCTGATCCACTTGTTTTACCCAAATAACGCTGTCGGCAGTTTTATCTAAATCAAAGTCGGCACGAATTAAAGTATCGGCATAAGCGATAACCGCAGGGCCACTCAAAGATTCTTTAGCACACATTATGGCATGACCGGTTCCTAAAGCTTCATTTTGATAATAAATAGTTCCTTTAGCTCCCAATTTTTGAGCAATTGCCAATAACTCTTCTTCTACTTTTGCACCAAAACTTTCGTGGATAATAAAGGCTACTTCATCAATATCTTGATTTAATACCCCAGCAATATCTTCTACCAATCGGTGCACAATTGGTTTCCCAGCTATTGGAATTAATGGTTTCGGAATGGTTAATGTGTGTGGTCTTAATCTAGATCCACGACCTGCCATTGGTACTATTATTTTCATTTTATAGTCATTGCGAGGGACGAAACAATCGCGTCCTCAAATTAATTTAACTTTATTTTACTCCCGTGCTACCAAAACCGCCTTCACCTCTAGAGGTTTCTGACAATTCTTGAACTTCAATCCATTCGGCTCTTTCGTGTTTGGCAATGATTAACTGTGCAATGCGCTCGCCATTTTCAATCACAAAATCCTCATTAGATAAATTTACTAAAATTACTCCAATTTCACCACGATAATCGGCATCAACTGTTCCTGGAGAATTTAATACTGTGATTCCTTTTTTGGCTGCCAATCCGCTTCTTGGGCGAACTTGTGCTTCATAACCAATTGGAAGTTCAATAAAAAGTCCGGTTTTTACAATGGTTCTTTCTAACGATTTAAGCGTAATTGGTTCTGAAATATTCGCACGCAAATCCATTCCTGCCGATGCGATGGTCTCGTAATTTGGCAATTCATGTTGCGATTTATTGATAATTTTAATAGTCATTATTTAGTTTTTCTTTTAATGATTCTTAATAAAGTTTCTTTTTCGCTGTAATAAATGAAATATAAAAACACGAAAAGGATTCCGATTTTAATAAAATAATTTTCTCTTATGTACGGAATGTAAAACGAAATGGCTGAGAACAAAATGCTCATAACTAAATAGCCAAAAATGCGAATTCGATCGTAAGGAATTGGGTATTTATTTCTGCCTAAATAATAAGACAAGGCCATCATGCTTCCATAAGCAGCAATAGTTGCAATTGCTGAGCCATAATAACCGCCAAAAGGTCCTTTTAAAGGAATTAAAAGATAATTTAGGGCCAAAGTCACGGCGGCGCCAACTAATGAGATATAAGCACCGATTTTTGTTTTATTTGTCAATTTATACCAAACGGATAAATTGGTGTAAATACCTAAAAAGAAATTAGCAAAAACAATTAGCGGAACTACTTTCATTGCCGACCAATAGGTTTCGTTGTCTAATAAAATGATTTTTAATAAATCGGCAAAAACTATTACGCTTAAGGAAATAAACGAACCAAATATCACGAAATATTTAGTTATGGTTGCATAAGTTTGTGGTGCGTTTTCATTACTTGCATGGCTAAAGAAAAAGGGTTCTATTCCAAGTGAGTAGGCAGTTCTAAATAATACCATAAATAATCCCAACTTATAACAAGCAGAATAAGCTCCAACTTCTGATTTAGCTATATTGGGTGGTAATAATTTTCCTAAAAGGATTTTATCAAAATGTTCGTTTATGGCAAATGCTATTCCGGCAATTAAAATTGGAAGTCCATATTGCATCATGCGCTTCCATAATTCGGGGTCTATTTTCCAATTTATTTTGAAGTAATCGGGAGATAAAACAACAAATGTGGATAAGCTAGAAATTAAGTTTGCCAAAAATATATAACCTACTTGAAAGTCTTCTACATAAATGGAAGCAAAAATGCCGTTTGGATCTGAGGCTGCACTATTTGGCAAAGCCAATAAAAAGAAGAAATTCAAACCTAAATTAATAACCACATTTCCAATTTTAATAGCAGCATAACGCATTGGTCTTTGGTTCGCTCTTAACTTTGAAAACGGAATCACAACTAAGGCATCTAATACCAAAATCCAAATAGAATAGGTGATGTATTGCACCTCAACATTGGCATAATTAGCTAATGTGTTTCTAAATAATAAGGCTACAATTAGAAAAGATAAAGAGCTCCAAAAAATTGAAATGGTTGAAGTGGCAATTACTTTTTTCTTGTCGTCTTCCGAATTATAAAAACGGAAAAAAGCAGTTTCTAATCCATAAGATAATATCACATTAAAAAATACCATCCAGGATAATACCGTAGTCAAATCGGCATAGTCTGCTTTATTTGGAAGTACGTTGGTGTAAAGTCGTACCAAAAAGAAGCTAAGCATTCTTGGCAACACCATGGCCAAACCATAAATTGCAGTTTGTTTGAATAAGTTTTTATATAAACTCAAGGTAATTATCTTTAATGATAAACAAAAATAGTTATAATATCGATGTAATAAAAAAAGAGCCAACAAATGTTGACTCTTTTATGATTTTATTAATACTTAAAATTATCCTTTTAAAGCTTCAGCTCCACCAACAATCTCTAAGATTTCGTTAGTAATTGCAGCTTGACGTGCTTTATTGTATGTTAATTTTAATTGATCTCTTAATTCGGTTGCGTTGTCTGTTGCTTTATGCATTGCTGTCATACGAGCTCCGTGTTCTGAAGCAAAGGAATCGCGAATTGCTTTATACAATTGTGTTTTTAACGACTTAGGAATTAAAGTTAAAACGATTTCTTCTTTAGATGGTTCGAAAAGGTAATCTCCAGCAGCAACAGCTGTTTCTGAAGCAACAGGTGCTAAAGGTAAAAATTGCTCAGTTTGAACTATTTGAGTAGCAGCATTTTTAAATTGATTGTAAACTATTTCAATTTTATCGTATTCGCCAGAAGTAAACATTTCTGTTAACTCATTAGCAATTTCCGCTACAGCATCAAAAGTAAGATTGTCGTAAATTGAATTATGACTAGCAATAACGGTGTTTGTTTTTTTCAATACATCACCACCTTTTTTTCCGATAGAAAAAACATCAACTTTTTTTCCAGCGTAGGAATCAGCAATAGCTTTTGTTTGCTTAATAACATTGGTGTTAAATGCACCACATAAACCTCTATTAGAAGTTACTGCAACAACTAACACTTTATTTATTTCGCGTTGAGCGGTAAAATCACCACCAACTTCGCCGTCCATAGTAGCGCTTAAACTTTGTAATAATTCCGTTAATTTTTCGGCATAAGGGCGCATAGCTGTAATTGCATCTTGTGCTTTTTTCAGTTTTGCCGCAGAAACCATTTTCATTGCAGAAGTAATCTGCATCGTAGATGAAACGGATGTAATTCTATTACGGATTTCCTTTAAGTTTGCCATTTTATTTGGTATTGGGTTTGGGGTTCTGGGTACTAGGACTAAAACCTAAAACCAAGGACCTTGAGCCTAATTAATTATATTTTGCAGAGATTTCTGAAGCTGCTTTTTCAATAACATCAGTAATGTTATCGTCTAATTTTCCAGCTTTTAATGCATCTAATGTATCTCTATGTGTATTATTTAAATATTCTAAGAAATCTTTTTCAAATTCTTTTACTTTATTTACTGGAACATTTCTCAATAAATTTTTAGAACCTGCATAGATAATTGCAACTTGATCTTCTACTGTATAAGGAGAGTTCAAACCTTGTTTTAAGATTTCAACGTTACGTTTTCCTTTTTCAATTACGTTTAAAGTAACTGAATCCAAATCAGAACCAAATTTAGCAAACGCTTCCAATTCACGGAATTGAGCTTGGTCTAATTTTAAAGTACCTGCTACTTTTTTCATTGATTTAATTTGTGCATTACCTCCCACACGAGATACCGAAATACCTACGTTAATTGCAGGACGAACTCCAGAGTTGAATAAATCTCCATCTAAGAAAATTTGTCCGTCAGTAATCGAAATTACGTTAGTTGGGATATATGCAGAAACGTCTCCTGCTTGTGTTTCAATAATTGGTAAAGCCGTTAATGAACCTCCACCTTTTACGATACTTTTTAAAGTATCTGGTAAATCATTCATGTTTTTAGCAATATCATCGTCAGCAATTACTTTACATGCTCTTTCTAATAAACGAGAGTGTAAGTAAAATACGTCACCAGGATAAGCCTCACGACCTGGAGGTCTTCTTAATAAAAGAGATACCTCACGGTAAGCAACTGCTTGTTTAGATAAATCATCATAAACAATTAATGCAGGACGCCCTGAATCACGGAAATATTCTCCAATTGCAGCTCCTGCCATTGGTGCATATACTTGCATTGGTGCTGGATCTGATGCGTTAGCTGCTACAATTACTGTGTAAGCCATTGCTCCTTTTTCTTCCAACATTTTAGCAATTCCAGCTACAGTTGAAGCTTTTTGTCCAATTGCAACATAGATACAAAATACTGGTTTTCCAGCATCGTAAAATTCTTTTTGATTTAAGATGGTGTCAATACAAACGGTAGATTTACCTGTTTGACGGTCACCAATTACCAACTCCCTTTGTCCACGACCTACAGGAATCATAGCGTCTACCGCTTTAATACCTGTTTGTAATGGCTCGGTTACTGGCTGACGGAAGATAACTCCAGGAGCTTTTCTTTCTAAAGGCATGTCAAACAACTCACCTCCGATAGGTCCTTTACCGTCAATTGGCTCTCCAAGTGTATTTACAACACGACCAACAATTTGTTCTCCAACTTTTAAAGAAGCAATACGTTGTGTTCTTTTTACTGTAGATCCTTCACGGATTCCAGTAGATGGTCCTAAAAGTACCACCCCAACGTTGTCTTCTTCTAAGTTCAATACGATTGCTTCCAATCCGTTTTCGAATTGTACTAACTCACCATATTGAGCATTTGATAAACCGTAAACACGAGCGATACCATCACCCACTTGAAGTACAGTTCCTACTTCTTCTAAACTTGCACCTGATTCAAAACCAGATAATTGTTTTTTTAATATTGCTGTAATTTCAGCTGGTTTAATTTCTGCCATTTTGATATATCTTTAATGGAATTTTAATTGCTAAACTCTCTTTTTAATTCACTTAATTTACTTGCTACTGAAGCATTGTATTGTTGATCTCCAACTCTTAAAATAAATCCCCCAATAATTTCTGGATCTACAATGTTGTGGATGGTAATTTTCTTATTCGAAAACTCGGCAATTTTTGCCAATACTTTAGTTTCTAACTCTGGAGTAATTGGAAGCGCAGTAGTTACTTTAGCTACTTCAATTCCTTTACTTTCATCGTATAATCTATTGTATTGAATTGCAATATCTTCTAAGATTTCGTGTCTTTTATTTTCATGTAACAAATCAAATAAGCTATTTGTTTCTGCTTGAACATTAGAAAATATTTCAGACAATGCCGATTTCTTATATTCTATTTTAATAATAGGACTCGTTAGAAAATGTCTTAACTCTGAACTTTCAGTTACTGCCTTAACGATTGAATTCATGTCGCTATTAACAGCATCTGCTTTTCCAGAAGATTGAGCAATTTCTAATATTGCTTTGGCGTATCTAATCGCTGCTCTAGACATAATGATTAGTTTAATTTAGCGTCACCCAACATTTTCTCAACTAATTTTGTTTGAGAATCTTTGTTAGATAATTCGTCTCTTAATACTTTTTCAGCAATTTCTAGTGACAATGAAGAAACTTGATTTTTCAAATCTGCCATTGCTGCATTTTTTTCGCTTTCGATTGATGCTTTTGCTTGTGCAATCATTTTTTCACCTGCAGCTTGCGCTTCGGTTTTAGCGTCGTTAATCATTTTATCTTTGATTTCACGAGCTTCTTTCATTAAAGCATCACGCTCTGCTCTTGCATCAGCTAATAATTTCTCATTATCTGATTTAAGGTTTTGCATTTCTTTTTTAGCGCTTTCAGCCGATTGTAAAGCATTTTTTATACCTTCTTCTCTTTCATTTACAGCATCTAAAATTGGTTTCCAAGCAAATTTTTTCAATAAGAAAATTAATGCAATGAATAATGCTGTTTGTAAGATAAACAAGCCTAATGAAATATGTCCAAATAATTCTTCCATTATATATGTATTTAAATTTTTTTAATTTTAAAAATAACAAAAGTTGCAACCAACCGTTACAACTTTTGTTGTAAAAATTTACGATGCAAAAATTGCAGCGAAACCAATACCTTCAATAAGTGCAGCAGCAATAAGCATCGCTGTTTGGATTTTTCCAGTAGCTTCTGGTTGACGAGCGATAGCATCCATTGCAGAACCACCGATTCTACCAATACCAATACCTGCTCCAATAACTACTAATCCTGCTCCAATAATTCTAGGAATTTCCATAAAAATATGTATTAAAAATTAAACATTCAAAACTATTAATGATGCGCCTCTTCGTGGTGGTGCTCTTCTGAAGCAGAACCAAAATATAAAGCGGCCAACATTGTAAAGATATACGCTTGTAATAACGCAACCAATACTTCTAATAATGTTAAAACAAATGAAAGCAAGAAAGCCAACGGACTTCCAACGATACTATTTGCTTTGTACATTAATGCAATTAAACTCATTAATACCACGTGCCCTGCCAACATATTTGCATACAAACGAATCATTAATGAAAACGGTTTAATGATCGTTCCTAACAATTCAATTGGCGCCAATATAAACTTCATTGGAACTGGAACTCCTGGCATCCAGAAGATGTGTTTCCAATAATCTTTCTTAGCGGTAAAGGTAGTAATAAGGTAGGTTAAAAGAGCTAAAGCTCCAGTAATCGCTAAATTTCCTGTAATATTTACTCCTAGTGGTGTTAATCCAAAAATATTTGAAAACCAAATGAAGAAAAATATCGTTAATAAGAAACTCATGTATTTTTTGTAGTGCTTTTCTCCAATATTTGGAATAGCAATTTCGTCTCTGATATATAAAATAATAGGCTCAAAAAATCTTCCTGCTCCTTTAGCAATAGAACCATTCTTTTTGTATGATTTACCTAACCCAGCGAATAATAAAAACATTAATACGCTAACCACAATTATCATAAAAAGACTTTTTGTAATTGATAAGTCAATTGGTTTTTCGTTTTCAATATGACCTTCAGCGTTTTCTTTTAATGTTCCTTGAGCGTCTGTTTTGTAGATTTTACCATCATGGTGGCTGATTTTGTAGTAATTTCCTCCATCTTCTGCAGGTGCATCATGTTCTTCATGACCAAATTTAGAAGAAGAAAATATATGAAAACCGTTATCCCATAGAATAACTGGTAATGGGAATCCAACGCTATGTTCTGCATTTTTCCCGTATGAAAAAATATGAAAATCGTGAGAATCTAATAAGTGATGCTGAATAAACTCTTTTCTTTCTTCATCTTTAGCTTCGTCTTCAGACAATACTTTTTTTTCAGGGGTAGCTGCTACTGCTTCTACCTTATGATTTACTGGTGCATTTTCGCTGTGATTCGCATTACTATATAAAGGAAAAAATGCTAATAAAGCGGCAAATAAGAACTGAAGTGGTTTGTTTAAAAACAACATATTTGATAATTTCTTTAATTTATTTTCTCAAATTTGGTGCAAAAGTACAATTTTAATTAATATTAAAAAGTATAACTTTTATTTTTTTTGAGAAAAGTGGGTGTGTTTTTCTGTTTTATTGCTTTTTGTTTAACATTCTAATAGTTACAACTGTTTCTATTGTTAAAAACTCAGCAAATATTAAAAAGAAATTTGATTTTTCTGGTGTGATTAATTCGTTTGTTTCTTGTAAAATTGGATGTAATAAAATATATGCTACTCCCATTTTTATACTTGTTACTAATAAAAAGGTTTGCCCAACGCTGTCGATGTTTTTTTTCTTCATTTTTATCAGAATTAATAATATAATTACAGAACAAGTGAAAAAAAACAAGAACAATAATGGGGTTGGATACCTAAAATTAGAAGTAATTATAGAATTATATTTAAAATGGATAAACAATTCATGAAAAAGAAAAGTAATAATTACAAGAAAAACAGCTTCAAATAAAGGCTGGAATTTACTTCTCTTCATTGTTGTCTAATTTATTGATTTCCTTTAATTGTCGATTTAAATTATAAAATGCTAGTGCTACTCCAATTAAGGTAAAGAGTTTTACAAATAAATTTTTGGGATTAGGGTAGTTTTGATCTAGCCAAGTGCCAAGTTTCGAAAATAAAAAAATTACTACCCCCATTTGAATGGGAATATTAATTAATGCCAACCATTTATTAGGCTTTTTTTTCGGTGACTGAAGATTCATTTAGTTGGTTGGATTTAGAATTTGGTTTCATTATGCAACTCGCACTAAAGTCGGCGCCAGGTTCAACAGAAAGTTTTCCGCAAACCACTTCACCTTGCACACTCGATTTTAATTTAACATTTAATAATTCGGCAACTTGTATTTTACCTTTGTATTTCCCTTCAATATCGCAATTTTTACATTGCACATCTCCGGCTAGGCTTCCTGCTGGACCAATAACCAATTTGCCTTTAGATTCGAAATTTCCTATTAAATGTCCGTCTAATCTAAAATCTGCTGGAGAAACAATATCTCCTTTAATTATAGTTCCTTCTACAATTCTGTTGGTTTTACCCAATAAATCGGTATAAGATTTCGTCTTTTTATCAAACATAATTTATGGTTTTTTAGGGAACCCTGGATTAGCTGATTTCGGATTTGCGCTGTTTAAATTATTATCTGACGGATCGATATCATTTTGAGGCGCATCCATATTTTGTTTTGATTTAATGGCTTGTTTCTGGCTGTTATTAGGGTTTTGACCTGGTTGATTTTCTTTTTCAACTGCTGGTTTTTTATATGCAATTTTTTCTTCAGGAAGAGCAATATTTCTTTGAATAAGAACAATTGGTTTGTTAATCCAATCACCTGAGGTATATTCATCAATATTCTTTTTCACCTGAACTACTTTATAATTTTCACTCGATATTATAATGGCTAGGTCGGCTATTTTATAATCTTTATATTCTTTCAATACATGGGCAATTCCTGTAGCACTTTCAACAGATTTAATTCCGTGAATTACAAAGAAATTACTTTCTAATGTATAAATATCCGATGAAACCGTTAGTTTTTCTATGGTTCTTTCTTTGGCAAATTTTGTGATTTTATCTAAAAGATCTTTGCTGCTTTTAGCAGTTAAATCGTCTACTTTAAATAATATATTCCAAGAAGTTGGGGTTTCCGAATTAAAAGAAAACGATTCTAAATATGGAATTTTTGTTGCAATATAAACCTCAGTATTTTTACCTTCTTCACTATTTGGATAAGAAAGAGCTACATAATTTAGCGCTTTTTTAAACTCAGCAACTCCTTTTAGTTTTCCAACTACATTGGCTTTCAATAATTCAAATTTAGGCAGCATTTCTTCTCCCGTAAATTGTTCAATAGCTTGTTCTAACTTTGGTAATATTTCTCTGTATTTTTCTTTTTCATAATCTCTGAAATATTCATTGTAAGCTACTTCTGGCGTGGAGCTTAATGAATTTACGCCTCCAGGATTGCTTAATATTTGTGCATAACGAGAATCTGGAAATTGAGAAATTATTTTTGACTTCATTGCCATTGCTTTCTCCGTATCAATAATCTCATAAATTTTATAAAGATTATACATTGATGGTAATACCAAACGCTCTTCTGGCTTGTTGTCTAAAATTTTTTCAAGTTTATCTGCAGCTCTTTTATACTCTTTAAATTTTTCTTTATAAATCACTCCCAACTGGTAGTAAGCAAAATTTCTTTCTTTAGCAATACTATCCAAAACCTTCGAAGAGGAAGGAATTTGTTTGGTATAAAAATTTACTGTATATTTTTCGTTTACTTCTTTTGTTGCGTTTTCAGTGTCTGCTTCAGCGTCATTATTTTCATCAGAAACTGAATCGTCTTTTAAAGATTCTTTTGATAATCTCCAATTAAATACATGGGCTCTATCTCCCCATTTTTTCTTAAATTCTTGGATTCCAAAAGCGACAGTTGATGGATTATAAAAATAAAAAGTGCTTCCAGATCCTTGATTAATATTAACTGGGGCAATTGGCTTGGTTGCAGCCGTTTTTGCAGCCGATCCGTTTTCGGCTCCCGACGCTTCTTTTTCTTTAGAATCTTTAGATTTAGCATCTAAAGCTGCAGCAATTTTTGCATCTTCTTTTTTAAGGGATTCAATATATTCATTAAAATATTTTTCTTTACCTTCTTTAGATAATGTAGCTATTTTTAGAATGCTGTCTTTTCGTTGTGCAATGCCTTCGTACTTAATTACATCTTCTAGATTTTCTCTTTTCTTGGTAATCAATTTAAATTCTCTCGATTTAGAATTTAATACTGTCAATGTACTGTCAAAATATTTCCCAGCTACTACATATTTGGCTTTATTGAAATAAATATCCGCAAGATTTCTATAATTAGAAGCAACTAAATACGAGTCTTTAGTTTTCTTTTTTAATGATGTATTATAATACCCTATAGCTTCTTTAGTTTTATTTTGTGAATCATAAAACAAAGCCATTTGGTGGTTTAAGACATCTAAAAATGGTCTGTTTTCTCTATCTTTTAGCAAATGATTAAATTTTTCTAAGAAAGCTATTGTATCTCCCTTTTTAAAATCAAATTGACCCGCTTGATGTGCATGAGCTTGAATCACATATTGTCTTGCGGCCTTGCGCTTCATATCAATAACCTCCTGAAATTTTGCATAAGCACTGTCTTTGTGACCTAAACGCTCATAAATTTGTGCTTCAATAAAAAGGTATCGCGCTACTTCTTCTTTAGATTTAGTAAACTCCGTCGCTATTTTTAATTTTGCTAAAGCATTTTTATTTTCATCCAAATTTAAATACGCTTGCGCTAAAGCGGCATTGGCATCGGCAAAAATTTGATCTTTAAATTTTATCTCGCTTAGTAATTTTTTTAGATTGATTACCGCAGCCGCATCATTATCCATGCGCATGTTGGTTTTTTCTCTCCAAATTTTAACCTCCTGAATTTTACTACTAGTTGGGTACTTGTACAACACGTAATTGAATGCTTCGAGAGCTGGGACAAATCGTTGATCGTAATATCTTGTTTTCCCTAAAAGTAAATGTGCTTCGTCCATTTGCGGATTTTTTTCTGATCCGCCAATATTCATAGAATGCTTTTGAATTGCTTTGACTGCTTTTGTTTCTGCTATTTCAAAATTTTGATTTTTGGCCTGGCCTTGCGCCATTTGCTCTTGCGAAACCTGCATGCGTTCTACCGGAAGAATCGCCCAAAAATTGTCATTATATTGAGATTTCAATTCTAAAATCCCTTTTTCTATTGCCAAATTACCATTATAAAGTACATTATCTTTTGTTGTTAATGCATGGTAATTTCTTGAAACAAAGGTGTTTTTTTTTGTAGAACAAGCAACAAAAATTAATGCTGCTGCGGTAAGAAAAGTATATTTTAAAGTAATCGTTTTCAAATTCAAATCGTTTAATAACTAACTAATAAAAGTTAGTTTTAGTATAACTAACTGGTAAAAGTAAGCTTCTTTTTGATACTTTAAAAAAATATGCCGGATTTTCTTCTAAATTCTATGGAATGAATCCATATAAAATAATAAAAAGTACCTCCTATTTGAAAATACTTGCTATTTCTTACCTTTGCAAAAAATAAAACTCAATGGCATCTTTTTATAAGTTACAAATCAAAGAAATTAAGCGAGAAACACCTAGCGCAGTTTCTGTGGTTTTTAATGTTCCAACCGAATTACAATCTGCGTATCAATTTATCGCAGGTCAATATATTAATTTGAAATTAACGCTTGACGGAAAAGAAATTCGTCGTGCTTATTCCATTTGTTCTTCGCCTAATAGTGGTGAATTACGCATTGCAATTAAGGCAGTAAAAAATGGTCTTTTTTCAAAATTTGCTAACGAAAATCTTGGCGTTGGAGATCTTCTAGAGGTGGGTCTGCCAGAAGGTAAATTTACTTTTGAGCCTCATTTTGAAAAACAAAAAAACTACGCAGCTCTAGTTGCTGGAAGCGGAATTACACCTGTAATGTCAATCCTACAATCGGTTTTAGAAAACGAGCCTAAAAGTTCTTTTGTTTTACTTTATGGAAATAAAACTCCCGAAGAAACTATTTTTCACCAACAATTACACGATTTACAACTAAAATATGTTGGTCGTTTATTTGTGCATTATACTTTCAGTCAGGCCAAAGTTGAAAACGAACTTTTTGGAAGAATAGACAAGTCGAATATTAACTTTGTTTTTGATAACAAACACAAAGAAAAAGATTTTGATAAGTTCTATTTATGTGGTCCTGAAGATATGATCAACTTGGCAACTGCCGTTTTAAAAGAACACAATGTTGCTGATAAAAACATCAAATTTGAATTGTTTACCGCATCAGGAACTGAAAATACTGAAGCAAGTTCTCACGAAGGGCATACTAAAATCACGGTTTTGGTAGACGACGAAGAAACGACTTTTGAAATGAGTCAGAAGCAAACCATTTTAGATGCTGCTTTAAAACAAGGCATTGACGCTCCTTATTCTTGCCAAGGCGGAATTTGCAGCAGCTGTTTAGCTCGCGTTTCTAAAGGTACTGCAGAGATGAAAAAGAATTCTATTTTGAGTGATAAAGAAGTGGCCGATGGCCTTATTCTAACTTGTCAAGCACATCCAACTTCGAGTGAATTAACGGTAGATTTTGATGATGTTTAATTAAGTTGTGACAGAATTCTGTCAACTATTTTTTCTGGCGAAATTGTTCGCATAGCATCTTCATAACCATCAACTTTTTTATTCCCATAAACCGAAGTCGGCAATAATGGATAGTGCACTCTATCGGAGACCAAACAATTTTCTTCCGGTTGGTTATACGGTGCAAAGCCAGCATAAGGATGCGTAGCGCCCCATAAAGTAATGGTTTTTACTCCAAATAATGCTGCCAAATGTGCATTTCCAGAATCCATAGAAAGCATTACATCTAGATTTGAAATGAGATGTAACTCATCGGTAAACGAAAACTTTTTTGAAAAATTAAAAACATTATCTGAGCCATTTACTAGCTTTTCTAATTGAGCGAAATCTTCTTCGCCACCAAACAATAAAATCTTATTTTGTTTATTTTCGGAAAGTGCTGCGATCACTTTTTCCATTAAATCAATTGGATAGCTTTTTCCGCTATAATGCGCAAATGGCGCAATTCCAATCCATTTTTCATTTTTTTCGCCCAAAATGGAACATGCTTTTTCGGGAATCGGTTCTTTTTCTAATAAATAAGGCATGTCCAAATTAACCGAATAACCCAATTCCTTGAGTGTGTCCAAGTGCCTTTGGATCATTGTTTTTAGAGGTCGGAAATCTTTATTAGTTAAGCTAGTGAGTGCTTTTTTTTCGGCTCTGCCTTTATCGGTTGCGGCTACTTTTTTGCCAGAAAGTGCAAATAATTGGCGCACCACTTGAGATCGAAGTACGTTGTGAAAATCGGCAATTTGGGTTACCCCAAGCGCTTTTAAAACGGAGTACAACTTGATGATTCCTAAAACTCCTTTATGCTCGTTGTGGGTATGAACCGAGAAAAAATTTATATTCGGAATATTTTCAAAAATCGATTTGAATAACGGCCTTGAAACAACGGTAATTTTTAAGTCGGGATACTGCTGTGACAAAGCTAAAATAACAGGAACTGTCATAGCAACATCTCCCATTGCAGAGAGTCTGATAATGGCAATATGCTGAGCGTTATTTGACAAATAAATTATTTTTTATTCTGATATAAAACTGGATTCAAATCGTCATCGTTGTACATTTTCATCTGTTTGTACACTTTCATAAATTTATCTCCGTTTTCAATATCTAATAATAAATCATCAATTGCAGTAGATAAATCGGTTCGTTGCTCTAAAAGTACATTTAGTTTTTCTTGACATTTATCTCTATGTTCTTGCGAAGCTTCTGCACGAGTAACTTCTTCGTTCATGTGATAAATTTTTAAAGCTAAAATAGACAATCTATCAATGGTCCAAGCCGGACTTTCTGAGTTGATTTTGGCGGAAGCCTTAACGGCAACATGAGCATATTTTTGAAGGAAATAACTGTCAATATATTCCACCATGTCGGTGCGTTCTTGATTAGAAGCGTCAATTTTTCTTTTTAAAGTTAATGCCGCAACCGGATCAATATTTGGATCTCTAATGATGTCTTCGTAATGCCATTGCACGGTATCAATCCAGTTTTTAAAATACAACAAATGCTCAATTTTATCACTTGGATAAGGGTTGTTTATAGGTTGATCTACACTGTCGTGAACGTGGTAATCCTTAATACTTTGTTCAAATATGGAATAGGCAAATTTTGAAAACATCACTATATTATTTTAATTATTTCATACAATTTAACAAAAAGGTCTCGAGTGCAAAGATAGTTTTTATACTTTTACATAAACCTACTTAATTATCACTTTTATGCAAATTCATACTATTTCTAAAAACAACAGTATTCTTAATCATTTTTTAGCAGAAATTAGGGCTGTAGAAATCCAAAAAGACAGCATGCGTTTTAGGAAAAACATGGAGCGCATTGGTGAAATAATGGCATATGAAATTAGTAAGGAATTGCACTATCAAGAAATTGCCGTTACTACTCCGCTTGGTGTAAAACAAACTGCAGCAATTGCGGACAAAGTGGTTTTATGTTCTATCCTTAGAGCGGGATTGGCTTTGCATTCGGGATTTACAAATTTCTTTGATCATGCCGAAAACGGATTTGTTTCAGCTTACAGACACCATCCAAATAACGATGATTTCTTTGACATATTAATAGAATATAAGGCAATGCCTTCATTGGAAAACAAAACGCTAATCCTAATTGATCCGATGCTTGCCACGGGACAATCTATTGTTGCGGTGTTAAATAAATTAAACCTAATACAAAACCTCAAAGAAATTCATATTGCAGTTGTCATTGCCGCGCCCGAAGGAATTGCTTATTTAGAAAAAAATACTCCAAGCAATTGCCATCTTTGGGTAGCCTCGTTAGATGAAAAACTAAATGAAAAAAACTACATTATTCCAGGACTTGGAGATGCTGGTGATTTGGCTTTTGGAGATAAACTATAGTTGCGAAAAGAAGCAATAAAACCCCGAAGCAATAGAAATTAATAATATTAATTCCTGTTGAAATTTACTCTGAAAATTTTCTACTGTGCTCGTTGCAATTATTGCCATTGGCAAGAAAGAAAACGCCAAAATTTCATTGCTTTTATTAGCTGAAATTAAAAAAACAAGGATGCTTAATATTGTTCCAAAAAGTGCTTTTTTATAGGATGCTTGAAGATTTAATGGCTTATTTGGAATTGAAAAAACAAATGGAAAAACAAAAAATGCCAAGAATACTGCAAAAATAGAAAAAGCTATGTTTTGAGTTTGACTTGTAAAATAATCGATCTTAAAACTCACTTCTCCTGAATGAAGAAAATTAGTTACCACCGATTTTTCGAATAATAGGTCATAAAACAGAATTACCACCACAAATCCGAAAAGAGCTACAAAGGGAATTAACCAATTTCTATAATCTCGTGAAGCATTAAATATTATGGAAATGTATACTAGAACTATGAAAATTATAGCCCAATAATGAAACAAACTTGCTACGAAGATCCATAAAGAGGCATCAAATATTTTTTCTTTTGTGAATTTTAATGTTTGCAAAGAAATTAATCTTCTCATGGATAACAAAACAAAGAAATTTGCTAAAAGCAAATTGATACTGCTGAATATCTTCGGGAAGAAAAGTAAGAAAAGGAAAAAAAACAATATTGTATAGGAGCTCCCTTTGGATAAAGCATTTTTTTTAACAATAAAATTAGAAAGAAATAATGACCCGAAAACAAGTACTAAAGCAGCCGATTTTTTTATAATATCGCCCCAAGTATTTATTCCTGTCGGATTGTGAAATTGATATACAAAAAACAGGATGATAGTTAAAATTCCTATCAAAGAATAATTAATTGGAGTAGATTTTTTAAAAATGCTTGTTATCATGAGTATATTTTATACTTTTGCGATTGTAAATATAACACTACATCCAATACAAAAACAAATAAAACTTAATTAGATGAAAGCATTTTTTGAAGCAATACAATCTCTTTTTGTAGATTTTTTATTCAAACCTTTAGATTGGTTACGCGCATTAGAATTAGACAATTGGTGGTTAGCAAATATTGTTAGCTGGACTTTAATGGCGGTTTGCATGAAATATATTATCTACTGGTGCAAACAATTAACCATTCACCAAAAAAACAACGAAGAAAACCAAGATACTACGGCGCACTCTTTCTTAAAGTAAGTCGAATCCAATATCTTTTCTACAATACATCTTATCAAAATGTAGTTTTTCTATGTTTTGATAAGATTTTTTTATGGCCTCTTGGAAATTATCTCCAAATGAAGTTATTGCTATCACTCTACCGCCGTTAGTAACAACTTTGTTGTTTTCTAATTTAGTTCCGGCGTGAAATACAATCGAATCTTGGATTTTTTCTAATCCTGTAATTTCAAATCCTTTATCATAATCTTCAGGATATCCTCCAGATACAACCATAATTGTAGTGGCACTTCTTTCATCGATTTCTAATGAAACTTGATCTAAGGTTTGATTTGCCACTGCTTGAAATAACTCAACTAAATCGGATTTCAATCTCGGAATTACTACTTCAGTCTCGGGATCTCCCATTCGAACATTATATTCAATTACAATTGGTTCACCTTTTACATTGATTAATCCAATAAAAACAAAGCCTTTGTATTCAATATTATCTTTTTGTAATCCTGCAATAGTAGGTTTTACAATTCGGGTTTCAATTTTTTCTAACAAGACAGCATCTGCAAAGGGCACTGGAGAAACAGCTCCCATTCCACCCGTATTTAATCCGGTGTCGCCTTCGCCTATTCTTTTATAATCTTTTGCAGTAGGTAGAATTTTATAGTTTTTACCATCTGTTAACACAAAACAACTCAATTCAATTCCGTCAAGAAATTCTTCAATCACAACTTTAGAACTTGCACTACCAAATTTTTGATGCAGCAACATGTTGCGCAATTCGGTTTTGGCCTCTTCTAAATCTTGAATTATTAAAACGCCTTTTCCTGCAGCTAATCCATCTGCTTTTAACACAAATGGCGGTTGCAGTGTTTCTAAAAAGTCACATCCTTTTTCTACAGTTTCTTTGGTAAAACTTGCGTAAGCTGCTGTTGGAATATTATTTTTTACAAGGAATTCTTTAGCAAATTCTTTACTCCCTTCTAATTGCGCTCCTACTTTAGAAGGTCCAATAACAGGAATGTGATTTAGTGCAGCATCTGATTTGAAAAAATCATAAATTCCTAATACTAATGGATCTTCTGGGCCGACTACAACCAAATCAATTTTTTCTTGAATAGCGAATGTTTTTATGGCTTCAAAATCTGTAATGTTTAATGCTACATTTTTAGCAATAGAAGCTGTTCCGGCATTTCCTGGGGCTACAAAAAGTTTGGAGCATTTAGGACTTTGTAACATTTTCCATGCTAAAGCGTGTTCTCTTCCGCCAGAACCAAGTAGTAAAATTGTCATTGTGTTGTGCTATGAGTTGTGGTGCAAAAATAGTTTGTTTTAAATAGAATTTTAAATTTTTCTTATGATTGTTTATTTTTTTATATATTTTTGTGCTAAATCATTAAATTTTAATATATGAAAAAATCATTACTTACTTTATCTTTATTAATTTCAGCTATAACTTTTGCTCAAAGTTGGACTTCTCAAGCTACAGGATTTAACAATCCTTCTAGAGGAATAGACGAAATTCATATTGTTGATGCTAACACTATTTGGGCAAAAGCTTTTGATGGTGTTGATACAACAGTTAACATTCAAGAATTTACAAAAACTACTGACGGTGGTGCTACTTGGACACCTGGAGTAATTGATATAGGAAATAATATGTTAGAAATTAACAGTATTTGCCCAGTAAGTGCAACGACGGCATGGCTTAGTGCATTAATACCTGCGGATGGTAATGGAGTAATATATAAAACAACTGATGGAGGAGCTACCTGGAATCAACAAAATGATTCAGCATTTCAAACAACTGGTTCATCATTTATTAATGGAGTTCATTTTTTTAATTCAAATAATGGTGTGGCTTATGGAGACCCAGTTGGTGGTGAGTATGAAATATATTTAACTTCTGACGGTGGTGAAACATGGACTCCAGTTTCGCCAGCTAACATCCCAAATCCAGCTTCCGGAGAATACGGTTACAATGGCACCCCTATTGCTGCCGGTACCTCTTTTTGGTTTACAACTAATAAAGGTAAATTATATAGGACTACAGACATGGGAGTAACGTGGGTTAAATATAACACCCCAATTACTGATTTTGGCTCTGCTGCTATTAATGGAAAGGTAATTTTTAGTGATAATAATAATGGACTTCTTTTATCTACAACCAATGGTTCTGCAACAAGTCCTACTTATAGAATATACAGAACTACAGATGGTGGTGCAACATGGTCTGCTGCCGTCACTTACACTGGATATAGATTAATGACTTACATACCAGGAACAACAACTATTGTTGCAACCGGTGCGGGAACAACATCTGGAGGAACTGGATCTGCAATTAGTACTGACAATGGTGTAACCTGGACTACTATAGATACTGGAATGCAGCGTCTAACACCGGCTTTTTTAAACGCCAGTACAGGATGGTGTGGTGGATTTAATGCTGATCCATTTACAGATGGAATTTTTAAATTTGAACCATTATTGAGTAATCAAGATTTTATCACTAATAATACTTCGTTTAAAGTTTTGCCTAACCCAGCTAATAATGTAGTTTCTATTTTCTCAGATATAGATAATTCGTTTTCATTAAAAGTAGTAGATCTAACCGGTAAAACAATTCTTGATAAAGAATTAAATGGTATAGAAAACACAATGGATGTGACTGCCTTGAGTTCAGGAATTTATTTCTTTAAATTTGCTTCAGAAACAAAATCGGAAACCGTAAAAATTATTAAAAATTAATTTTGTAAAAAGGGCTAACGATGTTAGTCCTTTTTTTTGCAATTTATTGCTATAATTTTTCTTTGAAAATTATTATAATTTAGTCTATTTAACACTATAATTAATAATTGAATGGTAACTAAAACTATATTTACAAAAATTGATTTAATATGACTTTAGTTCTGTAAGTAGTCTGTTTTTCTTAAATTATATTATTAATAGGCCTTTTCTTCGCCTTTAATTGTATTGAATACAGTTAATATTACTATTTTAATATCAAGAAATAATGTCCAATTTTCTAAATAATAAATATCATATTTAACCCTATTTATGATGTCTTTTTCTGTTTCAACTTCACCTCTATAACCATTCGTTTGGGCCAATCCAGTAATTCCTGGTTTTATAAAGTGGCGCACCATAAATTTATCTATTTTTTTAGCATACATTTCTGTATGGCTTACCATATGTGGTCTGGGTCCTACAACCGACATGTCTCCTAAAAAAACATTGAAAAACTGAGGCAATTCATCAATACTTGTTTTTCTTATGAATTTTCCAATTTTTGTAATCCTAGGATCGTTTTTTGAAACCTGTTCTAAATCAGCTATATCATTTATTGTCATCGATCTGAATTTAAAACAATCGAATTCATGATAATTCAAACCATTTCTCTTTTGTTTAAAAAATACTGGCCCTTTGGATTCTGATTTAATAAAAATGGCTAAAATTGGAATTAACCAAGAAAGAATTCCAATAATAATTAATATAGAAAAAAGAATGTCGAAGATTCTTTTAATAATTTTATTTGCAGTTTCCTCTAAAGGAATGTTCCTCAGGGAAAAAATAGGAATATAACCGTAGTAATCTAACTTAAGATTTCTCGCTGTAATTTCTTTTTCGTCTGGTAAAAATTTTAATGTCTTTAAATTGTTATCAGCAAAATCAATGAAATTATTTACATCGGTAATAGATAAATCTGCCAATGCGCAATAAACCTCATCTATTTTATTTTCAACAACAAACTGGAAACACTCCTGAATTTTTTCTTTTTTATTAGATTGTAAATCAAATAATTTTACATGCTTGTATCCATAATTTGGATTTTCATTAAAAAATTCAACGAGGTGAGCAGTATGTTTTTCTTCTCCAACTATTACAACTCTTCTAAAATTCCCTCCATATACTACCCTAAATTTTCTTAGAAAATAATAAATAAATAATTTTTCAAAGGCTATTAATCCCGTTGCAATAGAAACAAATTTAATGATCAAAGAAGGGTCTGAAAACTTAAGAAAGTAACCAATATATGCAAAATTAACTACAATAAATGTGGCATATTGTTTTCCTATTTTTTCAAGAATTTCTGAAGACTTTGTAAAACGATAAACTTCATAAAAACCTACATTCCAAGAGATTACTATCCAAGAAAATGAAATAAAGAAATGGTAATAGATTCCGTTAAAAATATCTATTAAAAGACTATTTGCTAAGAAATTAATTATCATTAAATCCAGCAAATAAGAAAATGGTCTAATATATATGGAAAACCTTCCGGTATGTCTTTGCACTTAAAAAATGTATTTTGAAAAATCTTTATGCTCCTCTTTTAATAATTCTTCAGTAGATAACGATTTGAAATATTCGTAGGTAATTTTCATTCCTTCTTGTCTAGAAACTTTGGCTTCCCAGCCTAATATTTCTTTGGCTTTGGTAATATCTGGTTGACGCTGTAGCGGATCATTTATTGGAAGTGGATGATAGACTACCTTTTGATTGGTTCCTGTAAGTTTAATTATTTCTTCTGCAAAATCTTTTATTGTTATTTCATCTGGATTTCCAATGTTAACTGGTAATACATAATCTGAATGAAGTAATCTAAAAATTCCTTCCACTTGATCATCTACATAACAAAAAGAGCGGGTTTGCATTCCGTCGCCAAAAATTGTTAGGTCTTCACCTCGCAACGCTTGTCCAATAAAAGCCGGAATTACACGGCCATCATTAAGTCGCATTCGTGGGCCATAAGTATTAAAAATCCTTACAATTCTTGTTTCTACTCCATGAAAAGTATTATAAGCCATAGTTATAGATTCTTGAAATCGTTTGGCCTCATCATAAACGCCTCTTGGGCCTATGGTATTTACATTGCCGTAATATTCTTCTGTTTGTGGATGAATTAATGGATCTCCATAAACTTCGGAAGTGGAAGCAATAAGTATTCTTGCTTTTTTAACTCGGGCTAAACCTAATAAATTGTGTGTTCCTAGTGATCCAACTTTAAGGGTTTGAATCGGAATTTTTAAATAATCAATTGGGCTGGCTGGTGAAGCAAAATGTAGAATATAATCTAATTTACCAGGTACATGAACAAACTTTGTGATATCATGGTGATAAAATTCAAAGTTTTCTAGTTTGAATAAATGGGCAATATTTTTTAAATCTCCGGTTATAAGATTATCCATTCCGATAACAAAATAACCTTCTTTAATAAAACGATCACAAAGATGAGAGCCAAGAAATCCTGCTGCGCCCGTAATTAATATTCTTTTCATGTTTAATTGATTTTATCTCTTTGTAAATTCGAATAATTTGAATTAAACAAACAATATAGAATAATAAAAAACACAATTCCTCTTTGTCTGCAAAAAAATGATTCAGACAAAAATAACATTATCATTGTGATTGCAAAAGCAATATGAAGAAAATCTTTTTGTTTAATTGCGTTTAATAAATTAACCAAAAGCATTATAATCAATATTAATAGCCCGAAAATTCCTAACTCTGCAAGGGTTTGTATGTATTGATTGTGAAAATTATATTCGCCATACTCCAAATTCAAATTGTGCTCTTTAGCTTTTTCTCTAATTTTATCTTGCGAGGCTTCTAAACCTAATCCTGATATAAAAGTTGGGTTTTCTTGTTGTATTTCTTTATATATCCTTAATTGATATACTCTTAATGCAGCGCCAGGGAAAAAATCAGTTTGTTGAAATTTTTGATTTTCCCATGCCTCTTGTACGCTAATATTATGAATGGAGCTTGGAAGTGCAGAATTAATCATAGAAGGAATATTATCTACAAATGCGGTTTCAAATTCAAGATAAAAACGCTCTTTTACTTCTTTAACAAAGAATATTGATAATACTAAAAACAAAGAAACAGCCGAAATTGTGAGTGCCTTTGTGCCTTTGGAAATTTCTGCATTAAAAGCATAAAACCAAATAATAATAACAAAATCAATAGTAATAATACTTTTTGAAGAAAGTAAAAAAACAAATGTGGACAATACTACTAATGCTATTTTTTCAATTGAATTTCTAATTTTCAACTGAACAAAATAAAATAATGCAAACGAAGCAAAAACCGACATATAAATAGATCCTGGGTCTTCTGGTACAAGATATTTATAAAAGAAAAGCTCTCTATTGTGTGTATGATAATAATTAATTGATGCCAATATTAAATACGTTGCGGCATAAACTAACATACCAAAACTATACATTCTAATAATCCAGTTTTGAATATCTTTTGAAATTTTAGGAATAACTATAAAAACTGCTGTGATGACTAAAAACGATAAAGATTTTTGAACGCCCGATAATGTGGAATCAAAATTATTAGTCCATATTAAAGATAAAGACAAGATGATAAAGTACAAAATAGGAAAAAATAATGTCTTTTCGTTATTTATAATTTGTTTATTATTTAATACAATTCCAAATACTACAAACCCAATTGTGGCAATACTTACAAAAATATTGTTAAGTGGTAAAGCGACTAAAATTAGGGTAATAAGAGCCCCAAAAGAGTTTTGGGAATTAAGGATGATGTTTTTGGGAAAACTTGAAATTATTCTATTAAAGATGCCCATTTACAATGTTTTAAATATTTACAAAAATATACTTATTGTTGTAAATAACATCAAAATTTATAAAATGTTTTGGATTCAATTTATGTAAATATACTTAACCGAAAAACCATAAAATAATATTTGTTTCAATTGGCTGGGCTAACAATTAATTAAAAAAATCTATATTTGTGACTTGAAATTTGAAAAAAAATGAAAACAGCTTTAATAACTGGAATTAACGGACAAGACGGTTCGTATCTAGCAGAATTATTATTAGAAAAAGGTTATTTTGTTCACGGAATAATAAGAAGAAGCTCTACTTTTAATACCGAGCGTATAGAGCATTTATATATTGAATCTTTAATTAAAGACCTTCATTTAAAGCAACGTATTAAACTTCATTATGGTGATATGACCGATTCAACTAATTTGATTCGGTTAATTCAACAAATAAAACCAGATGAAATTTATAATCTTGCTGCTCAATCTCATGTGAAAGTATCGTTTGAATTGCCAGAATATACAGCTGAAACAGATGGAATTGGAACTTTAAGACTATTGGAAGCAATAAGAATATGTGGATTAGAACAAAAAACCAAAATATATCAAGCCTCAACCTCTGAGCTTTATGGGAAAGTTCAAGAAATCCCACAAACTGAAACAACTCCTTTTTATCCAAGAAGCCCTTATGGTGTAGCTAAAATTTATGCTTTTTGGATTACAAAAAACTACAGAGAATCTTATAATATTTTTGCGGTAAATGGAATTCTATTTAATCATGAATCTGAAAGAAGAGGAGAAACCTTTGTTACAAGAAAAATTACCTTAGCTGTAGCAAGAATTAAACAAGGTTTACAAGAAAAATTATATCTAGGAAACCTAAACTCATTAAGAGATTGGGGTTATGCAAAAGATTATGTAGAATGTATGTGGCTAATGCTACAACAAGAAAATCCTGAAGATTATGTAATTGCTACAGGGGAACAACATTCTGTTAGAGAATTTTGTGAATTAGCTTTTAAAGAGGCTGGAATTAAAATCGTTTGGCAAGGTGAAAATGAAAATGAAAGAGGTGTTTGTAAAGAAACAGGCGCTGTTTTAATTGAAGTTGATCCTAATTATTACAGACCTTCTGAAGTGGAAACTTTACTTGGAGATCCAACAAAAGCAAAAACTCAGTTAGGTTGGAATCCTACTAGAACTTCATTTGAAGAACTTGTAAAAATCATGGTTTCACATGATATGGAATATGTAAAAAGAAGATAAGTTGGAAAAAGCATCTAAAATATTTGTTGCCGGTCATAATGGATTGGTTGGAAGTGCGCTAGTTAAAAACCTTATTCAAAAAGGGTATACAAATATTGTCACTAGAACGCGACAAGAACTTGATCTTACAAATACTTCAGATGTAACCACATTTTTTGCTGCAGAAAAACCAGATTATGTTTTTTTAGCAGCGGCAAAAGTTGGAGGAATAATTGCAAATAATACCTATCGTGCCGATTTTATTTATGAAAATCTAATGATTCAGAATAATATAATTCATCAGAGTTATATTAATGGAGTGAAAAAACTTTTGTTTTTAGGAAGTACCTGCATTTATCCAAAAAATTGTCCTCAACCCATGAAAGAGGAATATCTATTAACTGACGAATTGGAATATACCAACGAGCCTTATGCCATTGCAAAAATTGCTGGGATAAAGATGTGTGAAAGTTATAATATTCAATACAAAACCAATTTTATTTCGGTAATGCCCACTAATTTATATGGGCCAAATGATAATTTTGATTTAGAAAAATCGCATGTATTACCTGCCTTATTGAGAAAAGTTCATTTAGCCAAATTACTTTCAGAAAATAATATTGAAGCGCTTTTGTTAGACTTAAAAGTAAATACATTAGACGAAGCAAACTTGCTATTGAATCAATACAAAATAGCTAAAGACAAAGTTGAAATATGGGGAAGTGGCGCGCCCATGAGAGAGTTTTTATGGTCGGAAGATATGGCCGATGCTTGTGTTTTTATAATGGAAAATCGAGATTTTAAAGATTGCTACTCAAACCCTGATACAATAAAAAACACCCACATTAACATAGGGACTGGAATAGATATTTCTATTAAAGATTTAGCTTATCTAATAAAAGAAATTGTTGGTTACGACGGTGATTTTGTTTTTAATACAGAAAAACCTGACGGAACGTTAAAAAAACTTACCGATTGCGGTAAGCTTAATAATTTGGGCTGGAAACATAAAATAGACCTAGCTGAGGGTATTAAAAAAATGTATCTGTGGTACTTGGACAAATAATTAAAAAATTATTAATTTAAATTTTCATTTTCAAAATTAGTTAATATTGTCTCCAGTGAAAAATTATCTATAATAAATTTTCTTGCATTATTTCCAATTTCTATAGATTTCTCGGGAGATTTAATTAAATAATCTATTTTTTTTATTATTTGGCTAAGTTTATTTTCTGAATAAAAATAAAATCCACCATTAGAAATTTCGAAATTATATTTAACCTCAGACTCTTCATGGCCTGTTACAAATGATGGTCTACCGCTAGCCATCATCCCTAATATTTTTGATGGCATTACAGAGTCAATAACAGCAGTTTTTTGAAAAAGAATATGTAAATCAGCATTGCACAAGAAATCGTTTAATTCTGAATAACGGACTGGCGGTAAATAAGTACAATTCGATAAATTTTTAATTTTTTTAACTACTTCCTCTCTTTTGGCTCCTTCGCCAATTAGATAAACATGGACTTTATTATTTTCTTTACAAGCTTTTACAAAATCTATAAAAAAATCCCAGTCTTGCTTTGCTCCTATATTTCCGGAATATAAAATATTAAATTTATTTATGTCAAAGTTTTTATTTGGTATTGCTGTTTCGGGATTAATTTTTGAATAATCTATCCAATTTGGAAAATAACTAGTTGATGAGTTTGTTTTTGTCTTCAGTTTTTTCAACATTCCATAACTTATTGTGCTAACAGAATCAGCTCTATTTAATAAAAGTCTTTCTAGTTTAAGAATAAATTTGGCTAATAATCCTTTCTTTTTTGATATTCCTGTTTCAAAAGCTGCATCAAATTCGAAATCTTGTACATGAACCAATAGTTTTCCGCCTTTAAATAATTTAACCAGTATTCCTAAAAAAATTGAAATTGTAAAGGGCATAACTACAATTACAACATCATTTTTTTTAATTTTAAAAACATTTACTATTGAGCCTAATAAAAAATGGCACATCTGAAAAATCCTTTTTAAAAAAGTAGGGTTTTTAGGTGTATATTGTTTAAAGCGAAAAACCTCAACGTTGTTGATAGTTTCTCTGTAAAATTTTGGTTTATCTTTATACTCGAAATAAATTTCCCATTGCGGGTAATATGGCATTGCAGTAATAACTTTTACATTGTGAGTTTTTGCCAAAAACTCTGCCATTCCTGAAGAATATAATCCAATTCCGCTGTCTTCAGGATAATAGTTATTACTTATTATTGTAATGTTCATAAATCAATTTCTTTAACTATTCTTTTTCGCTGGATTTCCTTTGTAAATACCTTTTTCTAATATGTCTTTAAAAACAATTGATCTCGCCCCAATAACTACTTCGTGTGTGATTGTTACGCCTGGGGCAATAAAAACATCCGTAGCTATCCAGCAAGAATTGCCAATAACAATTGGTTTTTGAAAAATATTAAAACTGATTGAACTATAATCATGAGAGCCTGTACATAGGTAACTTTTTTGAGACACTATGGAATTGGAGCCAATTTTAATATCACCTAAATTATACAAAACAACATCATCGCCAATCCAAGAATAATCGCCAATTTCTAATTTCCAAGGATAGGTTATTTGACTAGATGGTCTTAGAATTACTTTTTTTCCAATTTTTGCACCAAACAACCTTAATAAAAATCTTCTCCACCCATACATTATTTGTGGAGAAGGTTTGTATAAAAGAAAATATGTTGTTCTCCAAAGTTGAACAATTAGTCCGTTTTTACCTCTAAAGTTTTCCGGAAGATTAAATTGATCTAGTTGATACATTGTAGTAAAATTTTATTTGCATTATCAATAAATTTTTCTGTAGAAAACAAGTCTTTAGCATAACCATAATTATAAAGACCCTTTATTTTTATTTCAGCCACATTATTTGATAGATATTCAATTGTTGAAATCAAATCTTTTAGATCATTCTTCTCACAAAAAAAAGCATTGTCGCTAGTGCAAATATCTTCAATTCCCGCGTGTTTAGTTGTAATAATTAAATTTCCAGTTGCCATTGCTTCAATAATACTAATAGGTTGACCTTCCATTCTGTAAAAAGTTGGTAGACAAAAAACATTACCCCAAAGTAAAAAGTCTTTTTTTGCTTTTCCATTAACTACTCCAACATATTCAATCCCATATTTACCAAAATAATTACTTAAATCATTGTTTGAAACTGTATTTCCGGCAACCTTAATTTTAATTTTTATACCATTTTCATGTAATTTTTTTATCGCTTCTAATAATACATTTATTCCTTTTTCTTCTATTAAATTACTCAAAAATATAATTCTAATTTCACTATAATCTTTTGAATTTAACAATTCTTTTTCTGTCAATCTTAATTCTGATTCATAAAAATTTGGTAACTCAAATATTTTTGAAGATTTGATGAATTCGGAAAAATTGTCTCTTAACCTTTTTGAAAGCACAATTCCGTAGTCCATTTTTGATACAAAAAAATAAAAAGCTTTCCTTTTTAGTCCATATAATTGATTATATTCATTCAATAAGTGGCCTCCATGCAAATGGAAGACAATCTTTTTTTTAAATAATTTTGAAAATATAATAAACGGTGCATACTTAATAACGCCAAAAAAAGATTGTCCAATTGTTATATAAATTATATTAGAAAATAGAACTTTATATAGGTATAAATAAGTTTTTAAAAAATAAAATTTATGAATTGTAATAGCTCCATGCACTGCTGGAATATTGCTGGAATATTCAGAATTTATAATATCAACTTCCCATTCCTTTGACATTTTTAATCCATCGGATATTACTTTATTTGCCAAACTTACCCCTGAAATTGGAGGTGGAAATGAGCCAATTATAAGAATTCTATTTTTTTTCATAAAAATACATTTACCTATAATTAAGAAGATAATTTGTTGAAAAATGGTTTTATTTCTTTGATTTCTTTACTAAATATTATTAAACTAATTATTAAGCTGAAAAATATTATTCCATTTTGTCTTTGCAGATAGCTTTCGGTAATAAATAAAATATAAAAATATATTAACGAAGCTACTCCAAAATAATTTTTATTGTAATTCAAATTAATGGTTAAATAAAAAATTGCAGTTAAAAAGATTAAAAATCCAACAAATCCAACAGTAAGAATAATTTGCAAATATTGATTATGAGCATTATAATTTTCTTTTATGAGGCTAAAATTTTTGTTCTCATAATATTGTTTATTTAATTCTTTTTGAACGCTACCAGCACCAAAGCCAATAAATTTAGATTCTAAAGTAAGCTTTAAACTATTTTCTATGATTAATTCTCTTATTGCAGTAGATGAGTTATTTTGTTTTTCAGAATCTGTTAATTCTAAAAATCTGTTTTTTAATTCTGGAATTGTAAAAATAAGTATAATCGATGTGAAAATAATAAATAATATTTTTAACACATTTTTTTTATTTAAAATAAAATAATAAATCAAAATTAAAAAAAAGGCAATAATTGATCCTTTTCTGGATAGCAAAATCAATCCTAACAAAATAATAATAAATGAAAAAGAAGAAATATAAATATTGCTTTTATTGTTATAAATGATTAATAAAAGCCCTATACAATAGTATGATGAAATATAAATAGGATGGTCGTTAAATCCATAAAATTCATTAGTAATATAAGAATATCCATAATTTAGACTGTTGTTTCCAAACAAGCAATCCAACTTATATAAATAAAACAAAATGAAAATTGAATAGATAACAAGGCAAAATATAAATGCTGTTTTAAATTTAGAGAAAAATAATTCTGTATTATTTGTGCCAATTAATGAAAATGAAAATGGCAAAATAATTAATGGTAACATTCTAACTATTAATAATACTCCTTGATTCAAGTCACTTGTATAAAACAACGAAAGTAAATACATAAAGAATAATACTAAAAGCGGAAGGGCCTTTTTAATTACCGCAGTAAAATTACTTTTTCTATATAAAATAATACTAGTTAAAAACAAAATTAAGACTAAATATGGCTTTACTCTATTTGGAACAAAAACAAACACACCAAAGAGGTACCCTAATTTATTTAAAATAAAATTAAACAAGTTTTTAACTTTTTCCATTAATTTTTATTTTAGAAAGAAATAAAATAAATGCGGAATAATATATATATCTAATAGACGATCTCAAATTATATTCAAAAGAAAATAAAATAAATAAACATAGTAGAATAATTATTATTGCTGGTGCAAAATATCTTTTTGCAATGATAGCTGTTTTTATATAAAAATCACAGAATGAAAAATAATAGCCTAAAAAAATATAATAAAAAAAGCTAAAAACTGGAAATTTAGCCATTTCTCCAATTGCTGTAAAAGGAGCATAAATGTTTATTCGTAATTTTTGCGAAAACAAATACCAATTTGTTAAACTTCCGGGTAATGGATTGATACAGGTTAATAAATTACTAATGTTTTCCTGATAAAGTTTTATAGTTTCCGAGGTTGCAACAAATCCAAAAATAAAAGTGTAGTATATATTAAACAAGGTGTTGTGAAAAATAACATCTGGCTTACTCAATATAATATTTAAATATGGAACTAGTCCATGGGTATTTGACTCTAATCTTAATGCTATATTATAACCAAAAAAGAAAATAATTATTGGAATCCAAACAAAAAAATATTTAATTTTTGTCCTTTTGTCTTTTATCATAAATGAATAGGAAAATATGAATGTTATTAAATTAACTGTTGCCATTCTACTTCCTAATCCTATACCTATCAAAAGAACAATAGTAATTGTAAAAAATGAAATAATTTTGTTCTTATTAAATGAAATTGCCGCTAATATTGACAAAACGATTAACAATACAGTGTAAATAGATTTTAAAACAGAGCTTTTATGAGGAATGTAATTTATTCTATAAAAAAAATCTGATTTATAATCAATCGCAACTAAAATTATGCATGTATATAATAAAAAAATCATTGCATTTTTTAAAAATACATAATTAAAGGGTGCTTTTTTAATGTTAATTATTTCTATTTTTTGGGAACTTAGCCTTAAATATTTTAATTTCCTAATACTAAATATAAAAACACCTATTAAGAAAAGTGTCATCATTCTAAAAAAAACATTTAATTGTGCAGGGAAATTCTTATTGTTAAATGTATCCAAATTGTACATATCAAATTTTTGATCTTTAGGATAGTATCTATATAAAATATTTAATATTATCACTGCTGAAAAAAACAAAATATACATATCAACAGGTGAAATAATAGAAACAATTCTTTTATAATAAAAGAATTTTAATATTACTAAACTTATTAATATATAAATAAATGAGTAAAAATATTCTATTTCCATTTTTTTCCTAAATCAACTTATATTTTAAACAATAATAAAGTCGTATTAAAAGTAAAATTAAATCTGCTAATACTCTAACTATTATAATATTTATTAAATTTAAATTATTTGTTGCTTTTAAAATAATAATAAATAAAACAAATAAAAATGCGGTAATAATTAAAGACCTGTTATATTCTTTAAAATATCCATTAGCCACCATAATACAATTTCCTAAAATAATTGTGGAGCTTACAATTGGGATTAATGGCAATACAATTGGTAAAATAAAATTATATTTAATCATAGTATTTCCTCCGAAAATTGAAATTATTTTTTCAGAAAAAATGTACGTTGATATAGCCATTAAAAGACTAAAAAAAAATGAATATATTAATATTTTTTTAATGTAAGATTTATTAATTCCTCTAACAAACTTTGGATAAATTGCTTGTTGCAAAACTTCAAATGGAATAATAAAAACAAATACAATTTTTATAGCTATATCAAACCCTGCAACATTCCCTTTTGAATAGAAATACCCTATTATAAACAATGTGCCCATATTAAATATAAAGGTTGAAACTTTGCCAATAAAAAATAGATATCCCTCTTTCAAATATTTAATTAATGTTAATTTTGAAATTTTAATAAATTCAAATTGAATTTCTTTCTTCATTTTCAAAAACCCTAATAATCCCCACACGGCATTTGTAAAAACTAAAAAAACTATATATAAATTAATATCATTACTTTTTTTAATAAAAAATATGGTCAGTAATATCAATAACAATTTTGTTGTAAAAGTTAAAATTGTTACGGATTTCATTTTTTCAATTCCTTGAAAAAACCATATTGGCATTAGTACTTCTCCTAAGCCTAAAATAAGCATTAATGATATAAGATTTAAATAATTATTTATTTGAAGATTAAAAGATAATGGTATCAACAATATGAAACATAGCAGAAATAATAGACTTTTAATATAATAAATGGAAGTAATTACTTCATTAAGTCTTTTAGGGTTGTTTTTGTTCTCAACTATATATTTAGCGGCATATAAATCAAATCCAAAATTTATTAGCATAATAAAATATTGAACGATGGAATCAACCCAAGTCAATGTACCATATCCGTTTTCACCTAAAACACGAATTAAATAACCAACTAAAATATATTTTGATCCAATATTTAAAATTTTTATTATTCCAATATTTAAAAAATTTAAAAAAGGATTAATTTTTAAATCCATAGCGTTTTTCAAATTAATTTTTCTGTAAAGTTTAACATAAACTATATTTGCAATTAGTTATTTTATTCTTTTTCATTTCCATTAAAAAGTCCTCCATCATACTCTTTACCTAACATTGTTCTCCAATCCCATAAGACTTGATTTATTCTAACTATTTTTTTGCATTTTGGATGAGTTTTACTAAAATTATTAATTGAATTAGCGTCTATTGGAATTTTTATTTTATTATTTTGGATCAACATTTCTATACCATTTCTGTCAATAACAATTCTATTGTTATATAACTCGAAAATCTCTTCATAAGTTAAATATTCTTTTTTGGGCAACTCTATTTCAAATAAATCTTCATTTCCAGTAAATAACTTTCCATTATATTTTTTACCGGGCATAGTTTTAACATCCCAAAGTAGCCTGTCTATATTTATTTCTTTTTTATACTTCGGATGTTTCTTTTTATAATTATCAAATGAATATTCGTCTTCTGGAAATCCAAACTTAAAATTTCTTACAAGAAGTCTTGTGCCATTTTTATCTACTACTATATAATTATTATATTTTTTAAAAAATTCTTCATAAAAATTATCACCACTTATATGGTCTTCCAATTTGTTTTTTTCTGCAGCTTGACCAAGTTGTTCTAATTCAAATTTTTTATTGCTTTCTAAAACAATTTTCTTGTGGAATTCTTCTTCGTCTGGAGGATATATTTCTTCTTTATTTTTTATTCGTTCGTCACCGCGCCATACAAAACCTTTCAGTCTACGGGCATTTTCAAGCAGCTCTTTTTCAGGATAGATGTCGCCATCAACAGAATCAAAAAAAGTAATTGTATCCACTTTACTTTTATCATCCATAGTCATATTAATGCGGCTACTTACATTTTTATTAATCCCAATTAATTCATTTTTATCATTTCGCATAAAATAAACTACCTCGGTATTTTTCACCACATCGGCTTCGTAGAGTTTGTTTTCTTTAAATTTTCCGTAAAGATTTAGCCCTTTAATTTGGTTGAAGCCGGTCCCTAATGTATCTTTTGAAATAATAAAAGTGTTTTTTAAAATTTTTAAAGAATCCAGTTTTTCTGTTTGATTGTTTCCAACTAAATGCATAATATCTCCAGTCATTTGACTTTCAAAATTCCAAAGGATTGGTTTTCCAATAAGTTTTGTAAGTGCGACTTTTTGGTCGGAATGAATTGAATCACATTTTCCGCTAAGGTCCGTTTTAAAAAAGCGAACATTATTAAATCCTGTGACTTTTCTTTCACCTGTTTTGCCTGTAACGATTATTTTTTTAGCATGAATAAACATGGAATCTTTTTCTATTAAATACCTAATAGAAGCGTGTTTGGTAATGTATAAGGAATCTTTGTTTTTATAAACCTCACCATAATGGCCTTTAATTATGGCTTTATTTATCGAGTCGGTGATTTTTACATTGTTAGTTCCAGAGGCAAATTCTCTCTTGCGGTCATAGTATAAACTATCCCCTTCAATTAGTCGTTCCTTATATTTTATGTAGGATTTCCTTTTAAAATTTCCAATGTTTTTCTTGCTATTATAATACCCGTTTTCGGTATAAATAAAATTGTCTTTCCCGGTTATGGTTGAAGGGCCTTTTAAATAAGAATCGCCTTGTGAAGTAAAATAATCAAGGTGGTTGGACTTAATGGTATATTCTGGATTAGTAAGCACAACCGAAGTTAAAAACTGGTATTTTTTTTCTTTAATATAATACCTTCCCGACTTGCTTTTTAAAGTGTTCTTTTTATTTATAATTGTGGCGTTGGAATTGAAATAGGCCTCCTGAATATTTCTGTCTAAATAAATAGTATCCGTTGTCATTGTAGATTCTGGAGAGGTCATTAATACATTTCCAGATGCAAATGCCTTTTTTACGTTCCCGTTATATTCGGCATATTTACTGTTTAAATATAAGGTGTCTCCTTGAACCATTTGCACCTCACCAAATGCCTTGATGTAGTTTTCATTTTGAAAAAAGTAAGCCTTATTACAGGTCAGTACTACTCCGTCATGTCTTACTCTTACATTTCCGGTTAACAATAAAGCATCAGGAACTTCGTTTTGATTAATATCAGAAAAGTCAGAATTTTCCACAATAATTTTGCTTGTTTTTTGAGCAAAACAAATTGTGAAATTTATTAAAAGAAATAGAATTAAAATTAACTTTTTCTTCAAGAGTTTGGAGTTTATTTTCTTAATTAAATTATTTTGTTTTTTTCAAGCTTTCATCCCAACAATCTATAATAACGCAGAAAACCAATTTTATTTTAGTTTTATCTAAAACGCTTTGTGTTGGCCTTTTGGCTGGTGTAGGATAACTTGAAGTTGGTATTGGTGTTATATCAATTTTAATGTTGTTAATTTCAAATATTTTCTTTGCAAAATCATACCAAGAACAATGCCCTTCATTGGAGAAATTGTAGATTCCAAAGTTGGAAGTTAGAAATTGGAAATTGGAAGAAACTATCTTTATTAATGCTTCTGCTAAATCAACAGCATTTGTAGGTGTTCCTATTTGGTCGTTTACCACAGATAAGCTATCTCTTTCGGAGGACAGCCGCAACATCGTTTTCATAAAATTATTTCCAAATTGCGAATAAACCCATGAAGTTCTGATAATAAAATGCTGCTTTAATATTTTTTGGATGGCTTTTTCTCCGTCTAATTTAGTTTGTCCGTAAACACTTGTTGGATTTGGATTGTCCGTCTCGGTGTATGGTTTGGTTTGGTTGCCATCAAAAATAAAATCGGTAGAAATATGAATCAATACCACCTCATGTTCTTTGCAAGTTTCAGCAAGATTTGTTGGACCGATTACATTGATTAAATGAGCTTTTTGTGTTTCGCTTTCGGCTTTGTCTACTGCGGTATATGCCGCAGTATTGATACAAAAGTTTGGTTTGTATTTGATAAAGGTTTCACGGCAATTTTCTTTATTTGTAATATCTAACTCGGAAGAATCACAAAAAACAAAATTTATTTCGGGGTAATTTCCAGAAATAAATTCTATTGCTTGACCAAGTTGTCCGTTTGCTCCAGTTACTAATACTACCATACTTTTTTAGCATTTTCTAAAGTAGGAAGATTTTGGTCTTTTTCTGAAATTAGCACATCAGCAATTGGAAATTGCCAATCAACATTGAGTATTGGATCGTTATAAATTATTCCACCTTCACTTTCTTTATTATAAAAATTATCGCACTTATAAAAAAAAGTTGCTGTTTCACTTAACACCAAAAAAGCATGTGCGAAACCTCTCGGAATAAAAAATTGGGTTTGGTTTTCGCCTGAAAGCAATACCGAAACATATTGCCCGTATGTGGAAGAATTTGGACGTATGTCGACCGCAACATCTAATACCTCGCCTTGAAGTACGCGAACTAATTTTGCTTGCGCATGTTCTCCGGTTTGGTAATGCAATCCTCGTAATACTCCTTTGCTTGAAAAAGACTGATTGTCTTGAACAAAAGTTACTTTTTTGCCAATTCCATTTTGAAAACTGTTTTCGTTAAAACTTTCCATGAAATAACCTCTTGAATCTTGGATTATTTTTGGCTCAATAATAAAGTTCCCCTCTAGTTTGGTAGATATAAAATTCATTCAGTTATTGTAATATTATTCGTTTGAAATATCCATTAATTGATTCCCATAGCCGCTTTTTAATAAGGACTCAGCCAATGCTTTTAATTGTGTTTTGTCAATAAAGCCCATTCTAAACGCTGCTTCTTCAATGGATCCAATTTTTAAACCCTGTCGCTCTTCTATGACTTGAACAAATTGAGCGGCTTGCATTAAGGAATTGAACGTGCCCGTGTCAAACCAAGCTGTTCCTCTATCTAAAATACTCACTTTTAATTTTCCTCTTCGTAAATATTCTTTATTTACATCCGTAATTTCTATCTCACCTCGATGACTTGGTTTAATATTTGAGGCTATTTCTACCACATCATTGTCATAAAAATAGATACCTGGAACGGCATAATTTGATTTTGGAACCTTAGGTTTTTCTTCAATAGAAATAACATTTCCTTGTTTGTCAAAATCTACTACGCCATAACGCTCTGGGTCATGAACATGGTAGGCATAAATTATGCCACCATCAGGATCGTTATTAGCTTGAAGTAAATCAGCCAAACCAGTTCCATAAAATATATTATCTCCTAAAACTAAGGCAACCTTGTCGTTGCCAATAAAATTTTTACCAATAATAAAAGCTTCGGCTAAACCATTTGGATGCTCTTGTACTTCATATTCAAATCGGCAGCCATACTTTTTTCCGTCTTCAAGCAATGATTTAAATAGAGGTAAATCATGTGGAGTAGAAATAATCAATATTTCTTTTATTCCCGACCATATTAAAGTTGCCAACGGATAATAAATCATTGGCTTATTATAAATAGGCATTAATTGCTTGCTGACAGCTATGGTTAACGGATGTAATCTGGTGCCAGATCCACCTGCTAAAATAATTCCTTTCATTAGTTTTGCTTTAATTTTTGTAAATGGCTTTTATAAAATACATTAAAAGCATTAATAAATATGAATAAAACCAAAAATAATATTGGTAGTATCAATTTCATTTTACCATTAATGCCTTTATTGTTCTTAATATTTATAACAATACTCGTTTCTTTAATAAATGAATCTATTTTAACTAATTCTATTTTTTGATTAGCAATTTCATTAATTAATTTATTTTTTAAATCAAATAATCCGTTTATTTGATTGTTTTCATTATTATAAACCAAATTAGAACTTCTTTCATTTTTGCCCATGTTTTTAGAGATTTGACTAATTAATGAGTCTAATTGCATTATTTCTTGTTCATTCTTCTCAATTTTATTTGCAATACTTGCTTTTGAAATTTCATTAATTTTCGATAAATATTTATCTTTATTTAACCAAATTAACAAGGGTTTAATCACATTGTTTTCTGATATCTCCCCTTTTGTTTCAATAAGTATAGAATGATTTGAATAGTTTTTGCTGGTTAATTTATCTTTAATAACTTTATTAATATCTGAACTTTCAGATAATAGTTTTACTAATTCAAAATTTTGAGTGGTTTGGGCATTTGCTAAAGGAACGGCTGAATTATTTACAAAATTGTATATGTCAACTATAGGCTCAACCTTTAATTTTGAAATAGATTGAAAGTTATTTATTCCGATTCCTTTAAAAAATTCTCCATCTTCTTCTTCTAGTTTAGAATTAAAGAGGTCTAATTTAGAATATAAGTAATCCGTACCGTCGTTATTTGGAATAACAATTATTTCACTTTTATAGCTTTTATTAGAAATATCAATTAAAATTCCTAATCCAATTCCTAAAATTATTAAACCAATTATTTTTATACCATTTTGTTTAATAAATAAAATTCCTTTAAAAAAATTTAAAAATATACTGCTAAAAAAATTATTAATTTTTTTAATTAAAACGCCTAAATCAATTTCCTCGGCATTACTATTTTGTTCGCTTTTATTACTCATGGTTAATTTATTTTATGTTAAAGATTTGTTCTAATATTTTAATTGTTATTAAATAAGTTGGCTTCACTCCGGTAGTTCCTAATCCGCCAGAAGCTAGCGTGCTTCCGGTTTCTAATGGATTATCCGAAGCATAATACGCATACCTTACTTTTACATTTTCATTAATGCTCTTTCTAATTTTGGAGGCGCTTTGAATCGCTTTTTGATAATAAGATCCTTCCATTTCTAGTCCGATTGCGCCCCAAGTAGATTCATGGAAAAACTTCAATAAATCTTTATTTTGTAATGAAGTGCCTAACACAGTAACCATTGGTCCTGCAAAAACAGGTATTCCGTTTCCTTCTAACATTTTAGCGGTAAGCTCATTTTCAAAAGAATAATTATCGGCTGTGCCTTCGTTAATATGGGCATTCGGAATCATAATATCTCCTTTTCCTCCTTGAAGAATTCCTGCTTTTCCCATTATTGAAACTGATTCCACATTTACAAAATGTGTGTTTTGACCTTTTTTATAAGGCTTCAATAATTCATCGATGGTTTCATAAGCTTGCTCTCCAAAAGCATAATCCATTACAATAATAACAGGGTTTTCACCTTTTATTTGTGCTTTAGGAAAACTCGATTTGGCCCAATCAATTTTGGAAGTGTCAAAAATTTGAACATCAATATTTGTTCCTGATTGATCTGGCAATGAAATCATTCCGTGTTGTAACGCAAAAGCTTCCACTTTATTTCGTAACTCTTTATTTCCCGATGCACTTAAATCTTCATAAATATCATACTCAGATTTGCCTTTGTATTTTGACCCTAAAACCGGATTTGCAAAAATTGAATTCATAACCGAGTGCATGTTTGCACTAATAATATGAATTGGGCGCTCTAATAAATTATTTTGAATTAAAGTTTCCTTGATGTTGGTTGCCCAAATCTCACCGTGAATGTGGTGCCCAAGTCGTTCGCGTAATAACGGACTAAAAGTTATCGTTCGTTTATTATTGTCAATTGTTTCTTCTATTGCTAGTTTTCCTAACCAATAAATTACATGTAAAAAACGGTCTGGTTTTTCAGTAGATCCAAACGCATCATAAATTTCTAAAACCTCCGAAAAGCTTCTTCCCAATACATTTGAAGTATGTGAAATCGCTTTTTCTTTTTCGGTTTGAGTAAGTTTTTTTGTTTGTAAAGCGGCTTGTTCTAATTTTAACCAATCACGCGTCACTTCATTGCTTTCGTCTAATAAAACGCGGTCTCTGATTTTATGTGATTCAATAAAAATGAAGGTCAAATGCGTTAAAATATCATAAATGTCTGATCGCCCGCGGGTGATTTCAACATTCATTTGTTCTTCATCTATTCTGTAGCAATTTCTTTTTCTCTTTGGTGGAACTATTGCTTTAAAATGGGATTTCGAATAGCCTTCGTCAGAAGTTAAGTTGATGTATCGGCATTCTTCAATTCCTATTGGAAGCCTTTCAATTACATATAACAACCCGTTAAGTTCTACTTTTTCTTCGGCAATGCTGCCGTATATTTCTGGTCTTAATTCTAATAATGCTTCACGTAAAGTTTCTCCCGAAACACCCATTGGTTTATAAAAACCTCTGTTAAATAAGTGCCTCATGGTAATGTACAATCGTTCGATAGCTGCCGACGATTCTTGCGCCCTAGAACGCGAAATGTTTTTAATTTCTATCATTAAATTTTGTTTACTAACCTGCAAAGATAGGTATTTAAAAGTTTAATTGGTTAAAATTAGGTTAATTGACGGCTCGTATACCATTCGTTTTACAGGCAATTTAGCATAGTCATACTGAATTTCTTTATTCCATTTTCCACCCGAAAAGGTATACATAATCTCTCTTTCCTCTAAACTATATAAAACCATTGGCGCATAAGAGGTCTTCACAGAAGTTACATTGGTATTATAGTTTGTTGCAGTAGTTTCCGATTTGTTTCTCTCTATAATTAGTTTTTCATAGCCAACAAAAAGGCCATTTTTAGGCATTCGTAGGTTGTATTCCGATAAATTAAAAAGGTTTTTTACCACTCCTTTCGGAACCGAAACCAAAAAATCTTTGGTTAGCAATTCGTCTCCTGGAAAGCCATTTTCGTTCACGCTAAAAAAATGGATTTTAAACAGGGCGCCTTCTATTTTACTGTCGGTTTCAACCGTAACTTGCTTAATGAATTTGGTTTTTTGATATTTTGCTGAATAGGGAAAATATTTCACGTCTATTCTTGGACCGTTATCAAATGCTTGATAAATGGAGTTTTTGCTTTTACCGATTTCAATTATTTTGGTTTCTTTCTTTTTTAAAATAACTACATCATCAAGTTGGTAGGATTTAGGCGATAATTTCACTTCCTGAGCCATCGCTGCTTTTACGGTTTTCTTTTCAAATCCCAATGCCGAGAAAATCAAATTTTTGTTTGAACTGGCGTTGATGCTGAATTCACCATCCTCTTCGGTGCTGGCGCCACTATTTTCATTTTCTACCCAAATGTTCGCATACGGAATTGGTTTCCCGGTAATGCTGTCTTTAACGACGCCTTTTATTTGGGCGGAAGCACAAAAACTTAGTAAAAGCAAAACAATCCAAAGTCTTTTTTTTTGCATCTTTTTGCTATTCTCTATTTAATAAATCGGCAATTTTTCGGTCATTAGATAATCGTGGTAATTTATTTTGTCCGCCTAATTTCCCTATGGATTTCATGTATTCTTGAAATCCGTTTTTGGATACTTTGGTGATTTTTACTGTTTGTAATACTTTGCCAACAATTAAATCATCGTAATACACATTCTGCTTGCGCATAGCGGAGTCAATGGCTAATGCAAATTTGTCTAAATTTTTGGGTTCTTTTTCAAATTCTATAAACCATTCGTGGAAAGGCAAACCGGTTTCGGGAGCAATTTGTGGTGCCACCGTAAATTCATTTACTCGAATTTCAGAATCGTTCATGGCTTCTTGCAAGGCATGTTCGACTTCTTTACCAATAACGTGCTCGCCAAAAGCTGAAATATAGTGCTTAATTCTACCAGAAACTATAACGCGATAGGGTTTCAAACTAGTAAATTGCACCGTGTCGCCAATGTTATAGGCCCAAAGACCAGCATTGGTAGAAATTATTAAAACATAATTCACATGTAATTCTACTTCTCCAATAGTATACCTTTTAGGATTTGGAGTAAAAAACTCTTCCGATTTTACAAATTCATAGAAAATTCCAGAATTTAAAAGCAACAACATTCCTTTATCTTTTTGGGAATCTTGGTAGGCAAAAAATCCTTCTGAAGCCGGAAACAATTCTATTGAATCTACTTTTCGGCCAATTAGATTTTCAAATTTGGCACGATACGGTTCATAATTTACGCCGCCATAGATAAATAAATTAAAGTTTTTAAAAAGGTCTCCTACTGGCTTCACTCCTTTTTGTCGCAGTTTTTCAAAATACATTTGCACCCACGACGGAATCCCCGAGATCACTGCCATATCTTCATTAATGGTTTCGGCTACAATGGCGTCCACCTTGGTTTCCCAATCTTCAATGCAATTGGTTTCCCAACTTGGTAAGCGATTTTTTTGCAAATAGTTGGGAACAAAATGAGCTACAATTCCGGAAAGTCTGCCGAGTTGGATGCCGTTTTTTTCTTCTAAAATGGGACTTCCTTGCAGGAAAATCATTTTGCCGTTGACAAAATCGGCTTTACCGGTTTCGTGAATATAATTTAAAATGGCGTTTCGAGCGGCTTCGATATGAAACGGCATCGATTCTTTAGTTAACGGAATGTATTTTGCGCCCGAAGTGGTTCCGGAAGTTTTAGCAAAATAAATTGGTTTTCCTTTCCACAGCACATTTTCCTCTCCTTGCACCACGCGATCTACATAGGGTTTTAAATCTTCGTAATCCCTAATAGGAACTTGCTTTGCAAAATCTTGTGGGGTTTTTATTTGTGAAAATTGATGGTCTTTTCCAAACTGCGTATTTTTCGCTTGACGGATCAAATCTTCAAAAACTTTTTGCTGAGCAGCAACAGGATTGCTGGCCCATTTTTGGGTTTTATTATGGATTATCTTAGCAAATAATTGTGCGGCAAAGGATTTTATAGACATTATTTAGGCTTCTTTTTGGAAGATTTTTCTTTTTCTTTATCCGCCTTTTCTTGGTCGGAAACTTCTTTTCTTAGTTTTAATTCCGATTCGGTTGCGGTTAATTGTAAGTCGGGTAAAGTATCAACAGATAATGCCAATATAGAGTCTTTATTAACTTTGGCGTATTGTAAATTTCCGTTCAATACTTTTTGAATGGATTGTAAATAAAGTTCGTTTTTCTTGATTGCAAATTCCAACGAATCCGATTTTAGCGCTAACTCGGTAGCGTCTTTTTTAAGTTTGGTAGAAGTATATCCAGGAATATATTCCCGCAAAGGGGTAAAAGCAATAATAAAAGTGGTGATGAAAATAATCAAAATGGCACCTATTGAGGCCACAATAAAAACGTTCATTAAAGTAAGTTTTAACGAAAATAGTTCTTCAAATGTGTCTTCGTTTAAAACTACTAATCTATTTTTAGCAAATAGCTGTTTTTTTAATAACTGTTTTTTCAAGCGTTTTTCAGACATCTTATTAGAATATATTACAAATATAGAAATTAGTTCGGTACCAAACTTGTGTTTTTACCTATCTTTAATGCTAAATACTTGTGGAGCTAAACAATTATTTTCTACATTTGCGTCACATAACTTTTAACAAAGAACATTATGAACTTTTTAACCATATTTTTAGGTGAATTTGGACCGATGCAAATATTATTAGTGTTAGCTGTGGTAGTGCTGCTTTTTGGTGGTAAAAAAATTCCAGAATTAATGAAAGGATTGGGAACAGGAATTAAAGAATTTAAAAACGCAAGTAAAGACGATTCTACTCCTGCAAAAAAAGAAGAAGATACTAAAGAATAAGTTTATCTTTAAATTTAAAATCCCAAATTCCATTTCCTTCGACAAGCTCAGGAAGACAATGGAATTTGGGATTTTTTTTGTTTACAAAATCATCGTCAACTGAATTCGCTTTCGGTCTTCGTCTACCTCAACGACTTTTACTTGAACATGTTGGTGGAGTTTTACCACTTCATTCACGTCAGAAACAAAGCCCGCTTTAAGTTGTGAAATATGAACCAAGCCGCTTTCCTTAACTCCAATATCTACAAAGCATCCAAAGGCAGTAATATTATTTACAATTCCAGGTAAAATCATACCCGAATGAACGTCTTTTATCGTTTTTACATTCGGATCAAATTCGAACACTTTTGCTGATTTTCTTGGATCCAATCCTGGTTTAACCAACTCTTTTAGAATGTCTTTTATTCCTAAAATTCCGATGGTTTCGTTGGTGTATTTTTCGGGTTGAATAGCGTCTATTTTTTCTTTATTTGCGATAAGCTCGTTTATCGAAATTTTTAAGTCCTTCGCCATTTTTTCCACAACTGGATAAGCTTCTGGGTGCACTGCCGAATTGTCCAACGGATTTTTTCCATCTTTAATTCGAATAAATGCCGCGGCTTGTTGGTAGGCTTTGTCGCCTAATCGTGGTACTTTTTTAAGTTGTTTTCGGTCTTCAAAAGGCCCGTTTTCTGATCGAAAATTTATAATGTTTTCGGCCGTTTTTTCTCCTATTCCACTTACATAACTCAACAACGATTTGCTTGCCGTATTGATATTAATTCCCACCGAGTTTACACAACGAATAACGGTATTGTCTAATTCTTCTTTTAATTTTGTTTGATCTACATCGTGTTGGTATTGACCAACACCTATCGATTTGGCATCTATTTTTACTAATTCGGCCAAAGGATCTGAGAGCCTTCTTCCGATAGAAACTGAACCACGAACGGTTACATCATAATTAGGAAATTCATCTCTCGCAATTTTACTAGCCGAATAAACAGACGCTCCAGCTTCGGAAACCACAAAAACCTGAACTGGCTTATCGAAAGCGATTTTCTTGATGAAAAATTCGGTTTCTCTTGATGCCGTTCCGTTTCCAATTGAAATTGCTTCAATATTGTAGGCATTTACCATCGACTTTATCTTTTTCATCGCCATTGCTGTTTCATTTTGCGGCTGGTGCGGGTAGATGGTTTCGTTGTATAATAAATCGCCTTTTTCGTCGAGGCAAACTATTTTGCAGCCGCTTCTAAAACCTGGATCAATGGCTAAAATTCGTTTTTCGCCTAAAGGTGGAGCGAGTAATAACTGACCTAAATTTCCTGCAAAAACATCGATGGCTTTGGCATCGGCATTTGCTTTTGCTTCTTGCAAAACTTCATTTGAAATAGCCGGATGCAAGAGTCTTTTATAACTGTCTTCGATAGCAAGTTGCACGTGCGAAATAGCCGGACTGTTGCTGTTTTTTATTATTAATTCATCAATTAAATCGTAGGTTTCGTCTAGATCGGTTTCGATTTTAATTTTTACATATCCTTCATTTTCGGCACGAAGCATTGCCAGCAATCTATGGGAAGGTGCTTTGGTTAAAGGTTCTGCCCATTCAAAATACTGAGAGAATTTTTGGGCAGCCTCTTCTTCCAATTTCTTTTTTATTACTTTCGATTCGATTATTGCTTTTCTAGTATACAATCGGCGCAGACTTTGACGCACGGCGATAGTTTCGTTGATCCATTCGGCAACAATATCTCTAGCGCCTTGAAGTGCTTCTTCTTCGTTTTTAATATTCTTATTGATATATTGCGTAGACAAGAAATCTACATCGTCATTTTTTTGAGCTAAAATTAATTTTGCTAACGGCTCCAATCCGTTTTCTCGAGCAACATCGGCGCGGGTTTTTTTCTTCTTTTTATAGGGCAAATACAAGTCTTCAATTTCTTGTAAATCGAAGCTTTTTTCAATTTTTGATTTTAATTCGGGTGAAAGTTGCCCTTGCTCTTCAATGGTTTTTAGAATGCTATCTTTTCTTTTTACAATTTCATCGTATTGCTTGGAAAGCTTTGAAATTTGTTCAATTACCACCTCATCTAAATTTCCGGTTTGGTCTTTTCTGTATCGAGAAATGAAAGGAATCGTACAGTCTTCGGATAATAATTTTAAAGTGGCTTCTATGTTTTTAGGCACCGTGTTTACTTGTGCCTGGATGAATTGTATGTTGGTCATTTTCCAATTATTTAATCCTGAACAATAATTTCTTTAGGGTCTTCTTTTTTATATTCAGGCTGAATGGTAACATGATTTATATTGAATTTTTCATATAAAACGTTCTCTATTTTATGAAGTAATTCATCAAATTCACTTATTTTAATATCGTGAGCACAATCTAAATGCGCTTCAAGGTGCAATTCTTCTTCATTAAGATACCAAACGTGAACATGATGTAAATTTCCTGCTCCAGGAATTTTATTTACTTCTTCAACAATCTCTAATAAATTTATAGCATCTGGAGTGAACAACATTAACATTTTTGTGGAAGTTTTTAATAAATCGTATCCAACATAAATTAAATAGAATCCAATTAATATTGTTAAAACACCATCAACCCAATACCAACCAAAAAATTTCATCAACAATCCGCCAACAAGGACTGCCACGGAGGCCATCATATCGGTTAATAAATGCAAGTAAGCCGATTTCATATTGATGTTGTGTTCGGCGTCTTTTTGTAATAATAAAACCGATGTGCCATTTACCACAATTCCCAATATCGATAACCAAATAACAATACTTGATTCTATAGGTTGGGGATTAAAAAAACGGTTTGCTGCACCATAAATCAATATAAAAGCAACTATTATTAATGTTGATGCATTTATGAACGCCGCAATTAATTCGGCTCTTTTATATCCAAAAGTATGGTCTTCATTTGCTTTTTTATGGGAAAGTTTGTGTGCAATTAAACTAAACCCTAAAGATAAAACATCCGAAAAATTATGGAGTGCATCCGATAATAAGGCTAAACTCCCAGAGGCAATTCCACCAATAATTTGAGAAACTGTAATAAATAAATTCAGTAAAATTGAATAAACTAAGTTTTTACCTTGAACTACGTGTTTGTGGGAATGGTTATGAGAATTTGATTCTTCCATTTAGTTACATGCTATTTTATCAACGCGGTTGGCGTGTCTTCCTCCTTCAAATTCGGTATTTATAAAAGTATTTACTATTTCAACAGCTTGGGGAATTGAAGTAAATCGCGCCGGAATACTTACCACATTAGCATTGTTGTGTTGGCGCGCCAGCGCCGAAATTTCTTTGGTCCAACATAAGGCGGCACGAATTCCTTTGTGTTTATTAGCGGTCATAGCTATTCCGTTTCCAGAACCGCAAATTACAATTCCTAAGTCGGCTTTACCAGATTCAACATCTAATGCTACAGGATGCGCAAAATCGGGATAATCAACACTGCCTTCAGTATCGGTTCCGTAATTAATAACTTCATGTCCACTAGAAGTTAAAAATTCAACAATTGCTTTTTTATAATCTGGTCCTGCGTGATCGTTACCGATAGAAATTTTCATATTGTTAATGTATTAATTATGGTAACAAATTTAGTTAAACTTATTCTTATATCTATTTGAATTTAAAAAAATTACGAGATATAGTATTTGTATAAAATATTTAAAATAGTTGCATTTTTTATATTATAAATGTTAAAATTTTATAATGTTAATAGTGATTTATAATTGATTGATAATCAGGCTTATTTAAATTAACTTACCTTGTTGATAACTTTGAATAGAAAATTAGAAGTTTTTATAGGTTGTAAATAAATTATTTGTAATCAAAAATTAGATTGACAAAATCAAAATTAGTTTGCTCTTTTTTTATAAAAGTTATCACTATAAAAAAGTAGTTTTTCAACCGAAATTTACAATTAAAGTTATTTACAAAAATTTAGTTTTTTTACTTGTTAACATCTGTTTATTGTTTTTTGAATTCTGTTTAAAATTAGCGTTTTATATCTTTAAAAAGGTGTTGATAAATAGAAATAACTAAATCTAACTTAATAATCAAGTTTTAAAATTTAAAGTTATTATACAAATTAACACTACATAATAAGCATCATAAATTAAATTTAAATTTTAAAAATATTTTGTTGTTTTTAATAGATGTTGAAAACTATAAGAATTTAAAAATAAATTTTAAAAGTTATATTTTCGATAAATCTAATCTGTATTCTCTGTTTTCAATTTTCTTCTTCGTAATTTTAAACCTTATTTAAGAAGAACATGAGTAAATTCCCAAAAAAGTTTGGAAAAAAAGAGAAGACTTTCTCTGAAAAGATTTTAAAAATACTTTCACAAAATGCTAATAAGCCTTTTAATTACAAGCAAATTTGTGCGGTATTAGAATTAAATGATACTAAAAGTAGAAATGAAATTATAAAAGATTTAAAAATTCTTGCTGCGCAAAAAGTAATTATAGAAACTGAGCCCGGTAAGTATTTAGTTAAAGCGATAAGTCAAGATTATTATGAAGGTAAAATTGACATGACTTCTAGAAGAACGGCTTATTTTATTTGTGAAGAATTAGAAGATGATGTTTTTATTCCTACAAATAATTTAAATCATGCTTTAGATAAAGATAAAGTAAAGGTTTATATTTATAATAGAAGAAAAGGAAGAAAACCAGAAGGTGAAGTAATTGAAATAATAGAAAGAGCTAAAACAGAATTTGTTGGAGTTATTGATATTCAAAAAAACTTTGCTTTTGTATCAACTGCTAACGCTAAAATGTATACCGATATTTTTATTTCTAAAGAGAAATATAATGGTGCCGAACAAGGTGATGTAGTATTAGTTAAAATAGAAGATTGGCCTAAAAAAGCAGATTCCCCTTTTGGAACAGTAATAAAAGTATTAGGAAAACCTGGAGAACACAACACTGAAATTCATGCTATTCTTGCAGAATATGGATTACCTTATGATTTTCCTGTGGAAGTAGAAGTTTTTGCACAAAAATTAGATACTTCAATTCGTCCAGAAGAAATTGCAAAGCGAAGAGATATGCGCGATACTTTAACTTTTACTATTGATCCAAAAGATGCAAAAGATTTTGATGATGCCTTATCATTTAAAAAATTAGAAAACGGAAACTTTGAAATCGGAATTCACATTGCAGATGTTTCTAATTATTTACAAGAAGGAACAATTTTAGATGATGAAGCGTATCATAGAGGAACATCTGTTTATTTGGTTGATCGAGTGGTACCAATGCTTCCCGAAGTTTTATCAAATTTTGCTTGTTCATTAAGACCGAATGAAGAAAAATATACCTTTTCAGCTATTTTTGAAATAGATCATAAAGCAACGGTACTAAATCAATGGTTTGGAAGAACCGTAATTAATTCCGATCAACGCTTTGCTTATGAAGAAGCTCAAGTAATTATTGAAACAAAATCTTCAACTATTCCAGCTGAAATTTCATTAACAGGAAAAGAATACAATGCATCTGATGAAATAACTCAAGCCACTTTAAAATTAGATGAATTAGCAAAAATTCTTAGAAGAAATAGAATGAATAATGGAGCTATTTCTTTTGATAAAGTAGAAGTAAAATTCAATTTAGATACAAACGGTGAACCTGAAGGAGTTTATTTTAAAGTTTCTAAAGATGCCAATCATTTAATTGAAGAATTTATGCTTTTAGCTAATAGAAAAGTAGCTGAATATATAGGAAAACAAAAGAAAACCTTTGTTTATAGAATTCATGATGAACCTAATGAAGATAAGTTATTTGCAATGCAAGCTTTGATTTCAAAATTTGGTTACAAAATGAATTTAAGAGATAAGAAAGATATTTCTAAATCGTTAAACCAATTAATGGCTGATGTAAACGGTAAGAAAGAGCAAAATTTGATAGATACTTTAGCGATTCGAACGATGAGTAAAGCGAAATATTCGACTGAAAATATAGGTCATTATGGATTAGCTTTTGATTATTACAGTCATTTTACCTCGCCAATTCGTCGTTATCCTGATGTAATGGTTCACCGATTGTTACAATATTATTTAGACGGAGGAAAAAGTATTAATGCAGAGGAATTTGAAGAAAAATGCGAACATTCTAGTAATATGGAAAGTTTAGCTACCAATGCAGAAAGAGATTCTATAAAATACATGCAAATTAAATACATGCAAGATCATAAAGATAAAGAGTTTTTAGGTGTTATTTCTGGTGTGACAGAATGGGGAATTTATGTAGAAATTGTAGAGAATAAATGCGAAGGAATGTGTAGAATTCGAGAGATAAAAGACGATTATTACACTTTTGATGAGAAACAATATGCTTTAGTCGGGCAAATTTCTAAGGCATTATTACAATTAGGTGATGAAGTTTACGTTAAAGTAAAAAATGCCGATTTAGTTAAAAAACAATTGGATTTTACATTTATAAGAAAACAAGAATAAAGTAATTAGTTAAATAATAATTTATGAAGAAGTTAATTTATAGTTTATTATTAATCAGCACATTATGTTTTTCACAAACTGAAAAAGAAGTTGGTGATTTTAATAAAGTAACCACTTTTGATCAAATAGATGTTCGATTAATTCCAGGAGATGTAAATAAAGTTGTATTAACTGGAAACGGCTCTGATGAAGTAGAAATAGTGAATAAAAATGGCGAATTAAAAATAAGAATGCCTTTTTCTAAATTATTAGATGGAGATAATATTTCTGCTACAGTTTATTTTAAAAAAATTGATGCAGTAGAGGCTAATGAAGGATCTCGAATTTCTAGTGAAAAAGAAATTACAAACACTTCATTTGATATTAAAGCAAAAGAAGGAGCTGAAATTCACCTCAATCTACAAGTAGAAAAATTAATTGTGCGAGTTGCAAATGGATCTAAAATAGAATTAGAAGGAATTGCTTCCAATCAAGATGTTTTAGTAAATTCTGGAGGCGATTTTCTTGCAGAAAAATTACACACTAATCTCACAGATATTACTGTAAATGCGGGAGGTAATGCTAATGTTTTTGCAACCGAATTAGTTACTGCAAAAGTAAGAGCTGGTGGAACTATTACTATTTATGGAAAACCTAAACAAATAAATAAAAAGATTGTTGCTGGAGGTAGTATTGAAGAAGTAAAATAACTAATATTTTTACTTTTTAAATTTAAAATGGTATTTTGCGACTTAATATGTTAAAAAAAATATGCTAAACGATATTATTTCTGCTATTCCACTTGGCTTTTTCCTTAGTTTTATGATAGGACCTGTTTTCTTTGTCTTATTGGAAACTAGTGTGGTTAAAGGGTTTAAAGCAGCAATTATTTTTGATTTAGGAGTAGTTTTAGCAGATATTATATTTATCTTAATTGCTTATTTTAGTAGTTATAGATTAATTCAAAGTATAAAAGACGATCCGGCATTATTTATTTTTGGAGGTTTAGTAATGCTTACTTACGGTATTATTTCTTTTGTTAAAAATAGAAATGAATCTAAGAAAGAATTCGACGAAGAAGTTCAAAAAGAGTTAGAAAAAAACAATTACCTCTCTTTATTTATTAAAGGTTTTTTCTTAAATTTTATAAACATTGGTGTTCTTGGTTTTTGGTTAGCAATTTTAATTACAATTGGTCCTCAGTTGGAATTAAAAGCTTCTAGAATGCTTACTTTTTTTACTACTTTAATAGTTACTTATTTTATAACAGATATTTTTAAAATACTATTAGCGAAGCAATTACAAAATAAATTAAATTCTAAAAATATATTATTAATAAAAAAATTTATTAGCCTCATATTAATAATTTCTGGCTTGTTTTTACTTTCACAAGGCTTGTTTCCAAAAGAAAAGAAAATAGTAAATAGCGCTATTAAACACTTAGAAAAGCAGAAGTAATTTATTCTTTAAAGAAATTGCTTCGGAATGACAAGTTTATGGGTATTGTTCTATTCAATTTTAGTTTTACTATTTAATAATATTTATTTTTAATAGAGATTCCTACGGAATGACAAGTTTATGTAGCATCGTTCGGATTCGAAACTAACTTTACTTAATTTTTTTAAAATTTAAATAAAAAAAACCTCCAAGTTTCCTTGAAGGTTTTTAGAGGCATCGTCCGGATTCGAACCGGAGTAGGAGCTTTTGCAGAGCCCAGCCTAGCCGCTCGGCCACGACGCCAATTTTTATTGGATTGCAAATATATAAAAAAGTTTAAAGTTTAAAGTTTAAAGTTCAAAAACTTTTGCTTTACTTAATTTTCTCTAAGTTCTATATTCTTCCATTTCAATTGTCACTGCTTCAACATCCCCACCAATAGGCGGATTTAGTTTAGAAACACTAAGACTAATCCTAGAAACAGACGCGATTTCTTTAAAAATTCTTGTTATTATTCTATTTACCACATGTTCTAATAACTTAGAACGAATAGCCATTTCTTCTACCACAATTCGATTTAATAAAACATAATCTACCGTATCATTAAGATCGTCAGATACAGCCGATTTTCGTAAATCGGTTTTAATTTCGAGGTCCACTCTATAATCTGATCCAATTTTTGCCTCTTCTTCCAAGCATCCATGAAACGAATAGGTGCGTATGTTTTGTAATTTAATTGTTCCCATAATCAATATTTTCTTCAAAAAATTAAATAAAAGATATCTATTAGCTATTTGTCTAGTATCTATATGTCTAATTTTTTATCTTTGCTAAAATTACAAAATTATTATGTCTACAGAAGAAAAAGCCTTAAATTTTATTGAACAGATAATTGAAGAAGATTTAAAAAATGGTTTGTCTCAGCAAAAATTACGTTTTCGTTTTCCACCTGAGCCAAATGGTTATTTACATGTAGGTCACGCAAGTGCAATTTGTTTAAATTTTGGTTTAGGAATTGATTATAATTCACCTGTAAATTTAAGATTTGACGACACCAATCCTGCTAAAGAAGAGCAAGAGTATGTTGATGCAATAAAAAGAGATGTAGAATGGCTTGGTTTTAAATGGGATAAAGAATGTTATGCTTCCGATTATTTTCAGGAGTTATATAATTGGGCAATTGAGTTTATTAAAACAGGTAAAGCCTATGTTGACAGTCAATCTTCTGAAGAGATGGCTAAACAAAAAGGAACACCAACTTCACCAGGAACCGATTCTCCTTTTAGAAACCGATCTGTAGCAGAAAATTTAGATTTATTTGAACGCATGAAAAATGGTGAATTCGAAGAAGGAACCCATATTTTACGTGCAAAAATAGATATGAAACATACCAATATGTTGATGCGAGATCCTATTATGTATCGTATTTTACATAAACACCACCACCGCACAGGAGATAAATGGTGTGTGTATCCAATGTATGATTGGGCACACGGAGAAAGCGATTATTTAGAACAAATATCCCACTCTTTTTGCACCTTAGAATTTTTACCCCACCGAGAATTATACGATTGGTTTTTAGATCAAATTATAGATTCGACTAAGGTGCGCCCTAAGCAAAGAGAATTTGCCAGAAGAAATTTATCCCACACCGTTGTTAGTAAACGTAAATTATTACAACTAGTTGAAGAAAAACATGTTACAGGCTGGGATGATCCAAGAATGAGTACTATTTCTGGAATGAGAAGAAGAGGCTACACACCCGCTTCCATTCGAAATTTTGCAAAAACTATTGGAATTGCAAAACGAACTAACTTAATAGATGTTTCTTTATTAGAGTTTTGTGTTCGTGAAGATTTAAATAAAATTGCGCCTCGTGTAATGTCGGTTTTAAATCCAGTGAAATTAGTTATTACTAATTATCCAGAAGGAAATGAAGAGTGGTTGGAGGCAGAAAACAATCCAGAAGAAGAGGTTTTAACATTCAGAAAAGTGCCTTTTTCTAAAGAATTATATATTGAAAGAGAAGATTTTCAAGAAGAAGCAAACAAGAAATTTTTCCGATTAACTTTAGGTACTGAAGTGCGTTTAAAAAATGCTTACATCATTAAAGGGGAAAGTGTTGTGAAAGATGCAAACGGAAACATTACCGAAATCCATTGTACTTACGATGTTGATTCTCGAAGCGGAAGCGGAACAGAAGCAAGCCAAAGAAAAGTAAAAGGAACTATTCATTGGGTGTCAATTACTCATGCGGTACCTGCAGAAGTTCGTATTTATGATCGTTTATTTTCTCACGAAAGTCCAGACGGAAATAAAGAAATAGACTTTAAAGAATTCATTAATCCAAATTCTTTAGAGGTGATCACCGGATATGTTGAGCCTAGCTTAAAAACTTCTAATAATTTAGATCATTTTCAATTTCAGCGATTAGGATATTATTGCGTAGATAAAGAATCTACTGCTGAAAAATTGGTTTTTAATAAAACAGTTGGTTTGAGAGATACTTGGGCTAAGGTGGAAAGTAAAGAATAAAAAAAAGAGGCTGTTAGGCCTCTTTTTAATTTATATATTTTTGATTGCGGATTCTAACCTTCTTATGGTTTCTTCTTTTCCAATCATTTCAGCAATATCAAAAAGGTGAGGCCCTTTTAAGGCTCCAACTAAACTCAATCGGAAAGGCTGCATTACTTTCCCTATTCCAATTTCATTTTTAGTCATCCAATCTTTTATAATGGTTTCCATATTTTCGGAAGAGAAATCACCAATATTTTCAATAACAGAAATTAATTGTTGCATTAAAGACGGAGTTTCTTCTTTCCAATTTTTTACTGCTTTTTCATCATACGATGGTGGAGCTTCAAAGAAATAATCGGATAATTCCCAAAAATCAGTAACAAAATCAGCACGTTCTTTTATTAAAGAAACAATTTTAATTAAATCAAGAGAAGTAGAAATTCCTTTTTCATTCAAAACAGAAGCAAAAGCTTTTGCTAAACTTTCGTTAGATTGTTCTTGCAAATAATGGTGGTTAAACCATTTGTTTTTTTCGGGATCAAATTTAGCTCCCGCTTTATGAACTCGGTTTAAATCAAATTTTTCACACAATTCTTCTAAGGTAAAAATCTCTTGATCGGTTCCATCGTTCCACCCTAAAAGGGCTAAGAAATTCACAACAGCTTCTGGAAAAAATCCGTTTTCCCTGTATCCCATCGATTTTGTCATGCTTGAAGCATCGTTCCATTCCAAAGGAAACACAGGAAATCCCATTTTATCACCATCGCGTTTAGATAATTTTCCGTTTCCGATAGGTTTTAAAATTAAAGGCAAGTGAGCAAATTGAGGCGCTTCCCAACCAAATGCTTTATATAATAAACTATGTAATGGCATCGATGGCAACCATTCTTCCCCACGAATTACATGCGAAGTTTCCATTAAATGGTCGTCCACAATATTTGCTAAATGGTAAGTAGGCATTCCATCCGATTTGAATAAAACTTTATCATCCAATAAATTAGTTTCAAATTTTATATCGCCACGAATAATATCTTGTAAATGCAATGTTTCGTTTACTGGAGTTTTAAATCGAATAACATAATCTGCACCCGAAGCAATTCTTTGGTTAGTTTCCTCTTCAGAAATCACTAAAGAAGTATCCAATTTTTCACGGTTATGCCAATTATAAATAAAGGTTTTACCTTCTGCTTCGTGTTGTTTTCTATGAGCATCTAAAGCCTCTGGAGTATCGAAAGCATAATATGCCCAACCCGAATTTATCAACTGATCAGCATATTGCTTGTATAACTGTTTTCTTTCAGATTGACGGTAAGGCCCAAATTTTTCATTTATTCCAATCGTTTCACTAGGCGCAATTCCTAGCCAATTTAAAGCTTCTAAAATATATTCTTCTGCCCCAGGAACAAATCGATTCTGATCGGTATCTTCAATTCGAAGATAAAAAACACCGTTATTTTTTTTGGCAAATAAATAATTAAATAGAGCGGTTCTTACTCCGCCAATATGTAAAGGACCTGTTGGACTTGGCGCAAAACGCACACGAACTTGTTTAGACATTTTTTAATATAATAATTAATTCATTTTTGCTCTGAGCTTGTCGAAGAGTGCTGCAAAGATAATCAGAAGTTGGAAGTTAAATAAGGGTATATTTCAAAATATCCGTTTTAGAAACAATTAACTTTTATTCTAGATAGAAATTACTACTTTTATCGGTTATAAATAAGGCATAATTTAATTTGGAAAACAGTAACAACATTTACCTTAAACTAGAACAGTTTATAAAGAAATATTACACTAACGAATTGTTGCGTGGAAGTATTTTTTTTATTGGAATCGGCTTACTTTATTTTCTTATTACCCTAAGTATTGAGTACTTTTTTTGGCTCAAGCCAAATTCGAGAACGCTTTTGTTTTGGACATTTATAGCCGTTGAACTTTTTTTGTTACTCCGATTTATCTTATTTCCAATTTCAAAATTATTTAAGCTTCAAAACGGAATTAATTATGATGATGCTTCTAAGATTATTGGGAATCATTTTAGTGAAGTAGGGGATAAACTAACTAATTTTTTACAGCTTTCTCAAGATTCCAACACCTCTGAATTGTTGTTGGCTTCTATTGATCAAAAGGCCAAAACGCTGCAACCCATTCCGTTTGTAAAAGCAATAAATTTTAGCAAAAACAAAAAATACGCTCCAATTGCATTAATTCCATTGTTGTTTTTTGCCTTTTTCTACATTACAGGATACAGTAATTTTATTTCTCAAAGTTTTAATCGTGTGGTGCATTATAAACAACAGTTTTTACCACCTGCTCCATTTGAATTTCAAGTTTTAAATGTAAATTTACAAACAGAACAAAACCAAGATTTTGTTTTAAAAGTAAAAACTGTTGGTAAAGTTGTTCCAGAAAATACGATGATTTTTATTGGCGAGGAAAGTTATTTTATGGAAACGACCAAGCCTGGGGAATTTCAATTTGTGATAGCAAAACCAAAAGCTAATTTAGAGTTTCACCTAGAAGCCAATGCGGTTGTTTCAAATGATTATGAGCTGAATGTAGTAACCGTTCCTACGATTGCTAATTTTGAAATGGTTTTAAATTTTCCATCGTATTTAAATAAAAAAGCAGAAGTAATTAAAGGCACCGGGAACGCCGTTGTTCCAGAGGGAACCAAAGTTACTTGGAGAATGAACACGGTGGCCACTCAAAAAGTGGAATGGCAAAATGAAGCTGCAAAATATTCTTTCTCTAAAAACGAAAATCAATTTTCGCTATCAAAAAGCATTATTCAAAACATAAATTATCAAATAGTAACCTCAAATACTAAAATTCAGAACTATGAAAAGCTTAACTATCAAATTTCCGTTGTAAAAGATCAGTTTCCTGCTATTTCAGTTGGAAATGCGCCTGATAGTTTAAAGATTGATAAAAGTTTTTTATTAGGACAAGTTTCGGACGATTACGGACTTTCTAAGCTTCAGGTGGTTTATTATCCCAAAGATAAGCCTACAATCGTTAAAAAAGCAACTATTGCGGTTAAGCGCGATGTTTACGACCAATTTGTTTTTGCTTTCCCTAGCAACCTTCCGGTTGAAGAAGGAGTTTCTTATGAGTATTATTTCGAGATTTTTGATAATGATGCATTTCATAATTATAAAAGCACTAAATCTGCCGTTTTTTCAAATAGAATCGCTACTCAATCAGAAAAAGAAGATCAATTATTGCAACAGCAAAATGACAATATCAACTCGATGGAGAAGTCTTTAAAAACCCAAGACAAGCAACTTAACGAGATGGAAAAGTTGCAAAAAATGGGAAAGGAAAAAGATAATTTAGAGTTTAAAGAACAACAAAAAGTAGAAGATTTTCTAAATAAGCAAAAGCAGCAAGATGAGTTGATGAAAAATTTTGCTGAAAAAATGAAAGAAAATCTAGATAAAGTTAAAACCGAAAAGAAAGACGAGGTTAAAGAACTTTTAAAAGACCGTTTAGAAAAGGTTGAAAAGGATCTAGAAAAAAACAACAAGTTATTAGAAGAGCTTCAAAAATTGAATGAAAAACTTCAAAAAGAAGAGCTATTTGAAAAAATGGATAAGCTGAAACAACAAAGTAAAAATCAAACCAAAAGTTTGCAGCAACTAGTTGAGCTTACCAAAAAATATTACGTTGAAAAGAAAGCAGAGCAAATTGCCGATAAGTTAGATAAGCTATCAGAAAAGCAAGATAAATTGGCCGCAGATGATCAAGAAAATAGTGCAGAGAAGCAAAATGAAATTAATAAGGAATTCGATAAAATTCAAGAAGAATTAAAAGAACTTGAAAAAGACAACAAAGAGTTAAAAACTCCGGTTGATCTTCCTAATACTGACGACAAAGAAAAAAGCATTGATGAAGATTTGAAAAAAGCTACTGATCAATTGCAGAAAAAATCAAAAGAAGGTGCTAAGCCAAAACAAAAAAGTGCTTCCAAGAAAATGAAGCAAATGAGTCAAGACATGCAATCGAGCATGGAAATGGGTGAGCTGGAACAAATGGAGGAGGATGTAGCTATGTTGCGGCAAATATTAGATAATTTATTGGCCTATTCATTTTCACAGGAATCGGTTATGGGACAATTTAAAGGGTTAAAAAGAGGCTCGCCCTCGTTTAATAAAAACCTGAAAATTCAGCAAGATTTAAAACAAGAGTTCAAGCATGTTGACGATAGTTTGTTTGCCCTTTCTTTACGAAATCCAAAACTGTCAGAGGGCGTTACCGCCGAAGTTGGAAATGTGCAATACAATATAGAAAAATCTTTAGAAACTTTGGCTGAAGCCGATGTTTTTAAAGGCGTTTCCTATCAACAGTTTGCGATTAGCGCTTCAAATAAACTTGCTGACATGCTCGCCTCTTTATTAAACAACATGCAAATGTCTATGCAAATGTCGGGCTCAGGAAAAGGAAAAGGGAAGCCGTCACCAGGGAAAGGGCCTGGAGGCGAATCGCAGTTGCCTGACATAATTAAAAAACAAGGTGATTTAGAAAAGAAAATGAAAGACGGAATGAAACCTGGTGACAAACCGGGAAATAAACCGGGACAAAAGCCCGGCGAAAAACCAGGCGAAGGCAAAGAAGGCGGTAAAGACGGAAAAGGGAAGCAAGGAAAAGAGGGTAAATCAGGTTCCGGTAGTTCTGGACAAGGAGATTCTGATGGTGAAAACGGTCAAGATGGCGAAGGGGATGCTAAAGCAATCATGGAAATTTATAAAGAGCAACAGGAGTTAAGAGAATCTTTACAAAAAGAATTAGAAAAGCAAGGTGTTGGAAATCAGGGTAAAAGCGCACTTGAACAGATGAAACAGATTGAAAAACAGCTACTTAATAAAGGATTTAACAACGAAGTACTTCAAAAAATATTAAATGTTAAGTACGAATTGTTAAAACTTGAAAAGGCAGTACAACAACAAGGAGAAGAAAAGAAACGTCAATCGGAAACCTCTAAAAAAGATTTCACGAATACTGCCCCAGCGTTGCCGGCGCGTTTACAAGAATATATAAATAGTGTAGAAATTTTAAATAGACAAACCTTACCTTTGCGGTCAAATTATAACCAGAAGGTTCAAGAATATTTTAATAAATGATAAGTTTTAATTACGAAAATGAATTTGAATTAAGTAACGAAGAGCAGTTGTCCAATTGGATTTCTAGTGTTATTGTTTCTGAAGACAAGAAAGAGGGCGAGATCAATTATATTTTCTGTGACGACGAATACTTACTTGGCCTGAACGAACAATATTTAAATCACGACACGCTAACAGATATCATTTCTTTTGATTATTCAGTTGGAAAAGAATTGCACGGAGATATATTCATTTCTACGGAGCGTGTTCTTGAGAACGCTGCTGAATTTAAGGTTACATTTGAAGAAGAATTAAAAAGAGTTATGGTTCATGGAGTGCTTCATTATTGCGGATACAAAGACAAATCCGACGAAGATGAGAAATTAATGCGGTCTAAAGAAGATGAAAAAATCCAAATGTTTCACGTGGAACATTAACCGATTTAATTAAAAATTTATTACAACTAATTACAATGTTCCACATGGAACAATTATAAAACAGAGTGTTATTTACGGCTAAATACTAGTTCTAATTTAAAAAATTTATGTTTAACACATACGATGTTATTGTAGTAGGAGCAGGTCACGCAGGTTGTGAGGCAGCGGCAGCGGCAGCCAACTTAGGGTCTAAAACCTTATTGGTTACTATGAGTTTGCAAAATATTGCCCAAATGTCTTGTAATCCTGCAATGGGAGGAATTGCTAAAGGGCAAATTGTGAGAGAAATTGACGCGCTGGGCGGTTACTCCGGAATTGTTTCTGATAAGACTGCTATTCAGTTTAAAATGCTAAATAAATCTAAAGGCCCTGCAATGTGGTCGCCTAGAGTACAATCGGATAGAATGCGTTTTTCGGAAGAATGGCGTATGATGTTGGAAAACACACCAAATCTTGATTTCTACCAAGAAATGGCCTCCGGATTAGTAATTAATAACGGAAAAATTGAAGGAATTAAAACTTCTCTTGGTATAACTATTAAAGCGAAAACTGTCGTTTTAACCAACGGAACCTTTTTAAATGGATTAATTCATATTGGTGATAAACAGTTTGGCGGAGGAAGAGCCGGCGAAAGTGCTGCCTACGGAATCACCGAGGATTTGGTTAAAGTTGGTTTTGAAGCTGGAAGAATGAAAACCGGTACGCCACCCCGTGTTGATGGACGTTCTTTAGATTATTCTAAAATGAATGAAGAACCCGGAGATGTGCGACCAGATAAATTTTCGTATTCTGATGAAACCAAACCATTGGTGCATCAAAGGCTTTGTCATATGACGTATACTTCGTTAAATGTACATGATATTTTACGTGAAGGATTCGATCGTTCGCCTATGTTTAATGGTCGTATTAAATCACTTGGACCACGTTATTGCCCATCTATTGAAGATAAAATTAACCGATTTGCTGATAAAGAAAGACACCAATTATTCATCGAACCAGAAGGGTGGAATACCTGTGAGGTTTATGTAAATGGTTTTTCTACTTCGTTACCTGAAGACATTCAATTTAAAGCACTACGATCGGTTGTTGGGTTTGAAAATGTGAAGTTTTTCCGTCCAGGATACGCTATTGAATATGACTATTTTCCGCCAACACAATTGAAACACACCTTAGAAACTAAATTGGTTGAAGGATTGTATTTTGCTGGTCAAATTAACGGAACTACAGGGTATGAAGAAGCGGCCTCACAAGGTCTTATGGCTGGTATAAATGCTGCATTGAAAGTGCAGGATAAAGATCCTATGATTTTAAAGCGTGATGAGGCATATATTGGTGTTTTAATTGATGATTTAATCACTAAAGGAACAGAAGAGCCTTACAGAATGTTTACTTCTCGTGCCGAATACAGAACGCTTTTAAGACAAGATAATGCAGATGCAAGGCTTACACCAAAGAGTTTTGAAATTGGATTGGCTTCCGAAAAAAGAATGCGTAGAATGGAAGAAAAATTTGCCGCAAGTGACGCAATGGTTTCTTTCTTCAAAGAAACGAGTATTACTGTAGCTGAAACAAATCCTATTTTAGAACAAAAGGGAAGTGCGCCTATTGTGCAATCGGATAAGATGTTTAAAGTGTTTTCAAGACCACAAATTGACTTAGAAGATTTTCTTAAATTTGAGAAAGTAGCCCAATATGTAGCCGATCATAATTTAGATCGAGAGGTTTTAGAACAAGCAGAAATACAAGTTAAATATTCTGGTTATATTGAAAAAGAAAGAAATAACGCTGATAAATTAACCCGACTTGAGGACATGAAAATCCCGGTAGATTTTGATTATAACAAAATTAAATCGATGTCTATTGAAGCCAAACAAAAGTTAAGTAAGATAAGACCAATCACTATTTCGCAAGCCTCTAGAATAAGCGGCGTATCGCCAAGCGACATTTCGGTATTATTAATTCACATGGGAAGATAAATTGTTCCACGTGAAACTACTTTGTAAACACCTATTAATAAAGAGAATTTAATGAATATTACCAACGCCAAACATTTTTTAAACGTAAAAGATTATTCGGTTTCGCAAGAAACTTTTGAGTTGTTACATGATGAAGAGTTCGATATGTTAATTACGCATCCACAACCTTCTTTAGAAAAACTTCCAAGTTATTATGAAAGCGTTGACTACATTTCACATACAGATGGAAACAAATCTATGATTGAAAAAATGTATCAATTTGTTAAATCAATAGCTTTAAAAAACAAATTAAAACTAATAAATTCTGAATCTAAAAAAGGTAAAATTTTAGACATTGGAGCTGGAGTTGGTGACTTTTTATCAGTTGCAAAAAAAGACGGGTGGGAAGTTATTGGAATAGAACCTAGCGAAAAAGCAAAAACAATCGCCAAGAGTAAAGGCGTTCCATTTGTAGAAAATCTATCAGAATTAGAAAACAATTCTTTTGATATTATCACCATGTGGCACGTTTTAGAACACGTTCCCGATTTAGATAATCAAATTAAAGAATTGAAACGATTGATAAAACCAACCGGAACTTTAATCATCGCAGTACCTAATTTTAATTCATTCGATGCAAAACATTATGGAAATTTTTGGGCTGCCTATGATGTTCCAATTCACTTATGGCACTTTTCTAAAACTGCAATAAAAAAATTATTTGCTAAAGAAAATTTAAATTTAGTAAAAGTGCTTCCGATGAAATTTGATAGTTTTTATGTGAGTTTATTATCAGAAAAATATAAAACCGGAAAAATGAATTTTATTAAAGCATTTTTCATCGGAATAAAATCAAACTGGTACGGAAGTCGCAAAATGGAATATTCTTCCCATATTTATTTGATAAAAACAGCTAAAAACTAAAATTAAAAACAGATTTCAATTAAAATCAACTAAGCCATATATTTTCATAACGAAAAGACAAATCGCTCTTAAATCGCTTTATTTAAAGTCAATTTTAATAGATAATAATTATTTAGTAAATATAAGCAATAGTAAATTCCTATACTTTAAAATTAAGTTCATTTTGAAAACTTTTAAATTTTTACTATTTTATTTTTATACTTTTGGCAAATAGAAAAAACAAACATATTTATAATGAAAAAAGTTATTTTAGGAATTGCAATTTTATTTGCAATGGGATCTTGTCAAAAATCGGTGGATGCTAAAGATTTTAAAACGGCATATGTTGACACTAATAAATTATTAGAAGAATCTACAGAAGCAAAAGATATAAAAGCAAAATACGAATCAATTGCTGACGAAAAAGGATCAAGATTAAAAGTTGAAGTAGAAAAACTGGAAGCTGAAAAAAATGCTTTTCAAGTAAATGCTCAAAAAAATGGTCAGGCTTGGGCGCAACAAAAATACTCAGAGTTACAACAAAGAGAACAACAACTTCAATATACTCAACAAGCATTAGCACAACAAATTCAAGGACAACATGGTGTTGAGATGGATTCAGTTGTAGTGAAGTATAAAAAAATCTTTAAAGATTACGGAAAAGAAAAATGCTACGACTATGTTTTTGGAACAGGAGAAGCGGCAACTGTTTTGTATGCAAAAGATCAATATGATATTACCAAGGAATTGATCAAATTGGTTAATGATAAATACACTTCAGAAGCTAAAAAAGAAGAAAAGCCTGCTGCAAAAAAGTAATTATCCTAATGTAAATAAAAAATCCAAGCTTAATCGGCTTGGATTTTTTATTTACATAATATTTAAATGAATTAGCTTAATAAAAATACTCCCAATACAGCGGGAACAAAATAGATGGCTATTGTTTTTGCGCCTTCATAATCTTTTGCTAAACGTTGTCCAATAAGCATCATTAATAAGCTTATACAGGAAAAAACTGCGCCATAATACCCAAACTCTCTACCGCCATTTATATAAAGCTGAATACAACCAATTACCGAAAAAACAGCCGCAATTAGCTCCACTACCAGTAATATGCCTGTTGCATAAGGAACGAAATTTTTCAATATTGTTTTTTCAAAATGAGGAATCATCCAAGACATTGCTTCTTTCCAGTGAAAGATTTTTTCGTGACACGATATAATAAAAGTAATTGCTAAAAAAAGTAATATCAATAAGGAAGCCGTGTTGTTCATAGTATTATTTTTTATGAATTAGTCGAGTAAGTTTAATTGATAAATCGGTTAAAATTAGTTTGGCATTTCCGTTTCGTTGAATATGATAAGAAGCATCTGAAAGCTCTTTAAATATCTCCGAAATGTTATTTCCGTTTACAAAGGGTGCAAAATTTTCTAATTTAAATTTTTCTACTGTAGGCTCCATATAAACCAGAGAATCTGCTTGATAATTTAGCAATAAAGCTTGACGAAACATATCGATACAATAGTTTAAAAATTTCTTTTGCGCTTCTCTTCCTAAACCAGCAATTTGTTCGCTCCAAGAAATTAATTCCTGAATTGCAGCTGCATTTCCTTTGGCTTTAAATGCTGCACGAACCCAGTCTACAAACCATTTTTCAAATGGCAAGTCTTCATTATCTTCTTTTAAAATATGTAAAGCTTTGTTATAATTTCCTTGTGCTTGATGCGCAATTTTAAAGGCCTCTTTTTCATCGATATTTTCTCTAGAAACCAAGGCTTCTGTAATTACACTTTCGGGTAACCCATTAAAATGCAACACTTGACAACGCGAACGAATGGTTTGAATAATGTCTTCTTCGTTTTCTGAAATCAAAATAAAAACAGTCTTATCTGTTGGCTCTTCAAGTAGTTTTAATAATTTATTGGATGCAGCGATATTCATTTTATCTGCCATCCAAATAATCATAATTTTATAACTTCCCTCAAGTGATTTTAACGCCAGCGATTTCAAAATTTCTGCAGCATCATCTACACGAATTTCACCTTGCTTATTTTGTACGCCAAGCATTTTGTACCAATCAAACAAACCTCCGTAGGGATTTTCTGCAATAAACTGTCTCCAATCTTGAATGAAATCAATGCTTTTTGGTTTCGATTTTACATCTTCGGTAGAAACGGTAGGATAAATAAAATGCAAATCGGGATGACCTAAATGATTGAATTTTAAGTTACAGGCTTCATTTTCACCGGCATTATCTGAACCTGTATTTTGGCAAACAATATATTGTGCATAGGCAATTGCCATGGCCAAAGTTCCAGTTCCTTCAGGCCCAATAAAAAGCTGCGCGTGCGGAATTCTGCCTTGACTTGCACTGCGAATCAAGTGGTTTTTTATGTGTTCGTGACCTAAAATTTCTGAAAAAAGCATAAGCAAAGATACTATAAAATGCACTAAATAAAAATCCAATCCAATTAAAACCCCAATCAATTCCCGCTAAAAAAACAAAATGCCTATATTTGCAAAACATAACTATTTAAACAAATTCTTCCTTATGAAAACGCTTCATGACTTTAATTTTAATTCCAAAAAAGCAATAATTCGTGTAGATTTCAATGTTCCTTTAGATGAAAATTTCAAGGTAACCGATGCCAATCGTATTGAAGCTGCAAAGCCAACAATTGATAAAATTATTGCAGATGGCGGAAGCGTTATTTTAATGTCGCACTTAGGCAGACCAAAAGGGAAAGAAGAAAAATATTCATTAAAACATATCGTTTCAAAAGTTTCTGAAGTATTGAATGTACCCGTACTTTTTGCATCAGATTGCCGAGGGGAAGTTGCCCAAAATGCAGCGTTTAGTTTACAACCGGGCCAAGTATTATTGTTAGAAAACCTTCGTTTTTATGCCGAAGAAGAAGCGGGAGATGTTGCTTTTGCCAAAGAATTAGCGTCTTTAGGAGACATTTATGTAAATGATGCTTTTGGAACTGCTCACAGAGCCCATGCGTCTACTACAATTATTGCGCAATTTTTTCCAAACAGCAAGTGCTTCGGAATGTTATTAGCGAAAGAAATAGACAGTTTAAATAGAGTGTTAAACAACTCAGTGAAGCCAGTAACGGCTGTTCTTGGAGGCTCTAAAGTTTCTTCTAAAATTACCGTAATTGAAAACATTTTAGATAAAGTAGACCACATGATTATTGGTGGAGGAATGACCTTTACTTTCATCAAAGCATTGGGCGGAAAAATTGGAAATTCTATTTGTGAAGACGATAAATTGGATTTGGCAATTGAAATTTTGCATAAAGCGAAAGAAAAAAATGTGCATATTCATATTCCTGTTGATGTGGTTGCCGCAAATGCCTTTTCAAATGATGCTCAAACACAAATTGTGGATGTTAGAGAAATTCCAGACGGATGGCAAGGATTGGACGCTGGCCCAAAATCATTAGAGAATTTTAGAAAGGTAATCATGGATTCTAAAACGATACTTTGGAATGGTCCTCTAGGTGTATTTGAAATGGAAAATTTTGCAAATGGAACAATCACGCTTGGAAATTTCATTGCAGAATCTACCGCAAATGGCGCCTTTTCTTTAGTTGGTGGAGGAGATTCGGTTGCGGCTGTGAAGCAATTTAATTTAGAAGAAAAAATGAGCTATGTTTCTACTGGTGGTGGTGCAATGCTAGAAATGTTAGAAGGCAGAATATTACCTGGAATCCAAGCCATTTTAGATTAAACGAATTACTTTAACAATAATTAAACAGTTTAATTCGTTATATATCAATAAGTTTGCAATTAATCAATATTAATCCCAAATCAATATTGAAAAAAACAACCATGAATATTAAACAAAACATCACCGTTCTTTTACTACTTATTTCGACTGCTTTTTATGCTCAAGATAGTTTTAAATCGAAAGATTCAATTGTAAAAAAGCAGATTAAAATATCGTATTTAGATTCTATAAAATCCACTTTTGTTTCTGATGAAATTGCAACCTGTATTGACAGTTTGTGGACGAAAGAACTTACTTCTTTGGATCTTTATGACGAAATGATTTCTGACATTAAAAATGTGGATGTAGATCAGAAAGTTGACTTTGAACTTCCAACAGAATTATTAAAAGAAAGATTAAAAAAATTAGACGAAAAATCCCCTTTTAATATTGAATACAACATTGGTTTAGAAAATGTAATTAAGTCATTTTTAAAGAACAGAAGAAAATCCTTTGAAAGATTATTAGGTGTTTCTCAATTTTACTTTCCACTTTTTGAAGAGGAATTAGCTAAAAATAACATTCCATTAGAAATAAAATATTTGGCTGTAGTTGAGTCTGCTTTAAACCCAAGAGCCGTTTCTAGAGTTGGAGCAACCGGGCTTTGGCAATTTATGTACCAAACCGGAAAACAATACGGATTGAATATTGATTCGTATGTAGATGAAAGAAGTGAACCTTTAAAAGCTAGTCAAGCTGCTTCGGTTTACATGAATAACATGTATAAAATTTTTGGTGATTGGGACTTAGTATTGGCGGCTTATAATTCGGGGCCAGGAAATGTTGCCAAGGCAATTAGAAGATCTGGAGGGCAACAAAATTATTGGAATATTCGAAAAAATCTTCCAAAAGAAACCCAAGGATATTTACCTGCGTTTCTAGCAACCATGTATATTTTTGAATACCATAAAGAACACGGGATTGTCCCAAACAAAGCCGTTGCTAAATTTTTTGCAACCGATACAGTTGCCATAAAAAATCACATGACCTTCAAACAAATTTCAAATTTATTGGATGTTCCTGTGTCTCAAATTCAGTTTTTTAATCCATCGTTTAAGAGAAATGAAATTCCGCATATAACCGGACAAACCAATTTCCTTAGATTGCCTAAAGATAAAATTGCCATTTTCACTTCTAATGAAGATAAGATTTATGCTTATGTTCAACACGAGCAAAATAAAAGAGAACGCCCTTATGAAAGTATTGCCGTTAGTAAACCTAAAGACACTACAAATACAATTTCGGACGCGCCTAATGATATAGCTTATAAAACAAAATATCATAAAGTACATCGTGGCGAAAGCTTAACTGAAATAGCAGAACAGTATAATGTTTCGGTGGCGGATTTAAAAAAATGGAATTACCTAAAACACAATAAAGCTCCAAGAGGTAGAACCTTAAAAATTAGATTGAGTGAATCAATTGCAACTAATGATGCAAAAGGATCGGATGCTAGTTCAAAAACCCCGGCAGTTGCATCTGTTGAGCCTAAAACAGAAAAAGAACCTAAGCTAGAAAAAGTAGTTTCTATTAAAGAGGTAACTAAAATTCATAAAGTAATAAAAGGGGATAATTTAACCGAAATTGCTAATAAATATGGCGTTACTCTTGCAGACATTAAAAAGTGGAACCAATTAAAAGACAACAATATTGCGCTTGGCGAATCCATTAAAATTATCAAATCTGAAAAAGTAACAACTTGGGTTAAAAAAGAAACGAAACAACCTACAGTTGAACACAAAGATGCAATTGTAGAAATTGATCCTAAAACAATTAAAACAGAGAGTAATGATGTTGAAAAAAGCAATGTAAATTATTATGTAGTTGCAAAAGGCGACTATTTATTTTCTATTGCAAAAAAACACAACATTAGTGTGGCTAAATTAAAAGAATGGAATGCAATTATTGACAATAATGTTAAGGTAGGAACACAATTAATTATTTCTGAAGCGGAAACGAAATTAGAGGAATCAAAACCAAAAACAGAATTCAAAAACATTGAGCACATTGTAGAAAAAGGAGAATATTTAGGCACTATTGCTAGAAAATATAAAGCCTCAATTAATGATTTATTGGAATGGAATTCCATATCGGACAGCAATATTAAACTTGGAGATAAATTAATTGTTGGCAAAGAAGAAGTAATTAGCTCCTCCGCTAAATCTGCTCTAGCATCAAATAATAAAGACAACAACTCAAAAGAGATTTTATACCAAGTAAGAAAAGGAGACACCCTTTTAAAAATTACTCAAAAATTTCCTGGAGTTACCATTTCAGACATTAAGAAATGGAACAATATTAAAGGCGAAAGCTTAAAACCAGGTATGAAATTAAAAATAAACGGATAATACAAAAATCTTCTATAAATTTGGGCTTTAATTCGATATATGATTAAAGTCCATTTTTTATTTTTATTTCTAGCAACGCTTTTTATTTCTTGTAAAAACAGAGAAGTAAAACCAGTTAATGCATTATCTGCATCTGTTAACGAGGTTTCGGTTCTTATTGATGATCAATTATGGAATGGCGAAGTGGGCGACAGCATTAGAAATAAATTTGCTTCCCCGGTAATTGGCCTTCCTCAAGAAGAACCCGTTTTTACTTTGAAGCAATATCCCGTAAAATTACTGGAGGGTTTTATGACCAATAGCAGAAATATTATTGTTGTCAAAAAAGAATCTAAAAGTCAATTCCGAATAGAAAATAATGAATATACCAATCCTCAAGTTGTAGTTCATATTTCTGGTTCCTCTGTTTTACAAATATTAGACACCATTCAGAGCAACGATTCTTTGATAATTAAAAGGATTAAAGATTCTGAAATTAGTGTTTTTCAAGAAAAAATTAAGCGCGATTCTTTGTTGGATATTTCCAAAATTAAAAAGAAATTCAACATCCAACTTAATGTTCCAAATAAGTATAAATTAGTTGCAAGCGGAAGAAAATTTATTTGGTTAAAAAAGGAAATCACCAGCGGAAATTTAAGCTTGATTTTTTACCAAATTCCGTTTAGCAGCATTAAAGACAATTCATCAGCCGTAAAACGAATTACTAAAATTAGAGATTCCATAGGGAGAATATATATCCACGGCGCCGTTCCAAGAACTAGAATGGTAACAGAAACCGCTTTTTCTCCGTTTCTTTCGAAAACAAAAATATTTAACAAACCCACTTTTGAAACCAAAGGCAATTGGGAATTGCTAAATGATTTCATGAATGGGCCATTTGTAAATTATGCCATTTTAGACCAATCAAACGATAGAATATTAGTAATTGAAGGATTTTGTTATGCACCATCCAAACAAAAGAGAGATTTAATGTTTGAATTGGAGTCTATTATTAAATCGGTTCAGTTTTTAAAAAAGAAATAAAAAGCAAATGCAGGAATCAATAAAATGGAAAATAAAGCGATTTAACGAGCTTTCTCTTCAAGAACTATATTCTGTGTTAAAACTCCGCTCACACGTCTTTGTGGTGGAGCAAAATTGCGTTTATCAGGATATTGATGGAAAAGACGAAAAGGCAATTCATTTATTTGGTGAATTTGAAAACCAAATTGTGGCTTGTGCGCGCTTATTTAATTCGGGGGATTATTTTGAAAATGCTTCCATCGGAAGAGTTGTTGTGCATCCAGATGTTCGAAATAAAAAATGGGGTCATGAATTAATGCAAAACGCCATTGCCGGAATTAAAACGTATTACAACCAAGAAAAAATTACGATTTCGGCGCAGTTATATCTTAAAAACTTTTATGAAAGTCACGGTTTTGTTCAAACCAGCGAAATGTATTTAGAAGATGATATTCCGCATATCGAAATGAAACGCGGATAATTAGATTTTGGTGATTACCAATTCCACGCGTCTATCGTATTCGGGTTCTTTTCCAAGTGGCACTTTATTGCCATAACCTTTGTAGGTCATTCGGTTTTTTGGAACCCTTCTATAGGCCAAATATTTATAAACAGAAAGCGCTCTATTTACTGATAATTGCCTTTTTTTGGTGTCTTTATCAATGGCGTCTTTTTGATTTAATGGCGTACAACACACATGACCTTGTATTTCAAATTCTATGTTTTTATAGCGCAAGGTTAATAGCGCAACACGATCTAATTCGGCCATAGCCCTTTCCAACAATTTACTGCTTCCTTTTTCAAATAGTATATTTTCTAAATAAATATGATCTCCAACAACATGGTCTTTTTTCAGCATGTTATAAAAACCAGGAAGCACTAATTTTGGCAGCTCTTTCAAATTTAAAACCACATCTACCCTTCTATTTTTAGAGCGTTTTTCGGGAAGATTATCAAGTACATCATCATCAATTAATATCTTTCCTTTTCCCTCAATGGTTACAATAATTTTACTCTTTACACCATTTTCTGTAAGTGCATTTACAATAGTTGTGGCTCTATTTGTAGACAGTTTAAAATTATAATCATCTTTTCCAATGTCATCCGTATAGCCAAAAATTTCAACAGATTCAATTCGTGTAGAATCGGTGTTTTTAATGAAATCTACGACCTCTTTAGTTTGTTTTTCGTCAAGCGAAAATTTGTCGAATTCAAAATATACCGACTTCACAGCCTCTTCTTGTCCGTAGGCAAGTCCGAGGATGAAAAAGGGAATATATTTTAAAAACTTAATCATTATTGTAGTATTTTATTGTACTCAACTGGGTTTGCCAATAAAGAAGTTGCTCTAGCAATTTCAACATTATTTTTCAAGTAATATTGATAAAGACCTTCTTTGTATTGGTATCTTTTTATGATTTCTTCAAGAATTAATTTCTTGATTTCTTTTTGATTTTTATCTAATAATGCTTCCTCGCTTTTTTGTAAAGCCGCCATTAATTGATCGTATTGTAGCTGAATGGAATCGTCTATTTTTTCCTTTTTAGCTTTTTCCAAAGTTGTTTTCAAAGCCAATTCGGTTTCGGTGTCAAAACCAATTTTTTCTTTTTTCAAGAACGCTTTAAAATCAGCAAAGTCGGCGTCGGTGAAATTCGGAATAGTTGTTCCTAAATTCGGATTTTTGTAATAATAATGCGTTACATAGTTAAAGATAGCATCGTTTTTTTGCAATACCTCAGCAATCGTGCTTGTTTTGGTTTCGGCAAGTTCAACATCAGGCTGAATTCCTCCACCGTCATAAACCGTTCTTCCCTTTTTAGTTTTAAAGGCGTTGTATTTTGAAGCATCAGTTCGCACGGCTTTTCCATCAGCATCTTTATGCCAATAATCCAATGCTTGAATACATCTTCCGGCAGGAGTGTAATAACGCGAAATAGTAACTTTTACCTGAGTTCCATAAGTCATATCAATTGGTCGTTGCACCAATCCTTTTCCAAAACTACGACTTCCTAATACCACTGCTCGATCTAAATCTTGTAGGGCTCCTGAAACAATTTCTGAGGCCGAAGCACTTTTTCCATTTACAATTACTACAAGCGGAATTTCCAAATCAATTGGCTCGTTAGTCGTTTTATAGGTGATGTTGTATTTGGTATTTTTTGATTTTGTAGTTACAATTATTTCGCCTTTTGGGACAAATAAATTACACACATTTACAGCCTCATTCAATAAACCTCCCGGATTTCCTCTTAGGTCTAATATGATTCTTTCGGCACCCTCGTCTTTAAGTTTTTTTAAAGCTTCTTTCGTTTCTTGAGTGGTTTTTCTGTTGAAAGCTGTTAACGCAATATAACCTGTTTTTTCATCTATTTTAGCAAAGAAAGGCACCGCTTTTATTTCTACTTCATCCAATACAATTTGTGCCGAAAGCGTTTTTCCTTGACGGATGTATTTAACTTCTACTTTAGTGTTTTTTGCCCCTTTTAGTAATTGAGAAGCATCGTCTTTAAAATCGGATAAGAGTACATCGCCAATTTGAAAAATAGCATCTCCAGCTTTTAATCCGGCTTTATCTGCCGGAAACCCTTTGTAAGGCTCTTTTATGATTAACTTATCTTCTTTTCTGGTAATCATAGCGCCAATTCCAGTATATTCTCCGGTGTTGTTGATTTTAAATTTTACAACATCTTGTTCGTTAAAATAGTTGGTATATGGATCTAATTCGGCAAGCATACTTTTAATTGCTTTATCCATTAGTTCCGCCGGATTTACCTCATCAACATAGTTTTGATTTACGGTTTTAAAAAGCGTGGTAAAGATTTCGATTTGCTTGGCTATTTCAAAAAAATCATCTTTAAAACTCACCCCAACAAATAAAAAACCTGAAGCTAAAATCGGAATAAGATATCTTTTTTTAAAATTGGAATACATGATAATTTTTTTTCTAGCTTTCTTAAAAACTATGTTTATGAATTTTTTTCAGCAACCCAATTTTTAAATAATTGAATTGTTTTTTCTTCAATTTCCTGATAAGTTAAAAGCTCATTTGTTTGATAAAAAAACATAAAAGCATAGGGTTTGTCTGTGTTTTCGTGCAATAAATGCTTGTTTAATCTATAACATTCACGCAAAACGCGTTTTAAATAATTTCTATCGGAAGCATTTTTAAAATATTTTTTAGAAACCGAAACTCCAAATAATACTTTCTCCTTAGCCCCTTCGGATGGTGCATAAACCAATCGCAATGGAAATTTAGATACTGATTTTCCATTTGAAAAAAGCAAGTCAATTGTCTTTCTGCTTTTTAATTTCTCTGATTTAGAATAAGTAAAATCTTTATTTTCGATCAAAATTATTTTGTGTTGTAAATGTTATAAACCATTTTCAAATCGTTGTAATTGATGTAAAACTGCATCCGGTTGTCTTCTTTTTTTCGGGTTACGATAAGTATAACGCATTTTTCACCTTCATTATCGGTGCAATTAAAGCCCAATGTATCATCATTTTCATTAGAAATTTTTTCTAAATATGCATCAATTTTATACAATTGCAATTCTTTTGAATTTACAATAAATCGATCCTTATTTCCGTCAAGTGTAATTATAACATCTGCTTTTTTAAAATCAGACCAATTGCTCCAAGCGCCTTTTTCGTTTTTATCCATAACGCTCATGCTGCTGGTTTTAAAACGATATACCTGTGCCGCAGTTTTTTGAAAACCAAAGCAGATAAAAGCAAAAAGTAATAAATATCTTAAAGATTTCATGATGAAAATATAATTGGATGTAAAACTACAAATTCTATTCTAAAAATAAAGCGTTCCCTAAAGAACGCTTTATGAATTATTTTATTTCATAACTATTATTCTCCAGCTTCACATCGGCCATAAGACCGCTTGGATCAATAGTTATTTTTTTTATTTTTTTGGAGTTTGTTGGTAACCAGAATGAATAATTTGGATTTCCCCAAGCCCAATCGTTCAAAATAGTTCGTTTCATAGAAGGAATTTGATTTTCTTTTATGAAACTCATCATGCGCAAAGGAATGTAAAAAGCTTCTTTAGTTCCATCCATATATTCAACCAATAAATCTATAGGCATTGGTATTCTTCCGATTCGTTCTAAAGATATTTTTATTATTGCAGTATCTTCTGAAACTTCTTTAATTCCGTAATCAATCGTGTTTAGCGTTTTGGTCCAATCGGTTAAATACCAATCTAAATTCGCTTCCGAAACTCTTTCTGCTGTTCGTTTTATATCGTTGGGAGTTGGGTGTTTAAACTTAAAATCGGCATAATAACGCTTCAAAGTTTTCATTAAATTTTCTTCCCCGATAAGGTATTGTAATTGGGCTAAAAACACTTCCCCTTTGCTATAAGACGCAATGCTATAACTTCTATTTTCATCATATCGATCACCATGTGTTGTAAGCGGATGTTCCTTCCCTGAATTTGCCAAATTGATATAACTTTTTATAGCTCCTGCAAATGGGTTAGCCGTTTTTGTAGCGGCCAATTCATTCAAACCTAAATCCTCAATAAAAGAGGTAAACCCTTCATCCATCCAGGGGTGTTTACTTTCATTGGATGCCAAAATATGTTGAAACCACGAGTGTCCCATTTCATGTGCAATGACACCAACCAATCCTTCAAATGTGCCTTCCCCTAAAATCAAGGTACACATTGCGTATTCCATTCCGCCATCTCCCCCCTGAATTACAGAGTATTGATCATAAGGATATTTACCAACAATTTTATTATAATATTCCATCAACTGCACAGTTTTTGGCTGTGCCTGTTTCCAGTTTTCAATAATTTTCGGATTGTTTTTATAGATAAAATGTAGCGTCGTTCCAAAGTTGGTAGGCACCACATCATGAAGATAATTTTTATCAGCAGCCCATGTAAAATCGTGCACATTAGGAGCAATAAAATGCCAAGTTAAAGTCTTTTGCTTTTTAGGAACGGTTACTACAACATTTTTATCTTGGTAATTAAATCCAACTTCGTTGCCATTTTGTAAATAGCCCGTTCCGCCAAGAAGGTAGTTTTTTTCAATGTTAATTTTTACGTCAAAATTTCCCCAAACGCCATGGAATTCTCTAGCGATATAAGGATCGGCATGCCATCCTTCAAAGTCAAATTCGGCCATTTTTGGATACCATTGCGCCATAGAAAGTTCCACACCTTCTTTGTTATTTCTGCCCGATCTTCGAATTTGAACCGGAACTTGACCTTCAAAATCTAAAGTAAAAGTGGTTGATTTTCCAGGAAGGATAGGTTTAGCAAGTGTAACTTCAAGGATTGTTTCTACTTCTTTTGCTTCGGCAGAAATGCCATCTTGCTTAAAATTTGAAACATGTAAATAACCAATTTCATTAGGTTGTAATTTGGCAATTCTACTTTCTTTTATTTCTTTATCGCCTACCTTGGTTTTAGTAACCATACGGCCATCTGGATCTTTTATTGCTTGTAATCTTTTGTCCATTTCGCTTCCTGGTTGAAAGGCATTATTGAACAAGTGATAAAAAACGCGATGCAAAGTATCCGAAGAATTATTGGTGTAAACTAATTCTTGTTTGCCTTTGTATTGATAGGTTTTTACATCCATGGAAACTTCCATTTTGTAATCAACATGTTGTTGCCAGTAGCCGTTACTTTGAGCGAATAATCCGGAGGTTGTTATTCCGAAAAAAAGAAATAATATAATTTTTTTCATGTTATTTAATGAAAAAAGGAAGGCGTTAACCTTCCTTTAAATTGAATTAGTTTTTAAGTTTTTTAACCTTTATTTTTTTAGATAATAATTCTGCCATTTGTAAAGCATTGTAGGCATTTACAATTTTTCCAGAAACACAAGCATTTGAAAATGGAATTTCTTTTTTAGTTTCATCTACAACTACTGTTTCAGAAATAGGCGTTCCAGAATCCATTAAAATATGTTTTACTTGTGAAGCATTTAATTGTGGGTAATATGAACGGATTAATGCCGCAACACCTGCCGCATTTGGCGATGCCATAGAAGTTCCTTGTTCGAATTTATATTCATTATTTGGAACGGTTGCATAAATTTCAACTCCAGGAGCAAATACATCTACATTTTTTGCACCATAGTTAGAAAAATCTGCTACAATTTCTTTTCCAAATTTATTGTTTAATGCCCCAATCGTAATTAAATTATCACTAATTTCTTTTCCGTTAGCTTCATCAGTTGGGAAATTTGGTTCTGCATCTACATCCTTAGAATCATTACCTGCAGCATGAACAATTAATACATCTTTGCTAGCAGCATATTTTATAGCATCCCAAACCCATTCTTTGTGTGGAGAGTAATCTTTTCCAAAACTTCCATTGATTACTTTAGCGCCATTATCTACTGCATAACGAATAGCTAAAGCAATGTCTTTATCGTACTCATCACCATTTGGAACCGCGCGAACTGCCATGATTGTAACATTATTTGCAACTACACCATCGCCGCCAATTCCGTTTCCACGATCTTGAGCAATGATTCCCGCAACGTGTGTTCCATGAAGTGCATCTTTTACATCTGGACCTTTTACATTTCCATTTCCGTAATGTGTATTTTTCATATCTTCAGGATTGTCACCTACTTTTCTACCATTAAATTCTACATTTAAATTGTAATTTAATTGGTCGTAAACATAATCTACATACGAATTGATTTCTTCTTGAAATCCTTCACCAGCTTGAGAAGCAATGTTCGTCATGATCATTTTGCTTCTTAATAAACTAGCTTCAGTAGTGACAATGCTTTTAACTTCTTCAATAGTATATTTATCTTTTTTCAAATAGACCTGAATTTCTTTATTTGCTTTAGAAATCATGTCTACTTGTTTCTTTTGTGGAGCTAATTCAGCTAATTTTTTTTCTAATTCAGCTTTTGCAGCTTTATAAATTTCTGATCCATCATCGCCTTTCTTCACTATTCGGGTAAGCTCTAAATTTTCGTTAGTTGCTTCACCAAGAAAGTTCCATCCGTGCACATCATCTACAAATCCGTTTTTGTCGTCGTCAATATTGTTTCCTGGAATTTCTTTAGAATTTGTCCAAATTTTTCCTTTTAAATCTTCGTGATCAATATCCAATCCCGAATCAATTACTCCAACAATAATTTTTGTAGCTTTTTTGTTTTTTAATAATTCCGAATACACTTTATCAACGCTCATTCCAGGGATAGAGTCTTTCTTTAAGTCGAGGTGACTCCAGCGTTGTTTTTGAATTTCGGTTAACTCTGATTTTTTTGCAACAAATGTGCTTTTTTCTTGTGCCGTTGCCACTGAAACAGCTAAAATTGCTATTGCAGAGAAATAAAATGGATTAAATAGTTTCATGTTGTTTGATTAATTTGATAATTGCGATAAAAATATTGTCTTTTACTAAAATTTCCGAAAGGATTAACACTAAATTAAGATGTCTTCACAAGTAAATATTTCTTTTACACGGACTCCTTTTTCGGTTTTTTCTACGGTTATGATTTCGTTGTGTGCGTCGTGTTCCAAAAATAAATAATGGTTTTTTTCTGCAGCATCCAATAAAAATTTAGATTTTTCGGGCATGGTTAGCAACGGTCTTGTGTCGTAACCCATAACATAAGGAATTGGCACATGGCCCGCTGTTGGCAACAAATCGGCAGGGAAACAAATCGTTTTTCCTTGGTATTGAATGTAGGGCACCATCATTTTTTCGGTGTGTCCATCAACTAAATAAATTCCGAAACCTAATTCTGATTTTTCAATAAAGTCGCTTCCTGATTTTGTAATAAAATTAAGATGCCCGCTTTCTTGCATCGGGATGATATTTTCGACTAAAAACGATGCTTTTTCTCTTGGATTTGGTTTCGTTGCCCATTCCCAATGGTCTTCATTAGTCCAGTATTTTGCATTTTTAAAAGCTACTTCGTAACCAGTTTTGTCTTTGTTCCAATTTACACTTCCACCACAGTGGTCAAAATGCAAATGCGTCATAAAAACATCGGTTATATCGTCACGATGAAAGCCATATTTTGCCAAAGATTTATCTAAGGAATGCGATCCCCATAGTGAATAATACCCAAAAAACTTCTCCGATTGCTTGTTGCCCATTCCCGTATCTATTAGAATTAAACGGTTTCCATCTTCAATTAGCAAGCACCTTGCGGCAATATCAATAAGATTATTTTCATCTGCAGGATTGGTTTTATTCCAAATTGTTTTGGGCACCACACCAAACATTGCGCCGCCATCTAGCTTAAAATTTCCGGCTTCAATAGGGTAAAGTTTCATTTTTTATTGAATTTTAAGTGTGCAATTTAGAAATAAGTTCGCTTAATTTGAAGTAATAATCGATTTTTTCTATAGAAATATTCGTTATAAAAATGTTATAGGTTGTGGAAAAAAAGGATAATTGTAGTAACTTTGCCCTTTATTTAGACAAAATCAAAATAAGCAAGATGATTATGTTGCTTAAAGTGAAATAAAAACAACAATGTTATGATAAAAGTTTCAGATACTGCAAGTAAAAGAATTTTTTCAATGATGCAGGAAGACGGATTTGATCCAGCCAAAGATTTTGTTCGTGTTGGCGTAAAAAGCGGCGGCTGCTCTGGGCTATCTTATGAATTAAAATTTGACAAAGAAACACACGAAAACGACAAAGTTTTTGAAGATAACCAAGTAAAAATTGTGGTTGAAAAAAAATCATTTTTGTATCTAGCCGGAACAATTTTAGAATTTTCAGGTGGATTAAACGGAAAAGGTTTTGTGTTTAATAATCCGAACGCGAGCAGAACTTGTGGTTGCGGGGAGTCTTTCTCACTTTAGAAAAAAATATGTCAAAATATACCGAAGAAGACTTAAAAGTCGAATTAGAAAATAAAGAATACGAATATGGATTCTACACCGAATTGGATTCGGAGACCTTCCCTATTGGATTAAACGAAGATATTGTTCGTGCAATTTCTAAAAAGAAAGAAGAACCTCAATGGATGACCGATTGGCGTATTGAAGCTTTTCGCGCTTGGGAGCAAATGACTGAGCCAGAGTGGGCAAATGTGCATTATGAAAAACCAAATTTTCAGGCCATTTCTTACTATTCGGCACCTAAAAAAGCAGATCCTAATAAAACCCTTGATGATGTAGATCCGGAGCTTTTAGCGATGTACAAAAAGCTAGGAATTTCGCTTGATGAACAAAAGAAAATGAACAATATCGCGATGGATATTGTTGTAGATTCGGTTTCGGTAGCTACCACTTTCAAGAAAACTTTAGCCGAAAAAGGAATTATTTTTATGAGTATTTCTGAGGCAATTAGAGAATATCCTGAGTTGGTTCAAAAATATTTAGGAACGGTTGTTCCGCAAAAAGATAACTATTATGCTGCCTTAAACTCGGCTGTTTTTTCTGACGGGAGCTTTTGTTATATCCCAAAAGGCGTAAGATGCCCAATGGAATTATCTACTTATTTCCGAATCAATCAAGCAGGAACTGGGCAATTTGAAAGAACCCTTTTAGTTGCCGACGAAGGAAGTTATGTTTCGTATCTAGAAGGATGTACGGCGCCAAGTAGGGATGAAAACCAACTGCATGCAGCGGTCGTTGAATTGATCGCGTTAGATGATGCTGAAATTAAATATTCAACTGTTCAAAACTGGTATCCAGGAAACAAAGAAGGAAAAGGTGGTGTTTATAATTTTGTTACCAAAAGAGGGCTTTGTGAAAAAAACGCGAAGATTTCTTGGACGCAAGTTGAAACCGGTTCAGCCGTAACATGGAAATATCCTTCATGTGTGCTGAAAGGCGATAATTCAATTGGCGAATTTTACTCGATTGCAGTGACTAATAATCACCAGCAAGCTGACACCGGAACCAAGATGATCCACTTGGGTAAAAACACTAGATCAACTATTATTTCTAAAGGAATTTCTGCCGGAAAATCACAAAATAGTTACAGAGGTTTGGTTCGAATTAGTGCCAATGCTGAAAACGCGCGTAATTTTTCTCAATGTGATTCGCTATTGATGGGCAACAATTGTGGAGCACATACTTTTCCATATATCGAAAGTAAAAATGCTTCCGCAAAAATTGAACACGAGGCAACCACTTCAAAAATTGGAGAAGACCAAGTTTTTTATTGCAATCAACGCGGAATTCCAACGGAGAAAGCCATTGCATTAATTGTAAACGGATTTAGTAAAGAAGTATTGAATAAATTACCAATGGAATTTGCTGTAGAAGCACAAAAATTATTAGAAATTTCATTAGAGGGGTCTGTAGGTTAAACAAAAATTAAAAACAAATGTTAAGTATAAAAAATTTACACGCTTCGGTAGAAGATAAAGAAATATTAAAAGGGATTAACCTTCAAATTAATGCAGGAGAAGTACATGCTATTATGGGACCAAATGGTTCCGGAAAAAGCACGCTTTCTTCTATTATTGCTGGGAATGAAAACTACGAAGTTTCAGAAGGAACCCTGCTTTTAGACGGAGAAGACATCTCCGAATTAGCCCCTGAAGAAAGAGCGCATAAAGGAATTTTCTTATCGTTTCAATATCCTGTGGAGATCCCAGGAGTTTCGGTGACTAATTTCATTAAAACAGCTATCAACGAAAAGCGCAAGGCAAATAAACAAGAAGAAATGCCGGCAAATGAAATGCTAAAAATGATTCGTGAGAAATCGGAATTGTTAGAAATGGATCGTAAGTTTTTATCTCGTTCTTTAAACGAAGGTTTTTCGGGAGGAGAGAAGAAGCGAAATGAGATTTTTCAAATGGCTATGTTAGAGCCCAAAATTGCCATTCTTGATGAAACCGATTCAGGTCTAGATATTGACGCACTTCGAATTGTTGCAAATGGTGTAAATAAATTAAAAAATGAAAACAACGCAGTACTAGTAATTACTCACTACCAACGCTTGTTAGATTATATTATTCCTGATTTTGTTCATGTATTAATGGATGGAAAAATCGTAAAATCGGGTGGAAAAGAATTGGCCTACGAACTTGAGGAAAAAGGATACGATTGGATTAAAAACGAGTTGGTATAAAATGGATTTGAAAGAAAAATTAGTATCCTCATTCATGGCTTTTGAAGAACAAATTGATGTTCATTCAACGCTTCACGATACCCGTACGGCAGCAATAAAAAACTTTGAAAATAAAGGATTTCCAACAAAAAAAGAGGAGGCTTGGAAGTATACCTCGCTGAATTCGATTTTAAAAAATGACTATTCTGTATTTCCAAAAAACGAAAATTCTATTGAATTTGCGGATGTAAAAAAATATTTTCTACATGAAATAGACACTTTCAAAGTGATTTTTGTTGACGGAAAATTTTCTTCTTTTTTATCTTCTACAACTCATGATGGTTTGGATGTTTGCTTAATGTCATCGGCTTTAACCAAGCCAAAATACAAGATGGTTATTGACGAATATTTTAATAAAATAGCCAACAAAGAAGAATCGTTAACCTCTTTAAATACTGCTTTCGCAAACGAAGGAGCTTATATACACATTCCAAAAAGCAAGGTAGTTGAAAAACCTATTGAGATCATTTATTTCTCCACAGGTGTTGAAGCTGCTTTAATGTTACAGCCTAGAAATTTGGTTGTGGTTGGCGAAAATGCGCATGTTCAAATTATTGAAAGACACCAAAGTTTAAACGAAAATCCGGTGCTAACGAATTCGGTAACCGAAATTTTTGCTCAAAAACGCGCCATTGTAGATTATTACAAAATTCAGAATGATTTGCAATCTGCTAACTTGGTTGACAATACGTATATATCTCAAAAACAAGAAAGTAGAGTTTCAGTTCATACCTTTTCATTTGGAGGAAATATCACTCGAAACAACCTAAACTTCTATCATTTTGGAGAGCGAATAGATTCTACTTTAAAAGGAATTACCATTCTTGGCGATAAGCAACATGTAGACCATTTTACTTTGGTAAATCATGCAACACCGAATTGCGAAAGCCACCAAAACTATAAAACCATTTTAGCTGATAGCTCGACAGGTGTTTTTAACGGTAAAATATTTGTAGAAAAAGAAGCCCAAAAAACAGATGCTTTTCAGCAAAACAATAACATTTTAATTGGAGATAAAGCTACAATCAATGCCAAGCCACAACTAGAAATTTTTGCTGATGATGTAAAATGTTCGCACGGTTGTACCATTGGGCAATTAGACGAAAGCGCTATGTTTTACATGCAACAACGCGGAATTCCGAAGAAAGAGGCTAAGGCATTATTGATGTATGCGTTTTCTAATGAAGCTATTGAAAGCATCAAAATACCGGAATTGAAGCAACGAATTACTAAAATTATCGCGACAAAATTAGGCGTTAATTTAGGTTTCGATTTGTAGTTATTTTATACTTTTCACTACCATACTTAAAAACCCGTTGAAGTCAAATTTTTCGCTTAATCCAAGGTGAACAATTACTAAATCTTTGCTTGGGAATATAGCAACCATTTGTCCTTGATAACCGCTGGCATAGTACATTTCTCTTGGCACATCTGGGAAATATCCTCCAGAGTTTAACCAAAATTGAGCACCATATCTTCCGTTAGAAGTATTGGTAGGTGTAGCTACATATTTGGCCCAACTTTCGTCAAATACTTGCTCGCCATTCCAGTTTCCTTTATGAAGGTATAACAAGCCTAGTTTTGCCCAATCTCTTGTAGTTGCCCAACCATAAGAAGAACCAACAAAATTTCCTGCCATATCGGTTTCAATTACTGCCGAATGCATGCCTATTTTATCTAATAATGCGCTATACCAAAAATCTAAATATTCTTGATGGGTTTTGAATTGATTTCTGATAATTCCGCTTAATAAATTGGTTGTTCCTGAAGAGTAATTCCAATGAGAATTTGGAGCAAAAGGAGCCGGTTTTTCCAACTGAACTCTTGACATATCTTCTGCTTTAAATAGCATTTTGGTAGCATCACAAATCTTATCGTATTTTTCTTCCCACTCTAATCCAGAGTTCATGTGAAGCAAATCATTTACAGTGATTTTAGCACGATTATCATTTTTCCATTCAGTAATTGCTGCAGGTTTATTAATGTCTATTTTACCTTGTTTTTGCAATATTCCAAATAGCGTTCCGGTGATACTTTTGGTCATCGACCAACCTAATAATCTTGAGTTTTTATTGAAATTTGTATCGTATTTTTCAGCAATAATTTTGTCTTTATATATTACAAGAATGGCACGAGTACGTTTAGCTTTTTCACCCTTTTTATCAAATGAATTTGCTACGGCTGCATTTAATTTTTTGTAATCAATATTAGAAAAAACGGTGTCTTTAGGTTCATTATCGCCATAAGGAAAGGGCAAGTTGATTTTGGTTTTTGATCTTTTTGGAACTTCGTAAGGCTTGCTGGTGTCAAAATCATCGTTTATTAAGGTTGCCCCCAATCCTTCTCTATAAATTGCTTTACGCTCCATGATCCCGTACACACTAGAAGTAGCAAATTTGCCCGCTTCATTTATAGCATTTGTGGCTAATTTTACTAACGGAATATCATTATCTCCTTGCTCAATTACTTGCAACGGACGGTTGTCTAAAAAATGACCTGACGCCGAGCTTTTCGCAGAAAAACCAGATATTAAGTTTAATTTAGGATAGGTTGTTATTCCAAAATAAATTAAAAAAACAAGTACGGCAAGAGCAAAATAGTTAAGAAATTTCTTCATTTTTGATGTTGATTTGGACTGCAATTTAGGAAATAAAGTTTCAATAAATAATTGAAATAATAATTAACAACTCTTTGCTGAAATAATCTGCAATTTTATTACTTTTGTATTTAGAAAAATTCTAAATAACAATGTTGGATATACAAAAAATACGCGCTGATTTCCCCATTCTTTCTCAGAAGGTAAATGGAAGACCGCTCGTATATTTCGATAACGGAGCCACTTCGCAAAAACCAAAAGTCGTTATTGATGCGATTTCCAAATATTACGAAGAATACAATGCAAATATTCACCGTGGAGTGCACACTTTAAGCCAATTAGCAACTGATGCGTATGAGGTTTCTAGAAAAAAAATCCAAGATCATATTAATGCAAAATTTTCTCATGAAGTAATATTTACTTCGGGAACCACCCATGCCATTAATATGGTTGCTAGCGGAATTTCAACTATGATTAAAGCTGGTGATGAGGTATTGGTTTCGGCATTAGAGCACCACAGCAATATTGTTCCTTGGCAAATGTTGTGCGAACGAACAGGCGCTTTTTTGAAAGTAATTCCGATGAATGAAAAGGGAGAATTAGTCCTTTCAGAATACGATAAATTACTATCTGATAAAACTAAAATAGTTGCAGTAAATCATATTTCCAATGCTTTGGGAACAATAAACCCAATTCAATATCTAATTGAAAAAGCGCACCAATATGGCGCTGCAATACTAATCGACGGAGCTCAAGCAACACCTCATTTAAAACCAGATGTTCAGGCACTAGATTGTGATTTTTATGTTTTTTCTGGCCATAAAATCTGTGGCCCAACTGGAGTTGGTATTCTTTATGGAAAAGAAGAGTGGCTAAATAAATTACAACCTTTTCAAGGAGGTGGTGAAATGATTGCAACCGTATCTTTTGAGAAAACAACCTATGCTGAATTACCTCATAAATTAGAGGCTGGTACGCCAAATATTGAAGGCGGAATTGTCCTTGGAACAGCAATAGATTACCTAAATGAAATTGGCTTTGAAAACATTGCTACCTATGAGCAGGAATTGTTAGATTATGCCACTTCAAAATTAATACAAATAGAAGGATTAAAAATTTATGGAACGGCAACAAATAAAACATCTGTTATCTCTTTTAATGTTGCAAAAATTCATCCGTATGACATTGGTACGATTATAGACAAATTAGGAATTGCGGTTCGAACAGGTCACCACTGTGCCCAACCCATCATGGATTATTATTCAATTCCAGGTACGATAAGAGCCAGCTTTGCTTTTTACAATACCAAGGAAGAAATAGATATATTTGTAGACGCCCTGATTAAAGCAGTAAGTATGTTATCTTAAAAAAACAGTATGAAAACAATTGCACTATTATTTCTTTCACTTTTTATGGCAAAAGGGTGTTCTCAAGATGAGAAAAAAGACCTTGCTAATGCCGAGATTATTTATACTGCAAATACTAGAGGGTATTATCAAAAAGTAACCATTCATAACCAAGAAATTACAATTTCTAAAGACCGTAATGAAGAAGGAGCTGGAACAACAACTAAGATTTCTGAAGCAAATTGGAACGAGCTAGTACTTCTATTTAATAAATTAGATTTAGAAAAATTGAGTAGCTACGAAGGGCCAACACAAAAGCGATTTTATGATGGCGCAGCAATTGCCAATATGAAAGTATCTTATAAAGAAAAGGAATACCAAACCAACGATTTTGATCATGGAACACCACCGTTAGAAATTGAATATTTTGTAAAAAAATTACTTTTATTAGCAATACACGAATAAATGTCAATACAAGAAATACAAGCCGAAATAATTGATGAATTTTCAATGTTTGATGATTGGATGCAACGCTATGAATTCATCATTGATTTAGGAAAATCGTTACCACTAATTGAGGAACAATATAAAACAGAAGACAATATCATTCAAGGATGTCAGTCTAAAGTTTGGGTGCATGGCGAATTGGCTGACGATAAAATAGTATTTACTGCTGATAGTGATGCCATTTTAACTAAAGGAATTATTGCTATCTTGATTCGTGTTTTTTCAAACCAAAATCCAGCTGACATTTTAGATGCGAACACCGATTTTATTGACGAAATAGGACTAAAAGAACATTTGTCGCCAACCCGCGCCAATGGATTAGTTTCTATGATTAAACAAATAAAAATGTATGCCTTAGCCTACAGTCAAAAATAAATTACAAATAACTAAATACAATTGCCCCGAGCAAATCGATTATGGAAGAATACAAGGACGAAATTAATTTAGGAGAATCAGTTGTAAAAGTTTTAAAAAGCATTTACGATCCAGAAATTCCAGTAGATATTTATGAATTGGGATTGATTTATGATGTGATGATTAATGAAGAAAATGAGGTAAAAGTATTAATGACTTTAACTTCGCCTAATTGCCCTGTAGCTGAAACATTACCTCGTGAAGTTGAAGAAAAAGTAACCAAAATAGACGCTATTAAATCGTGTGAAGTTGAAATAACTTTTGATCCACCATGGAGTAAAGATTTAATGAGTGAAGAAGCTAAACTAGAATTAGGAATGCTTTAAATAAATGGAAGAAATAATTAATAAAGTAGCCAATTCTTCGCTTCAAGTTTTTGATTTGGAAGATTATTATGTTGCTGGTATTCGAACCCAGTTGGACATTTCGCAATGGCTTTATGAAGGATTTCTATTAAAAGAAAAAGACTTTCGTGAAGCATTGAAAAACCATGATTGGTCTCAATATAAAAACCATTTTGTTTCTATTCATTGTTCATCAGATGCCATTTTACCTGCATGGGCTAGCATATTAGTTACAACCTATTTATCTCCAATTGCCAAAAAAGTTGTTCTTGGAACTACAATTGATATGGAAACTTATTTGTATCAAGAAGTGCTTTCTAAAATTGATTATTCTGTATATAAAGACAAACCCGTAATCTTAAAAGGGTGTTCAAATAAGCCTGTACCCGAAACGGCTTATGTCATGGCAATGCAACAATTACAACCTATTGCTAAAAGCATTATGTACGGCGAAGCCTGTTCTGCAGTCCCGCTTTATAAAGCAAGATAATTCCTACAAATCTATTTTTTGGATTGGTATATTAACGAGTATTTATGCCATTTGTAGAATATTTTATTTTACCATTTATGTATAATTATTTACTCTATACTTTTTTCACACATATTTTTCATTTGCAAACATTTAATTACTAGAAAGTTAATGTTTTATTTTTTTATTATTACTTATAAGAATTATTTAATAAGTGTGTTTTTCTAAGTAAGCATCAATTTTTTCTCCCTGTCTTGTTTAATTAACTTTATTAATTAATTATAAACAACAACAAGATGAAAAAAATTATTCTCACATTAAGTTTGCTTTTAACCGTTTCCTTTATGTCTGCGCAAAACGCAGAAAAAGAAAATTTAAAGCAAAACGAAGCTGCTGCGGCAAGAAAAACAGTTGAATTACCAAATGGTTGGAAAAAATTTGGACAAATTAGCTTTTTGTTTAATCAATCAGCTTTTAATAATGCTTGGATGGCAGGTGGGACTTCAAGTATAGCGGGAAACATAGGTTTAAACTATGATTTTAATTACAAAAAAGGATTAATCGTTTGGGACAATAAACTTATTGCAGCTTACGGTTTAGCCAAATTAAAAGGCGCCGAACGAAATACTAAAACCGATGATAGATTGGAATGGAATTCACTTTTTGGGAAACAAGCTTCAGGATATTGGTATTATTCTGCATTTTTAAATTTTAAAACTCAAATGGATAGTGGATTTGACTCAACAGGAATGAATAGAATTTCCCAATTATTTTCTCCAGCTTATTTGCAACTTGGGCCAGGGATGTTATGGAAAAAAAGTGATAATTTAAAAGTAAATTTTGCACCTGCCACTTCAAGATTAATTATTGTAGATAGACAGTTTACAGAGTTTGGCACATCATTTGGTGTAGAGAAGGGAAAGACACTTCGATATGAATTTGGCGCCAGTATTTCGGGGTACTATAAATTGAATTTAATTGAAAATGTATCCATGGAAAACATTCTAAATTTATATTCAAATTATTTAGATAAGCCAGAAAATATTGATGTTGATTATCAAATGAATCTAGTTATGAAAGTAAATAAATTCATGTCGGCAAATCTTTCTTTTCAAGCAATTTATGATGATAATGCAAACCCTATTAAATCAGAAATCCAAATTAGAGAAGTATTTGGTTTAGGAGTGAATTATAGTTTCTAAAAAAAATGATCTAAATAAAAAGACCTATTATATAATAGGTCTTTTTTATTCTTTATCCTCAAGCGCATCTTTAAAGTCGGGATATAAAAACTTATTATAAGGAAATCTAGTAATATGAATTTCTCTCACCGCTTCATAAACGATTTCTCTAAATTGCTCAAAATTTTCTTTTTCAGTTGCTGAAATAAACAAGGCTTTCTTTTTACCTACATTATTCAACCAGGTCGCTTTCCATTCATCAAGTGTATAATGTTTGGTAGTTTTTTCAGTAATTAAATCATCTTCATCAATGGTAAGATGTTTGTACGCATCTATTTTATTAAACACCATAATGATTGGTTTATTATCACTTTTAATGTCTAATAATATTTGATTCACAGATTCTATATGGTCTTCAAAATCGGGATGTGAAATATCAACAACATGAAGTAATAAATCGGCTTCACGCACTTCATCCAAAGTGCTTTTAAATGACTCAATTAATTGAGTTGGAAGTTTTCTAATAAAACCTACTGTGTCGGAAAGTAAAAAAGGCATATTTTTAATTACAACTTTTCTAACCGTTGTATCAAGAGTTGCAAAAAGTTTGTTTTCTACAAACACATCACTTTTTCCAACGGCATTCATTAAAGTTGATTTTCCAACATTGGTGTAACCTACAAGCGCAACACGAACCATAGCTCCGCGATTGCTTCTTTGAACCGACATTTGTCTGTCTATAGTTTTAATTTTATCCTTTAATAATGAAATTCTATCCCTTACAATTCGGCGGTCGGTTTCAATTTCGGTTTCTCCAGGTCCACGCATTCCAATGCCTCCTTTTTGTCGTTCAAGGTGTGTCCACAATCCAGATAAACGAGGTAGTAAATAGATACATTGTGCTAATTCTACTTGGGTTCTTGCATAAGAAGTTTCGGCTCTTTGAGCAAAAATATCTAAGATGAGGTTGGTTCGATCTAATATTTTACAATCAATTATTTTCGATATGTTTTTTTGTTGAGAGGGGGTAAGTTCATCATCAAAAATAATAGTTGAGACATCATTTAATTTAACGAAGTGGTGAATTTCTTCAATTTTACCGGTACCTAAAAAAGTTTTTGGGTTTGGTTTATCCATTTTTTGCCAAAATCTTTTTATCACTTCGCCCCCCGCAGTAAAAGTCAGGAACTCCAGTTCATCTAAATATTCTACAAGCTTTTCTTCGCTTTGATTTTGAGTAACAATTCCTACAATTATTGTTTTTTCAAAATTTATTTTTTCTTTTTCTAACATTACAATTTATCTGCAGCAAAATTAAGGAAATGTTATGGGTTTTATGAAAAATATTATAGTATAAATGAGATTGCTTTACTTTAATTTTACAATAATTTCAAAATAAATTACTTTTTGTAGTAATTTTTTTATATTTGGAGATTAAACAAAAGAACATTTCTTAAAATAAAATTAAAATTAATAAATAATAATGAAAAAAATTACCTTTTTACTATTCGCTTTATTGATTTCCTTTGTTGGATATTCTCAATTTCCAACACCAGGAACAGAAGGTTTTGAAAGCACAACAGGACCAGATGTGCCAATTGCTACATCGCTTTCATCTCCTTGGTCGCTTGGAACTGGAGCTGCCGGAAATCAATGGGCAGTTTTTGATGTTGCACCTGCAGGCGCAGCTCAAGTGCGATGGGATAGAAATACTACAGTCGCAAATGTTTATGCAGGCACTCAAGCCGCATTTATAAATAGAAGGCAACTTGGAGCAGCTGGACTTGTTTCTGAAGACTACTTAGCAACCCCAAGAATAACGGTTCCTGCAAGTGGTCAATTAACATTTTGGACAAGAAAAGGATTTAACGCCAATGGTACAGGAGCAGCCGCTACTGCAGATGTTAATTATTTAATTAAAGTAAACACCAATACAACTGCTGGATCACAAACAACTCCAGCAAATTATACCGCAACTTTACAAACATGGAATAATGCCAATCCATTAGTGGCAACTTTCAATATATATGAATTAAAAACTGTTGATCTTTCAGCTTATGCTGGTCAACAGGTTTATCTTGCTTTTGTTAAAGTGTTTACTCAACCAACTACTGCTTTGAGCGGGAATAGTTGGTATGTTGACGATGTTAAAATCGTTCAACAATGTATTCCTCCTGTTGCCGCTTCATTATCTGCAACAGGTATTACTACTACTTCTGCTAATTTATCTTGGGGAGCAACTACAGCTAGCTCATGGGAGATTGAAGTTACATCGGGAGCGCCTACTGGAGTTGGAACAATTTATAACGGGGCTTTACCTTATGTTGCTACAGGATTAACGCCTGCAACTACTTATAATTATTATGTTAGATCAAAGTGTACGGATAGTGATAGTGTATGGGTTGGACCTTTCCCATTTATTACTTTAACTCCCGGTTTAACATGTCCTACAGCAATAATTATCCCACCCACCTTACCCTATACCACTACAGATACTACTGCAAATTATAGTGACACTACAGATGCTACTCAGCCAGCGGCTTGTGCAGGTGCTGGAACTAATTATATGGCAGGTAATGATGTTTTTTACACCTATACTGCAGCTACCACAGGAGCAATTAGTATTACAATGACTCCAGGTTCAGCAACTGCAACTAACTCTGGAATTTTTGTATACCAAGGATGTGGTAATGTTGGGGTTACTTGTTTAGCCGGTGTAGCCAATGCAACTAGCGGTATAAGAACTATTCCAAGTTTGAACGTTACAGCTGGACAAACTTATATTATTGTTCTTTCTTCAAGTGCTGCTAATCAAACTTATCCATACTCGTTATTAATTCAGCAATTAAATTGTCCTCCTCCTACAACTTTGTCGGTTAGTGGAATTACTCCTACAGGAGCTAATCTAAGTTGGACTAATCCAACTTCTACCAACTACACATCTTGGCAATATATAATTCAGCCTGCAGGATCTGCAATACCAACAGTTGCTGGTACTACAACAAATTCAAGTACTAACAATCCAGTCACAGGTTTAACCTCAGATACTGCGTATCAATATTGGGTTAGAGCAGATTGCGGAGATGGAACTTTCAGTCCTTGGACAGGGCCATTCCCATTTACAACAGCAGTTGCAGATCCAGTTTGTGGAGGGCTTTTTGTTGATGCTGGAGGTCAAGCAGGAAATTATCCAAACAACTCTAATATAACTTATCCTATTTGTCCTACAAATGCAGGAGATCAAGTAACCGTAACATTTACAGCATTTAACACGCAGTTAAATACCGATTTATTAAAAGTATACAATGGGAATGGAACAACAGGGGCATTATTAGGTACATATTCAGGAACAACTATTCCTGGGCCAATAACCTCTTCAACTCCAGATGGATGTTTAACTTTTGTATTTACTTCAAATGTAACTACACAAGCCGCTGGATGGGTTGCAAATGTGACTTGTTCACCAGCGCCACCTTGTCAAAAACCAATATTAGTTACTACACCAGCTGTATTGTTTAATTCCGTTCAGCTTGCTTGGACACAACCAATAAACCCTGATGGTTCTTCTGTAACTGCATGGGAATATATTGTTGTGCCATGTGGTACAGCAGCTCCTAATGCTACAACAGCTGGAACATCTATAACAACTAATCCTTTTACGGTTACAGGATTATCACCTTTAACCTGTTATGATTTTTATATTAGATCCATTTGTGCAACTAATAGTGAATGGGTTGGGCCTACAACCGCAAATACTCCTATTGGACCGCCTATTTGTGGAGGAAATTTTGCAGACCCACAAGGTATTGCAAACAACTATTTAAATAGTGTAGTAAATGCAACTACCCCTATTTGTCCTACGGGAGCGCCAGGACAACAAGTAACTGTAAGTTTTGTATCATTTAATACTGAACCAACAAATGATGTTTTAAGAGTGTATAGTGGAAGCGGAACAGGAGGCCCTTTATTAGGGACTTATTCTGGAACAACACTTCCACCATCAATTACTTCTGCTGCGTTAAACGGATGTTTAACTTTTGTGTTTAATTCTAATGCAACTATTACATCAGCAGGATGGTTAGCAAATGTTACTTGTGCACCAGCACCACCATGTCAAAAACCAATATTATTAAATGCTCCTTCAGCTAATGTATTATATAATTCTGTAAAATTAGCCTGGACACAACCTTTAAATCCAAACTCAACTTTGGCAACTTCATGGGAAGTAATTGCTTTACCATGTGGGTCTCCGGCCCCTACAGCAACTTCAACAGGGGTAATAACTGGAGGACCAACCAATTTTGTTGTTACTGGATTAATGCCATTAACTTGTTATGATTTTTATGTTAGAGCGGTATGTGATCCAACAACAACAAGTTCATGGACTGGACCAACTACTGCAACTACTCCTATTGCACCACCTATTTGTGGAGGGAACTTTGTAGATCCAGGAGGATTAGCAGGTGCTTATGCAAATAATGTTACAGCCACAACTGGAACAACTATAATTCAACCAGTTACACCTGGGGATTATGTAACAGTTACCTTTATCTCTTTTAATACAGAATTAAATAATGATGTATTAAAAGTGTATAGCGGTAATGGAACAGGAGGTATTTTATTAGGCACATATTCAGGAACAACAATTCCTCCAGCAATAACCTCTGCCTCACCAGACGGCTATTTAACTTTTGTGTTTACTTCCAACGGCACCACAACTGCAGCTGGTTGGCTTGCAAATGTAACTTGTGCACCTGCACCTGCGTGTCAAAAACCTGTTGTATTAACAGCTCCTTCAGCAACTGTTTTATATAATTCGGTACAATTAGATTGGATTCAGCCAGCAAACATTGATACTACTGTGGCAAATGCATGGGAAGTTATTGCATTGCCATGTGGATCTCCAGTGCCTACTGCAACTGCAACTGGTGTAATAGCCGCAGGTACTAATCCATTTGTTGTTACTGGATTAACTCCATTAACTTGTTATGATTTTTATGTGAGAGCATTATGTTCTCCTACAAGTTCAAGTATATGGGCAGGACCTGTAACGGCAACCACCCCAATTGCTCCGCCTATTTGTGGAGGAAACTTTGTAGATCCAGGGGGATTAACAGGTAACTATGCAAATAATACTACCGCTGCCACAGCAGGAGCAACCACTACAATTTGCCCTACAAATCCTGGCGATCAAGTTACCGTTACATTTACTGCTTTTAACACGGAATTAAACAATGACTTATTAAAAGTTTATAGCGGAACAGGAACTACAGGAACTTTATTAGCAACCTATTCAGGGTCAACAATACCACCAGCAGTTACCTCTGCTTCGCCTGATGGATGTTTAACATTTGTATTTACTTCAAATGGAACAACACCGGGAGCAGGATGGCTTGCAAATGTAACATGTGCGCCAGCTCCAGCATGTCAAAAACCAGTTGTAATTACAGCGCCATCCATTCAAAGTACAACCGTAACATTGAATTGGATTCAACCTGCAAACCCAAATACTACTGTACCTTCAGCATGGCAAGTTATTGCTTTACCTTGTGGTTCGCCAGCACCATCTGCAACTGTAACTACGGGTGTAATTTCTGCTGGGACTAATCCATTTACAGTTACCGGATTAACACTATCAACCTGTTATGATTTTTATGTAAGAGCCGCATGTGATGCAACAACTTTTAGTTCATGGTCTGGACCAAATACTTTCACTACAACACCATGTGATAATGCATGTAATTATACCTTTACTGTATCTGATACTTTTGGCGACGGATGGAATGGGAATACCATGAGTATTATTCAAAATGGAGTAACAATAGCAACACTTACAGGACCAACAGATGCTCAAAACGCAACACCAATACCCGTTTCTGTAACATTATGTCCAGGAACATTCCAATTATTTTGGAATGCTGGAGGAGGCTTTCCTTTAGAGGTTGGAGTTAAAATAACAAGTTTTTTAGGGGATGTAATATTTACTCACACTCCTGGAACTAATTTACAAAACACGTTATTATTTAGTGACACTACAATATGTACTCCTCCAACCTGTCCTAGACCAACTGCAATTTCAGCTGGCTCTACATCAAATACAACTGCTGCTGTAGGTTGGACCGAAAATGGAACTGCTACTCAATGGGAGATAATTTATTTACCCCAAGGTTCACCTGCACCAGGGCCAGGCTCAACGGGAACTATTGTAAATACAAACCCAGCTACTATTACAGGATTAGCATTTGGTACTTTTTATGATGTATATGTAAGAGCTATATGTTCTTCAACTGATATAAGTTTATGGAGCTCAGGAACTGCATTATATATAAACCCTCCATTGCCAAGTTGTGCGGGAGTTACTTTGAACTTAACCACTACTAGTCCTGGGGTATTAGACGTTTGTCCAGATGATAATTGTGTTAATTTAACAGCTAGTTATACTGATTCAAAAGACACAACTTCTTATAGTGTTTTCTCAACAACCTATGCTCCACCATTCCCTTTTACTGGAGGAACGCAAGTATCTGTAAATACTGATGATGTTTGGTCGGGAGATTTAACAATACCATTTAAATTCTGTTTTTACGGGGTGCCTTATACATCCTTAAATATAGGATCAAATGGAGTGGTATCTTTTAATAGCTATCCAGCAGGTCCAACTTGTCCATGGGCATTTACTGCTCAAATACCGGACACGAATTTTCCAATATTAAATGCAATTTATGCTCCTTATCAAGATATTAATCCAGGAGTTACAACCCCGCCAGCGCAACCAAATATTAATTATCAAGTTTTAGGATTAGCTCCTTGTAGAGTTTTTGTAATTAATTTTTCTAATGTTGCTCAATTTAGTTGCGGAGTAAATGTTGGATTACAAAGTAGTCAATTGGTATTATATGAAACATCTAATGCTATTGATATTTATATTAAAGATAGAACATCTTGTACAACATGGAATTCAGGAAGTGGAGTTATTGGAATTCAAAATGCAACAGGTACTAATGCCGTAGTTCCTCCTGGAAGAAATACCGGAACATGGCCTGCAACTAATGAGGCTTGGAGATTTTTACCAACTGGGAACTCAAATGTTACTTTCCAATGGCTACAAGACGGAGCGCCTTTAACTTCTAATTTAAGCACAACTGTTTGTGTAACAAATGACACTAATTTAACGGCAAAAGCTACCTATACAGCTTGTGACGGAACATTTGTAGTAAAAGAAGAAAATGTATTATTAAACTTAATAACACCAGTTACTCCTACTTTTGCTCCTGTGGCGCCACTATGTCAAGGGGATACTGCGCCACTACTTCCAAATACATCAACTAATACTACTGGAATTACTGGGGTTTGGTCTCCTGCAACTATAAACACTTCAGTAGCTGGAAATTCAACTTATACATTTACACCAAATGCTGGTCAATGTGCTGTGCCAACAACTTTAAATGTAACAGTAAATAGTAGTGTAACAACATTATTTAATACACCAGCGCCAATATGTTTTGGTTCTACAGCACCAAATTTGCCAACATCTTCAATAAACACTCCTGCAGCCATAACCGGTTCGTGGACACCAAATATTGTCAGTAATACCGCTACTGGAACCTATACATTTAACCCAGATCCTGGTCAATGTGCTACCCCCTCAACTGTTCAAGTTACAGTTAATTATTGTGCTCCCGGAACGTTTGCAAGTGCCGTTTGGTTAACTAATTGTGCTACTTCAAACTTCTTTAATACAGATGGTTCAGGAGCCAATTTAATTGGACCAGCTTCAAATGTTTTCTCAAATACAAATTTTGGCACATATGTTCAAAACTCCAATAATCTTATCTTAAGAGGAGCAGAGATTAAAACATTTAAAACACCATCTTCAAATTTCTGTAGCGCTCGATTAAATTATAGAGTTTATCCTGCAACTACTACTCCTGGCGCATTCCAAGTTATGGATTTGCCTTTATTTGACAATTGTTCTGGTGGAACTTTCCCAACAGGAGGGCCTTGTAATACTGGTGATCAAAAATGGCAAAGAGTCGTTCCTAATGGCACAACAAACCCTTATTCACCAGTTGACTTAACAGCATACCCTCCGGGAAATTATGTATTACAAGTTTACTATGATTTAACAGGAAGTGATACTACTGCAACAGGATGTGAACAAAACTATGTAGTTGATAATAGTGGAGCTTATTATACAGCAACATTTACAATTCAAGCACAGCCTAGTTATGCAAGCGCCAATCCTTCAACATGTGGAGGTGTAAATGGATCAATTACTATATCTGGGATGTTGCCAAGTACATCATATGGAGTTACCTATTTACAAGGGTCAACAACAGTTGGTCCAGTAAGTTTAACTTCAAATTCCTCAGGACAAATTATTATTGGGGGATTAAACGCAGGTACTTATTCAAATTTTGCTGTTGAATTAAATAGTTGTGTATATACATATACCACTCCTATTATATTAGTACAACCAAGTATCCCAACCGTAACTGTTAATAGTCCAACTGTTTGTGGAGTAAATGCAACAGTTACAGCTACTCCAGGAGCAGCGGGAACTTACACTTATGTTTGGACTGTGCCGTCTGGAGCCACTAACCCTGGCAATGTGAATACTTTTGT
>NZ_JBEIDX010000002.1:0-207196 GCF_040383245.1 Flavobacterium sp. | reverse complement strand
TTTTAATAGAAATTATGGGTATAACGTATGTTTTTTTAATTAAAAAACTTCACTAAAACCTTCACTAAAAAAATTAAAATAGTTGTAATTCATTAAAATTCAATACATTACAAATACATACTATATTATGTTTCATAAAGAGGGAGCCAAGATTATTCTTATTTCCACATTCATTTTTACCGTTTTATTATTAGGAACTCCATACCTAACAGATAATCCGTGGATACTAAAACCAGTACAGCTTTTTTTATTGGCATTTTTGGTAATCATTTTACAATTTTTTAGAAATCCGAATCGTGTTTTAGTTCCAAACGATCAGCATGTTTATGCTCCTGTTGATGGTAAAGTTGTGGTTATTGAAGAAGTTTTCGAGCCAGAATATTTTAAAGATAAACGAATTCAGGTTTCTATTTTCATGTCGCCTATTAATGTGCATGTTACCCGATATGCAATTGGAGGAAAAGTAAGATATAGCAAATACCATCCAGGAAAATATTTAGTTGCTTGGCATCCAAAGGCGAGTACTGAAAACGAAAGAACTACTGTAGTTATTGAAAATAGAGTTTTTGGAGAAATCCTATACCGTCAAATAGCAGGCGCATTAGCAAAAAGAATTGTAAACTATGCAGAAGAAGGAACATTCGTTCGTCAAGGTGAAGATGCCGGTTTTATTAAATTTGGTTCAAGAGTAGATTTATATTTTCCTTTAGGAACGAATATTAATGTTACTTTAAACCAAAAAGCAGTTGGAAACAAAACCATAATTGCAACAAAATAAATGTCAGAAAAAGACTTAGAAACAAGATTTGAAGAAGCAGTTGAATTAGCTAATGGCATGTCTCAAGAATCCCTACCTCAAGATGTGCAGTTGCGTCTTTATGCCTTATACAAACAGTCTACCCACGGAACTATTACCAACCGAATTTACCCAGTTTATGATTTAAGAAATGCATTTAAAATGAATGCTTGGATGCAAATAAGCCACCTAAGTGAAGACGAATGCAAAGAATTATATATTGAAGCAATATTATCAATAGCAAAGAAAAAATAGATACATGAAAAAAATAACTCTCCTTTTATTTTGTGCTCTATTGATTATTTCAACAGGGGCTTGCAAAAGAAAAAAATATACAGAAGTGGTAGAAGTACCTTTACCATCAGTAGAAGAAAATTTAACTTTAGGATCTCCAGATGATGTAAAAGCAGAATCGGGAGCGTTTGAACTTGTAGAAATGCCATTTACATATGATGCGTTGGCACCAAATTTAGATGCGCAAACTATGGAAATTCACTATTCAAGACAATATTTAACCTACACAAATAATTTAAATAAAGCGCTAAAAGAGTCTGAATCTGAAAATACTCCAATTGAAGATCTATTGAAAAAATTAGATTTATCAAATTCCAATTTAAGAAATAATCTAGGCGGATATTATAATCACAGCTTGTATTTTGAAATACTAACTCCAAAAGGTGGTGGTGCCCCAGCAGATACACTTGCAAGTGCCATAAACAGAGATTTTGGTTCATTTGATGAATTCAAAACTCAATTTAAAGATGCTGCCAATAAACAATTTGGATCAGGATGGGCATGGCTTGTTGTAGATTCATCTGGTAAACTTCAAATTACAAATTCTCAAAATCAAGACAATCCGTTAATGCCAAGAGCTGAAATTTCAGGCACACCAATACTTGGAATCGATTTATGGGAGCATGCTTATTATTTGAATTATCAAAATAATAGAAAAAAATATATCGAAAATTTCTTCAAATTAATTAACTGGAAAAAAGTGGAAGAAAACTTTGAAAGCGCCCTTTCTAAATAAAAACACTAATACCAAAACAATTCATTACCATGCATTTTATTACTAATAAACGAGTTTTATTTTTACAAATTTTCATTACACTTATAACTGCAGTTTCATCTGGACAAGAAAAAAATCTTAAAAATATTCAGAAACTAACTTTTGGAGGTGACAATGCAGAAGCTTATTTTAGTCCGAATAGCTCGTTACTTACACTTCAAATTAACAATCCAAAAATGGGAATGTCTTGCGACCAAATCTATATGTTGGATTTGCAAAACACACCCTACTCTACTGATAAATTAAAACAAATATCATCTGGTAAAGGAAGAACTACATGTTCTTATTTCATGCCAGATGGAAAGCATATTATTTATGCTTCAACTTTTGCAGCAAATGAGGCTTGTCCTCCTGCACCAAAGCCGCGTGACGGGAAATATCTTTGGGCAGTATATCCTGAATTTGAAATCTACATGGCTGATTTAGATGGTAAAATTGTTAAACAATTAACCAATTCACCAGGTTACGATGCTGAGGCAGTAGTTTCTCCTGACGGTAAGAAAATTGCGTTTACCTCTACTCGATCTGGAGATTTAGAGTTATGGACCATGGATATTGACGGAACAAATTTGAAACAAGTTACCAACGGATTGGGTTATGATGGAGGAAGTTTCTTTTCACACGATAGCAAGAAATTAGTTTTCCGTTCTTCTCGCCCAAAAACAGCTGCAGAAATTGCTGATTACAAAGCATTATTGAATGATAATGTGGTGGCTCCAACTGAAATGGAAATTTACACTTGCAATGTAGATGGAACAGATATTAAACAAATTACTCATTTGGGTAAAGCAAATTGGGCTCCCTTTTTCCATCCTTCTGATAAAAAAATAATTTTTTCATCAAACCATCATTCTACAAGAGGTTATGATTTTCAATTGTATATGATTGATATTGATGGAACTAATTTAAAACAAATTACATGGGAGAGCGAGTTTAATGCATTCCCTATGTTCTCTCCAGATGGAAAAAAATTAGTTTGGTCAAGTAACAGACAACAAACGGCTGCAAGAGAAACCAATGTATTTATTGCAGATTGGGTAGATTTAGACGAAACTGAAAATGCAAAACCAGAGTCATTAAAAAAACACATTTCTTATTTAGCTTCTGATGAATTAAAAGGTAGGTTAACTGGATCTGAAGGTGAACAAAAAGCTGCAGATTACATCACAAAACAATTCAAATCATTAGGTTTAAAACCATACGATGGTAAAAATTACATTCAAAAATTTGATTACACCATTCGTTTAAATCCGCACGATACAACTAATGCAAGTAGTGTTGCGAATACCGGTAGAAATGTGATTGCCTATTTAGATAATAAAGCTGCAAAAACAATTGTAATTGGTGCACACTATGATCATTTGGGTTTAAATGAACATAATAATTCTACCAAAGTAAATTCAAAAGGCGAAATCCACAATGGAGCTGATGACAATGCATCGGGAGTTTCTGGAGTTATAGAATTAGCTAGAATGTTTAGCAAAAACAAAACCACAGAAAAAGTAAATTACATTTTCGCATTATTTTCTGGTGAAGAAGACGGTTTAATTGGTTCTAAACACATGGCAGAAACTTTGAAAGAAAAATATCCAAATGTAGAAGCCATGATTAACATGGATATGATCGGAAGATTAAATGATAAAAAAGAACTTCTAATTGGCGGTGTTGGAACCGCAGCAGATTTTAAAAATATTGTTGAAAAAAATAAGCCAGCCGGATTTAATATCACACAAGAAGAAAGCGGAATTGGCCCAACAGATCACACTTCATTTTACTTAAAAGATATTTCGGTTTTAAATTTCTTTACGGGTACGCATACCGATTACCATAAGCCAAGTGATGACGAAGACAAAATTAATTACACTGGTGTAACAAATATTGTCAACTATGTATTTAGAGTTGCTAATGATATTGCCGATTTAGAAACAGTGGCTTTTATCAAAACTAAAAACAATGCAGGAAAAACAAGACCAAAATACAAAGTAACAATGGGGATTATGCCTGATTACACAGAACATCCTGATGGTTTACATGTAGATGGAGTTACCGATAACAGACCAGCGCAACTTGCCGGAATTAAAGAAGGAGATGTGATTACAAAAATTGGCACTTCCGAAATTAAAGAAGTTTATAGTTATATGGAGGCCCTAGCTAAAATAACTCCTGGCGAAGAGTTGGAAGTTGTTTTTATAAGAGATGGCGAAACCAAAACAGTTAAAGTTAAATTTGAATAATAAAAATCAAACATAAAAAAATCCCCAAGTACAACTTGGGGATTTTTTAATTATATCAAATAGAATAATCTTTCTTTATTTCTTTAATTGCTTTATTTATTTGCAATTTTATGCTTTCAAAAGTTGCAGCGATTTCTTTTCTTTTACCTTTTAAGTGACACCAAGATTCAATTAATATAATATCATCGTGTGCAATCAACATTCCGAATAACTCCAAGGAAGGCTTAATTTTATGAGCAAATAAAAAGGCATTCGCATGATCTTTCTCCTTAATTGCAAGTTCCAATTCTTTTAAATCTTTAGGGATTTCAGCAACAAATATTCGTGCGATTTTCAATACAAAATCGGTGTCGCCATCAGCAAGGGCAAAAACTTTAGCAAGATTATAATTTATAGCCATTATTTAACTTGGATTCTAAATGATTTTTTATCTTCTAAATAGCCTTCTAATATATCGTTAGGCTTAACCGCAGCAACACCTTCTGGAGTTCCTGTAAAAATAATATCTCCTTTTTTCAAAGTAAAATATTCAGAAACATGAGAAATCAATTCATCAATTTTCCAAATCATGTGTTTGGTATTTCCGAGTTGAACAATTTCTCCGTTTTTCACCAATTTAAATTCGAGATCTTCTAATGATTTAGAATCACTTTTAGGATAAAATTCTCCTATTACTGCCGATCCATCAAAAGACTTTGCTTTTTCCCAAGGCAATCCTTTTTCTTTTAATTTGGCTTGCAAATCGCGAGCTGTAAAATCAATCCCTAATCCAATTTCATCATAATAATTAGATGCAAATTTTGGCTCAATATACTTCCCAACTTTATTAATTTTAACAAGTAGCTCAACTTCATGATGTACATCGTCAGTAAATTCGGGAATTACAAACGGATGCTGTTTTAGCAAAATGGAAGAATCGGGCTTTAAGAATACAACAGGTTCGTCTGGACGATCATTATTAAGCTCTTCGATGTGCTTGACATAGTTTCTACCGATGCAAATTATTTTCATATTGGGACAAATCTAATTTAAATTAGCCTTTGGTATTTAGCTTTCTTAATTTGATGCTCGTTAGCACCTTTTTGGTATACAAAGGAAAATCGGCTCCTTGAATCCAACCGTAATAACCGGGTTCTTTTTCTAATACTTCTTCAACTAACTGGCCTTTGTTTTTTCCGAAAGTAAATATTTCTTTTCCCTCATTATTTAAAGCAATAAATCCAGCAAAATCAACAGATTTTTTTCTAGTTGTAAATTCAGATAACCATTTGGTATCGTTTTGTAAATCATCATAACGATCCAATTGTGCTTTAAGCACCTCATAAGTGGCCATGGTATCCGCTTCGGCAGAATGGGCATTCTCTAAACTTCCGTTACAATAAAATTTATAAGCAGCACTCAGAGTTCGTTCTTCTTTTTTATGAAAAATGGTTTGCACATCAACAGAAACTCTATTTTTCATGTCAAAATCTAGTCCGGCTCTCAATAATTCTTCTGCCAATAATGGAATGTCAAATCGATCGGAATTAAATCCTCCCAAATCGGAGTCTTTAATCATATTATGTACTTGGGATGCCAACTCGTTAAAAGTAGGCTCGTTAGCAATTTTTTCATTCGTAATTCCGTGTACTGCAGAAGCCTGAGCCGGAATTGGAATTGTAGGATTTACTAACCATGTTTTGCTTTCGGTAGTTCCATTTGGAAATACTTTAAAAATGGATATTTCTACAATTCTATCTTTGGAAACATCTATTCCTGTGGTCTCTAAATCGAAAAAACAAATTGGTCGGTTTAATTTTAATTCCATTGGTTATTATTTGAAAGCAAATATAAAATATTGTACTTGTTGGCAATCCATTTTCGGGTATTATTTTGCAAATAAAAAACCCTTTCTTTTAGAAAGGGTTTTTTAAAATATATTTAATTCATTTATTAATATTCTCTGTTTGCATCAAATGCTTCCAAGTATTCTGCAACGCGTTTTACAAAGCTACCACCCAATGCGCCATCAACAACACGGTGATCGTAACTGTGTGATAAGAACATCTTTTGACGGATTCCAATAAAATCACCTTCTGGAGTTTCGATAACTGCAGGCACTTTACGGATAGCTCCAAGAGCAAGAATTCCCACTTGTGGTTGGTTGATAATTGGCGTTCCAAACACCGATCCAAAAGTTCCAACATTAGTAACCGTATACGTACCTCCTTGGGTATCGTCTGGTTTTAATTTTCCGGCTTTAGCTCGGTTACCTAAGTCATTAACGGCTTTGGCCATTCCTACCAAATTCAATTGATCTGCATTTTTAATTACCGGAACAATAAGATTACCGTTTGGTAATGCTGCAGCCATTCCTAAATTGATATTTTTTCTTTTAATAATAAAATCGCCATCCACAGAAATATTCATCCCTGGAAAATCTTTTAATGCTTTTGCTACTGCTTCCATAAAAATTGGAGTGAAAGTCAATTTCTCTCCTTCGCGCTTTTCAAAAGCAGTCTTAACTTTATCTCTCCATTTCACAATGTTAGTTACATCCACTTCAATAAACGACTGCACATGAGCAGAAGTTTGAACAGAAGCAACCATATATCCTGAAATAAGTTTTCGCATTCTATCCATTTCCACAATTTCATCACCTCCATTTACAGAAACGGGTTGTGAAGTTTGGTTAGCAGGTTTTGATTCTTGGGAACTAGGTTTAGAAGTTGAAGCTACTGCTCCAGATTTTCTGCTTTCAATATATTTTAATATATCTTCTTTAGTAACTCGTCCTTCTTTTCCAGATCCTGAAATACTTTCCAATTCAGCTATTGAAACCCCTTCTTCTTTAGCAATATTTTTTACTAATGGCGAAAAGAATTTATCTGAATGTGAAAAATCTACATCTTTAGCTGCTTCAATAGGCTTAGAAACTTCTTTAATAATTTCTTCCGAAACTTCTTCTTTGGCAGCAACAGGGGTAGCAACAGCTTCAACAGCTGGAGCACTACCACCTTCTGTTTCAATGATGGCAATAGTTTGACCTACTTTAACTACATCATTAACTTGAAACAATATCTCAACTAAAGTCCCAGATACTTCACTTGGCACTTCGCTATCTACTTTATCTGTAGCAATTTCTAGAACTGCTTCATCAGCTGCAATAGATTCACCCACATTTTTTAACCAGTTGGTAATTGTTGCTTCTGCAACACTCTCTCCCATTTTGGGTAATTTCAATTCGAACTTTGCCATATCTTTAAACTAAAGTTGTATATCGTTGTTTGGTTTGCAAAATTAATGATTATTTTCAGGTATAATCAAGAATTATATAATTTTTACCTATTATTTTTTATTCTAAAACTAGTACTTCCCCTCGATCATTACTGTTGTTACTTCCAATAATAAAAGTCGCATTAGAAGAAATTAATTTAAATGTGTGATTTTTACCTTTATTATCTTCCATAAAGTGAATTGCTTTTTTGCAAGAAATTGTGGATAAATCCAATATAAATTCGGTCTTGATAGACGGATCTAAAACTTCTGTAAATTTTGGTCCAAATTTACTTTCAAAATCCTTTATCAACGACTCTTTATTGGGATTTTCAGTAACTAAAAAATAAGCATCCGGCTGAATTTTTTCTGTTACATTACCTTGGAATCTTTTGAAAAATGAAAACAAAACAATTCCTATTTTCATAAAAAAAGAAAAGAAAAAAGAAACCTTAAAATGTTTTCTATAAAAGAAATTCATAGCTTCTTGAAAACGCTTCATATAAGTTCCGTCTCGAACAGTGCTTTCTCCTTTAAAATGAATTACCGTTGTATCATGAAAATAATAATTATATTTTCCTTCTTGCAACACCAAGTAACTTAAATCAATATCATCGGAATACATAAAACAATTTTCATCAAATCCTCCAATTTTGGTATACAAATCCCGTTTCATAACCATAAAAGCTCCTACAAGAATTTCGACTTTCCCTGATTGATCTTTAGATAAATGCTGAGCATAATATTTGCCAAATAAATTGGAAATTTTATACAATCCAAAAATCTTAGTAAACGAAACCCAAGGTGTCGGAATTCCACGCTTGCTTTCAGGTAAAAAGTTTCCGGCTCCATCTATTAATTTGCAGCCAATAATTCCGGTTTCTGGTGTCCAATTAATTGGATTTAAAATCATGGAAAAGGTGTCTTCGGCAACAATAGTATCCGGATTTAGGATGCAAATGTATTCTCCTTTGGCTTGAGAAACTCCAATATTATTCCCTTTTGGAAAACCTAAATTCTCTGTGTTTGCTATCAATTTCACCTCCGGAAAAAGTTGCTGCATCATGGCACAACTATCGTCTGAAGAATTATTATCAATAACAATTATTTCACCATCAATTCCTTCAAGTGCTTTTTGAACACTTAAAACGCATTGCTCTAAAAAATAGCGCACATTATAATTAAGGATGATTACAGATAATTGCATAGCTTAATTATAGCTTATAAATAAAACTTCCGCTTGAAGATAAATTAACTTTTATTTTCCCTATTCCTTTAACTACTTGCAACTGATTTACACCTCCATACAATTGATCGGTTACTTTATAAATTCCGTCTTTAAGTTTCCATTTTGTAATAATAGCTGCCGGAATAATAAGATTAATATCAGCCTCTTTATCTTTTGAAAAATTCACTGCAATGATTAATTTTTCCTTTACAGACCAACGAACGAAAGCGTATTTACTTTCATCGTAGTTCAAAGTTTCTTTTCTATTTATAGTTTGAATCTCTTCAAACTGCCCCATTAACCCATCACTTTTAAGAGTGAAATTCAATAATCGTTTATAAAAATCTCTAAGTTCTTTTTCTTTATCAGATAATAAACCTCCGTCAAATTTACCACCATTCATCCACTTTTGATGGTTTGGCACACCTACATAATCAAAAATAGAAGTTCTTGAATGTGTTCCAAAACCGCCGTTTTCGTTTCCAGCTTCACCCACTTCTTGACCAAAATACAACATTGTTGGAGCAGATCCAATTGTAGCCGAAACTACCATTAATGGCTTACCATATTCTCCACTACCCGCAAATTCTGGGCTCGCCAATCTTTGTTCATCATGATTATCTAAAAAATGAAGCATATGACTTTCAATATCAGCCATACTATTTTGAATATTTGTAAGTCCATCAGCGCTCGATTTACCTTGAACTACTTCTTTCAACTTATCATAAGTCGCTACTTTATCATACAAATAATCCATTTTGCCAAGGTAAATGTAATTTCTATATTCGTTAGGATTGTATACTTCTGCCATTAAAAAAGCATCAGGATTTTTCATTTTAATAGCTGAATTCATGTAACTCCAAAATTCATACGGCACCATTTCGGCCATGTCATATCGAAAACCATCTACACCTTTGGCGGTCCAGAACAAGGCTATATCACGAAATTTTTTCCAAGAACTTGGAACATCTTTATTTTTCCAGAATTCAAAATGCTCATTGTATGATTTCTTATCAAATCCTTTTGGTAATTCGGGAAAATCTTTAGTACCATCAGGACGAACACCATAATTCACTTTTACGGTTTCATACCAATCGTTTATATCTGGCTTTGCTAAACGAGATCCGTTACCGGTCCATTTTGCTGGATTTTCATCAAATTTTCCATCAATTAATGGATGTTCTTCTCCATTTAAAGGCTTATATGAATCGGATGTTGGAACTTGAAAAGGTTGCCCCGGAATGTAATAAAAGTTGTTATTTTTATCATATTCTACACCGGTATTATCATCGGCACCAAAATCACGAACACCCTTTGGATTGTTTAAACCAACGTATTTACGAGCTATGTGATTGGGAACAATATCAATAATAACTTTTAAACCATTTTTATGGGAACGCGCAATAAGTGCTTCAAATTCTTCCATTCGTTTAGAAGGATCCACAGCCAAATCAGGGTTTACACTGTAATAATCTTTCACCGCATAGGGTGAACCTGCGCGACCTTTAACCACTTCGGGATCATCATTAGAAATTCCGTATTTTGTATAATCGTTAACCAAGGCATGATGCGGCACACCGGTATACCAAATATGAGTCACTCCAAGATTTTTAATTTCCGTTAAGGCTTTATCGGTAAAATCATTAAATTTTCCAACCCCATTTTCAGCTATTGTTCCCCAAGGTTTATTGGTTGTGTTTTTATTTCCAAATAATCTGGTAAATACTTGATAAACCACTTTTTTTTTCTCAACTGCAATTACTTTCTGTTGGGATTTCGTAACTGACTTTTTTGTTTGAGCATTTGCTGTTAAAGCAAATCCAATAAATACAAGTAACGCTATTCTTTTCATAAGGGTTTATCATTAGTGGACACAAGTCACAAATATAAAAATTTGAACTGCTTTTTAAACTATTAATAAAAAAATCTTAATAAAGATTTAGTTGAAGCTAATTTCCTAAATTTGCCTTCTAATTTTATCTCTGATAAAAATCTGAATGAAAACCGATTTTATTAAATACCAAGCACAAACATCTCCCTATCCTTTAGGTATGGAAGTTTCGCACGCAATTGGATCGTATATATTTGACACCAACAATAAAAAATACCTTGATTTTGTTGCTGGAGTTTCTGCATGTTCTTTAGGACACCAACATCCGAAAGTAAACCAAGCCATTAAAGATCAATTAGATAAATATTCGCATGTAATGGTTTATGGCGAATATTCTCAAAGTCCGGCGGTGCAATATTGCAAATTATTGGTCGAAAATTTACCTCCTACTTTAAACAAAGTTTATTTAGTAAACTCAGGAACAGAGGCCTGTGAAGGAGCTCTGAAATTAGTAAGACGCGTTACCGGAAGAAGCCAGTTAATCTCTTGTCACAATGCCTACCACGGAAACACGATGGGCTCAATGAGTGTGATGGGATTTGAAGAACGCAAGCAAGTATTTAGACCCTTAATTCCGGATGTTGATTTTATAACCTTCAACAACGAAGAAGATATCCAAAAAATAACTACCAAAACCGCTGGAATTATTTTAGAAAGCATTCAAGGTGGCGCAGGATTTATTCAACCAGAAAATGATTTTTTAGCAAAAGTTAAAAAAAGATGTGAAGAAGTTGGTGCGCTATTAATCGTTGATGAAATTCAGCCGGGGTTTGGTAGAACCGGTAAATTATTTGGTTTTGAAAATTACAACGTTGTGCCCGATGTGGTTATTATTGGTAAAGGAATGGCCGGCGGAATGCCTGTTGGAGGATTTATTGCCGATGAAAAATACATGGATTTACTAAGTCACGATCCTAAATTGGGACATATTACCACATTTGGAGGCCATCCTGTTATTGCTGCGGCCTGCTTAGCCACTTTGCAAGAAATACTTGAAAAAGATTATGCTAATCAATCTTTAGAAAAAGAAAAAATATTCAGAGAACTTATTGTTCATCCCTTGATTACTGAAATAAGAGGAAGAGGCTTAATGCTTGCTGCCATGACTGAAAAACCAGAAATTACAGATCAGGTAATTTTGCGTTGCCAAGAAAAAGGCTTGATCTTATTTTGGCTTTTATTTGAAGGGAAAGCAATCCGAATTACACCACCACTTACTATTTCTGAAGAAGAAATAAAAGAAGGTTGTAAAATACTTCTTGAGGTTTTGGACGAAGTATTAAATAGTTTAAAGTTTAAGGTTTAAGGTAAAAAAACTTGCAACTTTAGCTTCTTGCTACCATCTTCTAACTTACCTTTTTCATTTATATTTTCTGTTAATTAATTTGTTCAAAACAAATTAAGATTTCTTCCTTTTCCAAACAATAGTTAGGTACTTTTATAATAGTTAATTTTAACTAAACTGTTATGCACCTAGATCACGAAGAAGAAGACTACAACTTATCTTTATCCAAATTCGAATCCATGTTGAAAACCAACAAGGTGCTGTTTTTTGATTCCGAAGAATTTGAAGAAATAATCTTGCATTATTTAGATATGGGCAAAACCAATTTAGCCAAAAAGGCATTGAAAATTGGTTTAGATCAACATCCTAAATCTACTGGTTTAAAATTGGTTCAGGTTGAAATGCTGGTTTTTGAAGATAAATTGGAATTAGCAGAAAAATTGCTAAATGAGCTTTATTTTCTTGAACCTACCAACGAAGAAATTTACATTCAAAAAGCCAATATCTACTCAAAGAGAGATGACCATGAAAAAGCGGTGGAGCTTTTAACTCAAGCCCTACAATTTACAGAAGATTATACTGATATCTACAATTTAATTGGGATGGAATATCTCTTTATGGACAATTTAGAAATGGCAAAAGTCAATTTCATAAAGTGTTTGGAAGAAGAAATTGATGACCAATCTTCAATATATAATGTAGTTTATTGCTTTGAATTTTTAGATCAAAATCTAGAAGCTATAGAATATTTAAAAAAATACATTGACAAAAACCCCTATTCTGAAATTGCATGGCATCAAATAGGGCGTTTATATTATGGAATAAAGGACTATGAAAATGCGGTTCGTTCATTTGAATACGCTACCTATATCGACGAATATTTTGTAGGAGCCCACATGGAAAACGGGAAAGCATTAGAACGCTTAAAGCGTTATGAAGATGCTATTGAAAGTTATGCTAAAACCATAGAACTGGACGATCCTACCTCCTATGCCTTATTGCGAATTGGAAAATGTCATGAAAAATTAGGTAACTTGAAGGAGGCTTTAGCTTTTTTCAATAAAACGGTGCATGAAGATCCGCTTTTAGACAAAGGATGGATTGCTATTACTGATTATTATGTACGTCAAAAAAAATACAAAGAAGCTTTAGAACATGTAAATAAAGCGATATCAATTGACGACCAAAATCAAGCGTATTGGAAACGATTTGCTACGATTAATAAAGCCATGAATTTGCTTGAAGATGCTGAATATGGCTATAGAAAAGCAGTAGAATTAGGAGATTATCAGCTCGACACCTGGTTATTTTGGGTTGATGTCTTAGTTAATTTGTCAGAGATAGATAGCGCCATACTTACACTTTTACAAGCTTCAGAATATTTTCCTGAAGAATATGAAGTAGAATATCGTTTGGCTGGATTATATTACCTACAAAACGAAATAGAAAAAGGCTCCTTTCACTTAAATAATGGTCTTAGATTAAATTTCAACAATCATTCACTACTAAAGGAATTATATCCATCGGTTTGGAGCATGAAAAAAGTGCAATCCTTAATTAGTAAGCACAAATAATAATGAAAAAAAATATACTGATTCTTGCGCTTTTAGCAATTACTTGTTCTTTTGGTCAAGCCAAAAAACAAAAATCAAATCCTAAAAACACTCAGAAAGAAATTGAAGTTACAGAAATACCAATTGAAGAGCGAATTAATTACATCAAAGGTGATCACTATGGTGATGAAACAATAGCTATTGAATCTGCTCCAATAATTAAAGAGGAAGATGTAAACACAATTTATAACACAGCTGGAATAGAGGTTAAACCAGAATTCCCAGGCGGTAATGATAAATTAACAACATACTTTTCAAAATATTTTCAATATTCTGATGAAATGAAAGAAGCGGAATTAAGAGGAAAAATATTTGCAAGCTTTGTAGTGGAACGGGATGGTTCTTTAACCGATATTAAAATAATTAGAGGATTAGGTTATGGAACAGAAAAAGCAGCTCTTGAAGTATTAAAAAGAATGCCACTTTGGTCTCCTGGCGAACAAAATGGAAAAAAAGTTAGGTGCTCCTATATAGTTCCAATAACAATCTATGCTACCAAACAATAAAAAATTCGGATTGATCGGAAAAGATATTTCATATTCTTTTTCAAAAAAATATTTCACCGAAAAATTTGCACAGGATTTGTATGAAGATTGTTCTTATGAAAATTTTGACATCCTTAATATTGAAGATTTTCCAAGCGTTTTAAAAAACAATCCCAATCTAAAAGGTCTCAACGTAACAATTCCATACAAAGAATCAATTATACCCTATTTAGATACTGTTTCCGATAAAGCCTTTCAAATTGGTGCGGTGAATGTAATACGTTTTACCAAAAAAGGAAATTTAAAAGGTTATAATTCTGATTGGTTTGGATTCAAAAAATCACTTGAACCCTTGCTGCAAGTCCACCATAAAAAAGCCCTAATTCTAGGGACTGGCGGAGCTGCTAAGGCTGTTGCATTTGCCTTAGACCAACTCGGAATTACCTATTCTTTTGTATCCAGAGAAGCCAACCCAAACACAATTGATTATTCCTTAATAAACGCAACAACTTTTGATAATCATCAAATTATTATCAACTGTACTCCAGTAGGAACAAGTCCAAATACAAAAGAGTTCCCTCCTATACCTTACAACTATTTTAGCAAACAACACATTGCCTTCGATTTAATCTATAATCCAGAAGAAACGCAGTTTTTGAAGAAAGCTAAAAAACAAGGAGCCGTAACTAAAAACGGTTATGAAATGCTCGTTTTTCAAGCCGAAAAAGCTTGGAAAATTTGGAATAAATAAAAAATTAGAATTCCATTACCCTCTACTAAAATATAGAAGACAGGCTAATTCTTTGTAAATTAGCTATACTTTAGTATCTTTAGCCCTCCAAAAAAGGACTATTTTATAACCTTACACATTTAAAAAAATGTCAGAAGAATTGAATGATAACCTACCAGTTAACGAAAACGCGGTAGATGGAAATGAGAATTTAGAATCTCAAGAAACTATTTCAACTGAAAATCAAGAAGTTGAATTAGTTGAAGCAGCAGAACAGCCAATTGAAGAAATTGCTGAAGTTGCTGCTCCTGTAGTTGAAGAAACTACTGCAATTATTGAAGAAGTAATTGAAGCTGCAACAACAGAAATAGCTACAGATGAAAGTGAAGTGGCTATGAATGCCATTGCAGATGCTAATGCCGAAGAAAGTGAAGACGAAACATTAATAGGTCGTCACGATATTCCACTACAAGATTATGAAGCAATGCCAATGGAAAAATTGGTTGAAGAATTAGAAGTTCTTATTGCAGCAGAAAAAGTAATGTCAGTGCGTGAGCATGTTGAAGAAATAAAAAAAGCATTTTTATCAAAATTTCATCATTTTATTGAGGTGAAAAAAGATGAATTTCATGCTGAAAACCCAGAATCTACAGAAGAGTTTCATTTTAGTTTTCCTTTAAAAACTAAGTTTGATACTTTATATAATCAATACAGAGACAAAAAAAATGCTCATTTCAAGTCGCTGCAAAATAATTTACAGGCCAATTTAGAAAACCGCATGAACTTGGTTGAAGAATTGAAAAACCTAGTAAACAATCAATCAGGTAATATTGCAAATTCTCTAAAACAATTAAATGATATTAGAGAAAGATGGAAAAATGCTGGTCCAATTCCAAAAGATAAATATAACCACGTTTGGAATAATTTTCATTTTCATATTGAAAATTTCTATGACTTCTTGCATTTAGACCGTGAAGCACGTGACATTGATTTCAAAAATAATTTAGAGCAAAAACAAAAAATTATAGCTCGTGTTGCCGAATTGGTAAACGAAACAGACATCAATAAATCGTTCCGTGAATTGCAAGATTTACACAGAATTTGGAAAGAAGACATTGGTCCGGTTTCTAGAGAAAATAGAGAAGAAATTTGGAAACAGTTTAGCGACTTAACCAAACAAATGCACGATAAGAGAGAAGCCTACTATGAAGGTTTCAAAGCAAAAGAAACTGACAATTTAGAAAAGAAAAAAGGCCTTATCGCTCAATTAGAAGTACTTGCTCAAGAAAAAGTAGACACACACCAAGCTTGGCTTAATCAAATTACTAAAGTTGAAGCGCTTCGAAATGAATTTTTTGCTACAGGTAAAGTTCCATCTGAAGTTAATGAAGCTACATGGACTGCATTTAAAACTGCTGTTAGAAACTTTAACTTACTTAAGAATTCATTTTATAAAGAAATCAAAAAAGACCAAAACGATAATTTAAGCAAAAAACAAGCTTTAGTAAATAAAGCAAACGAGCTTAAAGTAAGTGATGATTTTGCAGCTACTACTCCAATCATGAAACAAATTCAAGAGGAATGGAAGTTGGTAGGTCATGTGCCAAGAAAATTTTCAGATGTTCTTTGGAAGGAATTCAAAGGTGCTTGCAATCACTATTTCGAAAGATTAAAAGAAAGCAAATCAGAAGAAAATGCGGAAGAAGTTGCTGCATTTGAAAAGAAAAAAGAATACTTAGAAGGATTAAGAGCATTCGAATTAATTGGTGATCACAAAACCGATTTAGACGCCATAAAAGCGCATATTGAGGCATGGAAAGCTATTGGAAAAGTTCCTTTTAACCGAAGACATGTTGAAGGTAAATTCAATAAAATATTGGATGCTTTATTCGAAAAATTAAGCTCTAGCAAAAAAGAAAACGACATGTTGCGTTTTGCTAATAAACTAGGTAATTTAGAGGATAGCAGAAAAATAGATAATGAACGTGTTTTTATTATGCGTAAAATTGACGAAGTACAAAATGAAATTTTCCAATTAGAAAACAACATTCAGTTTTTTCAAAATGCTAAAAACGCCAAGAAAGAAAATTCTATTGTTACCGAAGTGAGAAAAAATATCGAAAGACACAAAGAAGAACTTCAAACTTGGAAAGAGAAATTAATTCAAATTAAGAATTTAAATAATTAGTCAAAAGCCCACTTTAAAGTGGGCTTTTTTGATTATGACAATTATCATTTTAAACTCCAACATATAGAATTAATTTTGGCATAAATATCCAAGTTATGTCGGTGTCTTTAATTCAAAAATACAATGTTCCAGGTCCAAGGTATACAAGCTACCCTACTGTTCCCTATTGGGAAGAAGACCTGTTTTCATTGGAATCTTGGAAAAACACTTTAATTAAATCTTTTGAAGAAAGTAATCATTCGGAAGGGATTAGTTTATACATTCATCTTCCATTTTGCGAAAGCCTGTGTACTTTTTGCGGATGCAATAAAAGAATAACAAAAAGACATGAGGTTGAAAATCCGTACATCACTGCTTTACTTAAAGAATGGGAATTGTATTGTATCTTATTACCTAGCAAACCCCTAATAAAAGAAATCCATTTGGGTGGTGGAACGCCAACTTTTTTCTCTCCAGAAAACCTAAAAACCCTAATCAACGGAATTTTCTTACGAGCTATCAAAGCCCCAAAGCACGAATTTAGTTTTGAAGGACACCCCAATAACACCAATAGAACCCATTTGCAAACCTTATATAATTTAGGTTTTAGAAGAGTAAGTTATGGTGTGCAAGATTATTCAGAGAAGGTACAACAAGCAATTAACCGAATGCAACCCTTTCACAATGTGGCCAAAGTAACTTTTTGGGCTAAAGAAATAGGTTACACTTCTGTAGGGCATGATTTAATATTTGGTTTACCTTTTCAAACATTAGAAGATGTAATTGACACCATTGATAAAACAAATTCGCTGCAACCCGATCGATTGGCCTTTTACAGCTATGCGCATGTACCTTGGATAAAAGGCAACGGCCAGCGCGGTTTTAATGATAATGATGTTCCAAAAGATGACGCCAAAAGACAATTGTATGAAGAAGGTAAAAAACGATTGGCGGCCAATAATTACCATGAAATAGGAATGGATCACTTTGCTCTTGCGACCGACAGCATGTATCAATCGTTTCAAGACAAAAAATTACATCGCAATTTTATGGGCTATACTTCCTCTAAAACTAAATTAATGAATGGATTGGGAGTTTCCTCGATAAGTGATAGCTGGTATAGTTTTGCCCAAAATGAAAAAACAATTGAAGAATACTACAACCGAATTGACCGAAATGAATTACCTGTATTTCGGGGACATATTCTAACCGAAGAAGATTTGAAAATAAGAAAACACATTCTTAATTTGATGTGTCAATTTACCACTTCGTGGGATACCAAAGAAAGTTTCTTAATAGAAATAACCGAAATATTAGGACAACTACACGAAATGGAAACCGATGGTCTTATTGTAATTGAAAACAACGCTCTTACGGTAACAGAAAAAGGAAAACCATTTGTACGAAATATTTGCATGGCCTTCGATTTAAGATTGAAACGCAAGGCTCCCCAAACGCAGTTGTTCTCGATGACCGTATAAAAAAATCCCCAACTTTTCAGTTGGGGATTTTTTATTATTTATAAACTAAACTAAAACCCATTCGCCACTCGCTAACATACTTTCGGCTTTTTTGAATTTCATCGTTTCCGTTTTTCCACTCATGACATGTTTGATTGTCACGTTGTCGTTTCTATTAATTTTTGGTTGATCGCGAACAATAGTTTCAGTAACTTGTCTTTGTTGCGTTTGACCCGCCTCGTGATTTCTTTCTGCTAATTCATCCGAATTCAAAACCTCATCTTTAGATTCGGTGTAATTCGCTTTACGTTTTACTTCTTTAGCTTCTTGAATGGTATTGTTTTGCTGAGGCAAATCTCCTTTAAATAAGAAAGAAATTACTTCTTTATTCACACCATCCAACATGTTTCTAAACAAATTAAAGGCTTCTAATTTATAAATCAACAAAGGATCTTTTTGTTCGTGAACTGCAAGCTGCACCGATGTTTTCAACTCATCCATTTTTCGTAAGTGCTTTTTCCAAGCCTCATCAACAATAGCCAAAGTGATATTTTTCTCATAATCAGCTACTAGCTGTGCCCCTTGAGTATCAAATGCTTTCTTCAAATCGGTAACCACATTCAACGATTTAATTCCATCTGTAAACGGAACCACAATACGCTCATACTGATTATTCGGATTTTTATAAACATCCGTAATGATTGGAAGTGCTTCTCTAGCTGTTCGTTCTGTCTTTTCGGTATAGAATTCCATTACGGCTTTGTATAATTTACCGGTCAATTCCATTTCAGACATTTTTTCAAAATCATTTGAAGAAAATGGAGAGGTAATGGCAAAATAACGAATCAATTCAAATTCGAAATTTTTAAAATCATTGCTTGGTTTGTTGTCATTTACAATAACCTCACAAGTATCATACATCATGTTTACAATATCTAGTTTCAATCGTTCTCCATGCAATGCATGACGGCGACGTTTGTAAACTACTTCTCTTTGTGCATTCATAACGTCGTCATATTCTAACAATCGTTTACGAGTTCCAAAGTTATTTTCTTCTACTTTTTTCTGAGCTCTCTCAATTGATTTGGTCATCATAGAATGCTGAATTACTTCACCTTCTTTCAATCCCATTCTATCCATCACTTTGGCAACTCTTTCTGAACCAAAAAGACGCATCAAGTTATCTTCCAAAGAAACATAGAACTGTGAACTTCCAGGATCACCTTGACGACCTGCACGACCTCGCAACTGACGGTCTACACGACGTGAATCGTGACGCTCTGTACCAATAATTGCTAAACCTCCGGCTGCTTTCACTTCGGGAGTTAACTTAATATCGGTTCCACGACCTGCCATATTGGTTGCAATAGTTACCACTCCTGGTTTCCCTGCTTCCGCAACGATATCGGCTTCTTTTTTATGCATTTTTGCATTCAATACATTGTGTGCTACACCACGCATTTTCAACATTCGGCTTAATAATTCAGAGATTTCTACTGATGTTGTTCCAATTAATACGGGTCTTCCTGAAGCTGAAAGTTGAGTTACATCTTCAATAACCGCATTGAATTTTTCACGAACTGAACGGTAAATTAAATCTTCTTTATCCTGACGAGAAATACCTCTATTAGTAGGAATTTCAACAACATCTAATTTATATATTTCCCAAAGTTCTCCTGCCTCTGTAACCGCAGTTCCGGTCATACCAGCCAATTTGCTGTACATACGGAAATAATTTTGTAAGGTAATTGTTGCAAATGTTTGGGTTGCCGCTTCAATAGTTACTTGCTCTTTCGCCTCAATTGCTTGGTGCAATCCATCTGAATAACGACGACCATCCATGATACGACCTGTTTGCTCATCAACAATCATGATTTTGTTATCCATGATTACATATTCCACATCTTTTTCAAAAAGAGTATATGCTTTTAATAATTGCGTAAGGGTATGAATACGTTCCGATTTAATTCCGAAATCTTGAAACAATTTTTCTTTAGCTTCCAACTCGGCATCTTTATCTAAATTTTGTTTTTCGATGTTGGCAATTTCAGTTCCAATATCTGGAAGAACGAAGAATGTTTCATCGGTATCTTTAGACAAAAATTGAATTCCGTTATCGGTTAACTCAACTTGGTTGTTTTTTTCTTCAATTACAAAATACAAAGCTTCATCAACAAGCGGCATCTTTCTATTGTTGTCGCTGATGTATTCGTTTTCGGTTTTTTGCAACAATTGCTTGATTCCGTCTTCACTTAAAAATTTAATAAGTGCTTTGTTTTTTGGTAAAGAACGGTAGGCACGTAATAATTGAAACCCTCCGTCTTTTGCATTTCCTTCTTTGATTAATTTTCTAGCTTCCGATAAAAAACCATTTGCCAATTGGCGTTGTAAGTTGTAAAGATTTTCAACTTTAGGCTTCAATTCGTTAAACTCATGACGGTCTCCGTCAGGCACCGGACCAGAAATAATCAATGGCGTTCTTGCATCATCAATCAATACCGAATCGACCTCATCGACAATTGCATAATTGTGTTTTCTTTGTACTAAATCCTCTGGAGAGTGCGCCATATTATCTCTTAGATAATCAAAACCAAACTCATTGTTGGTTCCGTAAGTGATATCGGCTTCGTAAGCTTTTCTTCTTTCAGCAGTATTTGGCGAGTGGTTATCAATACAATCAACCATTAATCCGTGGAATTCAAATAAAGGTGCTTTCCAAGTGCTATCACGCTTTGCTAGGTAATCATTCACGGTTACCAAATGTACTCCGTTTCCTGTCAAGGCATTTAAATATAAAGGTAATGTTGCTACCAATGTTTTCCCCTCTCCTGTCTGCATCTCTGCAATTTTTCCTTCGTGCAATACAATACCACCTATTAACTGCACATCATAGTGAATCATGTCCCAAGTGATTTCTTTACCGGCTGCATTCCATTGGTTTGCCCAATTGGCTTGATCCCCAACTAAAGTAATGTAGGGTTTGGATGCAGATAATTCTCTATCTTTTTCAGTAGCAGTTACTGTAATTGTTGAGTTTTCTTTAAATCTTCTTGCTGTTTCTTTAACCACAGCAAAAGCTTCTGGAAGAATATCCATCAATACTTTTTCTGAAATTTCGTAGGCTTCTTTTTCTAAAGCATCAATTGCATTATAGATATCTTCTCTTAGATCAATATCGGAAGTGTTTTCGGCTTCCAATTTTTTTGCTTCTATTTCAGCATCTTGTTTTGAACGAGCTTGTTTTATCTTCGCTTTGAACTCGGCTGTTTTAGCACGCAATTCATCATGAGACAAAGCCATAAGCGCAGACTCTAATGCTTTTACTTTGGCAATATAAGGTTGAGTAGCTTTTACATCTTTTTGAGATTTATCCCCTACAAATACTTTAAGAATACTATTTATGAAACTCATAATTGGTTTATTTATATTTTGGTTTTCCTCTTCAAAAAAAAAAACAAAAAGGAAAGTTATTATTAACAAAAAAAAGCCCCAAAGGAGACTTTTTTTCTGTGGTATTAATTATTTTTTTTTAATATTCATCCTCATTCCAAAGATAATCTTCGTCTGTAGGATAATCTGGCCAAATTTCTTCCATTGATTCATATATTTCACCTTCGTCTTCAATAGATTGTAGGTTTTCAACTACTTCTAAAGGAGCTCCGGCTCTAATAGCGTAGTCAATAAGTTCATCTTTGGTTGCTGGCCATGGCGCATCACTTAAATAAGATGCTAATTCTAATGTCCAATACATCTGCTTTCGATTTTATAATTTATGCAAAAATAATTTTTTAACTGAAAAAGTCAAGTAAAAAATGATTTATTTTCAAATTAAATTTAAGAACGTGTTTTTTTTCTCTTTTGTATTCAGTAATAACAATTTAAATATTGCTGAACACTGCAAACTATTTCCTAGGAATCCAAGGCATTTCCTCTGCGTTTAAGTCTAAAGTCAATTTTCGTGCCAACACAAAAAGATAGTCAGAAAGTCGGTTAAGGTACTTAATAACTAGTTCTTCGGTAGGTTCAATGTCATTAAGATATACTGCCAAACGCTCTGCTCTACGACAAACACATCGAGCAATGTGACAATATGACACAATGGTATGTCCACCAGGAAGCACGAAACTAGTCATTGCCGGCAAAGATTCGTCCATTGCATCTATTTCTTTTTCTAGAAATTCGATATCTGATTCTAAAATTCCCAAATTCTGCAATCTTTTTTCTCCGTTTTTTAATTTTTCATCTTCGGGAGGGGTTGCTAAAATGGCTCCTACGGTAAACAAGCGGTCTTGCACTTCAAGTAACACCTTTTTGTAGGAAGGATTCATGTCTTGATCGCGAAGTAAACCAATATGGGAGTTTAATTCATCTACGGTTCCGTAGCTTTCTATACGAATGTGGTGCTTTGATACACGAGTTCCTCCATATAATGATGTGGTGCCTGTGTCGCCGGATTTGGTATATATTTTCATTAGTAAGAATCTGAGGTTGAAAGTTGCTAAGATACTGCGTTTTTTTGAAGTTAACAAGTAAGCAAAATGTTGGCTTCTTAGCCCCGACAGCAGCAAGTATACTCGCAGAGATACTGCGAATGGCGGGAAAATGGATTACAGATAAAGCTTAATGTTTCGCTCCTATAAATGACCTTTGTTAAGATTGTCACTTTCAATCATTCCGTCGCGCAAACGGATAATTCGGTGTGCATACTTGGCAATGTCTTCTTCGTGCGTTACTAAAATCACTGTGTTTCCGGCAGCATGAATATCACCAAAAAGCTTCATTATTTCTACCGAAGTTTTACTATCTAAATTTCCGGTTGGTTCGTCGGCAAGAATAATGGAAGGCTTATTAACTAAGGCACGGGCAACAGCCACTCGCTGGCGTTGTCCCCCCGAAAGTTGGTTGGGTTGGTGGTCCATACGATCGTCAAGTCCTACTTGTTTTAGCACTTCGGTAGCACGAATATTTCTATCAGTTTTAGAATATCCGGCATAAATCATTGGTAATGCCACATTATCTAACGCGGTAGTTCTTGGCAAAAGATTGAAAGTTTGGAATACAAATCCGATTTCTTTATTTCTAATTTCGGCCAAATCGTCGTCGTGCATTTGAGAAACATCGTTTCCGTTTAGGATATAAGTACCTGATGTTGGCGTATCAAGGCAACCTAAAAGGTTCATAAGGGTAGATTTTCCAGAACCTGATGGCCCCATTAAAGCTACATACTCTCCTTTATTTATTTGTAAATCAATACCTTTAAGCACATTAATGGTTTCGTTTCCGAGTTGAAAATCACGTTTAATATTGGTGATTTGAATTAAAGGATTTGCCATTTTGATTTATGAATGAAGTTTAACGAATGTAAAGATAAGTAATCCAAGTTCGATTTTTGTTACAAAAAATGCAAATTATTTTTATGCTCTAATTACAAAATGTTCTTTCTTTTGTTCACTACGAAAGAAAACAAATCCTAAATAAAAAGTATCGATTGTAACGGTAACTTTGGGGTGATTTTTAATAATATCCCAGGCTTCTTCCATGTCTTTACTACCATGAATAGCATTCACTATCCAAATCGTATTATTGATACTTGTAGGCAATAACATTTCAAAATACTCTAAAATTTCTTTTTTCGAAGAGTTGCCTCCAAAATAAATAAGATCATAGAATTCCGAACTTGAGTTTTGAGATGAAATTATAGCATTTTTATGCCCTAATGAAAAAACAGAAGTAGCTGATTCTAATGAACTTCCTATTTCTAATAAAGATTTTGGTTGTAAATATTGAACAACTCGAAATAACAGATTAACTTGTTTTGAAGAAATAGGGTAATTTGCAGACTTATGATTTGATTTTAAAATTGAATATTCCTCGTAATTTGTTTTGTCATAGAAGCATTTTGTCACCAAATTATATACAAATGGCGAATGCACTCCGTGTTGGTTTTTGGAGTTCCAAAGAAATTTAAGGTAAGATTTAATTGAATACAAAACCATTATTACTCCATTTTAGAACTCAATTCAAACCAGCGTTCTTCTTTATTTTCAAGCGTTTGAATTATTTTTTGCAATTCGTTTGCTTTAGCTTCAATATCTGAATCTGCTACTTTACCATCCGAAAATAATTGTTCAATTTGTTTCTTTTGAAATTCTAAGTCTTTAATTTCTTTCTCAATTTTATTGAATTCTTTTTGTTCATTAAAATCCAATCCCGATGAAATAGTTTTGGTCTTCCAATTGGTCTTTTCTTTATTATCGTCTTTATTAATAGGATCAGCAGAATCTTCATAAGCTCTAAAATCGGAGTAATTTCCTGGGAAGTTTTCTACAATTCCATCCCCCCTAAAAACGAATAAATCATCTACAATTTTATCCATAAAATACCTGTCGTGAGAAACCACAAGCAAGCAACCTGGATAATCCAACAAGAAACTTTCTAATACATTTAAGGTTACAATATCTAAATCATTGGTAGGCTCATCAAGAATTAAGAAATTCGGATTCTGAATTAAAACCGTACATAAATACAACCGTTTAAGCTCTCCCCCACTCAATTTCTCAACAAAATCGTATTGCTTTTTGCTATCAAAAAGAAAGCGTTCCAATAATTGCGAAGCCGAAATTAATTTCCCTTTCATCAACGGAATATATTCTCCGTATTCTTTAATAATATCAATTACACGTTGACCGGGTTTTGGGTTGATTCCGCTTTGTGTATAATATCCAATTTTAATAGTATCCCCCGTTATTACCTTACCTGAATCGGTTGGAATGGTTTGCGTAAGTAAATTTAGGAATGTCGATTTTCCCGTTCCGTTTTTACCAATAATTCCAATTCGAGCACCACGCTGAAAATCAAAACTGAAATTTTCTAATATTTTTTTATCGCCAAACTTTTTCGAAATTTTATGCAACTCAATAATCTTGCTTCCAAGTCGTTCCATGTTTATTTCGAGTTCTACAACATTTTCTTTTCTTCGACTTTCGGCAACTGCTTTGATTTTGTAAAAATCATCTTGACGCGATTTCGATTTGGTAGTTCTCGCTTTTGGTTGCCTTCGCATCCAAGCCAATTCTTTTACAAAAAGGTTTTGGGCCTTTTCGATACTTGCATTTTCAGAGGCAATTCGTTCTTCTTTCTTCTCTAAGTAATAGGAATAATTGCCTTTATAACTGTATAATTTTCCGTTTTCTAATTCGATGATTTCATTACAAACACGCTCTAAAAAGAAACGATCGTGCGTAACCATAAACAACGTAATGTTTTCTTTGGCAAAATAACTTTCTAACCATTCAATCATCTCTAAATCAAGGTGATTGGTAGGTTCATCTAAAATCAATAAATCAGGGCGATTGATTAATATTATGGCTAGTGAAAGGCGTTTTTTCTGACCACCCGACATATTTTTTACCTTCAATTTGAAATCTTCCAATTTCAATTTGAATAAAATTTGTTTGAATTGGGTTTCAAAATCCCAAGCATTAAAACGATCCATATCGTCAAATGCTTTTTCATAAGCTTCGGTATCTTCTGGGTTTTCAAGTGCTTTTTCGTAGCGTTCAATCACATGAAGAATTTCATTATCACTTGCAAAGATGCTCTCCTCAACTGTTAATTCATCTTGCAATTGGGGCACCTGAGACAAAAAGGCCATTTTAATTTCCTTACGAATTACCACTTGTCCAGAATCGGGTTCGTCTTCACCATTAATAATTTTCATAATGCAGGTTTTCCCTGAACCATTCTTAGCGATGAATGCAATTTTTTGGTCTTTATTTATTCCAAATGAAATGTCTTTGAACAAAGTTCGTTCGCCAAAGGATTTCGATATATTTTCTACTGAAAGGTAATTCACAAGTGTATTTATTTTTTTGCAAAAATAGGCTTTTGTTTCAAGAATAATAAAGAAACATTTACACTTAAATTACTTTTTATTATTAAGAAATAAATAGTAAACCGGAATTCCTATGGCAACTATAAACAATCCAAGACCTGTATTTCTAGTATCGTAAATCAATAGAGTAAAACATATTGCCGCTGTAATTACAATGTAAAGAATTGGAATTACAGGATATCCAAATGCTTTATAGGGTCTATCTGTATTGGGTTCTTTTTTTCGAAGTATAAATAAACCCCCGATAGTTAGTATGTAAAATAATAAAGAGGCAAAGGTCGAATAAGTAAGTAAATCACTATACCTACCTGACACACATAATATACAAGCCCAAGCACATTGAAACCATAAAGCTTTTGCGGGCACATCATGCGCATTTAATTCTCCGGCCTGTTTAAAAAACAAAGCGTCTTTGGCCATTGCATAAAACAACCTTCCACCTGATAAAATTAACCCACTATTGCATCCAAAAGTAGAAACCATAATTAATCCGGCCATAACGAAAACTCCAATATTCCCCATAATTACACTGGCCGCTGCCGCTCCTACTCGATCTTGACTTGCAAACATAATTCCGTGTTGCGTAATCGAACCGTCGGGTGAACCATGTAAAGGCAATAATGCCAAGTAAGCAACATTGGCCAAAATATAAATAACGGTTACGATTAGCGTTCCTAAAAATAAACTTCGAGGGATATTCTTTTTGGGATCTTTAATTTCACCTGCAATAAATGTCACATTATTCCAGGCATCACTAGAAAATAACGAATTGATTATGGTAGCTCCCATTGCACCTAACAATGCAACTCCCGATAATTTTGTAATGGTGAGTGTGCCGTTATCATTTAAAACGGTTTTACTGGCATCCCACATGTTTGTGAAATTAGTTGCAAAGGTATCGGTATGAAAACCAACATATAATCCGAAAATAATTAAAGCAAAAAGAGCGATTAACTTTGCAGAAGTAAAAACCAACTGAATTATTTTTCCGTTTTTTACTCCTTTGGTATTAATATAGGTCAGCAATCCAATACTAAACATAGCAAGTATTTGCTTATTTGTAAATGTAAAATTATCTCCTATTCTAAAAATTTCATTTTCTAAAGCAGGAAAAAAAACAGCGGTATAATTGGCGAATGCAACTGCAACTGCAGCAATTACTCCCGTTTGAATTACCGTAAATACCGTCCATCCGTAAAGGAAAGAAATCAATTTTCCGTAAGCTCGCTGAATGTATACATATTGTCCCCCAGCGTTTGGCATCATTCCTGCTAATTCACCGTAACTCAATGCAGCCGACATGGTTAACAAACCTGTTACCAACCAAATAATTAAGATCCAAGCTGCCGAACCAACATCTCGAGCCATTGCTGCAGTTACCAAAAATATACCCGATCCAATCATTGATCCAGCTACTAAACTTGTAGCATCTATAAGGCCTAAAGAGCGTTTTAATTCGTGTTTTACTTCCAAAATAGTTGATTTAATTATTTCAAATATACATTTTAATGCATTGCAATTATATTTTCTTTGCTTCTTCCCAAAAAACATCCATTTCTGCTAATGTCATATCCGATAGTGGTTTTCCCATTTCGGATGCTTTACCTTCAAGGTATTGAAAACGCTTGATGAATTTTTTATTGGTACGTTCTAGTGCATCTTCGGGATTGATTTTTAAAAATCGGGCATAATTAATTAAAGAAAACAACACATCCCCAAATTCAGATTCTATGGCATCTCTATTACCTGAAGTCACTTCCTCTTGCAATTCCTGTAGTTCTTCTTGAACTTTGTCCCATACTTGGTGTGGTTCTTCCCAATCAAACCCCACTCCTTTTACTTTATCTTGGATTCTGCTAGCTTTAACTAAGGCCGGCAAACCTTTGGGAACACCCTCCAATACCGATTTTTTTCCTTCCTTAAGTTTGAGTTTCTCCCAATTTTGCTTTACTTCTTCTTCATCTGCCACCACTACATCTCCATAAATATGGGGATGTCTAAAAATTAATTTTTCACAAATTTCGTTACACACATCAGCAATATCAAAATCGTTGGTTTCGCTTCCAATTTTAGAATAAAAAACAATATGCAACAACAAATCACCCAACTCTTTTTTGACTTCTTGAAGATCATTATTTAAAATTGCATCTCCCAATTCATAAGTTTCTTCAATCGTCAAATGCCTCAAACTTTCAAGAGTTTGTTTTTTATCCCAAGGACATTTTTCTCTCAAATCGTTCATGATATCAAGTAATCTCGAAAAGGCGTCCAGTTGCTGTTGTCGTGTATTCATAATATTGATTTGTGTAAAAATAAGAAATCCTGTCAAGAATTATCTTAACAGGATTAAATTATATATTCCGAATTGAAATTAGTCCTTTTTAGCTGGTTTCTTTTTCGCTTTGGCTTCAGTTTTAGCTTCTTTTTCTTTGGCTACTTCTTTCACCACTTGTTCTTTCACTGATTCTGCATTTTCAATTTTTGGTTCTTCTTTAGAAACTAAACCTTTTGCTTGTAGCATATTGTACCAGTTTAAAACCTTTTTAATATCTGATGGATATACTCTTTCCTCATCATAATCGGGAACGATTTGCTTAAAATAAGCTAATAATTTAGCGTTATCTTCTTTGTGAGAAATAGCAGGGCCTTCGTTTTCTTTAATTGCAATTGCTCGCAAAATTTCAACTAATGGTTTTTCCTGAGTGTGTGTATACATAGAAATTTCTGACAACAAACTCACATTACTGCGCATGCCAACAGTAATTCTTTTTCCGTCAATCATCGATTCAGCAACGAATCCTGAACGTGTTTGTATTTTTAATTCAAATAATCCTGGTTTACCAGAAATGGCTAATATTTTATCAACATTCATTTTCTAAAAATTATTTTAATAGGTGGCAAATATATTATAAAAGTTCAATTACAATAGCAATTGCAATCACAAAATTTGAAAAATTTATCTTCCTTTTTTATTACAAAATTTCATGCGATAATCTGGTCGTGCTTTACCATCCATAATGTTTTGTAACTTCTTCTTAATTAAGGTTTTCTTCAACATTGCAATCTTATCTGTAAATAGAATTCCCTCTATATGATCGTACTCATGCTGAATCACACGAGCGATCAAACCATCATAAACTTCGGTTTTTTTATTGAAATTTTCATCAAAATACTCAATAGTAATTTTTTCTTTACGGTATACATCTTCACGTACATCAGGAATACTCAAACATCCTTCATTAAAACCCCATTCTTCACCCTCTTCTTTTATGATTTTAGCATTAATAAAAGTTTGTTTAAACAATCTTAATTGTTCTTGTTCTTCATTAGAAATGTTTTCACTGTCGCAAAAAGGTTCGGTGTCAATGACAAATAATCGAATAGCCATTCCCACTTGTGGTGCCGCTAATCCGACTCCATAGGCATTGTACATCGTTTCATACATATTTTGAATAATTTCCTTTAAATTAGGATAATCAGCCGAAATATCTACTCCAACTTTTCTTAAAACAGGTTCTCCATAACCATATATTGGTAGAATCATTTTAGGGTATTAGTTAAATTAATTTATAAAAATGAAAGTGCAAAAGTAACAAAAACAGATGTATTTGTTTATTGTTTCAAAAGATAATCTTGTAACATGATGGTTGCAGCAATTTCATCAACTAATGCTTTGTTTTGTCTTTGCTTTTTTTTCAAACCGCTATCAATCATCGTTTGAAACGCCATTTTGGATGTAAAACGTTCATCTGAACGCTCTAAAGGCATATCTGGAAATTCACTTTTAAACTTAGATACAAACTTCTCAATAATCTCAGTACTTTCAGACGGTAAGCCATTCATTTGTTTGGGTTCACCAATTAAAACTTTAGCTACTTTTTCTTTAGCAAAATAGTCTTTTAAAAATGCAATAGCGGTTTCGGATGGAATCGTTGTCAATCCCGAAGCTATGATTTGCATCTCGTCGGTAACGGCAATTCCGGTTCTTTTTATTCCGTAATCTATTGCTAAAATTCTTGGCATATTATTTTTTTGTAAAGATAAGAAATAACAGAACTTGTTTTTATCTTTGTGAAAAATATTAGCAATGACTCATTTACAACCTACCATAGAAAAAGCTTGGGAAAACCGAGAATTACTTAAAGAAGAAACTACTATAAATGCTATAAAAGAAGTTATTTATGCTTTAGATAATGGCACTTTGCGTGTGGCCGAACCAACAAACAACGGATGGCAAGTTAACGAATGGGTTAAAAAAGCCGTGGTCATGTATTTCCCGATTCAAAAAATGGAAACGCATGAAGTTGGCATTTTTGAATATCATGATAAAATGCTATTGAAAACAGGCTATGCCGAAAAAGGAATTCGTGTTGTACCACCTGCCGTGGCACGTTATGGCGCGTATATTTCAAAAGGAGTAATATTAATGCCGAGTTATGTCAATATTGGTGCCTATGTAGACGAAGGAACAATGGTGGATACCTGGGCAACGGTAGGAAGTTGTGCTCAAATTGGAAAAAATGTACACCTTTCGGGTGGTGTTGGAATTGGTGGTGTATTAGAACCTTTACAAGCAGCTCCCGTAATTATTGAGGACGGTGCTTTTATTGGATCGAGATGCATTGTTGTAGAAGGAGTTCGTATTGAAAAAGAAGCGGTACTTGGAGCAAATGTTTGTCTTACTTCGTCAACAAAAATCATAGATGTTACCGGAAGTGAACCTAAAGAATATAAAGGTTATGTACCGGCTCGTTCAGTTGTAATTCCTGGAAGTTATACCAAAAAATTTGAAGCAGGAGAATTTCAAGTTCCTTGTGCTTTAATTATTGGGCAACGCAAACCATCCACCGACTTAAAGACTTCGCTTAATGATGCTTTAAGAGAATATGATGTAGCTGTTTAAAAAGAAACACCTATGAAGAACACCATTCTTTGGATTAAAAAGAAATTTTCTTGGAATTTGAAATATTTTCAGGGAAAATGGAAATTTATGGAAACTGAAAATATTAGATACGAATCTATATACAAACTGATAAATGTAAATGATACAAAATATACTATTTTAGATTTGGGTTGTGGCTATGGGACACTTTTAAATTATTTTAAGAAAGAAGACTACTCTAATTATCTTGGTATTGATTTAAGTAATTACGTAATATCAAAAGCAAAAAAAAGAAACTATTTAAATAGTGATTTTCTTTCTTACAACATTCAAAAATTTATTCCACAAACTAAATTTGATGTAATTATTTTTAATGAAGTAATTTATTATTTAGACGATCCTTTAAATGAATTAGTTAGATATTCTATTTATTTAAACGAAGGTGGTTTTATTATTATCTCGATTTTTGGGGTACGCGAAGATTTAATCGAAAAATTTAAAGAAAAATTAAACTTAGAAAGCCATGTTACTATTAAAAAGGATGATAGTTTGATATGGGGACTAAGTAAGTTTACTAAAAAAATATAAATTATTTCCCGATTCTACTTTTTAAATATTTTTTACGAGCGGTTTTTCTTTTGAATTGTTGGGATTTTTCTATTAATATGGATAACAATTTATCTTCGGTTTCATCAATTAATTGCGCATATTTTTTAGCAATAATTTGAACCATGCCTTTAGACAACCACATTTTTTTGAAATTATCCATTCGTTGTTCTATAGATAAATTTTCAAATTTCATGCGATTTAAATCCACTAGAAAAAAATCATATTTGCTGTTACCTTTTTTCACAATCAAAGTATTTCCGGGAGAATGGTCTAGAAAATTGACATTTGCTTCGTGAATTTTAAAAGTAAATTCCGTGAATTGCTCTAAAATTTCCTTTCGCTCTGGAAAAAACGGATCGTGAATTAACTCCCGAATCGTAAAATCATATTCTAATTGGTGGCAGATATAGAAACTCTCTCTTAGAAATCCTAAAGGGCTTCGTTCTTCAATAAAAGCAACAGGAAATGGTGTTAGTATAGAATGACCCAATAAATAATTGGCATTATCAAACGATCGTTTAGCTTTGGTACTTCTCAAAAAAGAATAAATAAACGATTTAATAATACCAGGTTTCTGAAAAAATTTAATACTTATTTTTTTCGATCCTAGAAAATTTGTTTTTATACTATTGCGCGTACCTTTCATAACCAAATTACCTTCTCCATAAAAAGTTTTAACTAACTGAAGAATAGCTTCTTCTTGATCTTTATATTTTGGATGTATGGTAATTCGCACAATGTTTCTATTTTATTTGGGTTAAAAGTATAAAAAATAGTACTTTGCACCAAGAATTACTTTTATGAAGAAAATTTTAATCATACAAAACAAACGAATTGGCGATGTGCTCATAAGTTCGGTTATAGCTAATAATTATAAAGTAAAATACCCAAATAGTGAAGTCCATTTAATGGCATACGACTATACTCTTGGAGTGATACAAAACAACCCCAACATTGATAAAATAATTTCTATCAATGAAAAAGAGTTGAAGAAATTTGGTAATTTGATTAAAATGATATCACAAATTCGTCTTGAAAAATATGATATTATTTTTGATCCGTATTCTAAATTACAAAGCCGTTTAATTTGCAAATTTAGTGGCGCAAAACAAACCGTTGGACACAAAAGCCGTAAGAAAATTGGTAACTTAGGTTACTATACACATCCAGTTGAGATCTTAGAAACTAAAACTCAAATTTGCGGAAAAGCAATTGAAGATCGAATTCATTTATTGCAACAAGTGGATACTTTTGAAAATATTAACTACGAACCAAAGGTTTTCCTCACCGAATTGGAGAAACAATTTCGTGTTCCTGAAAAATACATAGACAAACAAATAATTATGCTCGGTATATTAGGAAGTACCCCTCAAAAGTCAATGCCTTATGAGTATGTAGCGGAAATTGTTGATCATATTGCAAGCACTTTCGATTGCTATTTACTTTTTAATTATGCGCCAAATCAAAAAAATGAAGCTGATAAAATTTATAATTTATGTCAAAATAAAGCAAATATAATTTTAGATATTTATGCGCCAAATATTCGAGATTTTGCTGTATTAATGAATCAATGTACTGTTTTGGTATCTAATGAAGGCGGAACTGTTCACATTGCTAAAGCATTAAGCAAGGCGACCTTTACCTTATTCTCACCTTATATAAATAAAGATGACTGGAGTAGTTTTGAAGATGGAAAATTCCATAAATCGGTTCATTTATTGGATTTTTTACCCAATTCTATTTCGGAATTGTCGTATGAGCAAAATAAAGAAATTGAAAAAAATCCGAGGGAATTGTATTTGAAATTAACTCCAAAAATGATTTTACCAGAATTGAATTCTTTTTTAAAAGATCACCTTAAATAGATTACTTTTTTATAATGCCGTAATCGGTCCAAACGCTTTTAGAATATCTAGTTTCTTTTCTAATTTGCTGGTTTAATTCTATCATTTCAGGTTTCACATAACCTCTATCATGATCTAAATGAACACAAATTGTTGAATACCTAATTTGTTTGGATTGTATTCCAAAATTCATCAATCGCTCACCAAATTCACGATCTTCACCCCCATATTGCATGCGCTCATCAAATCCGTTCACGGCAAGAAAATCTTTCTTCCATCCCGAAGCATTGTGTCCATTCCAACTAGCATTTGTAGGAGTAATTCCATTTAATATAGAGCTAGTTAATCCGTTTGGAATCAATTTGCTGTTTTTAAATGAAAAAGAAATACCATTTATTTTCAACCATTTAATATCAAAACATTTACCAGAATAAATATCTTCTTTTGTAATTTTTTCTGAAAGATTCATAGACAGCTTATAATACCCTCCAGATAAAAAATAACCTTCTTCACGGTGTTTAATATGTTGCTCAATAAAGTCTTCACGAGGAATACAATCGCCGTCAGTCATAAGTATATAATCAGTTGATGTAGCAAGAGTTGCTTTATTTAATATTATTGTTTTTCGAAAACCATTATCCTCATGCCATACATGAATTATTGGATAAAAAACTTCTTTTTGGACTTCTAAAATAGTATGTTTTGTTATTTCATCAGAGCCATCATCCGCAATTATAACTTCAAAATTTCTATAAGTTTGTGTGTTAAATCCATAAAGAACTTTTTTCAGCCATAAAGGTGAATTATAGGTGCTAATAATAATTGAAATATCTTTTTTCATTGAATTGCAAAGATAAAATTTTTTTTCTAAGTTTGAAGTCTACAAATAAGACTATGCAAACCATTACCGTAATTATTCCTACCTTTAACGAAGAAGACTATATTCAAGATTGCTTAAATTCAGTTTCATTTGCAGATCAAGTTATTGTAATTGATTCATTTAGCACGGATGATACAATTTCAATATCAAAAAAATTCAATTGCGAAATTTTAAAACGTCAGTTTGATAATTTTTCAAATCAAAAAAATGAAGCAATAAAATATGCGAAATCCAATTGGATCTTATTTATTGATGCAGATGAGCGTGTAACTCAGAAGTTGAAATTTGAAATTTTAGAAACCATAAACGATCCGAAGCACGATGCTTATAAGATTAAATTTCCTCATTTTTACATGAATCGTTTTTTATACCATACCGAAAATAAAGTGGTTCGTTTAGTAAAGAATACTAGTATTCATTTTGAAGGATTGGTTCATGAAAAATTAATACATACCGGAACTGTTGGATTACTTGATAATTTCATGATTCATTACACTTACAAAGGTTTGTTTCATTACATCAAAAAGAAAGATTCTTACGCTTGGTTTCAAGCAAAAATGGCGAAAGAAAGAAATAAAACAACCAACTATTTTCACTTATTCTTTAAGCCTTTTTATCGTTTTTTTCATACCTATTTTATTCGCAGAGGCTTTATGGATGGTGTGCCAGGATTAGCAGTTGCTTCTATTGATGCTTACGGAGTTTTTTCCCGTTATGTAAAAATGATTTTAATCGATAAAAATTTAAAATAATCTTAACTTTCCTAAACGCAATTTCATTTTAAAGGCAAACAAGCTATCTCCACCTTTAATATCAATACGTTGCACTTCATAAATATTTTTAAATGGAAATTGATTCACCCTATTTCCAATTCTGAATGCCATTTTAATATTATTTTTCTCTAAAATTTGAAAAAAATGAGATTTAGCTTCACCAATTTTAGGATAATCTCCATAAGGATAGGCTATTGCAGGAGATACATTTAAATTGTTTTTTGAAATAAATTCAAAACAATCATCTAAGTCTTTTTGAATCTCAACAGGTGATAAAGTACTGTATTTTCTATGATAATAAGAATGGTGTGCTAGTTCAATAACATCTGAATCTAAAGACTTTAATTGATCAACTGACATTATTTTTTCTGTACCAACATTCCATAAATCTGTTTTTCCTAAATATGAAAACGGAATAAAAAAAGTAGCCTTCATATTATATTTTTTCAATAAAGGTAAGGCGTAATGTAATTGATTCTCGGTAACATCATCAAAAGTCAAAACAACAGTTTTATTTAAAATTGTTTGATTATCAATCAAATCTGAAACAAAATAGGTATGATAACTTTTGTCTTTCAAATACTTTAATTGTGCTTCAAATTTTGATAGGGAAATTGTTAGCTCATTGCTATCGCTATCACATTGAGTAATATTATGATACATTAAAATAGGTAATCTAGACACTTTTTGAATTTTGAAAATACTATTGGGGTAAAAATATTATATTTGTATCATATTTCATCTATTTATATGTCACAAAATACTAAAATCCTTAAAATAAGTGCGCTAGCAATTACATTTAACGAAGAAGAAAATGTAAAAAGATATGTAGAGAGTTTATCTTTTGCTGACGAAATTATCTTTATTGATTCACAAAGCACGGACAAAACAGCTAAAATTGCCAAGGAATTAAACGTTAAATTTATTGAAAGAAAATTTACTAATTTTTCTGATCAACGAAATTTCGCAATTAGTCAGGCTAAAAATGATTGGATTATATTTTTTGATTTGGATGAAATTATAACAAAAGAATTAGAACAAGAAATTAAAAACACTGTCTTAAATTCAGGCACCAAAGTAGCTTTTTTTGTAAAAAGGAACTTCTTTTTTATGGGCAAAAAAATAAAATTTGGTGGTTGGCAAAACGATAAGGCAATACGGCTATTCAATAAGAATTTTTGCAAATACAATGGCAATTTAGTTCATGAAGAAGTTAAAGCTAATGGAAGTATTGGTGTTTTGAAGAATGCACTAAATCACCACAGTTACAAAAATTTTGATAATTACAACGACAAACTAAACTTATACAGCAAATTACAAGCTGAAAATTTATATAACAAAAAAGTTAAACCCAATGCCTACCACCTTATTTTCAGACCAATTTATCGTTTTTTATGGCAATATATTTTTAGGTTAGGACTTATAGATGGAAAAGAGGGATTTATTTTAGCATATACTCACTCTTTTTCGGTGTTCAAAAGGTATTTACAACTTTGGATGTTATATAGAAAAATTGATTAATATAATATTCGAATGTTTGATATAGCCTCAATTATTATTAATTACAATTCGAGTAAACTTACTCAAGAATGTATTAATAGCATTATTAATAAGACAAATCCTACACTAAATTATCAAATTATTGTGGTAGATAATTGTTCGGAAAAAGAAGATTATTTAACTTTAAAACGCTTTTGCAATTCTCATTCGTTTACTAATTTACAACTCATTCGAAGTAAAATCAACACTGGATTTGGTGGCGGTAATATGGCAGGTTTTCTTTTTACAAATGCTAAATATATTGCCTTTGTAAATAACGATACAGTATTTTTAAATGATTGCTTTTCTATTTTAAAAACTGCTTTGGAGAAAGATAACTCTATTGCAATGGTTGGAGGCCAATCGTATAGTGAAACAGGGAAGCAAATAGTTGCTTTTGATCATTTTGCCTCTATTTCTAAAGAATTACTTGGACGTGATTTTCTAGAAAAAATACACCCAAAGAAATACCCAAAACGAAAATTAGAATATGCTAATCCGATCCAAGTAAACTATGTTCAGGGGAGCTTTATGTTGGTTCGAACCGAAGATTTTAATTCCGTTGGCGGATTTGACACCAACATCTTTTTATATTATGAAGAAACTGATTTGTGCATGCGATTAGCAAAAAAGGGCAAGTCGTGTTTCTTGATTCCTGAGGCCAAATACATTCATTACCACGGTGCTAGTACCCCTCAAAATATAACAATTAAAACCGAACTTAAAATTTCTTTATTATACATTATTAGGAAACATTATGGGTTCCTTTCATTTTATTTTTTATTGAATTATTTAAGAATAAACTATATTTTCAGCTCTATTTTCAAACCAAAATATTGGTATTTACTGAAAATACTTTTGGCTGGCGCACCACTTTCTAAGTCGCTGAAAGTAAAGCAAATAATCAAAGAATTTTAAGATGAAACTATCTGTAGCACTTTGTACTTATAATGGAAGTAAGTTTATTGAACAACAAATAAATTCTATTTTAAATCAAACCACTAAAGTAGATGAAATAATTGTGTGCGACGATAAATCTACCGATGCTACGGTTTCAATTCTAAAGGAAATTCAGGTTGCAAATCCATGCATTGTAATTATTGAAAATGAAATCAATTTAAGAAGCACTAAAAATTTTGAAAAAGCAATTCAGCTTTGCTCTGGCGATTATATTTTTCTTGCAGATCAAGATGATCTTTGGAATACTGAAAAAGTAGCCAAAACACTAGCCATTTTTAACGAAAATCTTACTGCCGAAGGTGTATTTACAAATGCAGATTTAATTGATGATAACGGCACAAAACTATCCAATAAAACCATCTGGGATTCGGTATTTTTCTTTGAAAAAGAAATGCAAAAACCAATTGATTTTGTAGACATTATTTTCAAAAATGGAAATATAGTTACAGGTGCTACACTTTGTATTAAAAAAGAAGTGAAATCTTTTATTTTTCCTTTTTCGAAGGATAATTTACACGACGAATGGATTGCATCCTTATTAGCTTTTAAAAATACCCTTTATTACTCTTCTGAAAATTTAATTTCCTATAGAATTCATGATAACCAACAAATTGGCATGAAAAATTTAGATAAAATGGAGAAAATTACTCGAAAAAAGCGAGTTATTTTAGGCTTAGACATTCCCAATAGTTTCTCTGAATATCGATTTTTGTTAAAAAAGATATTTCTAAAAAAGAAAGAAATAGTAAATTTTCAAAAATATAATTTTGATTTTATAGACTTTCAAAAATTACAAAGTGAAAATAATATAGAATGGGAATTAATTTCAGAAAAGACAAAAAGTGCATTCCCAATACGATATAAAATAACCTCATTAATAGATGCTATTCTTGGAAAAAGAACCTTATAAAATGAAAAGTAACTTTGCCGCTTGTGTAATACTTTACCATCCAAAAAAAGAAGATGTTGAAAATATATCGACTTACATTGCCAAGGTGGAAAAGGTTTATATATTGGATAATACCGAAGGGAAAAGCAATGAAAGCCTTTTTATTGGTATGGAAAACGTTTGCTACTTTTGGGATGGCGAAAACAAAGGTTTATCTATTCGATTGAATGACGCATGCAAAAGAGCAATTAATGATAATTTTGAATATTTGCTTACAATGGACCAAGATTCTTCCTTTTTAGAAGAAAATATTGACCGTTATTTCAAGGACATTTTAAATTTTGAAGAAAAAGAAAAAGTAGCCGTTTATGGTTTAGAATATTCTAAAAAAGACATAAACCATACAACAAAAAATTATATTGAGGTAGATCATTTAATTACCTCTGCATCCGTGATGAATTTAAAACTTTACAATGAAATTGGAGGTTTTGATGAAAATCTTTTTATTGATGGGGTTGACATAGATTATTGCTATTCGGCATTAACTAAAGGTTTTAAAAATATAAAATTTGCTCGTAATTTTTTCCATCATTCATTAGGCGTTCTTTCTAGAAGAGGCTCTATTTTTACTTTATATTTGATTAAAAAAAATGTGTCTGTACATTCTTCATTAAGAGTTTATTATATGTACAGAAATATGCTTTACATTAAAAATAAATATGAAAATGTAATTCCAGATATCATAAAGGAATTTGTAAAAAATCAAAAACATCAGGTTAACAAAAACATTAAATATTCTACCGAAGTCTTTACTATTTTAAAATATAAAAGAAAAGCAGTTGACGATTTTAACAATAAAAGAATGGGAAAGCTACATAACTTAATATAAAATGAATATACTTTTTTTAACCAAAGAATATTATCATGAAAATCTTCCAAGTAGTGGAGGCACAGGTAGTTTTATATCAAGTTTATCAAAATCATTGGTAAACGAAGGACATAATGTTTTTGTTTTTGGTGTAGAAAAAAAATCAATTAACATAGATGATTTTGGAGTAAAAGTAACTTTCGTAAAAGATACTTTATCAAGAAATCCCTTATACAAATTAGCAAGATCTTTAACAAAAAAAGTTCCATTTTTGAAAAAATATTATTTATCAATACTAAGAATGGAATTAAAAAAAATAGCATCTGAATTTAATAAGTTTATTTCAAAAAATAATTTGCAAATTGACATAATTGAAACACATGATTTTGAAGGATTATCTTTATATCTTAATAATAAAATTCCAATTGTAATTCGATGTCATGGAAATTATAATTTTTTCCATAATTACTTTAATTTTAAATTTGCAAAGTATAAGTTAGATTTTGAAAGAGAAGCAATTAATAAGGCACAAAATTTTATTATGGTCTCTAAATATTCTCAATCAATTAATCATAAATTGTTTAATATAGAAAAATCAGAGGTAATATATAATGGAATTGACACAGATAAATTCCGAATATCTGAAGATGTTACTATTATCCCAAAATCAATATTTTATTTTGGAAATGTTTCTTTTGAAAAAGGCGCAGATATTGCAGTTTCTGTTTTAATTGAAGTCCTAAAATTTGAACCAAACGCTACGTTAAATTTTGTTGGCAGAAATACAATCTATAATAATAAAATTGAAAATATTTTAATAGAAAACAATATTTCTAATAAAGTAATATTTCATGGTTTCAAATTATCAGATGAAATAATAAAAATTATTTCAAAAGCGGAAATCGTATTATTACCATCTCGAGGAGAAAATTTTAGTTTGGCAGCACTAGAAATGATGTCACTTTCTAAACCAATAATATGTTCTAATATTCCATCTTTTAGTGAGCTCATAATCAATAGAGAAAATGGATTTATTGCAAACTCAATTCAAGAATATGTGAATGCAGTTCGATTGATATTTGAAAACAAAGAATCCGCTTTGGAAATTCAAATAAATGCAAGGAAAACCATTGTAGAAAAATTCAATAAAAATAAACTTGTAAAAGAAACTCTCAATTATTATAATGCAATAATCAATCAAAAAATCAAAGAAAATGAAGCCTAAAATCTCGGTAGTAATGCCCGTATATAATGCTTCAAGATATTTATCAGAGGCTATTCAAAGCATTTTAAATCAAACATTTAAAGATTTTGAATTAATAATTCTAAATGATAATTCAACAGATAATAGTTTAGAAATTATTCAAGAATTTGTTAAAAATGATAATCGAGTTTTTTTAATAAATAAAGTTCAAAATATTGGTCCAGCACTTTTAAGAAATGAAGGTTTTGAAAGTTCAAATGGAGAATTTATAGCCTTAATGGATGCCGATGATATTGCACATCCAAAAAGGTTTGAAAAACAAATTTCAGTTTTTAATAATGACAGTGAAATAGGTGTTTGTGGAACATGGTACACAATATTTGGAGATAATATAAAGGAGTATATTTTCAAACAAAATGAGTTACATGAAGCTATTAAAGTAAAATTATTATATGAAAATTGTATTGGAAATCCAACAGCAATGATTAGAAAAAGTGTATTGCATAATCAAAAATATCATCCTGAAATGGTTCCAATCGAAGATTATGATTTATGGACAAGATTAATAAATAATACAAAATTTTATAACATTCAAGAATCGCTTTTAAGATATAGATGGCATGAAACGAATATTACTAAATTAAAAGAAGAAAATAGCAGAAAAATGCACCGAATAGTATTCACTAATCAATTAAAAGAATTTGGTATTGATTTAAATACTCCTAATTTAAACCTAATTTTAGATACTATTTTTTACCGTAAAAGATACTCTTCAAAGGATATCTATACGATTTTAGAAAACAAAAAAATTCTAATCCATCAAAATAGAATCCTTAAAAAATATGATTTTGACCTTTTTGAAAAACAACTTAATTTAACTGCAATACGAGCATTTTCAAAGTGTAAAGATTTTAATTTAAAATTATTTTTTTATTTTTATAAAAATGAAAAAAATAATTTTAATAAAATAAAACTAACATTGAAAATAAAAATATTTTTAAAGTCACTTTTTAGATTTTCAAAAAATTAAAATTTATAATCAATTATCTGCCATCTTTCAGGCATAAAATCATTAATTTCATAATTAACTTTCGGATTAAAAAAGTGTCTTGGTGCAAAAGTAATACCATCCTCTTTAGAAAGCCATGCAGCCCACCAACTAAAACTACTATTGGCAATTATATGATGTTTACAAGAACTCATCAAAGCCATATCTTTCCAACTATCAGAACCTACATTTCCTTCAACAAAAAATAAATTTGGATACGATTTAAAATTTTCTTTAACAAAATTCATATCCTCTGAAAAGAAATATAACTTTATATCACCATATATATCAATTAATTTATCAATTGCAGTTTGGTAAAATTCTAAAGGAACAACACCATGAATATCTAGAATGGCTTTGGACTTTATAAAATCACCTCTTCGAATATGCACGCTTACAGAATTTTCAAAAGAGGTAATTTGATTTTTTATTTGAAGATTTTTGGTGTCCAATTCAGGATATTCAAAATCATTAAGAATTAATTCTCTACAATGCGAAAAATATTTTTCAGACTGAAAATATCCATCTAAATAGATTACATCTGAATTTTTATCGATATCAACAAATTCATTTTCAATTTGAGTAATAAAATTGAATTTGTATCCCAATAATTTATTTATTTTTTTTGATTTTAAAAATTTAAAATGTGTTTTAATAATTTCTTTAACCTTAATGTTTTTAAAAATCAAAAGTTCAAATTCTCTTGCCGTAAAATCATTAGTAGATACAGAATGCTTTCTTAAAAAACTTAAATCAAAAAAAACTCTTTCAAACCCAATACCTTTAGCAACAGCATATTGAAACATTTGATTTCCCAGACCGCCCTGTAATTTTACTATAACAGTTTTTTTTCTTTTAAACATAAACAATATAAATTAAAATTTACTTTTTAGTAAATTCAAAAATTCCACATCCATATTGACAGTCAAAATTACTATGAACCTTATCGCTTTCTAGGACTACATTTTCATACAAATCTCCACTATCATCCACGTAAGAAAAAGAATCTAATGTATAAGAATCTTTAAAGATATTAAGTAAATACTCTATAGAAAAAACTCTATGGGCATTAAACTCTATTCTTTGTGGTCCTATTGGAGTAGAAAAATAAAGTTTACCACCAGACTTTAACATCTTTGTAATATTTTCAATTGCTTTTATATGACCATAATAATCAATTGGATCTCCATAACGTCCTAAACCAAAATGTTCAATAACATGTAAAGTTGAAATTGAATCGTATTTATTTAACATATTATCTGGTAATTGCATCAAATCTGCTTTTGTAAATTCAATGTTTTTAACCTTACTATCTAACTCCCTAATATCCATCACCTCGATTTTTCTAAAAACAGCAATATGAGCAACAAAGCCATCTGTTCTAGATCCAATATCAAGATGGTTACCTGGATTATTTTCAAATATTTTTCTAGCAACTAGTAAATCTTGATGAAAATAATGCCCCGATAAAATCCCTGAAGATTCAAAACGCTCATTTAGAATTGGATATTTTTTTCCAAATGGAAAAGAAGTATCACTTCCTTTTTGTTTAGTAAGTTCCTTCAAATCATCATAGTAAAATTTATTTTTGACCTTTTTTAGAAAACGAAAATTTAATTTCATAACTATATTTTATTTTTATTAATTTATATGAATAAATACGGATTATATTCCTAACTATTTGAGTGAAATACAGAAAATAATTTCATTTATTCATCAATATAGGTTTTAATGAGAATAATTTATAATAATTATTTTACACAAAAAACACGTAAATAATTGAATCTCTAAAGAAATGAAAATTTAAAATTTAATTTCTTTTAAGCTACCAACAAAGATAATTTTTTTAAGAAAAAAAACTAATGATTCAAGAAAATAAAGCACTTTAATAAATTAGCTAGTAAAGTTAATATCTTTGCAAATTATAATTAAATCATCATGGACATCAATACTGAAGTGCACAATGCCTTTGAAGTAATAAAAAACGGCGGGATTATTCTCTACCCAACAGACACCGTGTGGGGGATTGGCTGCGATGCTACTAATCCAGAAGCGATTGCAAAAATATATGCTTTAAAGCAACGTGAAGATTCTAAAAGCATGATTGTATTGATGAATGGTGATAAAATGATGTACAATGTATTTTCGGCTATTCCAGATTTGGCATGGGACTTATGGGATTTATCTGAAAAACCAACGACTTTGATATTAGATAATCCGAGAAATATTGCCGAAAATTTGATTGCTGCCGATAAAACACTGGGAGTTCGAATAATTAAGGAACCGTTTTGTTTTAAATTATTAGAGCGAATGAAAAAACCAATAGTTTCTACATCAGCTAATATCTCCGGAATGGAAACCCCAAAAACTTTTAAAGAAATTAGCCCTGAAATTATAAAAGGTGTAGACTATGTAGTAAATTTGCAGCGAGATAAAGTATGCAAAAACCCATCTACTATTATAAAACTTTCATTAGACAATCAAGTGAAGGTTATTAGAAAATAAAATGAATTACACCAAAGCGCTAAATAATCCTATTTTTAAAATAATAGCACAAGCAGGCCAAGAACTTAACTTAGAGAGTTATGTAATTGGTGGTTTTGTTCGTGATTTTATTTTGGAACGGGACTTCAAAAAAGATATTGATGTCGTGGCGCTTGGATCTGGAATTGAATTGGCCTTAAAAGTTTCGGAATTAATTCCAAATAAACCTAAAGTTCAAGTTTTTAAAAATTACGGAACAGCCATGTTGCGCTATAAAGACATCGACATTGAATTTGTAGGCGCACGAAAAGAAAGTTACTTGCAAGAAAGTCGAAATCCTATTGTAGAAAACGGAACTCTAGAAGACGACCAAAACCGAAGAGATTTCACTATAAATGCATTAGCAATATCACTCAACAAAGCTACTTATGGGGATTTAATCGATCCATTTAATGGATTGGAGGATTTGCAAAACAAGTGTATTAAAACTCCGTTAAACCCTGATATTACTTATTCGGATGATCCCTTGCGAATGATGCGCGCCATTCGATTTGCAACCCAATTGAATTTTGATATTGAGCAAGAATCATTAATTGCAATTGAACGAAATAAAGAGCGATTGAATATTATTTCTGGTGAACGAATTGTTGATGAATTAAATAAAATATTGTCAACCGATAAGCCTTCAATTGGATTTTTACATTTGTACAAAACAGGATTGTTAGAATTAATTTTACCTGAATTAACTGCCTTAAATAATGTAGAAGAAGTTGAAGGACACACCCATAAAAACAATTTTTATCACACTTTAGAAGTCGTAGATAATATTTGTCCGAATACCGAAGATGTATGGTTACGATGGGCAGCTTTACTCCATGATATTGGAAAAGCACCCACAAAAAAATTCAACAAAAAACAAGGTTGGACCTTTCATGGGCATGAATTTTTGGGTGGTAAAATGGCGAAAAAAATTTTTGAACGATTACACATGCCACTTAACAACAAATTAAAATTTGTTCAGAAAATGGTTATTATGAGTTCTAGACCGATTGTTTTAGCACAAGATACAGTTACTGATTCGGCGGTTAGACGATTAGTATTTGATGCCGGTGATGATGTAGATGATTTAATGACACTTTGTGAAGCGGACATCACTACCAAAAATCCAACAAAATTTAAAAAGTACCACAATAACTTTGATATTGTTCGCAAGAAAATAATTGAAGTTGAAGAAAAAGATCATGTAAGACAATTTCAACCACCAATTTCTGGTGAAGAAATAATGCAACTCTTTAATTTAAAACCTTCAAGAGAAATCGGCATGCTTAAAGAAGCAGTTAAAGAAGCTATTTTGGATGGTAAAATTCCGAATGAATATGAAGCTGCTTATGAATTTGTATTAAGCAGAGCACAAAAATTAGGTTTACAAAAAGCAGATAATTAAAATAAGTTTTATGAAAAAATATTTTCAAAAATCAGCCAAAATCTCTTTGATACTAGTTTATCTAGTAATTTTTGCAGGTGCTTTTGTAAGACTAACTGGATCTGGAATGGGATGTCCAGATTGGCCAAAATGTTTCGGATATTATATTCCCCCAACAGAATTAAAAGAACTCCTTTTTACACCCGGAAAAGAATATGATAAAGGACAAGTCATTATTAAAGACGAAACGCTTTTAGTAGCTAAAAATGATTTTGTTGCAAAAAATTATTTTGAAAAATCAAACTGGGAAAAATATACAAAACACGAATATGCGATCTTTAATCCGTTACACACTTGGATTGAATACATCAATCGCTTGTTAGGAGCACTTGCAGGAATAGCTTGTTTCGTTACATTCATCATTTCATTTAGCTATTGGAAAGAGAAAAAAATGTATCTATTTCTCTCGTTTTTCATTTGCGTATTAATGGGATTTCAAGCTTGGTTGGGAAAAACTGTAGTTGATTCTGTATTAAGTCCAATCAAGATTACTACTCACATGCTTGCTGCATTATTGATAATTTCATTTCAAATCTATTTAATTTATGCAGTTCAGAATAAAAAATTAGCGATTTTAAAAGATCATACCTTTTATAAAGTTTTAATTTTTGCATCGGTATTAACTTTAATTCAAATTATTATTGGAACCAATGTAAGAGAACATGTGGATTTTATTGCAGAAGCTGGAGCACCCAAAATACTTTGGTTGCAAAATCCATCTTTTTCATTTTATTTTCATCGTACTTTTTCAATCGTTGTGCTTCTTACCAACTTGTACTTATTCACAAGAAATAAAAAATTAAGCCTTAATTTCAATAAAATAAATTGGGTTTTAGGTATAATCGGATTAGAAATAGTATCAGGAATATTGATGTACTATTTTCAATTTCCTTTTGGAACACAAACCTTACATGTTGTATTAGCAACTATTTTATTCGGAATTCAATTTTATATGCTTTTAGAAGCTAAAAAACAAACCTAAAAACACATTTCCCCGACTATATTGTCACATTCCCTCTTACCAAATCTAAATGTCCAAACTTGCAGCCGAGAATAAATTTATTGACTTATCCGATTACGGAAGACCCTTTGGAAGATATCTTGCTAACAACCTAAAAAACACCCTCTTCACTCCTATTCATGTAACGCTACTTTTCGGCATTTCAGGGCTAACAGCTATTTATTTTTTACTTACCAATCATTTCATTTTAGCCTTTATTTTTATCCTTTTAAAATCGGGAATTGATGCTGCAGATGGTGAATTGGCTCGTTTAAAAAACACCCCTTCCTACTTTGGAAGGTATCTTGATAGTGTATTTGATATTATAATCAACTTTCTACTCTTTATGGCAATTTGTTTCGTTTCAAAAACAACAATTTGGCTTACTTTATTAGGATTCATTAGCATTCAATTACAAGGGACTTTATACAATTATTACTATGTAATTTTAAGAAACAAAACCGCTGGCGGAGATACTACAAGTAAAATATTTGAATATAAAACCCCAAAAGCTTTAGCCGGTGAAAGTCAAAGATCGGTTACTATTTTGTTTTTCATTTATACCCTTGTTTACGGTGTATTTGATAAAATAATCCATGCTTTGGATCCGGAGGCCTATAAAGCCACTATTTTTTCAAATTGGTTTATGACATTTGTATCGCTATTTGGACTTGGATTTCAATTATTTCTAATTGGATTAATGCTAACAATTGGCTGGATAGAAGTTATTGTTCCATTTTTTATTGGCTATAACATCTTAATTTTGGTGATGATTTCTATCAGAAGATTTTACTTTACATAAATGTTAAATTCAATTTCTACATTTCAATTTTAATCAAAATAGTAGTACTATTGCCTTACAATTTAAACCTAATGAAAAAACTACTTCTTCTAATTGCTATCTTTTTTGGATGCCAAATTATAAATGCTCAAAGTATCGTAAAATGGGTTCCTTTATCTGAATACCACGAACTATTATCTAAAACATTTCATCCAACCGAAGAAGGAAATTTTGGACCCATAAAAGAATTTTCAAAAGAATTAAATTCAAAAGCTGAAGCTTTGGATGTGGCTACAATTCCACAGGAATATAAAAATCAAAAGACCGAAACCACATTAACCATACTAAAAAAGCAAACAAAATAAGTTAATGATTTAGTTCAAAACAAAGCTCCTAATGTAGAAATCATGCGGGCCTTTCAAGACCTTCACGACATCTTTCACCAAATTGTAATGCTTTGCAATCCAAATAATAAATAATTAGCTTCAAATAAAATAAAAACATGTCAAATATATATCTAGGTTACCATTTTACAATTGAACCAAAAGAATTAGGTTCGGAAATTCTAATTGCCGAATTAGGTCAAAAACCTTTTGAAAGTTTTATTGAAACTGAAACGGGTATTGTAGCCTATATACAAAAAGACCTGTGTACAGATGATGTGTTAGAAGATATCTTTATTTTATCTTCTCCAGAATTTACTGTTTCCTACAAAATTGAAGAAATAGATCAAGTCAACTGGAATGAAGAATGGGAAAAGAATTTTGAACCGATTGATGTAGATGGTAAATGCCATGTTCGTGCTCCTTTTCATCCTAAAACTAATGCTGAATTTGATATTGTAATCGAACCAAAAATGAGTTTCGGTACGGGTCATCACGAAACCACGCACATGATGATTCAGCACTTACTTGAAACCGATGTTACGGGATTGAAAACGCTTGACATGGGATGCGGAACTGCAATTCTTGCAATTCTTACTGAAATGAAAGGTGCCAAACCAATTGATGCCATTGATATTGATAATTGGTGCTTTCTAAATTCAATTGAAAATGCACAACGAAATAATTGCCACGAAATCACCGTATACGAAGGTGAAGCCAGTTTGCTTGATGGTAAAAATTATGATTTAATCATAGCCAATATCAATCGAAATATATTACTAAACGACATGCAAGCGTATGTTGATTGTTTGAATAGAGGAGGAATCCTATTATTAAGTGGTTTTTATAATGAAGACATTCCGTTTATTGATGCTTCCTGCACCGAAAAAGGATTGACTTATGTTAAGAAATTGGAACGAAACAATTGGGTTTCTTTAAAATATATAAATTAAAAATATACTTTTATTAGTTTATGAGTACCATTGAAAAAGTACAGGAAGACGTATTAGTTGAGGAGCAATTAGAAAACAATCATGAAATTGTACTTTACAACGATGACGTAAATACTTTTGATCATGTAATTAATTGTCTAATTCGAGTTTGCAAACACACATCAGAGCAGGCAGAACAATGCGCAATTATTGTTCATTACACCGGAAAATGTGCAGTTAAAACAGGATCGTTAGAAGAACTAAAACCCCAATGCACTCGATTACTACAATTGGGATTAAGCGCTGTAATTGAATAAATTAACTCATTTTTCCAATCGCGCAACTTACATAAGACTTTGCTTTAGTTCCTAAAGGATTGCTTTCGCCAACTTCGGGATAGCCGCTAGATTTTAATGTTTCTTTTACATGAAGTAACGATTCTTCATTTATATAATTAAAAGTAACAGAGCCTTCTTCGACATTTACTTGTACATCAGAAACATTTTCTAAATCAGCTAATTTGTTTGAAATAGTTGTTGCGCAACCATTACATTTTAAATTTTGTATGCTAAGTGTAGTTGTCATGGTATTTGAATTTAATATTCAAATATAGTACTGCAACTATAAACGTTGTGTAACAAATGTCACTTAATAAACTATTAATGAGGTAATTTATCTTTGAAATAACCATATATAAAAGTTCCGAATAAGGCGCCAAACAATACAAAACCAACAGTTATAAATCCGGAACCTAATAATATATATATCGGGCCTGGACAACTTCCAACAAGAGCCCAACCCAATCCAAAAATCAATCCTCCAATCCAATATCTAAAGGTTCCTCTTTCTTTATCTAAAATCTCAATGGGTAATCCTTTAATATCTTTGATATCAAATCGTTTTATAATTTGTATTCCAACAACACCCGTTGCAATGGCAGTCATGATTATGCCATACATATGAAATGAATCAAACTGAAACATCTCATAAATTCGGTACCAAGAAACGGCTTCGGTTTTAGTTAATACCACACCGAATACAAACCCAACTACTAAATATTTAATCAAATTCATTTTGATTTAAAAAATTAATGGAAAAATAAAATTCACCATGATTAAACCCCCAATAAAAAATCCAATCACCGCCTTAAGAGAAGGCAATTGAAAATTACTTAACCCCGAAATGGCATGACCCGAAGTGCAACCTCCTGCATAACGAGAACCAAAACCAATAAGAAATCCACCAAAAACTAATAAAAATATTTTTTTAGGCGATTGAAATACTTCTGATCCAAAAAGTGTATCGGGTAATAATTTACCATTTGGTACATCTACTCCTAATTTATTTAATTTCAATATGGTTACGGGATTGATTGAAACATTGGATGCATCAGATAAAAAATGAGTGGCAAAGTATCCGCCAAACATTGCTCCCAAAACCACAACTAAATTCCATCTTTGTGATTTCCAATCCCAATTAAAAAACGAAACCCGTTTTCCCAATCCAGCAATAGAGCATAAACTTCTGAGATTGGTAGACATTCCAAAGGTTTTTCCAAAATAGGTTAAACACAGCATGACTATCCCAATTATAAAACCAGAGACAGACCAATGCCAAGTTGAAGTTAGTAAATTCATAAAATTTATTTTTCACAAAAATAGAGAGAGTGGTTTGATTTTTGATAATTTATTTAGATATTTAGTTAAAATAAATTCACTTCATAAAATGAAAACATATAAAACCTTACTATTCATAACCTTTATTTCAATTTTATCCTCTTGTGGAGCAATTAAATCTACAATAAAAAACATAGATAATTCTGCTATTAAACCAGTAGTAAAAGAAGGACAATTCATCATTACTGAATACGCAAAGGAATCAAATTACGGTTATGATAAAGATTATCCAATTAATTTAGGATTTGAAAATGAAAAGAATTCGCCAAAAAATATTGAGTATTTCTTTAACGGATTGGAAGGTCCAAATGGCGAAAAAATATTTTACATTAAAAAAGAAAATTGTTGTCCTTATCCTACAAAAAGAAGTATTATGGGTGCAGGCACTTTAGAAGTTTATGAAGTTAGTATTGAAGGTAGCGAAACTAAATTGCGACTATATTTAAATATCTATGAAAAAGGAAAAGTTTTATGTCCTAAAGGATTGCAAATAAAAAAATACAACCCACAATAATTATTTAATACGAAACCTTCTAATAATGCATTAGAAGGTTTTTTCTTAGTACATTTGCAAAAAATTTAAGCATATGAATTTAATTAATATCCCAAAAATTAAACATACTGATAGTGGCAACTTCTTCCTTTTGGCTGGGCCTTGCGCAATTGAAGGAGAAGAAATGGCCTTGCGTATTGCAGATAAATTAATTACCATTACCGACAAACTAGAAATTCCTTATGTATTTAAAGGATCATTCAAAAAAGCGAACCGCTCAAGAATAGACAGTTTCTCGGGAATTGGAGATGAAAAAGCTTTAAAAATTCTAAGAAAAATATCTGAAACTTTTCAGGTTCCAACCGTAACAGACATTCACACCAATGAAGATGCGGCTATGGCAGCTGAATATGTAGATATTCTTCAAATACCTGCCTTTTTAGTTCGCCAAACCGACCTTGTTGTTGCTGCTGCAAATACAGGAAAAACAGTAAACTTGAAAAAAGGACAATTTATGAGTCCGGAAAGCATGAAACATGCGGTACAAAAAGTATTGGATTGCCATAACGAAAATGTAATGGTAACCGATAGAGGAACAATGTTTGGTTACCAAGATATGATTGTAGATTATAGAGGAATTCCTACAATGCAACAATACGCAACAACGGTTTTAGATGTGACGCATTCGTTACAACAACCCAACCAAACTGTGGGTGTAACTGGCGGAAGACCTGATATGATTGAAACCGTTGCCAAAGCAGGAATAGCTGTTGGAGTTGATGGGATTTTTATAGAGACCCATTTTGACCCAGTGAATGCAAAAAGTGATGGTGCCAATATGTTACATTTAGATTATTTTGAAGATTTAATGACTAAATTAGTAGCAATAAGAAAAACCGTTAATCAATTTTAAATTTATAAAATAATGCTAAAATTTAAAATACTTATTGTTGTTATTTTAGGAACTATTGCTCAGTTTACATTTGCTCAAGACACTCTAAAAAAAGTAAAATATACTACTCACAATAAAGGCAAATTTTATTTTTATTGGGGAGGAAATAGAGAAAGCTATTCTAAATCAGATATTCATTTTAAGGGAGATGACTATGATTTTACTTTGAATGATGTGGAGGCTTTAGATAGACCTGTAGGTTGGCATATTAATTATATCAATCCAACGATGATGACCATCCCACAAACAAATTTTAGATTAGGTTATTTTATTACTGATCATTACAATATTTCTGTGGGCGTAGATCATATGAAATATGTAATGGTTCAAAATCAATCAGTAAAAATTAATGGAACTTATCCTTCAATCTATGAAGGAAATCAAGTTAATAATGGTCAGGTGGATTTATCTGATGAGACTTTTTTAACTTTTGAACATACCGATGGATTAAATTATATTAACTCAGAAATTTCTCGTGTGGACGATTTTTCTAAATTATTTGGAATAACCAATACCGATAAAATTCAAATAAACCTAACCGAAGGTATTGGTGGTGGTGTAATATATCCAAAAACTAATGCTAAAGTATTAGGTAAAGAAAGACATGACGATTTTCATATTTCTGGGTATGGAGTTTCAGCTAAAGTGGGTTTGAACCTTACTTTTTTCAAACATTACTTTATACAAGGCGAACTTAAAACGGGTTTCATAAATATGAATGACATTCAAACAACTGCCTTAACAAACGATTCGGCAAGTCAGCATTTTATGTTTTTACAAAGAATTGTTTCTTTTGGAGGAATTTTCAACCTATAAGATTTATTAAATAATAAAAAAACTCCGAAATAATTCGGAGTTTTTTTTATATAAATACCTATTACTATTTAGTGTCCGCCACTAATTTTTTTATCAAAATCAATGCCTTGAGATTTTAGTATCGAAACTACTTTCCAGCCATAAAAAGCTAAATAAGCAAAACAAACAACCCCAACGATGTAACTATTTTGAATTCCAATTGAATCAGCTACAGTTCCTTGCAACCAGCTCACGATTCCACCACCCATAATCATCATAATTAAGAAGCTACTTCCTTGACTAGTGTGCTTACCCAAACCGCTTACTGCCAAGGTAAAGATACATGGCCATAAAGTACTACAGAACAATCCAACGCTAATAAACGCATAAACCGAAATCATTCCATTAGTTGTCATACCTACAAGTAATGCTATAATTCCTAATACTGAAAAAATCAATAACATTCGTGCTGGGTTTCCTTTACTTGCAATATCTGCAGCAATAAGAACCAAAATTATTAAAGCATAAACATAAAACGGAGTTAAATCGTGTTTTGCAATAGCATTAACCACTAAGAAAACTCCAAAAGCAAGATAAGGTGCTACAAAACGTAATATTTTTTGTAAATCCATTTTATCAGTAAATGCTTCAACAGCTCCCGTCCAACGACCAATCATTAAACTTGCCCAATACAATGAAATATAAGGTGCAATATTTTGAGTTAATAACCCTAAATTTTTCTCCATATAAGCAGGTAAATTACTTGCGGTAGAAACCTCAACTCCTACATAGATGAAAATAGCAATCATCCCTAGAATTAATTGTGGGTATTGCAATGCTGAACTTTTTAAACTACTGCCTTCAGAAACAGTTTCTTCTATTGTTTCTGGATGTTCAGGAAGGGAAGACATTTTAAGTAAAATGGCAACTAATAAAAAGGCAACTCCTAAAACAAGGTAAGGTATTTTTACGCTTTCGATACTCATTTCTGTATCAGATGAAGCTGTTGCTCCAAAAATTGCAAAACTTACAATTAATGGACCAATAGTTGTACCAAAATTATTAATCCCTCCAGCCAAAGTCAATCTTTGAGCACCTGTGGTTATTGGACCTAAAGCAATTGCCAAAGGATTTGCCACAGTTTGCTGCAATGAAAATCCTAATGCCACAATAAAAAGTCCAGATAACATTAATGGAAATGAATGCATGTTTGCAGCTGGATAAAACAATAAAGTACCTAAAGCAGAAATTATTAATCCTAAGGCTAATCCATTTTTATAGCCGATTTTATTAACTAAATCTTTACCAATTGCAAGAGAAATTAACATGTAAATAATTGATCCTACGGTGTAAGCAATATAAAAAGCTACAGACACCAATTGGCTTTGGCCTTGAGACAAATCAAATGCTTTTTTGAAAACAGGTATTAAAATATCATTACTTGCAGCAACAAATCCCCAAAAGAAGAATACAGTTACTAGTGGGATAAATTGTGCCCAATTGGTTTTAATTTGTTTTGAATTCATAATTTAATTTTTAGGTTAGTTTTTGGTTGGTTTAATTAATAGGTTGAAAACTAATAGCAGTTCCTCCTCCGTTTGCCAAATGTAAATTAATTTTGGATTTAGAAGTTACTTCCATCGTTTTTATATCATAATTTTTAGGATTATTTTTCCAATCGGCGTCTTTCCCATCTTGATAAATCACCGCTTTATATTTTTTATTAGGAGAAAGAAAATCTAACTTTACTTGAGTATCTCTTGCATTTTCATCGGTAATAGCACCTAAAAACCAGCGCTCTCCCTTTTTCTCTTTTCGAGCTACCGTCAAATAATCTCCTGGTTCTGCTTCTAGATATTTGGAGTCTTGCCAATCTACTGCTACATCTTTTATAAACTGAAAAGCATCGGCATAACGTTCGTAATTTTCTGGTAAATCGGCAGCCATTTGAACCGGAGAATACATCGTAACGTACAAAGCCAATTGTTTCGCCAAAGTGGTATGCACTTGCTCGGTTTTCGATTTATCGTAATAACTCATTTTAATTTCAAATATTCCCGGAGTATAATCCATTGGGCCACCCAATAATCTAGTGAAAGGCAAAATAGTTTCGTGCATTGGCGGATTTCCAACACTCCAAGCGTTAAATTCATTTCCACGAGCGGCTTCCGCAGCAACATAATTAGGATACGTTCTGTTGTAACCAGTTGGTCTAGAACTTTCATGAGAATCTACCATAATCTTATTTTCTGCAGCTCTTTGCGCTACATAATTGTAATGATTTACCATAGTTTGCCCGTCGTGAAATTCTCCTCTTGGGATAATTCTACCCACATAACCTGATTTCACAGCGGTATATCCATAATCTTTCATCAATTTAAATGCGCGGTCTAAATGTCTTTCATAATTTGCCACCGAACTTGATGTTTCATGGTGCATAATCATTTTAACTCCTTTTGCTTTAGCATAATCATTCACTTCTTTCAAATTGTAATCTGGGTAAGGAGTTACAAAATCAAAAACATTTTCTTTCCAGTTTCCAAACCAATCCTCCCAACCGGTATTCCAACCTTCAACAAGAACGCCATCAAAACCATGCTTTGCAGCAAAATCAACATAATATTTAGTGTTTTCTGTAGTTGCTCCGTGTTTACCTGATGGCTTTAATTGACCATCGGCAGCATTTTGTGCATTTTGAGAACCCGCATAATCCCAAGTTGATTTACCCACGTGCATTTCCCACCAAACACCAACAAACTTCATTGGTTTTATAAAAGAAGTATCTTCTATTTTACATGGTTCATTTAAGTTGAAAATCATTTTAGAACTCACAATTTCGCGCGCATCATCGCTTACCATAATGGTTCTCCATGGTGAAACACAAGGCGCATGCAAATAGGCTTTATCACCAATTGCATTTGGCACTAAATGAGAAGTAAATTGATAGGCTTCAGGCACTAAATCCAAATGCATTACTGGATAGTTTACCACCGCAGCTTCAAAGATATTGATATAAACTCCCTCAGCTGTTTTCATCATTAAAGGAGATTGAACTATATATTTTCCTGAAATTGATTTTAATCCGATACCATTATTTCTGTCAATATTATCAGTATTTATTTCTGATAATTTGGATTCGGTGTAGGGGTATTCTTGACTGTCAAAATCTCCAGGAAGCCAAAAAGCTTTGTGATTTCCAACCAAATTGAATTCTGTTTTTTCATCAGAAATTATAAAATAATTCAGGTTTTTTTGCTTCGGAAATTCATAACGAAAAGCCACTCCTTCATCAAAAACTCTGAAAATAATATTAATTCTTCTTCCGGTTGCAGGCTGAGAAAGTGCCGCCGTCATTTCATTATAGTTGTTTTTGATATTGGATTGTTCGCCCAATACAGGCTGCCAGGTTTCATTAACACTCTTTTGACCTATACTGTCAATTTTAAAATTTGCAACCAAATCATCAGCATCTTTTAAAACAATGCCTAAACTACTTTCTTTAACGATTGGTTGGTTTTTGAAATTTACTGAATACGTTGGTTTCCCTTCTTTAGAAATACTAAAAGAAAGTTGCAATTCCTTAGAAGGCGATAAAATGCTTTGAGCGCTAGAAATAGTGCAAATAAATAAAACTAAATAAGAAAGTTTTTTCATAATTGATAATCGATTTTGGCAAGCCAATTTATAGATTATAAAAATACATTTATAATCTAAACTGCCAATAGTTCGATTAAAATAGTTGTTAACGAAAACTTTTCTTAATTCTGAAAAAAGTAAGAAACCGAAATTATTTTCCGTCTACATAATCTTGAAGGTATTCAAAACGAGGAGTAAGTTTGCCGTTTTCGGTAATTTTAGCACGTTGTAAAATTCCGTCTTTATCATCGTTAAAAAACGCCGGAATCACATGTTCCATAAACATTTCGCCAAATCCTTCGCTGGCATCTTTTGGTAATTCACAAGGTAAATTATCAACCGACATCACTAAAATTGAACCTGGATGCGTATAGGGAACTTCTTTATGTTCAAATGGTAAATATCCAAAAAATGGATCGGCAATGGTTGAAGCTTTTAACGTACAAGCAATAGGTCCATCTACATCACAAGAGACATCAGCAACAACTTTTATTTTGCAATCTGGTGCATTTAGCATCGCGTTAGTTAAAATATCTGGAGCTCCATTTCCATGAAAATGACCCGCAATAAACATATCGGCTACTTTAGAAAATCGCTCAAAATCTGAAGTATAATTTTCTGGGTTTTGGTAGAAATCTTTTTTATCAGATTTTTTTCCGTCCAATCTTTTGTTGTAATCCAACACATCTATTTGTGTGTAAACCGGAGAAGAAAAGTTTTTGGATAAAAAGTCATCCACATTGACCTCCTTAATTTTCATTCCATCGAGCATTTCTTTTATTCCCATTCCTACTTTGCCGAATCCGGTAACAACAATTTTAATATTAGGAAGGGTTTGTCTTTTCAATCTTGCCAATAAATCAGCTTGGTTTTTTAAAGTTTCTGCTTTAGGTAAATTGAATAAATCGTATTTCATTCCGAATCCTCTAAAACCATTGTATGCACCTACAATTCCTGCATATCGGCCAAAGCCAATCAACCTTTTATTCGTAGCATCTACAATTGTTTCGTGATCGTAAAGTTCGATATTCTTGTCTAGAATTGCTTGCAATAATTTTCTATTGTAAGGCTGTTTTTTTATGGTATGCGAAAAGAAAAAATATTTTTTATTCTGAATTAAGGCATCAACAGGAATTTCCTTTACACCAAACAGCACATCACAATCAGTCAAATCGGAAGTTACAGATATCCCCAGATTGGTATATTCTTCATCCGAAAAAATTCGAATATCGGAGTTTTCCACCTTTACTTCCGCCATTGGAAACTGGGCTTGCAAGCGCACTAATTCTTCGGGGGTAAAAACAACTCTTCGATCTGGTGGGGATTTTCTTTCTTTAACAATTCCAAATTTCATGTGCAGCGTATTCTAGTTTGTTTTGCAAAAATACCATTAACGAAATGGTTTACCAAAACAAATGACTCAAATTTTAATTGCCTTGAAAAAAGTTCTATTTACTGAAAAACAAAGCTTTACAATAGTGAATTTTTAGACTGTGAAAAACATGTTAATAGCTTTATTAAAAACTCCTTTGGAGAGCAATAGTATTATTTATATTTGCTTTTTTATCCCAAATTAAATGAAATTTAAATACCTACTATACATTATTCTGGCTGCTGGATTGAGCTTTCTATCCGTATTTGCCTATAAAGAAAAAAAGAATAGCCCTAGCGAAACAAAAACCAATTCAAACGGAATTCCGATTATGCAACCCTTACAAGAAAAAATGCCGGAACTTTCTGCTGGGTATTGCAATGACAAAAAAAATAGAATTGACAACTTCTTTCATAAAGTATGGAATAAGGAAGACAATGTTAGTTTTTTGATTGCTCAAAACGGTAAAATTCTATACGAAAACTACAATGGATTTGCCAATCGTGCAAAAAAGGATTCCATTACCAAAGACACTCCTTTACATATTGCATCGGTAAGTAAAGTACTTACTGCATCGGCTGTCTTAATGCTTGTAGATGCCGGAAAAATAAAGTTAGAACAAAAAGTTACTGAGTTACTTCCTAATTTTCCTTATCCCGATGTTACGGTTCTTACTTTGCTTAACCACCGAAGCGGAATGAGAAACTATGCATATTTTACATATGAAGATAATAATTGGGATCGCAAAAAAGAACTTACCAATGCGGATATCATTACGGTGATGAAAGAAAAGAACATTGGATTGGAATCAAAAACAGACACTCGTTTTGCGTATTGCAATACGAATTATGCCATGTTGGCATTAATTATTGAAAAGGCAACCGGATTAACCTATCCGGATGCCATGCAAGAAATGATCTTTAAGCCGTTAGGAATGAAAAACACATTTGTATATGAAACTCCAAAACACAAAGGAAAGGTTTCGCTTACTTACAAAGGCAATATGGATCTGGCAGTTGAATATTTGGACGGTGTATATGGAGATAAAAATATTTATTCTACTCCAAGAGATTTATTAAAATTTGATGTGGCTAAATACGCACCAAACTATTTAAATCCAGAATTGATTAAGAAAGTATACCACGGATATAGCAATGAGAGAAAGGGACAACGTAATTATGGATTGGGTATTCGTATGATGGAATTTGAAAAAGGTGAACCGTTTTATTATCACAACGGATGGTGGCATGGCAACACTTCGTGTTATATTAATTTGAAAAAAGAACGCGTTACTATGTTTGTTGTTTCCAATAAATACACCAAAAAAACGTATCAAACCAAAAAATTAGCACCACTTTTTGGAGATTATCCCTTTAAAACTATTGATGAAGGAGAAGAATAAGTTTCTTTCTTTTAAATTATATTAGTTTCAAATCCAATTTTGATTAGCACTATTAATGTTAGTATATTTGCAGGCATGGTTTTTGCAATGCCCTGCACTACATTTGGGGGTCGACTGGTTTTGACAGCAAGTGGAATTAAACTGTAAGCACGTCGAGCTTTGTACTTTCAGCTCGTAAATCCGAATTTACACAACTATAAACGGCGAAGGAAACTACGCTCTTGCTGCATAATCTGAATCATAGTAAGATTAGCCACGCTCCTACCAGGTAGGAAAGCAGGATTCTCCTCGAAAGCTCTGGTTTGTGGCGGTCGACAAAGGGGAATCGTAAATACGAACCTAAGAACAGTAAAGCTTCGGAGCTGTTACGAAAATTAAAGAAGATAAGTGTTTTGTGGCTGTTTCTGGCCAAGCAGAATATCGAAAATTCAATCAGAAAATAAACGTGTAGAAAGCTCTTTGATTGCTTGTTTGGACCCGAGTTCGATTCTCGGCGACTCCACTAGAGTGGACAACTCGATTTTTTTCGAGAATTGTCCACTTTTTTTATTTTGTAAACCATTGTCTATCTGCAACATAAACCTCAAAACATCATTAATTCTAGTAGTTCGACATTTTTTTCCGTCAAATTCAAATTTTTCAGGAAATATCGAACTAATTAATTGTTGTTTATCTCTAATTGAAGAATTTAAATAGTGACTTTTTAGATTTGATAATGCATCAACTCCATTTTTTAACCATTTTAAATAATCCCCATCCACTTTTTTCAATTTATCAATTTCTTCATTTAATGAAAGCTTTTGGGATGAGTATCTTGCAATTGTGGCAGAAAATTGATTAGAATCTATTTTACCATCAACTAATAAATCTTGTAATTTTTCAATTCGCTCATTTGTTTCTGCTATGCTATTTTTTAATTTTTCAAGCTTTAGTTTTGAATCTTTAACATCACCAGAGAGTAAATCTTTAACCATCATTTGATAAATTTCTTTTATATCAGAAGTAAAACTAAAATCCTCCAAAATACTCTCAAAAGTTTCGTTAACTAAATTCATTGGAAATCTTTCCTTGCTGCAATAATTACAATGATAGTAAAAATATCGATTACCAGTTGCACTCCTTGAGCGACTACCTGTTAATTTTTCGCCACAATGTGAACATGACAATAACCCTCTTAATGGTAACTCTTCCCTTAATGATTTATAAACTGGTAGTTTTCTAACTTTGTTATTATCTGAAAGCATTTGCTGAACTTCAAAATATAAATTTTCAGTGATTATTGCTTCATGAATTCCATCAATTATCATCATTGGTTCATCCTCACATTTTGGAACAATTATCTTTCCCATATAAATTGGATTCCTTAATAATTTAGAAAAGTTACTCCTACTTATAACTACTCCTTTTTTATTCACTTCTTGTCTGACTTCACTTTGAAGCTTACCAATTGCAACTTGCTCAAACATGCATTTTACATGTTCAGCATAGGATGAAGGGACAATAATTGGTTTATTATTTTGATCTCTTGTATTTTTATATCCTAGAGGAGCTTGTCTACACCAACGACCTGCTTTTAAGGAACCTCTAATACCACCTCTAATCTTAATTGATCGTCTGTCATTATCAATCTCCGGAATTACTAAATATAAAGCTAACATAGCCTTGTTTTCAGGAATGCTCAAGTCTATTGGTTGTTCAATTGCTTGCACTTTTACTCCAAGTTTTTCCAAAGTTGCTAACATAACTAGAGAATCTGAAAGATTTCTAGAAAATCTATCCCATGAAGTTATTAATAATAGATCGACTTCTCCCTTATTTCTTTTTACAAATTGTAAAAAATTTTGAAATTCGGGTCTATTGAAATTTTTTGCAGAGTGGTCCTCTCTATATTGTTTAACTATCGAAATATCATTCCTATCACAATATTTAGTAAGTTGTTCCAATTGAACATCCAAACTATATCCTTTAGCTTGTTCATCACTACTAACCCGGCACATAATTACCGCTTTTTTCATAATCAATTCAAATTTTTGTAATTACTCAATGTTTGTTTTGCTATTACTGCAATAAACTCCAAAATTTTCTCAATTTGTTCCTTTGTTAAATTTGGATTCTTTTTAATTAATATTTTTCTATACTTTTCAAATAACACCACATTTTAAAAAATGTGCTTCACTTTCAGTTTTTCTGATAAGTTTACTATTTAACGCTTGATCTGATTTATTCAGTATCTTATAATTTTATTTTCTGTGTGTTTTCAAAATTTACAATTTTCCCATCTACTGTATCAATTGAAATAGATTGGTACTCTCCCTTATTTATGTACTCTAAAAGTCGAGCCTCCATTTTTACTTTCTTTAATGAGGTAACTTCAAGTAACTCCATTTCCTTGTTCCTAAATCTAATTTTAATACTTTTTACATTTGCATATCCCTTTCTAATATGTTTTAATAAACTATGTTCGTTTTTGGTTAATATTGAAATAGTTTTTTTCTCAAATGCATTTTTACCTTCTACCAAAAATTTAGCAATTATTTCACTTAATGAAATACTAAGAAATGTTTTTGATAATAATTCTTGAGGTATATCTGTTCTTTCATTCTTATCAAATGCTCTTAATGTTTCAACTGATAGTGGGAAAAAAAAACCTGGAATATCCTTAAAAAAAAGTAATGACCAATTTTCTCCTGAACCAATAATACGAGTAATCATTATTTCAAAATGACTAATACCTAATTTATCGCTTTCATCATAACCCGAATCTTCAATTAAATTTAAATCATTTATTACTTTTTTACCAAGCTGTACTTCTATATTGTCCAAATCAATTTTACTAGCTATCATAATCTCATCTAAAGTAATTTCAGACATTAATTGAGTTTTATATTGTTCAATTTCTTCATAGCTAAAGCCGAAAACTCGCAACTCCTGAATTATTTTTAGCCATACGTATTCGAAATAATTTAACCTTTTCCAATCACCTTTATCTGAATTTCCGCCAATATTTAAAAGATTAGATCGTTCCCAATTAACCAAGTCGGAATAAACTACATCAATTTCAGTTTTTAAAAAAACGCGTTCATTTAGCTTTACAAGTAAATTACTAATTACCTTCTCTGGGTTGTCTCTATAATTTTCTATAGATATCATAGTCTTATTTTTTGTCAAAAATAGAGAAAAGATTGTTTCATTACAAACTTTTTATTAATTTTGTTATCATTAACATAAAATAAAAACAAAATGGAACAAAACAATTTTAGAAACTTCAATGTTTGTGGTAAAGCAACTGCAAGTCAAAAGGAAATTTACAGAAAAAAAGCCGAGGAAGCTGGCTTAAGTCTATCTGAATGGACCATATCAAGATTGGATCTATATCTTGAACAAGAAATGCTTAAAGAAAAGAAAAACAAACAAAGATTTCTTAAACAAGAAGATCATCCTATTCCAGTTAAATATACTAGAGGAGAAATTCAAAATCAATCTAAATTAGTAACAAAAAAGATAACACCAAATTCTAATGAAACAAATGTTGCACTTCAAAAAGAAATACAGCAATTAAAATCAGTTTCAAGCTCATTCAATCAACTTGGGGTAATTGCTCTAATTGGAGCTATATTAGTTGGCAAATAAGTTATCTATTAATATTTATTCAGGTATACCCAAGAATACCTTGGTATACCCAGGTATACCTGAATAAATATAAGTTCTTATTTATATTAATTCTCATATATCCAGGGTCTAACTGAACCAATTGTACTGTTTTGAATTATTTTTTTACAATTATCTTTATTAATAATTAATTCATAATCAAAACAATCTACATCTTCCGAATCTAGTTTGTTTATAGCTAAAGTTCCACTAATTATAACATTATTTTCATCTATGTATGAAAATTCATATGGATCAAATAAAAAGTAAAAGTTTTCATTACTAGAAGTTATATCTGATTCAAAATCACATTCAATAAATCCCTGAAGCGGGTACTTAGGATAATTAAAATTCAAAGAAATACTATTAACTCCTTCCTCATTTGTAAGATTCAAGTTTATATCTAGTTCATGAGACAAATTTTCAAACAATACTTCAGAGTCACGACCATTAGCATTAACTCTATCCTGTTCGCCAATAGTTGTTAGTTTATATATAATAGTCATTTTACCCAATAAAGTATTTTGCTGTTTTTTATATCTGTGAATCAACATATTTAGTTCATTTCTTTTTGGAAGCCAATTTAGCCACCGTTTTGGTATAGACTTAAATTCATATAACAAACTTGCTAAACCTCCTGTTACAGCAGCAGTAGTATCCGTATCTCCTCCCAAATTAACTGCTCTTATTACTGCATCTTCGTAATTAGTAGTTGTCAATAAGCTCCAAAAAGTTGCCTCTACTGTATCAATTACGTAACCACCACTCTTTATATCTTCTTCTAATAACTCATAAATATTACCTTTTAATAGTCTATCAAAATGAATTAATTCTTTTTTTAAATCTTCATCTCTTATACAAAAGTTAGTAATGTTATGTTTTAAATTTTCATAAATCTCAAATTTATCTTTTCCATTTATTATTTCTAATGCAAATTCTAAATAATAAAAACAAGCCAATACAGAACGACTGTGCGCATGAGTAATTGAAGAAACCTCTTTAACTAAATTAAACCTATCTTCAATATTCATATCTTTAATCAATATTACCAACGGCAAAATTCTCATTAATGAACCATTACCATTATCTATTTCGAGTTTTCCTCCAGCTTGAGTTGGTTTCATTTCTCGTTTAAGATTATTTATTGATTGCCTTGTTGTGTTACCAATATCAAAGACTTCTCCCCTAGCAGTCCAATACCCTTTTTGTTCCCAAGCAATAAATTTATTTGCTAAGTTTTGCAAATCAAAACCTTCAATTATAGACTCTGCCAAACATAAAGTTAACGAAGAATCATCTGACCAAGTCCCTCTTCCTTGCTCATGAATTCCACCTTCGCGCATATTTTTAACAGGATTCTTTTTCAAATTTTCTCTACTTTCAAATTCTACTGGAACACCCAAAGCATCACCAACACAGACACCATAAATAATATCTTTCAAATAATTTTTTTCCATTTTCTAATAAAATTGAATTGTTTTATAATTGACAAATTCTAATCTTTTCATATTATATTGTCGTTTTCAGATGTTCCAAAGTGAAATTATTTCTTGAGAGAATATTATCATCTTTACCCTTTACTATTTTTTCACCATATTTATAAAAGCCATTGATATATAAGGTTACAATAATATTTTTTTCTTTCACTTGAAAATCAATATTATTTGCACCAACACAATATTTACCGTCAGATGTTAATCTTCCTATATCAATATTAGCAAGTTGTTCGTAATAAAAAAAGTAACACCTCCTATTTTTCTTTTCTATTCTTAGACTTTTTTTTGAGTAATCAAAAGCATCTAATTTTTTCATTAATTCTTTTTGATAATTTTCAATAAGAAATGACTTATTTGATTTAAATTCTTGCTCATCTACTGAACCTAAATAATTCTTCTTATCTAAAAGCACCAAAATTTCAACGAAATCTCCCTCACCTCTTCGGTAATAGTTAATATCAAAATTAGCTTTAATGAAATCTTTTTCAATGGTTAGAACTCCTTTATTACTTTTATATAATATTTCTTTTTCACTAATTGAATTTGTTGTAAATGATGAAATAAATAATAGTATCAGGGCTAAAAAAACTATTCTCATATTCAGTAATTTATATATTAGTTGAATTAAAACTCGCAAATTTCCTTGAAGTGTTCGTAAATCATGACCATAGCCAAAGTATCTAATTCACAATATTTTAAAAGCCCTTTAGTGATTTCTTTTCGTTCTCTTTCAGACATATCTTGGTATTGCAATTTTGCATAAGCGGTTAAAGCAGCTCCACCATCAGAAATTCCCTCCATTTCTGATAAATTATCTTCTTTTTCAAGTGCTGTCCAACCATCAAAAACTGGAGGAAGCATTTTATAAGGATTTACAACCTGACCTTCAACAATTCTTATCCAAACATGGTTGATGTCAAAGTTAATACTGGTTAAATTTATTTCACCTATTGGACGACTGTACTTGTTTTTTAAATAAATACTTGAATTTAATGAAGCAGGTAAAACGGCTTTAATTGAATTAGAACCTTTTGTGTGGGGATTATAATAATATTCCTTCACTACTCTATTTAAATCCACCATATTTCGCTCACCCTGCCACGGTTTAGCACTATCTTTTGTAGAACTAGTAATGGATTTTAAAAATAAAATTAGTTCCTCACGATCCGATTCTTGACTATTTAGTAATTGAATAATTATGGCATTTAATATTGAGTTTTCGTGGGTTGCAAATCTAAAAATTGTCCCATTATCATTTTCTAAAGATTTTTTTAATGCACGTGCAAAATGAAAATTTGGAAACTCTCCAGGTGTATTACTAATGAACTCCGATTTGTGTTCTATTGTGCCATTTTCATAATAAATATGATGTGAAAATTGAAAAGCTACTTGTTCATATGGTCTTCTTCCTGAAGTAAAAGGTAATGCAACTGTACTAGTTTCAAAATCAATAAAATGCAAAGGGTAATTCCAACTAGACATTTCATTAAGCAACCCCTCTTTTTCGACATAGATGGAATCATCTTTTTCTAACGATTTTGTAACTTGAATCCATTGACGTTCACCAGGAGAAATTTTATCTACTATTGGCACAATATTAAAATCATCCTCTGTAAGTTGATTCATAAATAATCGATTTGATTCGATTAAATTTTTACCTTGAAAATTCCATACTTCCATTGCATTTGGGAGTTTAAAATCTTCATCAGACCAATTGTGCTGTTTTTTAAAACAATATTCAAAACCAGATAATTTTCCTTCCTTTTTTTCTTCTTCACTTGCTCTAAATTCACATCTTTTACATGCGCTAAATTTAGTTTCCCAGTTAAAATATTTAGAATTAATATAAGCATCTTTAAATGAAATTAATGCCTCAGAAAATTTAATATTCTCATTGTATTTGTATTTATCATTAATTATTCCATTAATAATTTCATCAACATTAACTTCAGATAAAACAGATTCTCCAATCTCATTTATACTACTCACTTGTTTTATGATATCGGTGCGAGGATTACCATTAAGAGGCACTCTAAACATTTGATTTAAACCATCAACAGAAGCGGCTTTTGTTTTATCAGCCATCATGAAAAATGCTTCAAATTGAAATTCTGGAAAAGTCAATTTTGCAACATGCTTTTGAAATGCCAGGTCAAATAGATACGGTTTCCATCCACCAACTAATCCTCCTTTACTTCCAACAAAAAGGTGTTCTTTATTTGGATTAAACGATTTTGCCTTAACCTCAATTAATCGGATATGGTTTCCTTTTTTTTCTAAAATATCGGTCCTAATAAAGTAATTGTCCACCAAAAATGCAGCTTCATAAATTACAACATTATCCTGCAACAAAGCTTCTTGTGTTAGTTGAAACGCTTTTTCATACTCATAAGGTTCTGTATTAATAAACACACCATTAGGATAATGTAGTCTTGCTAACTCTTCAACTTGAAAGCCTCCTTTTGCCAATGCTTGCAAAAAAGAATCTTCATTTTTTCTATTAGCAAATTGAGAATTGCTAGTGAAAAATAACTTGTTTGGACATTCCAATCCTAACTTAAAACGAGATTTTGATAGTACTTTCATAGTTTTGATTTATAAAATTTTAATCTTGACAACAAATATATAACTAGATATTGCCATTTAATGTCTATGTTAATAATTTAATAGAACAAATGATTTTTTCTAACCCAAAATCATTTGCATTACCTCTAAATTCATCTTGCCTAAACTTTTTTTTTCAAAGACATAATTTGTCTATATGCTTGATAAATTTGTAAATAAATATATTAAAAATGGATTACAAATTTTACGAAGATTTATTGGATGACGTTATTGCGCATATTTATAGTACTAAAATTACTGTAGATGAAAAAGGGTTATTTGAGTGGAATAAAAAAACTGATGGAACCATATTGTATCGTTCAATAAAAAAATTGCATAGTTTTAAACTTCCAAAAGAGAAAAAGATAACCTCAGAATCTACAGGAAAAGTTTCTTACCAAACATTCAAAAATAGTTTTTATATTTCCGAAATATCCTCTGAGAATACTTTTGACATATATTCAACAGGTGGTGGAATGACCAAGAGATATTCTTTTAAAATAAATGGCTCTAAAATTGAAAAAATATTAGAAAAAGTAATTGGGATTCGATAATTAATCTTCAATTTTCCATTTTACATCTCCAAGTTCCATTTTTCCATACATTTCAACTTCTAGTGTACTAACAAGAATACTTGTTTGCACTTTTATAGTATAATCAACCATTCCCATACATTCTTCCTCTAGAGAAGAGCTAAAACACTTTTCTAAAAAGGCTTTCATTTCATCATGCTGCGCATCGGAAATTTCAATGACATTTTTTTTATATTCTATAGTTGTTTTAATTCGTTAATTATTTTTAGTAAACCGAAATCGTTTGTAGCACCTCTAAATTCATCTGGTACAAGAAAAATTATTTTTTTACTTTGAGTTAACCACACATTGGGACTATCATCAATTATAATAATTTTGTCATAGTGATCCAACCATTGTGATGTTACTATTTTTTTATGTTTACCATTTACAGTTTTGCAATTTTTACGGCTCCACAATTCTATTGGATTGATATTTAATTTTTCAGAAATAGTTCTAGCATAACTTCTCAAAGCGGTGGTGTAAATTATGATGTCACCTTTAATTTTGCATAACTCAATTAATTCCTCAGTGCGATTCCTTTTATAGACTTTGAGGTATTTATTATGACTAAATAAAAATTCGGCCGTTTCAAATTCTGCATAAGAGCCATAAATTAGTGTGTGGTCTAAATCTAATAGGATCAGATTCTTTTTTTGTTTCATAAATAATATTTATTTAATTCTATTTGGCCAAAATTATATATGGAATAGACAAAATATGTCTATAATTTATTATTTTTGAAATAAAAAAAGATGGCATTTTCTGAAGGAATATCCCGACTACAACTAATAATTGATTTTATTAGTTCTGATTATAAAAATAAAAAGGAGATTATGGCTCACTTAAGAAGTTATAACATTGTTATCTCCTACAGGACTCTAGAACGCGATCTAAAGCAAATAGACGAGGTACTCTATTTAGAGCTTGAGTACAAAAAAAACTATGGTTATAAATGTGAAAACTCGAGTAAAGAAAGTAGCATTATAACCTCTTCGCCTAATAATTACAAATTACCTACTAATATTAAACCTGGGTTTGAAACGAATACGCTAAAAGTAATTAACCTGTTTGAATACAAAGGGGTAAACTATTGTAATTGTTTCGATAAAATTAATAATGAAATACTATTAATAAGTTACTAAATTTCCATCTAGCAGGTAAAACCTGCTAGATGCTTACTATTTTATGCTGCTTTAAATCTTCCTTGTAAATGAGAAACTCCATCTAATTTAATAACTTTAGGTTCTGGGTAAAACTTGAAACGTTTTAAAGCTCTATTAATTTTTATTTTTTATTTGGCTTAGTATTTTTATTAATTTGATGCAACTGGTAAGTCTGTATACCTGTTAAAATATTATTTGCATTAATTGATGATCCTACATCTTTTAAATTACTTGAAATATCCCATAAATGATTAGTGACATCATACATATTAGAAGACATTTCATTCGTATTTTGTTCAATATCTCTTAAAGAACGATTTGTTTCTTCTATACTTTCAAACAAAACTTTTAATCCAGACAATACATTATCTAGTTTTGATGAAATTTCACTTAAATATTGTTGGTTTATCTTTTCTGGAACAGTCATAAATAAACCAGCATCCTCTAGGTTATTATAAACTTTATTAAAATTTACAACATCACCATTAACTTCATTCGCTAAAATTGATAATAAACTATAACTGATATCAATTTCATTCTTCTCTTTTTTTAATTCATATATAGGTATTTCTTTGGGATTTAAAGTGTAGTTCTTTGTACAATCAATATATAATTCTCTATATCTTTTTTCTTTATTTTCAATATGTTCTAAAAAACGAATTATTTTATTGAATTTATTTTTATCATCAAATAAATCATATTTTTCATTTAACTGATTATAAAACATTACAGATCCAATTGCCTGAGAAGAAAAATTTCTTAATTCTTTTTCTCTTTTAATAATAAGTTGATTAAATTCTTTAGAATTTTCAATGATAGAAATTTTACTACTTATAGAATTTATTTCTTTATTGATTGTTTTAAAACGAATAATTTCATTTTCAATATTATTTATATCTGTTTCTTCCATACTTTACTGTAATATTATTATTTAATTGTTTCCATATCTTTCAACAAAAACTCTAACCTATTAATTCGATTTTTTAATATTAATAATTTTTCAACTACTTTAAAATTATCATTATATATTTTTTTGATAATTGAAGAAATATCTTCACTTGAAAAATTTGTTTTGTTTTCATTAATTAAATTAGCATAATTAGAAGATTTGTTTAAAAAAATTAATAAAATAATAATTAATATACCAATTACCCACTTACCCGTATCACTCATATCGCTATAATAACCAACAATAAAAACAATAAAAAATATTGCAAACCCAAGAATTTTATATATATAAAATTTTTTCTTCAATGAGGAAATATCCCAAGTTCCTTCTTCTTTAATTAAAATAACTATTTCATCGGTTCCTAATCCAATAAACCTTTGTGGGTTGTTAATAATTAATGCTGTATTACCAAACTTATTAGATACAGCTTCATTTAATTCATTAATAAAATTATTAATATAAATTTTTGAAGATTTTGAATATTCTATATTTAATATATTGAGTTGGCTATCAACTATTTTTCTTTGATCAACCAAATAATCATAAGGTATTTTTAATTCATCATTTAAACTTTCAATTTTTTCAAATAATATTGACTTTTCTTTATTAAGTTCTTCAATTTTAAGCTTTAATTCTTTTTCTTTATCAAGAATTGCAGGTTCAATATGCTTTACAACTTTGGGAGTAAATGTTCTTTTAATTGGTGTTTTTGGTTTATCTGAAGTTTTTTTTACTATACTTGAATTTTTTTCATTAGAGAGATTATCAGGTTGTAAACCTAATTTACCCTCAAGGTACATTTCCACTTCATCTACATCCAATCCAAGTTTTTCTGCTTTACGCAAAATAATTTCTCGTTCTCTATCGGTTACTTGCCCATCTGTTAAAGCAAGATTTATCAATTTCTCTATTTCTGGATTCATATATAAACTACATAAATTAATATATTAATTTAAAGTAAAGTGGTTAATAAATTACCTGTTCCAACTTTTACATTAGAAGCAGAATAAGTAATGTTACTAGATTTATCATAATGCCCTTTCCTTACATTTGAAGCACTATAAATTACTAGTTTATTTCCCTCATCTCTAATTTCTCCAATTTTAACTCCGGATGCTGTTCTTAATACTGTTGTACTCATTTTTTTGTTGTTAAATTATTATATTAATTACTTATTTAAAATTAATAAACTACCTCAAACAACTCAACTTTATTTGTATAAGTTTAGAATTATCAGGATTTTTGTAAATTATTATCCCAAATATAAAAGTTCAAATAGACAAATTATGACACTTAACTATTAATTGAATAAAAATAATAAAAAAATATTTGCAATTTAAATAAACTTAGTTTACGTAATTTTTTATTGTTTTATCGTATTAATTAGATAGTAAATTTCTATCATTTTTCAACTCTACATATAACTTCTTAAAGAAACCGCAATATGCACAGGAATAACTTTTATGAGGAATGGTAGAGCTTTGCAAGCACGAGTATAAATCATTAATTACATTATCTATCCAACTATCATCGCCTTCATAGGGAATAATATGCGAATGAAATTCTATTTTATTATCAAATGATTCTAAAGAGTTATCCCCAGTGCAATACACAAAATAGGCTGTATTAGAAACCTTTAAACCGTTTTTCCTTAGCAGCCATTGGTATACTTCCATTTGGCGTTTATAGCCAGCTGTCCATTCTGCTAATTCTGTTACCGGATTATCTTTGGCAGTAGCTTTATAATCAACAACATGATACTCCCCTTTAGAATTAATCCATAAATCATCGATACCACCATAAAGGTGCAAGTCTTTTTCTTCATCCTGAAAAATTACTCCATGTTGCATAGATTGACGCCATTTATCCATCATAGGATGTGGAGCTGGAATGGCATCAATTCCGAATTCAATTTGAATTGGATGTCTCGTTCCCGCCACACGATGCCTATCAAACTCTTTTTTTAAGAGCATATCTACAGCATTGTTTAAATTAAAAGGAAATCCAGGAGGACGCTTTATCTTTTTTACCACATCAAGATAAAAACATCGAGGACATTCTAAAAAAAGATCTATTTTACTTCTTGAAACTTTTATCATAGCAGTTATTATATTTCTATATTTAATTTATGGAACATGTCATTGTTATCATATTAAATTAGTATTAAGAAAATAGTCATATCAACTTTCACCAATATTGAAATTATGATACAAATGTAAGAATATGGATAATTTATAATTTATTACAAAATTAATAAGTGCCTCGACATTTTTCGTCTATTTGGAAATTTAAATTTGCTCATAACAAAAAAGTAAATAATCTAATATATATTTAACTAATAGTACCAACACTCTTAAATACAGCATACTATTTAACAAATTGATGCGTTGTAGTGAAAAGAGGCCTCTATTTATATTAACCAAAATTTAATATTATGTGTTACATCGAATCTTACTTCATTTCTGGATTAATAGTAGTTATGTTTTTTGAATATTTGTTTGAATCAAATGACGACGAAGAATTAAAATATTCTAGCTACGGCGAACGATTTTTATTCTTTTTGCTATGGCCTTTTATTGTATATGCCTTCTTAAAAGGTTATTTCAAACAAGATGATAATCACTAAATAATTAATTCTATAATGAAAGTTAGTTTATAATTAAATCTTTTAGTTGTTTAGTAATAATTTTTGCAAAAATTATATATTTACATGATTGTATACTTTCTTATATTTATTAATGAAAAAATTACTCCATTTAGTAGTCATTTTAATAGCGATTACATCAACTTGCAAAATCTATTGTCAAAAAAACGATAGTTCTTTATATAAAAACCCACTCTGTTTTTACAATACTGATGTGTTGAACTATTTACAAATTTTACATAAAAACCAGCAGTACGAAAAAATGTACGTTTTTCTATACGGACCAGCTATTCAAGGAAAAACTAAAAGCGTTTTAATAAATAAATTATCAAATGCATCATTTGGATATTCAATGAAACGTGTAGGAATAAGAGAAAAAAGCAAAACAAGTTGGTCACTTACCTATCAAAGAACTATACTTGGCACAAATGAAACATTTAAAATTGATTGTGCTTTAATCAATGATAAATGTAAATTATATATTGACGAGAAAGTTTGGAATACTTTATTCAAACCCTAAATTAAAATAATGGATAAACAATTTTATAAAAAACTACTTGAAAAAGCAATCGTAGCTTCTAAAACAAATCCAAAGTATATTAAAACTAAAGGTTTTTTTAAATTTAATATTTATGAAAAAGAAGTTGAAACTGAAAAGATAGTAAATGGAGAGGTCGTAAAAACAATAAAAATTAAAAAAATTCAGTCCGATGCTAGGTATCAAAAAATTGGAAGTTACGAATCAAAAAAAAATTGGACCGAATTCAGAAAAGATATATTTTTAATTAACGAACTCGATAAAAAGAATATTTTTTATGCAATGCATGCTAGTTTTGTTGGAACGAGTAGGTATAAGTTTAAATTAAACGAGGATGGAACGGTTGATTTTATTAATAATAAAATGACCATGATTCGATAAATAATAAATTATGAAAAAAATTACTACATTATTAGTTATAATGACCTTATTGGGTTGTGAAAAAGAAAGTCCAATTCAAAATACATGTTTAAACGGAGACTGTTATGCAAACTTTTATATTGATACATTAGGCCATCCCGGGACCTATCAGGACAATCAGGGTGTATGGCACATTAAACATGCTGGATTAGATTATTTTACAGTAAAAGGAACAATATCTCCATTAGATCCTCATTATGTAATTAATGGCGTGCCATTAGTTTCAACAGGATTTGATTCTAATTTTTTCTACACTTTAGGAAATGTAATATGGACTTATCCCGTATATTCTTTTTTAGGTTTATGGACAAGTAACCAAATGAACACTCCAATTCCTGTTGGAACTCAAACCTATACTTTTCCGCAATTGGTTCAACAAACAACTATTGAAAATTTAGCAGGATATGAAATTCAACATAATCCCAATGTGAATGTAAATCACCCTGCTTACCCAACCTATTTTGCAACCTATTCAAAGTATACTTATTCCCCACAGCAGAGCATGGTGTTTTTTGATGATTTTGAAGGAAAAACAGCCTCAATTTACATCAGAGTAACTTTTGGAGAAGATAAAGTTACCATTGAAAAAGAACTTAAAATAGCATTTGAAAATTAATATTTACCCCAAATAAATCTACAAATTACCCCAAATCATGTTTTCTAAACTAAAAATAATCATTGCGTTTACACTATTTTCTTCCCCATTATTTTCACAAATTTTAAATGTAGATAGGATCACACAAACCGATTCAATTACAAGTAAATGGGCAGGATTTACCGATGTTTCATTTAGTTCAGATAAGTTAAAAAATAATGTTTTAGATGGAAGTACAAAATTTGAATTGAATCATTTTTTTGAAAATAATTACTTTATAGTAGGAACCATAAGTAATGATATAACTTTAAACGGAAAAGAGGTAATTCAAAATGAAGGATTTATTCAAATTAGATACAGAGACATGGATACTAGAGAATGGAGTACAGAGGCTTTTGTGCAATACCAGTGGAATGGTGCTTTAGGTATGGAATATAGAGAGGTGCTGGGGTCAAACATTCGGAAACGTTTTTTTGAAAAAAAGAAAGTAGATTTATATGCAGGTTTAGGTGTTTTTTATGAATTGGAACAATGGAATTGGAATGGAGTAGAAAATTCCGAACTCTATAGCGAAACCCCCACCAATAGTCGCTCTTTTTTCCGATTGAATCATTATTGGAAAATGGCCTATAAGATTAATGACAATGTTGACGTCTCAACACTCTCCTATTTTCAATTTCCTTTAAACCAAGACTTTGCAAATTTGAGATGGTTTTTTGAATTAAACACTTACATCAAAATGACAAAAAACACAAATTTTGTAATTCATTGGGACCACACCTATGACAATTACAGAATCGTACCAATATCAAATTATTATTACACATTAAATTTCGGAATTCAATTAAAATGGTAACCATGAAACAAGATTATACGCAATACGCTATCGAAAATTATATCCTTAAAATTACAGGGGTATTTAATTATGATAAAGAATTTCAAAAGAAAGCAACACAGGCTAATTATGAAGAGCTACTGTTTTCTGAAGATTCAGAAAAATTCAGTAAAGATTTTTTCTACCCTGATTTAAGAAATCAATTTTTTAATAATAATAAAAAAAGGCATTCAATATTAGTTAGAAAAAATACTGAAAACTCAATTGTAGATTTATTTACCTATAAATTTGACGGAATAACTAAATCAAAAGAAGTTCAGTTAAAAATAATTGATAGTCGTCTTGATTTATTTGAAGAAGGGTTTGGATTATTTACTCTAAATTTAAAATTACAAACTGAAATCACAGATTTATCAAAATTTTCGGATGCAGCATTTTTAGCACGTAATTTTGAAACTAACATTGAGCATACCCAATACAGTAAATGGCATCAATACATTGAAAAAGAAGTATTAGTTGGAGCTGGTACTAGAGGAAATTCTATCAAAGTTGATGAATACTCAGGTTCTAAATATAAACTATACATGGTGTTAGATATTCCAGAACTTAAGGAAAAAAATGAAATGAAATCATTGCTGTTCGATATCGGAACTTTATCTAGAATTGGTTCTGCAATTGGCAACAACTACGACTCCATGGATAAAGATTATGTAAACCATTTGACAAATAAAAATTCCATTTCAATTTTTAATAATTGGGAAGGGTTAGCTTTACTTGATACCTATACAGTAGTAGGAAATAAGATATTAGATACCGAATGGAAAAAAAGCACTTATCTAAACATTTACCATGGTATTTATCTTTACTGCTTATTTATTAAATACAATCTATTTAAATACAATTTTGAAATTGCAGATTTAGATGAAGACAGAAGATCTAATTTTCAAGATTTCCTTGCTAAATTTTACTTTAATTATATCTCCTATAATTTTTTACCAACCGAAATTTATAATAAAATTAGGACTTCACTTGATATAGAAAAAGAACTAAAATTACTTAATGAGAAAATCGTTGCAGTAGGGCAAAAAATTCAAGAAGAACAGCAAGATAAAACCAATAAAATTTTAGGAATTGTTACCGTTCTTACCTCAGTATCTTCTGTACAGCCAGTATATGATTATTTAATTGAAGGACAAAAAATATTAGGATGGAGCTCAGAAATCTATTGGGTAACCACTATTTCAATTGTTCTAGTAATTGGTGGTGGAGTTGGGTTTTATGTATTTGGAAAAAATATATTGAAGTGGATTAAAAAAAGAAAAAAATAGTATAACCTTAAAAATAAAATCATATGACACTTAATGAATTAATCGAAAAGTACCCTGATATCAATAACGCTACCTTTTCTAGTGATGATATTTCAGTTTTTACATTATCCTATAACTATCCAAAAGCCTTTGAAATTAAAAATGGTGAGGATTGGCCCTCCAAAGTAAAAAAAATCTACATAGAATCATTAAAAAGCAAAGATTTGGAGTGGATTTCTGAGATATTTCCAAATGTTCAAGATATTACATTATATAGTGCCTCAAAAATAAAGTCAATTAAAGGACTGGAAAAATTAGCTTTTTTGGAAAGTTTATACATTCAAAAACTTCAAAATTGGTCAAATCTTAATGAATTACAAACACTAAAAAAATTAAAAACACTCAAAATTGATCATGTTGGTAAAGACGCCGTTTTTAATTTAGTTGAATTTCCATCCTCATTAGTTTCATTTGACATTTTTGTTAGAGATGAATTAGGACAAAAACTAACTGAGGCATTAGACTTTACTATTTTTAGTGAGTTACAAGAATTAAGAATTCAATCAGCATCAATGGGAAGTGGAAGTTCAATTGTGTTGCCTAAGACAATTAATAAACTATTTGTAAATAGAGTAGCTACCTTAACTGATTTAAATTTTTTAAACAATCTAGATGATGCTTGTGATATTGTATTAAGAGGCTCAGAATTAAGTAAACTAGGAATTCCTTCAAGATTTATAAATAGTAAGGTTATTCCGCATAATTAAAGTTTATAATAAAAGAATTACCAATAAAACACAAGTAATACATGGAACAAATTACCTACTACAGCACTTTTCTTAAAGGTATTTTAGATACTAACCCTTGGATTTGGCATGCATTACAAGTGTTTTTTTTATTTATTTTTTTTACAAAAACAACTAAAATATTAGGTAAGATAAAAAAATCAAAATTAGTATTTTTTATATCTAAATTTCAGTGGTACGTATCTTTTTTTTGGGTTTTCGTATATTCAAAAATGGCTTTCTGGGGTATTTTAATTGCTGTTTTAAATCATATATATTATGATTTATTATATGGTAAAATTAATAGCCTTAAAAAAAATATTGGAATCAAAGTTACTATTTATTTGTTTTTAGAACTATTTACAATTTTCTCGATTTTTGCAATAAGCGATTTTTTAGACTTTAAATTAAAAATAGGTTTAATGTTAGTATGGTTATTACATCTTCAACAAATAATTATGATTTCCATTAATTCATATAAATATGAGAAATTATTTAAAATTGAGCCAGACAATATTGGATCTAATATGATGTTTTTTACACCAATTTGGATTTCTTTAATTTTAGTTCCTAATTCATGGTTTCTATGGATAATAATAGTTTTCATTATTTTTAATCCAAGAGGTTCAAATTATCCAAGTTTTTTTTTGTCAAATGATTCAATTCTAATTGATGATTGGAAAAAAACTGTGAAGATTTTACCAATAATTTTACCTTGCATTATTGTTTTTTATTTGTTTGGGTTTTCAGTTTATTCGTATTTTTTTATTGGAGCATTATTTTTCTTTAGCAATATGACTACTATTTTATCTGATAGGAGTTTATTTAATAGCCCAATTAAATTTTATGATAGTCAAACTATTGTTACTGGTAATTATAATTACTTAAGATTAATTTTATTGACAAATAAATTTTTATTGTTAGTTCAAAGAATTGCTATAAATATTAAAGAAGAATTTACTTATGGTCTGGTTTTAAGTCCATATGAAAATGTAATTGTTAAGCATAATTCAATTAAAAATTTAAATGAACTAATCCCATTATCACATCATTTGATTTTGGTCGATGGAGGAGAACAATCTGATAAAATTATCAGAATAGAAAATGATTTTATTAGTTTTTCCGGCCGGGTAGATACAGTGATTGATTATTATTCAATAGCAAATCAAACTATTGACAAGTATTCAAATCCCATAGAAAATGAATATGCCGCTTGTGTGAGAGAACGAATAGCCATTAAACAATGTATTATAGATGAAAAGCCATTTGTACTTAATGATAATCCTGAAGAAGAAGCCAAAACAATTGATACATTTATCAATTCAATCAATACCGAGTCAGTTAGAATCAATATGTTGGTTCGTGAATACTTTAAAGAGAATACAATTGATTATGAGCAATTACAATCAGAACTAATAAATAAGGGACCTTTTGAAATCAACACTCTTTTAAGGCAAATGCGTGAAGGTGGTTCGGTGCCTTCTCGATTTGTAGATGCCCTTTCAATTGCCGAAGTAGCTGCAAGATACTTATTTAGTTTAGTGAATGAAGTAAATATTGATTTAAATAAAAACGAGAATAGTGTTGAAGATCGAAATGCAAAATATAGTCAATTATCCTTTGGACCTTGTGTTGGATTCTTACGAACACTAACTGAAAAAGGAACGCTAAATGCATTTGAGAAATCGATAAAACAACTATTAAAGACAAATTATACAGACAGTGGTAATTTTGAACGACTACGAAAATACTTAATTACAGATCTTCACTACGATAAAAAAGTATCAGATGAGCCCACCCTATTCGACTTATTTAACTACTTGGCTTATATCCGAAATAAAACCAGAGGTCACGGAACGCCAAGTAAGGTAGAATTTGAATTTTATGTAACTCTGGATTTAATCTCTATATTTATAGTTCATTGTATTTCAAAAATCGAAATTGAAACCTTTAGCAGACAAACAATCAATGACAAAGAATGGTTATTGTATTATAATGCTGGTGGAAATGTTGTTTTACATCCTTTAGAACCCAATGAAAACCTAGAGTATTGGAAAGATTCTTTCGATTGGAAGCATCTAGACAAAATGGAGGAAGCCAAAAAACAAATTGATGAAACCAATCAATCGGTTTACTTTAAAATTAAACATCAAGATGAAATTCATTGGATTAAAGCAGAAACCTATTTTAAATGTAAAGAAGGAATTATATACATGTATGACGGCATTAATAACAACGAAGCCGAGTGGATTAGCTTTACTACCGGTGCTGTAATTAGACCTTATAGAATTAATTAAAAATACTCAAAATGATAAAAAATTATAAAGTAATGCCATTCGGCATTAAAATAGATGAAAACGCAAGTGCATCTGATGTAGCAAAAAAGCTACAAGATTTTATCAATGCACATTCTGGGAGCAAGTCAGAATTTATAAAATTTGAAACATTGCCAGTTAAAATTGTAAATAGTATTGATAATTCTATTGAGGTAAAAGATTATACGGTATGTATATTTAAAGAACTATAAATATGTAAAATATGAAACCATCATTTTTCAGTTCAACAAACATTAAAAGAAACATATTCTACCATATAAATTTTAAAGTTTTGGGTCTAATACTCTTGTTGTTTTTTATAGGAGCTTTTATTATAGTTTTTTTTAAACTTGAGAATAGTGACTTCGCCAATTTTGGTGGATACTTCTTTTTGTTTGCTATTGGATTTTATATGTTGAAAACTAAAATTAAGTTTAATAATTATTGCCCTAAATGTAATTATAATCATAGTTTTTATGCGGATATAAACACAAAAACTACCCGGTACAGTACATCTTCAAGTTACGTAATTTATGAACGCGGTAGTGGCAAACGAATTGGGTATTACCAATCGGGCACTTCAGTAGATGGTGCTAAATATGATATCCGAACTGAAACAAGTACTTCAAAAACTAATTTCTACGATTGGTTCTGTTCCAATTGCTCTTATACAGTCAATTTAGAGGAAAGCCAATCAAGTATGTTTTATATCATTTTAGTGCTTTTCAGTTTTGGTGGAGTTATTTATTATGGGTATAATTCTGTTGGCAAGGAACTATATAATAATTACAAACAAAAACAACAAGATAAAGAAATTGAATTGTTATTAGAAAGCAATTCAAATTCAGAACCCAACAATGTAAAAACAACACAAACATTAGCAGACACAAGCCAAACTACATCCTCTGATTTTAATGAATCTGATTATGCCGCGCGATATACTATTGGTCCATTACAAAAAACAGAAGCTAAATTTGTAGGCTATGAAGAAGGAGATTTAGTACACTATATTTTTATAGATGAAGATGGAAATAGCCATGGGTTTTCGGCATTACCTTCAAAGTATAAACTAGTTGTTGAAAGTCCAGAAAGTGATTACGGTGTTACCCCCAATAAAAAATATTTGAATAAAACATTTTCCATAACATGGAAATCATTTACACCAAAATTTAATGAAGAAATGGAATATCCTTTTGAAGGTGTCATTTCAATTGAATTGTTGGATTAAAATTGAAAATTACTATAGAAATTAATAAAGAATCAGAGTTGCCCAAGTGGATGTTCTAATAAATAAAAAATAAAAAAAATGAGCACAAACTATAAAATCAGTCAATTACGAGATTTGTTTAACGATTGGGAAACCGGTTTGGACCAAGCAGTAACCTTATTACCCTTATTTTCAGTTGAGGTGATTAACGAATATTGGTCAATGGGTTGGATGCAAAATCCAGCAAATCCAGACGATAGATGGAAATCCGATTGGATTAGAGCTATACTTATGGCCTTTTCTCCAGAAGGAAGTTTGCCCAATGAGGCAAAAAACCAGGATAGAATAAGGCATACTAAAGAAAAATCTTACTATGATTCTACAGATAAATTTGACAAACTTTCACTAACTTCAGATTGGAATCATTTATCAGCACAACTACTACATGATATAATTAAAAATTTAAGGGTTACAAAACTTGAATTTAAAAGTATTGAACTTTTTGAAACATATTTGAGACAACCCGCTGATGTAATGGAAATTTCAGTATTTTTCAATATTTATAATAATGCTCCAACTTCAATAAAGGACAATGACCTTGCTAAAACAATTTCTGAGCGAATTCCTAGAGGGTTAGAAAACTTCAATTTATCGATTGAAGATAATTATAAAATTAATTTTTCTGAAAACGCACTTTCGGAATTAATAAACCTAAAATCATTTGCCTTCGAAAGTAGTTCTATAAATGGAGTACTAAATTTTTCAAACAATATACTTCTTGAAGAGATTACTATTAAATTGAAAAGTAAAGAAGATACTATTACTATTAAAGGACTTAATAATTGTTCGCTATTAAGAAGATTAACTATTGATGCAGAATCTAAAGGAAGTAGTAGTATTGAACCTATAGAAATTAGCAAGTTACCCAATTTAGTGTCTTTCAATATTTCTAATTCAATACATCAAGGCGACATTAAAGGGGTTATTAAAAATGAACTAAATTTAAATAATTATTATAATGATGGAGATGGTGTAGAAGGTATAAAACATATTGATATAGAATTATGTCCAAGTGCTGATTACAATACCAATGAAGTAGAATTAAACGGAGTATTAGATTTAGAAACCCTACAAATTAATGGCGAAGCTAAAGACATAGAACTAATTATGCTTCCTAAATTAATCGAACTTACTATCGATATTAAAGGAGAAGGAAGATCCATGTATTTGGATTTTTCTAGAGAATTAAATTCAAGACCTAAAATTAGCACAAATAAATTAACCTTATTATCCTTATTAAATTATAAAAACAACGAGTTTCCGATTGTACATGTTAATGCAATAGGAGAACGACCGTACCGCCATTTTTACGGTGATGTTTATCAAAACACAAAAGAAGAACGCTTATTTATAAATATTGACAAATCATCACTTGAATCTTTAGATGGAATTGAAAAAATAAAATGTGATACCGTTTTAATTTTAAATGCGAACAACGAACTTAAAAAACTATTTAAAGACCCAAATATTCGTTGCGAAAGCGTTAAAAAATTACTTATCACCAATTCTACAATAACAAATCTTGAAGGAATACATCAGTTTCCAAATGTTACTGAATTGGTGTTAAACGATTTGAATCAACTCGAAAACATTAACGGTTTAGAAAATTTTACACAACTTAAAAAAATTGATTTAACTAATTGTAGTCTAATTACATCTTTAGAACCTTTAGCTAATTTAACTGCGATTTCCGATTTAAAGTTATCTGGATGTGTGGCTATAAAACCTAAACCTAAAAGATTAAACCTTACCGGGATGCAAGTTTTTGATGAGTTAAATAGACATAACAAATCAAAACCTAAAAATAAAACAACCAGTTCGGCTGTTTCCATCAGTAAAATAATTGAACTATTTAATGTGGCAGAGGCAGATAGTATCAACCAAGGATTTATGCTTTTGAGTCAATGCGACCCAGAGGAGTTAAATCGTTTATACAACTCGGTAGATTACAATGAAAAAACAGGAAAATTAGTTTTTAGTTATTTACCAAAATCAATTTTGGAAGATGAAAATACCGCAAGATTGATTAGTTTATTACTATTATTTGAAGCGCCTGATTCCTCAATAGCCGGACAACATAGGACCAAAATTGAAGCTTTGTTTTTGAATTGTAATGTAGAAGTAAATAAACCTAAATTAACTCTTGGGTCTTTAACCAATCTTGATTTTATACCGTATTTCAATTCAATTGGGAAGTTTTCAAAATTCAAAAGGTTAAACCAAATTCAAATTGAAGAGTTTGCCTCATTTGATTTTATAGATATGGCTGAGGTTCCTTCGATAGTTGACATTCACATTTCAAATATTAAAGAGATATTGAATTTTGATAGCATGGCGATTAACAAAAACCTCGTTAAATTGACAATTCAAGAACAATATTATGTCGGGCAATCTGCTGCCAACGCAACACAACTTGTTGATGTGGTTTTTTCAAGTAACTTCGCGAGTTTGGAGTACCTAAAATTAAATCTAAATTGCAATACAATTAATGGATTAGAACATTTAGTAAACTGTAAAGATTTAAGACTAATTATTCACGCTGCATTAAACAAACTTACATTTAATAGTTCGATGAAAAAATTGGAATATATTTATCTAAAAGGTTGGTTTTATTCGGTTGAAAATATGGAACAATTAGAAAAATTAACAGAATTAGATCTTACACAAGCTTTTTTACATGAACCAAAATTTCTTATTAAATTACTATCTAACGAAGACTTTGTTTTAAATAATGGAATTTTAAAAAATACAAAATTATCATGAGTACAACTAATCAAGAAGGATGCCTAGGCGCTCAATTAGGCGGATCCGAAATGCAAAAAGTATTAGAACAACTTTTTGACACCAATTTAGCATTAGAAGAAAAAACAGGCAAACGCCCTACCCCAATTTGTATTTGGGGAACACATGGTTTAGGTAAAACCCAAATTGCTATGGATATAGCAAAATCTAAAAAATGGAAAATCGCTTATTGCGCCCCAGCACAATTTGAAGAAATGGGTGATTTGCATGGGTTGCCTTTTAAGATAGATCCAGACCCAACCAAAATTGGCGATGAGCGTACCGCTTATATGCCGCCAGATTGGGTTCCTACTGATGAAGGTCCCGGAATTTTATTATTGGATGATATGAATCGGGCCGATGATAGAATTCTTAGAGGAACCATGCAGTTACTTCAAAATTTTGAAATGTTCTCTTGGTCGTTGCCTCCTAAATGGCAAATAATAGCAACTGCCAATCCGGATAGCGGCGAATACTCTGTAACTCCAATGGATGATGCTATGCTAACAAGAATGCTGCATCTTACACTAAATTTTGATGTAAAATCATGGGCAGAATGGGCAATAAAAAATGGAATTGACAGTCGCGGGGTAGATTTTATATTAACCTATCCAGAAGTTATAACTTTTAAAAGAACTACTCCGAGGTCATTAGTTCAATTTTTTGGACAAATTCATAACATTCCAGATTTAGCTGCATCTATTGATCTTGTAGCTATTATTGCATCTAGTTGTCTTGATGAAGAAACGGTTACTAGTTTTATTACTTTTATTCAAAGTGCACTTACAAAAATACCGCACCCCTTAACTATTCTTAATGCTGAAAAAACAAATGATTTTGTTTCCATTGTTAATGAATTGGCTACAGGTGAAGGAGGATTTAAAAGAATTGATTTGTTGAGCACATTTTGTACACGTTTAGTTATAGAACTAAAAAAATCAGATTTTACCCCTCACAAAAATTTAGCAGATAATTTAGCTTCATTTTTATTAATGGATGTAATTCCTGGTGATTTAAGATTTGCTTTGCATCGTGATTTATCAGGAATCGGCACTAGTAATTTACCTTCTTCTAAAGGGGTATTGGAAGCATGTAAAAATCCAAAAGTTGGTGAAGCTATACTTAAGATGATTTAAACTAGTGATGGAAAAGGATAATGACCTATTAAATAAGGCAAATAATGCTGTTGCTAAAGCTGGAGTAGAATTATTACGAAAGGAGCCCTTTTATGCACATGTATTATCCGGATTATCACGAATTGTATCTGAAGAGATACCAACCATGGCTGTTTCATATAAAAATGATGGATTTTGCTTATGGATTAATCCCTTGTTTACTGTCAAAGAATTATCAGATAAAGAACGCATAGCCGTACTAAAACATGAAATTTTACATTTAGTTTTTAAACATTTATTTAGAAGCCGCGGTAATGATCGGGAACTTGAAAATATTGCAGCCGATTTAGTTGTTAATCAATATGTAACTCCTTGGCCTTTGCCAGAAGGGGCTCTATTATTAAGTAGTTTTCCAGATTTAGATTTATTGCCAGAGCAAACTTTTGAATGGTATTATGAAAAATTACGTAAATTACGTAATTCAGATGCTGGAAATAAACATCCGAAAAGCAAAAATACTCTAGATGCGGTTGAGGGTAATAAAAAGCAACGTGGTTATCATGATTTATGGGAAAATGGTAAACAAGGTGAAGGTTCAAATGACAAAATTGTTGATGTTGCGGTAAAAAAACTAATAGGTCAAGCATTGCAAAAATCTAGTGTAAAAAACATTGGAGATTTACCCTTAGGAATCCAGCGGGAATTAACTCGAATGAATGAGAAAACTCAAGTTTCTTGGAAACGTGTACTGAGAATATTTTCAAATTCTTGTGGCAAAACCAAATTAGAATCTACTAGAAGAAAAGAAAGTACCCGCTATCCTGGAAATCCTGGAACTAAAATTAAGCGGCTCCAACATATTGCAGTAGCTATTGACACTTCGGGTTCTATAGATGAAAAGACATTGCAATTATTTTGGAATGAAATAATTGGAATTCAAAAAACAGGGGCTAAAATCACCATTATTGAATGTGATTGTAAAGTACATAAAGTTTGGGAATTAAAAAGAAATGCCTCCTTACCAGAATTAAAAGGTGGTGGAGGCACTAATTTCGACCCCGTATTTGAATGGTTAAATAAAAACAGAAATCTAGGAATAGGTGGCTGTGTTTATTTTACAGATGGTTATGCTAATAAACCAACGATAAAACCCAATTGCTCTATGTTATGGACACTTTATGGCGCAGACGATGACACTTCACATTTAGTACCAGGTAAAGTAATTAGGATTGTATAAATTTAATAGGACTAGATAGTATCTAAGTCCTATTAAATATAATCGTTCATTACAGATGTTTAAAATAATTTCCTTTGAACTCAATGTTCTTTTCCTTAATTGTTTGCCAATTAGCAGGTACATTTTCAGGAATAAAATTCTGAACTAATGAAAATATATTAGGGGTATTTTCAAGAATGTATTTTATATTATTTTCATTTGCTTCTTGAGCTTCCTTTAAATTTCCTTTTTCATCATATTTTAATGCATTTAGATATAAAAAATTATTTCTAAAGTTAAAACGAATATAGATTTTAGATTCTTCCCATGTTGCTTCATTTTTTTCAACAAATTCTTTAAATTTATTGTAATGAGTGGATTTGAAATCCCATAGTATGTCAGCGGAGATATTAAATTTCAAATAATAAGTTTCTTCGTCTTCTCCAAAATTTTCATCTACTAGTTTGATATTAATTTTTGAATCTTCAGTAAACCCCGGACAATATCTTACACCACCAATTTTTTTTCCAGCAAATGTAAATTCGATTTCAAAAAGATATAATGTTTCGGAATCAGGATTTGTATTTCTTGGAAGTGGATAAGATCGCTTTGCAAAAAGATCATCACTCAATTGTACATTCGTGTAATTGTCAAGAAAATGTTTTTTTATATAATTTGGAATTAGTTCATTTTCCTTTCCAAGCACTTTTTTTGGAAATGAGAAAATAAAATCATTATCTACCTTTAAAGATGTTTTTGCCATTGTTATTATTATTTATTTTATTATTAATTTACTATTTTTTCGTTTTGAATTATTTTACTAAAATTTAATATTAAAATCATTAAAGTATTATAAACATTAAAACTAAAACTAAGAAAGAAATACTCAAGTTCTTTAAGTTTAAATATTTACCAGGTTGAATTCCTTCAAATTTCGCATTAGAAAAATTCTTATTTATTGATTTATAAATTTGAGTCACATAAGTATCTAAAGAACTTGTATGTAAATTTATTTCTAATTCTTCATTTTTTTCATTTTTAAATAAAACTACATAATCGGTTGCTTCAGATTGTATTGTGAGGCGATCACTTTTTACTTTTTTTATAGAAATGAAATTTGGTGCTTCAATAGATAAAGTTTTTCCTTCGTTATTTATATAAACGATATTGTCTTTACCAATTTGAATTTCACAATTTCTATTTTTGAAAGTAGTATAAATTCTACTGGCCCAAGTAATAATAAATATAATTGTCATAAACCATCCATACCATGGAATGTCTTTTATATAATACAATTGAGCTACAATTAATATCCCAATTAACCCAATTTGAAAAAACTCATAAAAGAAGTGTCTGTTCAAAATTAAAACATTCCCTTTTCGTGTTCCGTTAAAATAATAATTGTCTAATATATAGTCAATTAGTAAGTAAACGTTTATAAATAAAAGTAAGATGATATAGGTTTTCATAATATTTTTGGTTTTTAATTCGTTGCTAAAATACTATTTTCTCGTTTAATAACTTACATATTCCACTTTCATTTATGTGAAAATATTATTTGAATATTAGGCATACCTCAATTATATTTTACAGATTAAAATTTAATTTATTATTTCTTAAAACAACATTAATTCAGCTAGACGGAGTAATATTATTTCTTTAGAAGTATTCATTACTTGATTGCCCATTTTGGAATTAATTTCATTAAGTTCAATTGACTTGCTAAATCTATTGCTTTATTAGTAACCTCAATTGTTGCTTCATCATCTAATCCAAGGTTTTTAAATCTAATTTTCATAGAAATAATATAATATTTTAATGCTTTTTCTTTTTGATTTTGCTTGAATAAGCAATCGGCTAATTGAAATGAATTGTTACTTCCTTTAATCAAGCTAAATGATTTTTTAAAAAATTTAATTGCAATGTCCAAACTATCTTTAAAATTATAACAAATGCCAAGACTATAATACACACCAGCTAATTGTTCTTTTGAATCAGAATTATTTTTTATACAGTTTATGCTTTTATTGAAATATTCAATAGCATAATTATAATTAGCATCATTCAAATATACTTCTGCAATAGAATTCAGAGATTCAAAGCAATATTTATCTTCATTTGGAAACTCCTCTTTTTTTAGGTTTACGCTTTTATTATAGCATTCTATTGCTTTACTAGCATTATTACTTTTAAAGTATAAATCACCTAAATCTTGATATAAATTATTACAGAATTCATGTGATTTACCTAAGCTTTCAAAAAAAACTGGAATAGCTTTTTCCGCTGTTTTAATTGCCGAATAAAATCTTTCTTCATATTCATAATAGGTTACTAAATGCCAAAGTGCAAAAGCATAATCTTTAGTTTTATTGCCAAGTGTTTTTTCAATTATTTTAATATTTTCAGTAAGGTATTCTTTTGCTATTTTTTTATTATTTAGTTGGTAATAATATCTTGCTATAAAAGGTCTTACATTTGTGTTTATGGAATTATCATACCCTAATATCATTTCATTGATATCATATCCTTTTAATAAATATTTTATAGCAAGTTCATCATTATTTTCTTCATTTAGAATACAAGTACCCAGATTAGTAATTGCCATTGCTGTATTCAAACTAACTAAACCTTCAAACTTTATTCGTCTTTCTAGAACTTTCTCATATAATTCTATTGCTTGCTCATTCTCATTTTTATAAGAATGTACTAATGCTATATTATGAAGTGAATCTGTTAATTGTGCATCTGAATTTTGTAATAATTTCTCTCTAATTTTGAATGATTTTTCAAAATTTAGAATCGCTTCATCATAGTTACCTTCTATAATAAAAATTTGTCCTATTGTATCGTAACTATTGGCCACAAAAAGATGCATCTCACCAAAATCTTCCAATTCTATTTTTAAACATTTTTGACTAAAGTATTTTGTTTTTTTATGGTTAGAAAGTGATCGGCAAACTAAAATACAACTTGTATATAAATCAATTTTCTGTAAGTTGGTAATATTATTATTAAGTATCCATTCTTCTATCTTATCAATGTACATGAGTTTTTCATTGTTATCATTAAAGAATATAATACAATTAGCAATAGCTTCTACCTCTGCGAAACTTTTAAAATTGAATTTAGATTTTACTGTTTCAGAAATAATTTTAAGAAGGCCAACTTTATAATTATTATCACACTCCTTTATGCACTTTTTTATACAGATATAATCGTTTTCAGTTTTTTCATTCAATAATAAATTAAAAATATCAGTTACATTTTTTCTAATTAATAAATTATATTTTTCTTCATTTAAAGGATATTGTGAGTTATCAATAATTAAGAAAGATTCTATTATTGGTTTTATTACTATATCAATACTCATACCCCCTTGGTCAATTAACCAAGTAATTCTATCAAATCTTTTATTTTTAATATCTTCAATAAGATAAATTTCAACGGCATTCTTTAAATAGTTGAGTTTGTTACTTGACAATAAATTAAATAAAAATTCAATATTTTGATATTTTTTATCTTGATATAAAAATTTGCCTAAAACAAAATGCGAATATGCCTCTTGACTAAAACATATTACAATCGTATTATCTAGCATTGAGTTTGTTGATAATATGCTTTGAAATATTAATTCTTGAAAAGGACTGTCAATCTGAATATTTCTTACAAAAGGACCAATAATACCGTCCTCATATAAATCGTCAAGTAACAATTTATTTTGTTCTTTTTCTAGCATTAACTCAGCTATTCTAAATAATATGATTTCTTTATTAGTTCTCATTAATCAGCAATAACTCTTTCATGATACATAGACCAAATATTTATGAATCCTTTGTTTTTTGGTAAGTTCCTATTGTGAAATAGTTCTAAGAACAAACGAAGTAATAATGGATTATTTAGTTGGTCCGTTAATGATCTATCGTGATAGGTTAATTCTTCTAGTGAGAATTGTGGTTTATGTGTTTTTAAATTTTTTGTGATGTAGAAATTCCAAGCACCTTCTAATTCTTTTTTATTTAATGGCGTTAGCCAATGGCAATATCTAGCTAAAATATTTTCGTCTTTACCCTCTAAATTATCTGCATAGATTAATTCATCATATTTATTTTCAATTGTTGGAATTTCACTTTTAGCATTCACCCGCCAACTTAAAACTACTTTTATATGACCTCCTTTATTTTTATCTAAAAATTGCATAACTCCATATAAAAGACCATTCGGATTAGCATGTTCATTACCTCCATCTATTAAAATAGTAAATGGATTTTCTTGTGTAAATCGTTGAAAAGAAATAGCCTTCTCTATTTCAAAATCTTGAGATAAATTAAATTGGTATTTTATTTCGTCCCATAAATCAGTATGGGCCATTCTATTGGCTCTAAGCAAAATGGTTTTTACATCTCTTTCAAGGTATTGTTTACTAACTTCAACCAATAAATTTGTTTTACCGCTTCCTGCTTCAGCTGAAATAAAAAACAAACCTGCTCTAGCTCCAATCCAAGAACGAAGAGCAATCTCTGCGTCTTCTCTTGACTGGTATATTCCTTCTAATACTTTCCTTTCTTTTATCAAAGTTCTTACAGTTTCATTATTCCTGTATGTTAGACTTTGGTTGAATTTTTCAGATGTAAATGTTATTTCTGTATAGGGATCTTCTTTATCTTTATTTGTTAATAACAAATTCAACCTTTCTAAAACAGCTCCAGAAGTTTCATCGGTTATACTCTCAGGACTAAAGAAAATAATGCGCTTCCCTGTATTCTGTTCATATACCATCAACTTAGCTTTTGAAGATGTTTCTTTACGAAAAACTTCACCAGGTAAAACAAAAAATGGTACTAAATTCATGGCATCACCTTTTGCGTTTAAAAGTTGAACTCTATCGGCTGTTTTGTTTTTAGAGGTACTAGGTAAAGATTTAAATTCAGTTCCCATTAAACGCCACATTTTTAAGTTATCAAAACTTACCATTGAGTATTGACGACAAAAGTCCATTTCAACCAATAATTCTTTTAATATTGGAAAATATTTTTCCCATAATTCAATTGATTTAATATCACTTGGTACCATACCGTGTCCAAGATATTTATTTCTAAAATAAATAAGTTTACTTATAGCTGTTTTATGTTCCCCATTTGGGTCATATATTGAAGTTTCAATTTTGTCATAATATCCGGGCAATTCCTTAATAAACCACTGGTTATTATTATCATTTAAAGTAACTATTGTCTCTCTAATAAATTTATTCCAAAAACCAAATTGTGGACGATACAATAACTCTCTAAAGTTGTTATTAATGCTCTTGATTTTCAAACTACTATTAAAATATTCAGAAGCAGTAAGTAAACCTAAGTACTTTAAATAATTTAAAAATGTTTCTTTTAACAAATGTAATTTTTTATAGGGGTCTTGCTCTAATAAAGCCCTTTGATACGGAAATGCTAATAAGTAAGGAAACTCATTAATGATTTTTTTGTCTTTAAAATCTATGAAATCAGCAGCATTAATTGTTAGTGGCACTTTACAATTAGGGCAAAGTTGACTTGAAGAAAAATGAATTCTATTAATAGCTAATAAACAAGATTCACTGGCACAATAAAAGTTTCCTTTATTGGGAAACTCAATTGCTAGAGATTCTATATTTATTTTTTTATAGGATTCTGCTTTTAAAAATTCAATTTGCTTAAGAAATCGAAATAAAATTGGCTCATAAGTAGAATAAATAAGTTCACATTCTGCCTCTGAAATTACAGCACCATGACCTAAGTATTTATTTCTAAAATTGATTAATACATTCAAGGGAGTTCCTTCAATTTTTACTTTTTGAAGTTTACCAAATTCATCAGTATAATTATTTTCAATAGACTCTAACTTTTCTTTCTTTTGATTTTTAGAACTTTTACCCAAAACCGCAGAGTAATTTTCTATTGGTTCTTTTATATTAGAAGTTGTTAGATGTACATAAATTTTTGAAATTAACTCTGGCCAAGCTCCTAATGTCTCATGCTCCATTAATTTTTCAATGGATTCATCAATATCAATGTTTTTAAATTCTGAATTTTTGTAAATATTTATTTTACTATTCCCTAATATTCTCATTGAACCAATTAGAATATCAGAAATAAAATGAAGTCTTTTATACCAAATTTGAGTAGAATATAATAAGACTAGTGGATTATTAATAGCACTTGGATATTCACCAATAAATATTAGCAAGTCAGCTTCTGAGAACCCTATGTAACTTTTAATTAATTCATTGTTACAATTAGGACATTTATCCTCTGATAAATATTCCAAATTTTTTCCTGAGCAAGCCTCGTTAATACATTTGTACTTTATTATTTTCATATTCTTATTAATCAAACAATTAAAAATTGAGGTCTCTACCTACATTAAAATTATTCTACCAACTCGTCGAAAAAGGCCAAAAAACCGAATTTAGTTGTTCTAAAATCTTAATTGGGAATTTTGGCGTAGTATAAAATGTAGTGTCAATAATTTCTTCATTTTCAAGGTTTAAAATAAAACCATCTTCGTCTTCGCTATATAGGAGGTGCTTATTTATTACCGTTTGAAATTCTTTAAAAACCTTATTATCAATTTCATCAAGTTCTATTGAAACTTCATTGGTTGTTTCATTAAAATGTTCGTACTCCCAATCTGTTGGAAAAGAAGAATAGGCCCTATTAATTTTTGAATTATTAGGGTTTGAACCATACATTACATAAGAACACTCTTCCTGACAACCTCCTCCAGAATAACCGATCACAACTACATAATGACGAAAGGAATTGGAAGCGGGTAAAAATATTCTTTTATAACCTGAAAAAATCCTTAAATTTCGAATGGATTGATTTTCTATACATTCATTTGAATATTGAATTAGAAATTCCATTTAATAATTAAATATTAGATAGGTAAGAATCCTGTTCGCCAACTTCTTGTTCGATCCATTCTGCATCCTCATCATACCAATATCCTTTTCTAATGTGCGTTTCATGATCATAAACTAACACATACAATTCTGTTTCATTTGCATAATCATACAATTCATCCCAAAACGAAAAATCATTTAATGATAAATCTTTGTAGTAAAACAACAATGAATATCCAGCTTCTGAATCTGATTCATCTTCATTTACAATTGTTGCTTTATCAGGAGTACCAACAATACCCTCAATAAATTCTGTGCATTGTGTTTCTAAATCTTCTTGGCCTGGCCAAAAAATATTAAAGTCGATTGTAATTGCCATATTTTTAAAATTATTATTTATTCTTGTTTAAAACTAATTAATCACCACCTCACAATTCTCCTCAGAACACATACCTTTCAATTGGTCAACTGAAAAACCATTCAAATCCGACTTCAACATTACTCTTTTTTGTTTGGATAACTTTTTAAGCTCCATACCTTCACAAAAGCGGCGCAATTGTACTTCACTTTCAATCAGTAAGCCAGGAACTTTGGTAAGATTCCCTGATTCATCTTTGGCAGCCATTGTAAAATAGCAAGAGTTGGTATGCTTCTGAATGCCAGTTCTTGGATTTAAAGATTCCACTCGGATGCCTATAATTAAAGATGTGTTACCAACATAATTTACCGATGATTTTAAATGGATTAAATCACCCACTTCCACTGGATTTAAGAATTCAACCCCATCAACCGCTACGGTAACACAATAACTTGAACAGTGTTTTGTTGCTGTTACATAGGCTACTTTATCCATCAACGACAAAAGAATACCGCCATGAACTTTTCCTCCAAAATTAGCATACGAAGGGATCATTAACTCGGTAATGGTAGTTTCGGAATCGGTAATTCTTTTGCTTTGCATTTTTAATAAAATTTAGGAATTGCTGGATAAGGAATAAGTGCTTCGCATAATGCCCCAACATATTCATCAACAATAATTGATAATCCTAAAATTATTGCAACTGTAATTAATGAAATAGGAATATTATTGTTTTTTATCTCTACTCCTTCATTTACTTTAGTTAATTGAAATAGTACAAGCAAACCAGATGCAATTACTAGAATTGTACAAAAAAGACCAATCAAGACGAAAACTGTAAGGTATCCGAATGAACTTAATAGGGATTGTGATGTAAAATTATTATCCGGATTTAGAAAACGAATCGCATTTAATGCCGGACTAATAATTGAAGATAATATGAAGGAACCTGAAATAACAATTCCTGCTTGAAAAATTGAAAATGATGTGTTGTCCTGTTCAATTTTGTATATTTTTTTCATTGAAAAATTAATGATTTTAAATAATACAAATAAGGAACTGATACCTATTGCAAATGCTAATAAAAATTGAATAATGCTAATTGTTTTCATAATTTAAGTTGATTTAATAATTGTTTGAATATAATGCGATATCCCAATTGGACATATCTCGGTGTTGGGGAGCAATCATACCTAGTCTAAAACCTTTGGCCGTTAGTTCAACAGGATAATGATTTATTCCTTTAATATTTTTATAAACGCCATTACCTATTGGTAATCCAATTCCCAAAACGCTATGGCCATAGGCTTCACTCAACCATACGGAGGATGCAATATTTAATTTTTTTAAAATTGAATATCCCAATAAACTTCGAGTATCACAGTCTCCTTTTAAATTGTGCAAAAACTCATAGGGAGATTGTACTCCACCGGGAACATTAGGCATACACGGTTTTTGTTCGTTATGGTATTTAACCACAAATGAGTCATCTGGAGAAGAATCCATGATTTGTTTACAAGAACTTTGATGAATTAACACGTAGGGTATTTCTTGAATAAATGTGGTTACCATTTCGGCAGTTTGTAATTGATTTAATTTTTTTGCTACTGCTTTGTTTGATAACACACGAACAATTGAATCAATTTTAGTTTCATCTAATAATTCTAATTTTAAAAATAATTTATTGTAATAGGAAATAGGATTTTTAGCTGTTTTTCTTAAGTTAATTTCAGCTTGATTGTGTTCTTTTTGAGTTTCAAAAAAAGATTGAACAGAGGTTGTATATATCAGTTGGAATTTATTTGTTAGAAAATCATACCAATTAATATTTTTTGTTATTTCATAATCTATTTCACCATTTTTATCAACCTGTTTGGGCGGACTAACTACAATTGAACCGTCTTTTTTGGCTACTGTTGGATCTACAAAAGCCTCTTTATTTGAAAATAATGAGAATATAAAAAACAATAATGCTCCTGCAAAAAGAACACTAAAAATTGATTTCAAAGTGCTATTTGAAGTAAATCGAGTGATAAACCAACCTATAAATGCTACCAAAGCAAAATAAAAGTAGTTTGGAAAAAATACCCAAAATGAAGCAAGCAACATTAACCAAAATAGAGTGGTAAAAAATATACTGAAAAATTTAGACGATAATTTAGGTAATGTTGGTCCGGGTTGTGGTTCTTTAATTGGATCAATAATTGGCTCTTGAATAGTAGCGCCCGAACCAGTTGATACTGAATCTGCTTCAACTGTTAAAGTACTATCAGCACCAATCAAATCAACATTTTCAGATCGATTTAAGCCGTTGTTACTTTCAAATACAATAGGTGTTGGTGGAACTACTTTTGGAATTTCAATTTTAAAATAAATGGTACCATTTAGTTCAATGAAATCTTTCTTTGCATAGACATTAGAATCTTCATTAAGTTGAATATCCCTTAATAATACATCATGCAAATTTTCATTGAAATAATTTTCTTCGTTTACCGATATAAAAACATCTGGCCTTCTCCTTAATTTTGGAAGAAAAACACTTACATATTCAATCCAAAAAAAATCTTTCTTACTTTTTATTTCAAATGATCTAGAGTGAATAGATTGAAAATAAAAAGGTAATAATAAATATTTTTTTGGCTTAATTACATTGCTGAAATAGTAATCGCCTAGTTTCTCTTTTTCAACATCATAAGCTTCAATTTCTTGAATGTTTTTAATTTGAATGTAGGACCATTTAAAATCATAGAAATTATGTTTTCCAATACTTAAAACGGAATCTTTTTTAGTAGAAAGTCCTGTAAAATCTCCTTTATAATATTTATAATTCATACTAAATTAATTAGTTCCTTTTTTTACTCGTTTTTTTGACTGCTCAACTTTCTCGGTTTGAGATAATTTCACCTCTACACGTCTATTCATAGCGCGCCCTTCAAGAGTTTCATTGGTAGTTTTAGGTTCTGATTCACCTTTTCCTACTGCTTTTATTCTATTTGGTTCTACCCCATTCTTAATTAAATATTGACGCACACTTTCTGCTCTATCCTGAGATAAAACTTGATTTGCTTTATCATCTCCAGAACCATCGGTATGACCAATAATTTCAGCTTGCACTTGTTTGTTTTCATTTAAGTGTTTCGCTAATTTATCTAAATCTTCTTTCGATGAATTAAGAAGTTTTGCTTTATTTTTTTCAAATTGAACGTTAGGCAAACTCACTACACTAGTTTTAGTTCTTGTTGTTTTATCCTCATAAACTATTGTATCCTTTTTAACAATGGTATCGATCTTAGCCTTGTTAACTTCTACATAAACGGTGTCGTGGATTACTTTTGTATTTGAACTTGAATCTTGAGCATCTTGATTGCATTTTCCTAATAGTAAACACCAAATAAACCAAAATAAAAAGGCTAAGGCAAGTAATAAAGATAAACAGCCACAACCAAATTGTGAACAACCACTACTAGTACACCCTGTTGGCAACATACGATTAAAGCACCCTGCATTAGTAGGATCATTGTTGATAATGTTTTTATTAAATACTTTCGAACTAATACTGTTGATGTATCTTTTAATCCAAGAATTAAAAGCAAAAAAATATTTAAAAATTGGTGAAAAAATACTAGCTAAAAAAGAAGCAAATGGTAAACAACCTTTTGGCTCATTTACTGTTCCTTGTCCATTTCCTAATGCAGTTACAATTATAGGTTCAACTAATCCGGTTGGAGAAATTCTGTACTTTGTTTCTTCATTTAGCTCATTAAATTCTCTAATAACTTTTACATAAGCTTCCCCTGATATTTTACCATGTTGTTTATCAATATTAGTAGATAAAAAAGGTTCACTAGCTTTTTTGTTAATATTTTCTAAGAGTACCGCATTAAAATCACCAATATTATTTTCGGATGCATCAAAACTATCACTTTTCAATAATAACATTACTTCCTCAGCAACATAACGACCTGGCTTTATTTTTTTAGATTTGAAATAACATTCAATTGCAAACAAATCATCTCTTTGATGAATGTATGCTATATTGTCTTTATAATCATCTACAATAGGAAATACCTCAACAATTTCTGCATTATGCAATTTAAATCTTGGCTCTAATTTTATTCTAGAATTTTTTTTCGAATAGCCAAGGGGATTCTTTTTTATATCAGAAAACTGACATTCTAAGATTCCTTTATATATGGTTATTTCTTTTCTAATTATTTTTTCAGACATAATGATTTATAAATTCTGTTGTTGTCATTTGTTTGACAGGTAATTTATATTCCTTTTCTATTGAATTGAATGGCGGATTGGTATATTTTGAATTTGATATAATCTTTTCATAATTTTCCATTAACAAATCGTATCTAACGCTATTAGAGTACTTTTTGGCTAGTTCAACTTTTATTAATTTTTCGACCTCCTTATAATTTTCTATAGCAAGATTACTATAATGTTTATTTGCTAACGTGTAGTATTTATAGATGCTATTATTAACCAATTGGTATTTTTGAATATGACATAATAAGAGTAACAACCCTAAAAAAATTAGAGAAATTTTTAATATCATTTCGTTTGCTATTTTGGAATAGGAAAGAATAATAAAATTTCTGTTTGCTATTTTAGCTTCATAATCAGCAATGTTTTGCTCCTTTTCAGTCTCACAAGTATTTACAAGTTCTTGTCTTGATATTAATTCGTTATTGAGTTCAGAAATATACATGGCATTTGAATGCAAACGAACTTTATCATTTAATAACCGAATTTTGGAATCTAATTTGTCACATTGAGATTTAAACTTAATTAGTTCGGTATTCTTGAATCCTTCAATTAATTCAGTTCTTCTGTTTTCATTAACTCTAGTAATAGAATTATTAGATAAAATACAAGCAAATGGAAAAGCAATAAACAACAACAAGATTAAATTAATAATACCTCTAAGTAGCATTCCAATTGAAAAAAAGGAAACCAATTTTAGTAGCTTATCTTTCAATGAAGTCGTAATTTGATTTCCAACTAATGGATTAGTTGCTTGCTCAGTAGAGTTTGCTGATAAGGAAGTAGCTGTTTCTGCTACTGGCTTTTGAATTTCAGGTTCGTAATAAATTGGTTTTTGAATCGTAAATACTGAAAAACGGAATATATTAACTACTATTAAAGTGAATACCAAACCCAATACTATTGCAATAAAAACATCATTTAATAATAAAATAAAAAACTCATATAATCCAATTAGTGTAACCATAGAAAGCAATACAATTGTAAAAGACAAAGAATTGAATTTTTGTCTTTCATTGCTATCTATAGTATTCCAAATAGAATCCTCAATGCCAAAAAAAGCATGAGTAATATGAGTTAATATATTATTTATCATTAAAAAAGAAACGTATTAAAAATCATGATTAACTAATGAATTTATCTGGATTTTCTTTTAATTCCTTCATCAACTTATCTTTGGCTGCAGCAACAGCAACAGAGTTAATTTCAATTTGACTCTTTACTTTATCTTCAACTTCTTGTTTAGCTATTTCAGCGTCGGCATAACGATAAGTTTCCATATGAATTAATCCATTTCGACCTTCATATAATTTATCTTCTTTAAACACTCCGTTTTCGGTTTGAATTTTATGATTGAAATTCTCAACCATATAATCGTATGGTCCTTTGGTCATCATCATTTTGAAGAAAATAGGTCCCATTTCGATACATAACAGAATTGCTGTAATAAAAACTCCCAACCAAAAACCTATTTTATGGCTAATATCTAATCGAGCTAATAAACCATCTAATTTTTTTACGTTATCAATATTTATTACATTTAATTCTTTTTCAAGATCTTCATGCTTTTTTTCTAATTGTAATTTTAAACTTGTAATTTCATTTTTATTTTTGATATCAAAAACTTCAATAACTTTCTTTTTTTCATCAGCTATTATCTTTAATTTTTTTGCAATAGGACCATCTCCAACTTTTCCTCCTGATTTTCCTTCCATTTGATCAGTATATTTTGCTTCAGCTAATTTTTGATCTTGTATTAATCCATTTTTTTCTTCCTCAATTTTATTCAATCGTTTATTTAAATCTAAAATTTGTTTGTCAAATTTAGCGTAAGATATTTTATCCAATTCTTCACGTTTTTTTTGTTGTTCAAAATTTAACTGAACATCAATTTCTGATTTTAACATCAATATTTCTAAAGGTTTTGAAATAGAAAAACCCAAGACTAAAGCAATTAAAATTCTTGGAATAGCTTGACCTATTTCTTTCGGTGTAATAGTATCAGTTCCATCCCCTTTTCCGGTACTAGATACTATAAATCGATCTAAATTAAAAATTAAAGTACCCCATAATAATCCAAAAATTAAAGTAGGGATCCAAAAATTATTCTCCAACCACGACAGCTGTTGGGTATCTTCACCAGCTAATAACTTAGGTCCGAACATAGTATTAAATGCTACACCTCCTGAAATTGCAGCTAATACACCTGTAAACAAAACAATTGCTCCAATTCCTGCATATTTCACTCGGTCTTGTCTAGGTGATTTTTTTAAAAAATATTCATCTGCTCCGGCACACCACCATAAAAATTGAGTTATTGTTCCCTGATTTGTTTCGGTCATATAGGTATTAGTATCCATAACATTTTTGTTCGTATTCATAAATTTATTTTTTAAATATTGTTAATTTTCTATATAATGGTTTATGTTAGTTAATGATTTATTTATGGTTATTTTTGGTTGAGTTGTTTTTAAATTAAAATTTGATTTATTTAAAGAAATTGAATTTTGATAAATATTAATTACCGGGGTAACCGCATTTAACTTTGTCAAATCTTTTAAAATAGTTGGATATTGTACCGAATTTTTTATTGTTGTTTCTTCCTCCTTTAAATCTATAATTTTAACAACAAGTTGCTTTTTAAATATTTTAAAGCCAAAACCAATTCCAATAAAAATAATCGTAGGATAGTGGAAATTAGCACTAGTATTAATAAATCCTTGATTAGATTTAATTTTAATCTTATTATCCAAAACACAATTCGGAATAAAATTGGATTTGTAATTATAAGAAGTACCCGGATAATCAAAGTTTGTAGCTACTAATTTCCGATTTCTAAATCCTGGAATATTTTTTTTAATTAAAAAATTATAAAATCGATAGAAAGGAGCTACATAATAAATACTTGAAAATAATTTATGAAACCATACTCTTGTATGAAGCTGTTTGTAGTTTACAATGGTAAATAAAGCATTACTAATTTCGAACTCAATATGTAAATCCTGACCATGAATTATATATTCATAGCTATTGGAATTATTGATTTCAAACTTTAACTGCATTTGTAACTTTTAATTATCAAGATTAACAAATATAATATATATTATAACTTGATGATTAATTACAATCAAACATTTATTAACAAGATTAGTTGGGTTAATATTGTATAAATAAATACTAATTAAACTAAAAAATATTAAATTTTACTCAATGAATCATACACTTTTTGCATTCCATCAGTTGCTTTTTCAGAAAGGTAATATATAGAACGGTCTTCATCGATTTCCATTTCTTTTGCATGCGGATCAATAACTATCATCTGGCTAGCAAATGGAACATAATGAGGTAAAGAATTTGCTGGATAAACTTGCAAGGAAGTACCAACAACTATACAAATAGAACAGGTAACTGCTTCTTTAATGGCATAGTCTAATAAATCTGTATCAAGGTTTTCACCAAACCAAACAATATGAGGGCGCAATTGACTTTGCTTACTACATACATCTCCCAACTTTACATCCTGATCCCAATCGTAAATTAAGCTAGCATCAGTTGTAGAGCGCACTTTCATTAATTCACCATGTAAATGTATTACTTTACTTGATCCAGCTCGTTCATGCAAATTATCTACATTTTGTGTTACTACAACTACTTCATATTGCTTTTCTAATTGTGCAATTAATTGGTGAGCCAAATTTGGCTTTACAGCTTTGCAATTTCTTCTACGAAGGTTATAAAAATCTAATACTAAACTGGGATTATTCCTCCATGCATCGGGAGTACAAACTTCCTCAATTTTATAATTTTCCCAAAGACCATCCTTAGAATCTCTAAAGGTCTGAATACCACTTTCTGCAGAAATTCCTGCGCCAGTAAAGAAAAGAATTTTAGGTTTTTTCATAAAATTAGTTCACAAAAAAGAATTGATAATTTTCAAACAAATATAAAATAACTACAACCTAAAAAATAATATTACCTTTATAAAAAAATTAAAAATTAATGCCAGAAACTCAAAAAAAACTGAAAATAAATGTTTTTGGAGAACTTTGGACTTTAAAAAAAGTTGCCTTATCCCCTATTGAATTAGACTATTATGGTAGTATTGCAGCTGGGATGAACTTATCCTTGCACAATGCATTAATAGACCCCTTTTTCTACCCAAAATTAAAACTTGAAAATACACAATCGTTTTTTGATTTAAAAGGAACTATCATCTCTGGAATTACCAACCACTCTTTAAACCAAATTGAAATTTGGCACAATGGAAACAAAGAAAAAATATGGATAGCTAATTTAAAAAACACTTCACTTTTTCCTACTTATAAATTAAAATTTGAAACGATTGAAAACACACTATCAAATGGCATCTATATTGAGACTAAAGAATTTGGAAAAATTGGTTCTTTTGAAACAACAATTGATAATTATGAGAGAGAAAATCTAGAATTCAATTTTATAAATTATGGCACTAACTTATTGCTGCAAAATAATTTTTCTTACAAAGGCAAATTTTTAAGTTTAAAAAAAACAGATTGCAATATAACTAGGCTAATTAGTTTTGAAGTTTAAATTTAACTTTTAAACCATTATTAGATAAATAATCCATTTATCCGAATTAAGATTGATTTTTCTTATCTTCCATTAATTGAGTAAGTTGATTCAATATAACATCTTGCTTATCATTAAGCGCCTTAATTTGTAATTTCAACTCATCAATAGCTTTATCATTATTTTCATCAACTTCATCAACTATAGTAGTCATTTCATTAATGAATACACTGTTTACTAATGATAATCCAAGAATACTTCCAGAAAACACAATTAATACAAAATACAACTTAGCAAAGACTGTGGCGGCAGTATTTGAATTCTCTTGAATTTGAGAAACCACATCAGAGAAACCATCACCAGAAAATATTTTGAAAATAGTATAGAAACTATCAAATGCATTTTGAAAATAGTCTGGAGCTACATGTTTAAACAAACCAACAGACACTAATGAAATAACAGTGGTAAATACAACAAAAGTGAATAAAATGAACGCTACCCCTTTAAATGCGCCTAATACTTTTTTACTAATTTTCTTTCCTCCAGGAATGAATTCAATTATACGAAGTGTTTTAAAAATTCGAAGTGTTCGCAAGGCAATAAATCCTGTAAGCATTTCAAATTCACTATTAAACAAAACTAAAATACTAGGAAGCGATAATATAATTGCAATAAAATCTAACTTGTTCCAATTGTTTTTTATATAAACAGAAAAACTTTTATTGACAAAAAAAATGGAATGAATAATTTCAAAACTAAAAAAAATAGTAAGAGCAATATCTAATAGATCAAAAACATAAAAAAAAGGCTCAAAAAAATCAAAGGAATGAAAATAAATAACTAAAATATTAATTACTATTAATGAAAAAATAAGCTTTTCATTTTGAAAAATATTCTTCATAAGTGTGTTTTTATTTTCCAAAATTAACAAATATTTAGTAATATTGTCTTACAAATATTATTATTATTTTTTAAGTTTATATTGAAAAATTTGTTTAAAAAATTTGTTTTATTATCATGGAAAAAGCAATAAAAAATAGTATTACCGATATTGACGGTAACACTTATAACGGAATTCAAATTGATAATCAATTTTGGTTAACCGAAAACCTTACTGTTTCTAAATATAGAAATGGAGATGAAATACCTGAAGTTAAAGATAAAAAGGAATGGAAAAAGTTAACGACTGGTGCTTGGTGTTATTATGAAAATAACGCTGAAAATGGTTCCGTGTATGGTAAATTATATAATTGGTATGCGGTAAATGACCCCAGAGGATTAGCCCCAGAAGGGTATCATATTCCTTCAAATGAAGAATGGGATACTTTAGTTGCCAATTTAGGAGGAGATTATGGGGCCGGTGGTAAAATGAAAGAAAAAGGAACCGTTCATTGGAATAGCCCTAACGAAAAAGCAAATAATCAAAGTGGGTTTACAGCACTTCCAGGCGGAATACGCTGGGAAGAAGATAGTTTTGATTATATAGGAAAGACAGGTGCGTTTTGGTCAGTTTCAGAATACAATCCAGAGTTAGGAAAAGAAAGAAGAATAAACAACAGCCTTAAGAATGTAATTCTTTCATATAGTCAAAAAAGGCAAGGAAGTTCGGTTAGATGTATAAAAGACAATGAAGAAATAATAACAGGAATTAAACTTGGAAATCTTGAAGTATTCAAAAAGGATATTGGCGAGTTTAGCTTTAATGACGCAATGTTAGAATGTGCAAAAATTGGAGGAGGTTGGAGAGTTCCTACAAAAGAAGAGTTAAATCAATTATTTGAAAACAAAGAAACTATAGGTCATTTTACTGACGGATTTTATTGTAGCTCTACCAATGCTGACGATGAAGCTACTGGATGTGCATGGGGACAACGATTTAGTGATGGTCGTCCAAATATTTACAGTAGAAGTCATAAAACTTTTGTGAGACCCGTTAGAGGTATTTAAGTACTAAAAATATATGATACCAAATAAACGCCAAACAAGAAATTTTCCAATTGATGTGCCACATACTATAGCCATTAATTTAACCTTTAATTACGAACAGTACCAAAAGTTAATTCTTGGATTAAAACCTAAACAAATGGAGAACAGATGGCGTATTTATTTTGAAGAGGACACCTTATGTTTTCTTCGCTCTTGGACCGGCTATCATGTTTTTGAAGCAAAAATTCAAAAAGAAGACAACCTTTATCATATTAAAGAATTTTTAGCAGAACGAAATCCAGAAAAATATAAAAACACCAATGATGATTATGACATTAATGTGATATCTGAACTGATAAACAAAATACTAAATCAATAAATAAATTAAAATATGAAAAAAATAGAATTACCTTTTAAATGGAATTACGATTTATCCTCAATTGTTTTATTCCAATTTCAAATTGATTTAGCGCAATTAAATGATGAATCAAATGACATGTCTGAATTTCCTTATTTCTTTCTCGATTTAAATTCTGGAGAGTTAGTGGGCGTTTCAGATGAAATTGCTACTGGAGATGCTTATCAATATTCTGCAAGTGCCAATTGGCTTATTGAGGGTAACAATTGGTGGATTGGATATAATGAATCTGAGGATGAAACCTATTTGCAAATTTCTGATTTGGGCATTCAAGATGAAATTTTTAGCTTGTTTGATTCAAATGGTCGCGAGAATTTTAATTCAATAGTAGCTGCTGTTTGTGACTTTGCTAGAAACGAAGACCTACATGACTGTAAAGTGGATGGTAAATATCAAAAGCATATTCACAATGATGGATCTCCTTCCTTAGGATAAAATTAAAATTGGAATTCAATCAATAAATTAAAACTAAATAACTATGTTTCATTGCATGTAATAATAATATAATCTTATGGAAATAACAGAAAATAATACCATTACAGATATTGATGGCAATACCTATAATCTCGTTCAAATTGGTAAACAACTTTGGACTGCCGAAAACTTGAATGTTTCTAAATATAGAAACGGAGATGAAATTCCCGAAGTAACTAATTTAACCGAATGGGGCGAATTAACCACAGGTGCTTGGTGTTATTATAGTAACGACTCCTATCTTGGAAAAACTTATGGAAAGTTATACAATTGGTATGCTTTAAATGACCCGAGAGGTTTAGCCCCAGAAGGATTTAAGATTCCCTCAGATGAGGAATGGAACATTTTAATTAATTTTTTAGGAGGGGAAGATATTGCTGGTGGTAAAATGAAACCTAAAGGTAAAAATTTTTGGAAAAATCCTAATGTAGACGCTTCAAATAGCAGCGGTTTTACAGGTCTTCCTGGAGGAGGGAGGTATAGTTTTGATCAATATTTAGGTTATGGCGGTAATTGGTGGACGTCTACCGAAATAAGTATTGAGGAAGCCATTGAAAAGAAATTAGCATCAGATCATTCAGCAATTCGCAATTCGCAACGAGAAAAGTATTTTGGGATTTCAGTACGTTGTATTAAGGAAACTGATGAAAAAAAAGAGAGTATAAATAAGGAATCTAATAAACCCTCCGAAGTTTTAATAGGTACTCAACTTTGGTCTACACAAAACCTAGATGTTTCCAATTACAGAAATGGAGATGTAATTCCCCAAGTACAGGATGCTGCAGAATGGGCAAACTTAAAAACCGGAGCTTGGTGTTATTATGAAAATCTTAATGAGAACGGAACTACTTATGGCAAATTATATAATGGATTTGCCGTAAATGACCCAAGAGGATTAGCTCCAGAGGGTTATATTATTCCATCTGATCTAGATATAACAATTTTAATGAATTATTTAGGAGGAGCTCGTTATGCAGGAGGAAAAATGAAAGAAGTAGGTAAAACTCATTGGGGGATTTCGAGAGACAATACTAATACAAGTGGTTTCACAGGCCTTCCTGGGGGTTATCGATTTGATGACGGCTCATTTGGTAATGTTGGCCAACAAGGTAGGTTTTGGACCTCTTCAGAATGTGAAAAAGGAAATCGATTTTATTTTCTTGCAACTGGTCCAGAGATTGGGAATAGAGAAATTGGAAGTGATTTTAGCTTTGCAGGTGGAACAAAAGTTTGTGGGTTTTCCATACGATGTTTCAAATATCCAACCCCACCAAAAATCGAAAACAATATTATTACAGACCTAGATGGCAAGGGATACAAGGGTATTCAAATAGGAACGCAATTATGGACAGCCGAAAATTTGAATGTTTCAAAATATAGAAATGGAGATGAAATACCACAAGTACAAGATGCAGCAGAGTGGGCCGCTTTAACCACTGGAGCTTGGTGTTATTATGAAAACAAAGATGAAAATGGCACTATCTATGGCAAATTATACAACTGGTTTGCCGTAAATGACCCGAGAGGATTGGCGCCCGAAGGTTTTCATATTCCTTCAGACGAGGAATGGACTACTTTAACCGACTATTTGGGAGGAAAACGAATAGCTGGAAGTCAACTTATGGAAACAGGTATTACACATTGGGAGAGAAATCCATTCGCTACTAACTCATCAGGATTTACAGGTCTTCCAGGTGGTTTTCGCAAATACGATGGAAGTTTTGATCAAATTGGATGTCAAGGTGTTTTTTGGTGTAAATCAGAATATCGAAATAATCGCACATTGAGTGACCGCACACGTCTAATTCATAGAGAACAAGGGTGTCCTGAATTAACAATGGGCATCTCCATACGTTGTTTAAAAGATTAAAAGAAAGTTTGTCCCTCCCTGAAAATTTAAATTAATAAAATATAACCTTAATGGAAAACATAGAAAATAATACCGTTACAGATATTGATGGCAATACCTACAATGTAATTCAAATTGGTAAACAACTTTGGACTGCCGAAAACTTGAATGTTTCTAAATATAGAAATGGAGATGAAATTCCCGAAGTAACTGATATAAATGAATGGCGTTCATTAACCACTGGAGCATGGTGTTACTATGATAACCAAAAAGACCGATATGAAAAAACTTATGGAAAGTTATACAATTGGTATGCTTTAAATGACCCAAGAGGATTAATGCCGGAAGGTTTTAAGGTTCCCTCAGATGAGGAATGGGCTACATTAATTGACTATTTAGGTGGAGAGCATGATGCGGGCGCCAAGATGAAACAAATTGGAAAAGAACACTGGGCAAATGATAAGGATGCTACGAATCAAAGTGGCTTTACAGGACTGCCAGGAGGAGGTAGAGTAATTTCTTTTTCAAATATTTGCTCTGGTGGACAATGGTGGACTTCTTCAGAAAAAAGTTCTGACATGTCTTTTTTCAAGCAGTTAGGTGCCTACAGTTCGAATGTAATAGAGTTAGCTTCCGAAAAATGTAGTGGATTTTCTATTCGTTGTATTAAGGAAACCGATGAAAAAAAAGAAGATTCAGTACAACAGTACATTAACCCTAAAGATATTCTCATAGGAGAAAAACTTTGGGACACTAAAAACCTGGATGTTTGCAAATATAGAAATGGAGATGAAATACCCCAAGTACAGGATGCTGCAGAATGGTCAACCTTAAAAACCGGGGCTTGGTGTTATTATGAAAACAAAGATGAAAACGGAACTATTTATGGCAAGTTATATAATTGGTATGCTATTAATGATCCTCGAGGATTAGCCCCAGAAGGTTATTTTATTCCTTCAAAAGAAGATTGGGAAACATTAACTTGCGGAAGCGATTTTAATGTAAGTAAATTAAAAGAAAGAGGCACAAAGCATTGGAAAACGGATAGGTATGGTGAAAGTGGGCAAATCTATCTGAATACTAATACTATTGGTTTTACAGCACTTCCAGGAGGTAGTCGCTTTAACGATGGTACTTTTCATAATATTGGTGATGAAGCACATTGGTGGACTACTACCGAAATAAATGAAACAGGAAAATACCGCTTCTTTATGCACGCTAAAGGAGGTTCAGCTCAATGGTCTGATGACTACATAAATTATGGTTTCTCAGTAAGATGTTACAAATATCCAGCTCCTCCAAAAATCGAAAAAAATATTGTTACAGACCTTGATGGCAAAGCATATAATGGTGTTCAAATAGGATCGCAACTGTGGACATCCGAAAACCTGAATGTTTCTAAATACAGAAATGGAGATGAAATTCCTCAAGTACAAAATGCAAAAAAATGGGCGGAATTAACTACAGGGGCTTGGTGTTATTATGAAAACATTGATGAAAACGGCACCACCTATGGTAAATTATATAATGGATATGCTATAAATGACCCAAGAGGATTAGCGCCCGAGGGATTTCATATTCCAACTGATGAAGAATGGACTGTTTTAACTGAATTTTTAGGAGGAGAACGAATTGCAGGTCTCAAGTTAAAAGAAACAGGAAAAACACATTGGACTAGGGAATCAGCAGCTGGTTTATTATCTACAAACGAATATGGTTTTAGCTCTCTTCCTGGAGGTTTGCGTTTAAAAAACGGAAAATTTGATTTTATTGGAAAAATGGCTTACATGTGGAGTAATACAGAAACAAATTGTGGAGTATTCTATCGCAGTTTGGATTGCAGTGACACTCGAGTTTTTAAGGATGAAAATCTTGCGGATAAGATAAAAGGGTTTTCCGTGCGTTGCATAAAAGATTAAAATAATGATTGGCGTAATCTGAAAAGCCTTAAGAGTAGGAAAAATTAAAAAATTAAAATAACAATGATTAAATCAGATTTCTTTTCAAATGCTATGCTATTAGATTATTCCAATAATTCCATCCGTAATAAAATTGAAAATTCAAAAAATGAATTATGGAAAGTTCCAGAAGAATATTGGAAAAAAATACTTTCTAACTTTATGCATGTAGGAACAAATTCAAAGACATTAATTAAACGGCAAAAAAATAATGAATTTAGTATAGCATCTAATTATAATGCAATAATTAATCTAACTTCTATAGAGCAAAAGGAATTACTTTTAAGTTTTGTACCTGGTGGAAGATTTAGATCAAGAGAAAATAAAATTATTGATATACTAACCGCCATAAAAACAATACAAGAAAATAACATTAATATATTATTCGATAAAAATCTTAAAAGAAATGTTATTATAAGAAACCTAAATGAAATTGACGGAATTGGAAGCAAGCAAGCAAGGAACATTCCAATGGATTTGTATCATCCCGAATTTAGAAATGGCTCAATACCGATTGATAATAATTGGAAAAAAGTTTCTAAGTACCTTGGATATAATTGGTCGGATTCTGATAAACATGAAAATGAAATTATTGAGTGGAGAAATAATCATATTGGACGCGAAATAATTAAAGAAGATTGGGAATTTGACAGACTATTATATTTTGCGTTAAATGAAGTTAATTCTAATGTAAATAAATTATTAAAATAAATATTTAAATTAAAAAAACTTGATTTAAATGGATATATAAAAAACACAATGGAAAAATTTGAAATTTATTTGACTCAATCAGTAACCACTTAACTAACAGTTACTTTTACAGTTGAATCTAGCCAAACCGAAGATTATGTGTAAGTTTAAAGACTTTTAATAATACAATTAACTAAAAAACTAAATGGACCTAATAAAAAAATACAAAGATAAAATAGCCTCTCGCTATATTCCTATTGCATCAGAGTCTATAGGCATGAAAACCATAGAATCCGATTATTACTATTGCTCCATAAAACACGATGGTTATTTTGGTGTTTTGGTAATCACTAACGGAGCGGCTCAACTTTATAACAAATCAGGAAAATTGTTAGCTTGTCCCTCAATAACATCTAGCGATATTGGACTTAAAAATGCAATTTTAGCTGGCGAAATATGTGTTTTTAAAGACAATAAATCTACTTCGCATGCTGAGGTTGCCAAAGCAATTGCCAATCCTGAAAAGCAAGACCTTCGTTTTGGTGTTTTTGATATTCTAGAAATAGATGGAAATCCACCGCAGTCAGATCTGAAAGAAAAAATCAAATTAATGCAGGACCTTTTTAAGCAGCCAGGAGCAGTTTTTTGCATCGAGCAAAATTATTTTGAAAGCCGAAAAGACATAGTTACTTTTTATGAATCGGTAGCCAATGACTATGAAGGTGTTGTTGTTAAATCGGCCAACGGAATCATAAATAAAATTAAAAAAACTACCACCTTAGATCTTGTAGTTTTAGGATATGCGGAAACTAATGACCCAGAAAATAACACTTTGCGAGAATTGCTTTTAGGTGTTATACTAGAAGATGGGAACTATCAAATCTTGACAAAATGCGGAACAGGTTATAAAGATTCGGAACGAAAATCAATATTAGAAACGTTACAAAAAACAATTGTCCCTTCAGAATTCACAGAAGTTTCGGGTGCTAAAACTGCTTTTGTAATGGTGAAACCTGAAATGGTAGTTGAAATTTCTTGTTTGGATTTAAATAGCACCACAACCAATGGAAGTATTAGAAAACCAGTTTTAAATTTTTCTGCAGTTAATGGATATACTATAATTAACCAAGCCAACACATTGAGTTGTTTTGCTCCTGTATTTATTAAAATCAGAGATGATAAACAAGCGAATAGTAAAGATGCCGGTGCCATGCAAGCCTATGCAATTGTTTCACCCGAAGAAGAAACTTCAGGAGCGGAATCAAATGTTTTAAGCGAAATAATACTTCGAGAAGTGTATTGCAAAGAAGGAAAAACCGCCACCGCCGTTAGAAAAATTATGGGTATTAAAACCAATAAAGAAAATACCGGACTTTATGCTCCTTACATGGTGGTTTACACTGATTTTAGTGCCGATAGAAGTTCGCCTTTAGACCAGGATGTATTTTTAAATTATTCGGAAGAAGAAATGAAAACAACTTTTGAAGCAGTGAAATTAGAGAATATTAAAAAAGGTTGGCAACTTAAAAGTTAATTAAATGGGAAAGAACATACATTTTGTAATAGAAGAAAAATCATGGAGTGCTGGAATTTCTAAAGTTGACAGAAATAAAGTTTACGGACATGTTGAAGAAATTATATCAGATAGCAATGGCGAATTGTGCTCAGTTGCATCTATATTAGAGGATGGGCAAACGATAATTGTTTCGGGTGCTACAGCATTAAAAACAGTTGATTCTGAAAATAAAGAAATTAGTAAAGACGTTATAAAAACAGTAAATTTAGATGGAACCGATGCCATATTGGTTCCTTCATCATATGATATTGATGTAGTGTTGACACCCGGAACTCTAAATGATTTATTTAATTTAGAGATAACCACAGTTTACCAATTAGTTTGGGATGACGAAGCGGCAAAACTTGATTTAATTTCATATTTAAATACAAACAAAGTATTGAAATTTGTATTCAATTACAGAGCCGATTACGAAGGAGCTGATGCCGTTTTAATAACCGCTCAAGACCAAGTATTTGCTCTTACTGGAAAATTATTGGAGTTTAAATTCTTGGAAAATAAACAAATTATTATTGCAGAGGATACTGAAAATGAACCAACAGTTGAAGAAGATGCAATGGATTTCGGAATGCTATAAAAACTATTATTATGTCAAGATATATAAACTTAGGAGATACAAAAGGTAGAAATGCAGAAGTTATTTTTACCAACTTTACAAAGAAAAGCAGCGTTAAAAAACAAACTACTGATGGGAAAGAAGTATTTAGTCAAAAGATTTTAAAATATACATCAAAAAATTCTTATCCAGCTTTATTGAACCAATTTGGAGATGCTTCAAAAGTTGCAAATGAGTTAATCAATGGAAATCCAGAAATCGACTTAGAAATGAGTGGCAGAATGATTCAAGGATCCAGCCGATTAATTATTGATAAGAACCTAAAACCTGTTTCCAAAATCAATAAAAAAGAAGTGGTTTTTACTCCAGATGGGACCATTACCGAAGAGCGAATTCCAAAAGAATTGATTGCAAACATTTTGGGTGAAATACCGGTTAAACTTACAGGAAAACTTTTTCCTAAAAACGAAATTTACAACAAATTAGTTTTTGCAAAAAAATACCAATTGTCACATATAAATGGATTGACTTTTGACTTCTTGTTTGAAATTGCAAAAGAACTTAGTGATAAAGATTCTTTGATGATGCTTGCTGCAGGTGCAAAATCAAATGAGCCTTTAGTATTTCAGGACGGAGGAAAAAGCTACCGTGGTTTCTTGGAAGGAAGAGTTAAAGAGGGTTCTTATATCCTTTTGTTGCACATAACCAATTTAGAATTGAAAGCAATTTAATAAATAGAAAAATAACTAAATCATGAAACATAAATTTATAATACAAATTCCAAAATGTATTCTTTTTTACTTTTTTGCAATTAATTTGTATGCTCAAAACACACAAGAAGTAAAAAGTTATAGTCTGATAAATAAATCAATAGAATTATCAAGAAAAGAGTTTTGGGATAACTTGCCAAAACCAACAAATTGGACAAACGATTATGAGAATCTTTATTCCGATGCTGAACAAAAAACACTAGATAGTATAATAACCGAATTTGAAAGAGAAACAACATTTGAAATTGCAATTGTAACAATTGACACAATAAAAGTAGCAAAAGAAAATTTTAATAATTTATCAATGCATATTGCAAAAACTTGGGGGATTGGAAAGAAAAATAAAGATAATGGAATATTAATTTTAATTTCTAAAAGTCATAAAAAAATTAGAATTGAAAATGGAACCGGAACAGAAAAATTAATAAAAGAAAAAGAAACTTCAGAAATAATTCAAAATTATTTTCTTGCAGAATTTAGAAAAAACAAATTTTACAATGGAACTCTAAATGGATTAAAAGCAATAATTAAACTTTTGAAATCAAAACTTTAATTAGAAAAACTTACTACCAACTAATTTTTGGCATAAATTATTTTTTCACTTAAAAGTGACTTTAATCAAAGTTAAAGTTTAAATATTTGTCCAAATATAATTTTAATATCTAAATACACTTCAAAAAAATAAATATAATTATACTTCACCAATAATATAAACCATTACTACAAGAAGTAAGAGAACTGGCCAAAACATAACACAACCCCAAATCTCTAAAAAAGTTAAACGAGTGGCAGCTTTTGACTTATGAATAAAATAATCAAGCGCAATTGCAATTACTACACCGCTTAACAAGTAAGGTATTGAAAAAATGACATTAATTAGACTTTCTATCATAATAATTTGGATTTTAATTTAATAATAAACCAACTTTATCAATACAAAACTAAATTTCAAGTTGACATAAAATGTCTATTTACAAATAATTTATTGACGATTTCTATTATTTATTTTTTTCAGTATTTCCAAATCCGACATGAAATAGTTCGAGAGAACTCCTCTCTGCTCCACAAAAATAGCCTCTAAAATTTTTAGAGGCTATTTTTAATTTTTTACTCCGGAGCAACAACAGCACCTTCCCAATGCATCATTCCTCCTTCTAAATTATATGTATTGGCAAAACCCATTTGATTCATGATCGAACAAGCTTGTGCGCTTCTTCCGCCTGCTTTGCAATACACATAATAATTTTTTGATTTATCCAATTCTTCCAATCGATAAATAAAACCCTGCCCTTTATATATATCATTTAAAAGCGCTCCTGGAATAACTCCCTCTTGCCATTCGTCTTCGGTACGTACATCTAGTATTACTGCATTGGCATCTGCTGCCAATTGGTTAGCCCAATCTTCTTGTGATAAGTTCATATTAATTATTTTTTTTCAAAAATAGGAAATTTCTTTCATTTATAAACAGTAGCATTCATAGGGCTTAAGCATATCTTAACAAAAAAATAACAAAACATTTGTATATACAAATAAAAAATATTTACATTTGTATCTACAAATATTATGGGTGTAAAATGGAAATTGAAAAAATAACCAAATCAAATATTAAGCTGGATGATTCTAAAAAAATCATCTTGAATATTATTTATACTCAAAATGTTATTACCGATAAATTTAATGAAATCATAAAACCATATGATTTGTCAAGTGAACAATATAATGTATTACGAATTTTAAGAGGTCAAAAAGGCAGTCCAGCCAATATGAGTATCATTCAGGAAAGAATGTTATCCAAAAACAGTAATACAACAAGGCTAATTGATAAATTACTCTTAAAAGAATTAGTTACAAGAGAAGTTTGCCCAAATAACCGAAGAAAAATTGAAGTTCTCATAACTAATAAAGGTCTTGAATTATTAAAGATTTTAGATCCTAAAGTAGCCGAAAACGAAAATCAATTTGCTGAAAATTTAAGTAACGACGAAAAAATAAAACTTAACGCCTTATTAGAAAAATACAGAACCTTAAAATAAAAACTATGAGTCAATTTAATGAGAATGCAAAATGGCGTTACGCCACTAAAAAATTTGATGCTTTTAAAAAAGTGTCTGCTGAAGATTTAGCAACTTTAAAAGAAGCAATTCGCCTATCTGCATCTTCATTTGGCTTGCAATTATACAAAGTAATTGTGGTTGAAAACCCAGAAGTAAGAGCAAAACTTAAAGAGGCCTCTTGGGGACAGGCGCAAGTTGTTGACGCGTCCCACTTAATTGTTTTTGCTAATCAAACAACAGTAACTGATACTGATGTTGATAGCTATATTCAAAACACCGCTAACACAAGAAACATTCCCTTAGATTCTTTGTCTGGTTTTAGTGATTATATGAAATCTACTATCAAAAACATACCCGATGATATCAAACCAATTTGGACTTCAAAGCAAACCTACATTGCATTGAGTAATTTATTAAATGCTGCAGCAGAGCTTAAAATTGATGTTACTCCTATGGAGGGATTTGTAGCTGCACAATACAATGAAATTCTAGGTTTAGACAAACTAAATCTAAACGCAGCACTTGTAGCTCCAATAGGATACCGCCATGAAGAAGACGCTACACAACACGTAGCTAAAGTTAGAAAATCAAACCAAGATTTATTTATTACAATTTAATTTCTAATCCCTAATATTTAACAAAATGAAAAATTTAAAAACAATCGCAATCGCATTATTAATGGCAGTTTCAACAATTGCTTCAGCACAAATGAAAAAAGTAGATGCTTCAAAAAGTAGTATTACTTGGATAGGTAAAAAAGTGACTGGTCAACACAGTGGAACTATCAACTTAAAAGAAGGAAGCCTTAATTTTAAAGGAAAAAAATTAACCGGAGGTTCTTTCGTGGTTAATATGACTAGCTTAAACACTACTGATTTAAGCGGTGAATACCAAGAAAAACTAAACGGTCACTTAAAAGATGATGATTTCTTTGGAACTGAAAAATACCCAACTTCTAAATTAGTTTTCAAAAAAATCACTGATAAAGGAAATGGAGTTTACAATGTAACTGGCGATTTAACAATTAAAGATGTAACTGCACCAATCAACTTTGTAATCACAGTTAAGGGCGCTACAGCTACTACAGCTTTAAAAATTGACAGAACTAAATTTGGAATTAAATACGGTTCAGGAAGTTTCTTTGATAGCCTAGGAGATAGAGCTATTGCTGATGAATTTGAATTAAATGTGAATTTACAGTTCTAATCAAAACTTATCTTATATTAAAAAACCTTAAAGAATTCTTTAAGGTTTTTTTTATGCAGTTATATTATATTTGCTTAATGAAAAAAATAGCTCTCATAGATAATTACGATAGTTTCACTTTTAATTTAGTTCATTATTTGGAAGACTTAAATTGCGAAGTTTTGGTTTTTCGAAATGATGAATTTGACTTAGACGAACTTAAAAATTTTGATGCTATTTTACTTTCTCCCGGACCCGGAATTCCTTCAGAATCAGGGATTTTATTAGATGTTATTAAAACATATGCTTCAACAAAAAAAATACTCGGAATTTGCCTTGGACATCAAGCAATAGGCGAAGTATTTGGGGCGACACTTCAAAATTTAAATACGGTTTATCACGGAGTAGCAAACACCATCACGCAAACTAGTGATGACAACTTATTCAACAACTTACCTCAACAACTAGAAGTTGGCCGCTATCATTCATGGGTAATTAACAACGAGGAATTTCCAGAAACATTAGAAATAACTTCACTTTCTGAAAACGGAGACATCATGTCGATTCGACACAAACTATATAATGTAAAAGGGATTCAATTTCACCCTGAAAGCATCTTAACTCCGCAAGGGAAAATAATATTATCAAATTGGTTAAGTGAATGAAAAATATTAAACTATTAATTTAATAAAATAAGTTTAAATAATTGAAAATAAATTATTTAACACACAATAATAGATATTATCTATATATAAAAAGATATATAAAAAAGGAGAAATTACCGAGTAAAAACCAAAGTACTTCCTTTACTCAAATTAGCATCAAAAGCGTAACCTTCATAATTAAATCCTTTCAAGTCATCTAAAGTTTGCGCATTGGTATCTAAAATATATCGTACCATCATTCCCCTAGCCTTTTTAGCAAAGAAACTAATCATTTTTAGTTTGCCGTCTTTGTAATCTTTAAATTCTGGAGTGATTACTGGAACCTTCAATTTTTTTACATCTATCGCATCAAAATATTCGGCGCTTGCAAGATTAATAAAAAGTTCGTCTTTATCTAATTGCGAATTCAATTCTTTAGTTAAAGTTGCCTTCCAAAATTCATACAAATTCTTTTTAGTCCCAATAGCAAGTTTGGTTCCCATTTCCAATCGATACGGCTGCATTAAATCCAATGGATTAAGCAAACCATACAATCCAGATAAAATTCGCAATCGGTCTTGTAAAAGTTTTATTTTGTCTTCTGATAACGAATAAGCATCCAGGCCAACATATACTTCCCCACTGAAAGCAAAAATAGCAGGACGCGCATTTTGAGGAGTAATTTCTGCCACATTTCGCTCCTGATTTCGCTGCCAATTTAAATCAGCCAACTTTTCAGAAATATCCATTAATTCAGCTATCTGTTTGGGTTTTTTCTTTTTTAGAACTTTATCTATTGCAAGTGATTGCTTTTGAAATCCATATTCCGAATATGCCTTTGTAGGCAATGGCGATTCAAAATCTAAAGTTTTGGCAGGAGAGATTACAATTTTCATAACAATACGGTTAAAAATCCAAAAATACAAATTCCTTTTCAATAAAAAATATTATCAACAAATCGTATTTCTTAATTCGATATTCTTAATTAATATTTTACATTTGAGCTCTCAAATAAAATTACAACCTATGGTCTATAAATTTAGAGTAATTCTAGATGCAGAAGAAGATGTATTTAGAGATATCGCCATCTTAGAGAATGATACTTTAGAAGATTTACACAATGCAATTGTTAACGCTTTTGGCTTTGACGGATTGGAAGTAGCTTCTTTTTATACTTGTGATGACACTTGGAATCAAGAAGACGAAATTCCGATGTTTGATTCAGGTGATGTTCCTGGAGAAACCAAAATCATGAGCGATTATACTCTAAATTCTATTTTAGATAATGAAAATACTAAGATCATTTATGTTTATGATTTTATCAATATGTGGACTTTCTTAGTGGAGCTTGCAGCAATTGAAGATTCAATAGAGCCCGGAGTAATCTACCCTAACTTGTTGTTTACTCATGGAGAAATGCCTGCAGAAGCAATGGAAAAACATTTTGTTTCCGACTTTGATGAAGAAGAAAGCTACAATGAATTTGAAGACGATTTAGACGAAGACGATTTAGATATGTTTAGCGGAGACGACAGCTTTGAAGATTATGGATTCGAAGAGAATTGGAATTAAATTCTTTTAGGCTCTGAGACACTAAGAAAAAAAAGGTTCTGAGATTTTTATTGTATATTTAATTGAACTTAAATATTAAAAATCATGAGTAATTTTAGAAACCTTCTCATTTGGCAAAAAGCCATGAACTTAGTGACAAATACTTACAGTAGTACTATACAATTTCCAAAAGAAGAAATTTTCGGATTGACTTCACAAATTAGAAGATGCATAATTTCAGTACCGAGTAATATTGCAGAAGGCTGCGGAAGAGAAAGCAACAAAGAATACTTAAGATTTTTAAATGTGTCAATTAGTTCCTTATTTGAATTTCAGACACAATTGGAAATTGCAAAAAATATAAATTACATAAACGAAATAGAATTTAATAACCTTTATGAGGACAGCCGTGAGTTAGAGAGAATGCTTGTTTCCTTCATTAACAAAATAAAAGAACGAAACTAAAACCTCAGCAACTTAGGACCTAAACACCTTAGCAACTTAAAAAATGATTAACCTATTTAATACGCACATTGAAACTTTATCTATTCATAAAGTTGGAAATAAAAGCCGCAATGAAGCAATTTTCTTATCTGATAACCAATATGGGTTAAATGACGAAATAGTTCCAATATTAAAGGAATACTTTTTCAAATCTTTCCGAGAAAAAGAAGAAAATTATTATCAATTTGCTCATGAAGTAGATTTAGAATACAATGAAATGTTCAAATTGGCAGATGAGATTTTTACCAACCCAAGTGCTGTTCACGAAGTTTCTAAAAAAATCACCCAGCATTTATTTGAGCAATCCAATCATCCACACATTAAAAATGGAGAGGTTTATGTGACTTATTTAACTAATGTATCGATTGATAATAATATAGTTGATGCAATAGGCGTTTTCAAAAGTGAATTGCGTACCGATTTCTTACAATTTGAAGAAAAAGAAAGTAATCTTGAAATGATTCTTCAAGAAGGTATTAACTTAAATAAATTAGACAAAGGCTGCCTGATTTTCAATCACAAAAAAGAGGAAGGTTACAAAATTTTAACTGTTGACAGCAACCGCTATGATGCGCGCTATTGGCTGGAGCATTTCCTTTCGGTAGATGCGTTTCAGGATGAGAATTTCATGACCAAAAAATACTTGAAATTCTGCCAAGAATTTGCAAAAGAAATTGTTTTTCCTGCCGAAGATAAAAAGCAAGAAGTAATGTTTATGAATCGTGCGGTGAATCATTTTGCCAAAAATGACAACTTTGAAGAAACAGCGTTCTTGAACGATGTAATGGAAAACCCAGACTTGATTCCGGAGTTTAAAAGCTATAAAGCAGACCGTGGAGAAAAATACAGCATTGAAGATGTAACAACTTTTCCTATTGCTAATGCAGCAGTAACTGACGCTAGAAAATCAATGAGAAATGTTATTAATTTAGATACAAATATTCAAATTAAATTAGATTTCATTAATGCTGAAAGCGTTGAAAAATTTGTAGAAAAAGGATGGGACGAAGAAAAACAAATGTATTATTACTTAGTATATTTTAATAAAGAACAAAAATCATAACCCTTTATATTAAATCTAAAATCCCTATTTATTAGGGATTTTTTGCTTTGTTAAAGACTTAGTTTTTCAAATATATTAATGATATCTTTATAAACTAAATAAACACTCTACCATTGCGCTATTATTTATACATATTGGTCTATTTCTTGGGCTGTTTCAATATGATGGCTCAAATAAGCGTTCCTACAAAGTCTGATAGTGTGTATGCCAAAATTTATAATAAATCGCAAGAAAAGAAATTTTACAAATTTTTACATAAAGTACTGTTTCGTAGTGTTGATGCTTCTGAAATAAGCAATAAAAAAAGACAGAATTCTGCTTCAATTGCTCCTATTCCCTATTCAAATTACAATTGCAAAATAATTAGAAATATCACAATTGAAACACTTGATCCATTTGGGTTTTCAGCAGAAAACAAAAATAGTATTCCCACAAATAAATTAGAAAAAATTGGAAACTCCTTGCACATAAAAACAAAAAACTGGACAATCCGAAATTTACTATTATTCAATAAATATGAAGAATTAGATTCCTTATTAATAAAAGAATCAGAGCGTTTAATTCGTGGGCAGCGGTATGTTCGAAGTGTGAAAATTTTGCCAGTAGTTATACCAAATTGCAAGGATTCAATTGATGTTTCTATTCGGGTTTTAGATACATGGAGTGCTGCCATAACGGGTGCCTATGCTAACAACGTGTCAAATTTTGACATCAATGAAAGAAATTTTATAGGATTAGGACACGAATTTGATATTAATTATTTAAAAAGTTTAGACAACAGCACGGCAAATAATTATGGGTATGATTCCAAATATACTATTCCAAACGTATTAAATACTTTCATAAATACTTCGGTTGCTTCTAAAAAAGATCTAAACAACAACACCTATAAATCAATAAAAGTTGACCGACCTTTTTTCTCTACATTCACCCATTGGGCGGGAGGAATGTATTTTGACTACAAGTCTTTCAATCAAACTCTTTTTGATCAAAATTCGATTGCAGTTACTCAAAACTTCAATACCAATTCGTATTCCTTTTGGGGAGGTCATTCATTTAATGTTTTTGGAAGGAAATCAGAAATTTCTAAAACCTCTCACCTAGTTGTTACAGCTGGATTTACTAATTCAAATTATCAAACAAAGCCCGACATAACACTTGATCCACTTCAATATTTTAGTTCTTCCAAATTAGCATTATCAACCATTGGAATTTCTACTCAAAAATTTTATCAAGACAAATATTTATTTCGTTTTGGAAACGTAGAAGACATCCCTTATGGAAAATTAATATCATTTACAGGAGGTTTTGAAAATAAAAACACAATAAACAGAGCCTACTTTGGAGGCCGAATTGCTTATGGAAACTATTTCAATTTTGGTTACTTACAAGGAAATTTTGAAACCGGAAGTTTCTTTAATAATGGAAAATCAGAACAAAGCATTTATAAATTTGAATTGAATTATTTTACCAATTTATTCCCAATTGGATCCTGGAAATTTAGACAATTTTTCAAACCCGTTTTAGTTCTTGGCACCAATAGAATAAACACGACACAAGACCGATTAAACCTAATTGATGTAAATGGAATTCCAGGTTTTAATAGTGCTCCGCTTACAGGTACAAAAAAATTCTTAGCCACATTTCAAACGCAGTCTTACAATCAAAAAGAGTGGTATGGTTTTAATTTTAGCCCATACATTAATTTCACCTTAGGCTTTTTAGACCAAGGTGATCAAATCTTTTTTAGCAACAAAATGTATTCTCAAATTGGAGTTGGAGTATTGGTAAACAACAATTATTTAGTATTTAATAGCTTTCAATTATCCTTTTCTTACTATCCTTCATTACCTATTGAAGGAAGTAATATAATAAAAACCAATACATTTCAAAACAATAACATTGAGTTTCGTGATTTTCAAATTGGGCAGCCAGCGCTTATTCCTTATCAGTAATTGCAAGTAGACTAAACCCAAAAGAATTCCTTACCTTTGCCGAAAATAATACCTAATGAGTACTTTTGAGCAATTCAATCTTCCTAAATCTTTACAAAAAGCAGTCGATGATTTAGGTTTAACTACCCCAACTCCTATTCAGGAAAAATCATTCTCCTCTATCATGTCGGGAAGGGATGTTATGGGAATTGCACAAACTGGTACCGGAAAAACATTAGCCTATTTATTACCTCTTTTAAAACAATGGAAATTTGTTCCAACCGATTCTGCTCGAGTGGTGATTATTGTCCCAACAAGAGAATTAGTGGTGCAAATAGTTGAAGTTATTGAAAGTTTAACCCAATACATGTCGGTTAGAACTTTAGGTATTTATGGCGGTGTAAACATCAATACGCAAAAGAAAGCGGTTTATGAAGGCATTGATATCTTGGTTGGAACTCCAGGAAGAACCATGGATTTAGCTTTGGACAATGTCGTTCGATTTGATTCGCTTCAAAAATTGGTAATTGATGAATTTGACGAAATCTTAAACTTAGGATTCCGTTTTCAAGTGACTTCCTTATTATCAATGATGAAAAACAAGCGTCAAAATATCTTATTCTCGGCAACCATGACCGATGAAGTAGATGAAATGCTTGAAGAATATTTTGAACTACCTGAAGAAATTACTTTAGCTCCATCAGGAACACCTTTAGAAAAAATTGAACAATTAGCGTATTCAACTCCGAATTTTCTAACCAAACTAAATTTGCTGAATCATATTCTTGCAACAGATGAAAATACGAGTAGGGTTTTGATATTTGCAAATAATAAAAAGTCAGTTGATTTAATTGCCAACAGTATTGAAGAAAATTACCCAGAACAATTTGGTGTTATCCACTCAAATAAATCACAAAATTACCGATTAAACACCATGGCTTCATTTCAAGCAGGTGAATTACGAGGTATTGTTACCACTGATGTAATGGCGCGTGGATTGGATATTTCGGATGTTACTCATGTAATCAATTTTGAATTTACTGAAATTCCAGAGCAATACATTCACCGTATTGGTAGAACTGGTCGTGCGGATAAATCGGGTATTGCCATAAGTTTCATTAGCCCAAAAGAAGAAGAAATTCAAATTGAGGCAGAAATGCTAATGGAAAAAGAAATTCAGTTTTTAGATTTTCCAGAAGATGTAGAAGTAGCCGAGCGTTTATTAGAATTTGAAAAGGATAAAAAGAAAGTAAAACAACTTTTAAAACGCGTAAAACAAGAAGGTGGCGCTGCTTTTCACGAAAAATCTAAGAAAAATCAGAAAGTTAATCTTGGTGGTCCAGCTAAAACTAAGCCTCGAAAAACCGAATCGAGGAATCGCGGTGTAGAACGAAAAAGAGATGCTAAAAAGAAGAAAAAGTAGCAATCAAAAACTAGGAATACTGCAGTGAATAAAACTTTTAAACCTTTAAACTTTTAAACCTTTAAACTTTTTATTACTTTTGACAAATTAATTTAAAATGCAGTTCCAACATCCAGAAATTCTATATTTCCTTTTCTTATTGGTAATTCCAATTCTGGTGCATCTTTTTCAGCTTCGTAAATTCAAAACCGAATATTTTACGAATGTAAAATTCCTTAAAGAACTTGTTGTTCAAACCCGAAAAAGTTCGAAAATTAAAAAATACTTATTACTAGCAACCCGATTATTATTGCTTGCTGCATTAATCCTTGCCTTTGCAAAACCCTTCTTTATTGCTAAAGACCACAAAGACGCAAAAAACGAACTTTATATTGTACTCGACAATTCGTTTAGTATGCAGGCCAAAGGTCAAAAAGGGGAATTACTAAAAAGAGCCGTACAAGATTTATTAGAACACACCCCCGAAGGCGCCAATTTTTCCTTATTAACTTGTACTGATAATTATTGGAATACCGATATAAAATCGATTCAAAAGGAATTACAGAATTTAAAATACAGTGCAACCCCTTTTCAATTAGAATCCATACTTTCAAAAATTAAAGCACACAAATCGGCGTTTAGAAAAGACATAGTTGTCATTACCGATGCAGTTGGATTGCAATCAAAAAATACTCCTTCAAAAAGTGAGGACGAAAATTTATATTATATAATTTCGGAAGCCGAAAAAACAAACAACATTGCCATTGATAGTGTTTTCATTAATCAAACCATGGATAATTTTTATGAAATTGGTGTAAAATTAGCTGCTTATGGAGAGGATTTTAATGACATTCCGATTGCATTATTCAACAAGAATAAATTAGTGGCGAAGACTTTAGTAAATCTTGAATCAAAAAATAAGGTTATTAATTTCACCATTCCGAAAGCCGATTTTCATGGTTATGTATCAGTTTCTGACAACAGCTTAGAATACGACAACTGCTATTATTTTAGTCTTTCAAAACCTCAAAAAAGCAATGTAATTAGCATCGGGAATAACAATAAAAGTCAATTTTTATCACGAATTTATACAGATTCCGAATTTAATTATTCCAATACAGAATTATCCGGTTTAGATTATAATTCAATCGAAAAACAAGATGCTATTGTATTGAATGAGCTGAAAGAAATACCTCAAGCCTTACAAACAACATTAAAATCATTCGCCGAAAAAGGCGGAAATATTATAATTATTCCAAGCGAAGAAGCGTCAGTCTCCAATATGAATGCATTTTTATCAACCATAAGCAGCATTCAATACAAAACAAAAAATAGTACTGAGAAATTAGTGACTAAAATTAATTTTAGCCATCCCCTATTCAGCAGTGTATTTGAAAAACAAGTCACTAATTTTCAATTTCCAAAAACAAAAACTTCTTTCGAAATAAGTAACACTTCACCCGTAGTATTAGGCTATAATGATCAAACAGCGTTTTTAAGTTCCTCACAAAGTGAAGTTGCGACTGCTTATGTTTTTTCAGCTCCATTAAACAAATTGAATAGCAACTTTCAAAATTCACCTATTGTAGTTCCAGTGTTTTACAATATGGGACAAAATGCTCAAAAAGTGGGAATCAATGTGTTACAGATTGGAGAAAATAAACCATTTTTAGTCGATTCAAAATTAGGTAAAGATGAAATTGTAACTGTAAAAAACAATAAAGAAAGTTTCATCCCATTGCAGCAACTACTTAACAATAAAGTAAAAATTACTTGTAATGAAAATCCAAAAGAAGCCGGGAATTTTGGAATATTCAACAATCAAGTTCCTGTAAATACAGTTAGCTTTAATTACAGCCGTACCGAAAGCAATTTAGACAACATCAATACTAATTCATTTAATAATTACAAAGAGATAAGCAATGTAAGTTCTATTTTTGATACACTTCAAGCAAACCGAAGTGACAATCAAATGTGGAAATTATTTATTTTATTATCTTTATTATTTATTATACTTGAAGTATTAATTCAAAAATTTGTAAAATGATTTTTAACTCATTCGAATTGAAAATCCAATAAACTAAAATATGAAAATCCTAATCCGAGAAGCCAAGATTATCGACCCTAAAAGTCCGTTTCACCAACAAATTGTTGATGTAAAAATTGGTGATGGTATCATTGAACAAATTGGAAAAAATATTACTAATCCATCCGATTACAAGGAAATAAGTCATTCCAATTTACACCTATCTCAAGGTTGGATGGACAGCAGCGTTTCGCTTGGTGAGCCTGGCTATGAAGATAGAGAAACAATAAGCAACGGACTTCAAGTAGCTGCAAAAAGCGGTTTTACTGCAATAGCCTTACAACCTAATAGTTTTCCGGTAATTGACAATCAATCACAAATACATTTTGTAAAACAAAAAGCAGCACAATCGGCAACCGATTTATATCCAATTGGCGCCTTAACGAAAAACAGGGAAGGAACCGATTTAGCCGAATTATTAGATATGAAAAATGCGGGAGCCATAGCCTTTGGAGATTATGGAAAAAGTTTAACTAATGCCAATTTATTGAAAATTGGGTTGCAATATGTTCAAGATTTTGACGGATTAGTACTTGCTTTTTGTCAAGATGAAAAAATAAAAGGAAGTGGCGTAGTTAACGAAGGTATTGTCTCAACCCGATTGGGATTAAAAGGAATTCCGAATCTTGCCGAAGAACTTATAGTAGCACGAAACTTGTTTTTGCTAGAATACACCGGTGGTAAACTTCATATTCCAACAATATCTACAGCCAAGTCGGTTGAATTGATTCGTGAGGCTAAAGCCAAAGGACTTCAAGTCACCTGTAGCGTTGCGGTTTCTAATTTGGTTTTAACCGATGAAAAACTAGATGGTTTTGATACCCGCTTTAAACTTTCACCTCCGTTAAGAACCAATGAAGATCGATTGGCACTACTTGCAGGAGTTACAGATAATACCATTGACATTATTACTTCCGATCACAATCCGATGGATATTGAACACAAGAAAATGGAATTTGATGGTGCTAAAAATGGTTCAATTGGACTGGAAAGTGCTTTTGGAGCTTTACTTACCGTTTTACCTGTAGAAACTATTGTTGCAAAACTTACAAATGCCAAATCGGTATTTAATGTAACAAATTCCGAAATTGCAGAAGGCAAACCAGCTAACATTTCTCTTTTCTCCACAGATGGCGAATGGATTTTTGCAAAAGAAAATATACTTTCTAAATCTAAAAATTCGGCTTTTCTTGGAACCAAAATGAAAGGAAAAGTAATCGGAATCTACAACAATAAAACTTTTATTGAGGCGTAATGGATCAAAAAACAATTGACGAAGGAAAATCGGCAGCCATAACCAGCTATATTTTAATTGTAGGTGTTTTAATTGCCATTTCTATGAATTCAGAAAATAAGAATTCATTTGCTTCTTTTCACATCCGCCAAGGATTGGGTTTAACCCTAACTTTCATTACTTTGGGAGTTTCTATTAGCTATTTTGAAAGCATTATGATTGCAGCACCCATGTGGATTTTCATTTCAATATTGACCATTTATGGAATTTTCACTGCTGCCAAAGGAGAAACAATTCCGTTGCCTTTGTTAGGGAAATGGTACCAAAAATGGTTTAGTAATTTTTAATTTTTCTTATGACACTTCACCATTTAGTTAGAGCTCCAAAAATTATATTAGATAAAAATCCATTACTGTTATTATTACATGGATATGGAAGCAATGAAGAAGATTTATTTTCTTTTGCGTCTGAACTTCCAGAGGAATATTATGTAATATCAGCTAGAGCACCATTCGATATGGGCTTTGGGAGTTATGCGTGGTATGCCATTAATTTTGATGCCGATGAAAATAAATTTTCTGATATTCCACAGGCACAACAATCTAGAGATTTAATTGCAAGTTTCATTGATGAATTAATTGCGAATTATCCTATCGATTCCTCAAATGTTACTTTAATTGGATTTAGTCAAGGTACGATTTTGAGTTATGCAATTGCACTCTCCTACCCTGAGAAAATTCAACGAGTGGTTGCTATGAGCGGCTATTTAAACACCGAAATGATTAAACCAAATTTTGAAAATAATAATTTTAGCAATCTAAAAATATTTGCTTCTCACGGGACGGTAGACCAAGTAGTTCCAGTTGACTGGGCTAGAAAAGCCGCACCTGCATTAACGCAACTAGGAATAGAAATAGTTTATAAGGAATATCCTGTGGGTCATGGCGTTGCTCCACAGAATTTTTATGATTTCAAAAATTGGTTACAGCAATAAAAAAAGTCTCAAATGAGACTTTTTTATTTTTATTATTGCGCGTCCGGATTATCCGAACCGGAAACTTTACTTCCTATTTCACCATCTCCAGAAAAAACCACTTGTCCAGCTTTTTTAAGTTGGTAGCCATTTTGAGCAATTAATTGGTAATCTTTAAAAACCCATAATTTATCTGAAGTGCCTTTAGTAACAATAAATGATTTATCGTCTGGTAAAAATATTTCGGCTTGATCTCCTTCTTCATTAAATAAAACATAGGCGCACAAAGTTTCATCTTCGGTTGCAGCATCTGAAGCAGGATTTAACTGAATTCCAGTAAAGGCTTTTACACATTCTTTGTTTAGCTTAGACCACGTATAACCGGCAGAAGCCAAACAACCGTCATCATCTTTATCTGCGCCAAAAATTGTTGAATCTTTAACAGGCGCTTTTACTTCTTCATCAGTAGCATCATTTAATTTACAAGAAATGAAAATTGAAGTTATTGCAATTACTATTAGTAGGTTTTTCATAAGATTAAAATTTTATTGGGCTTAAAATTTTATTGATTTAGTATTCTTGTTTCGGATAAATAAAAGTATCCATTATTTGAAAGGTTATTTTTCCGTCTTTTTCAACAAAATATTTAAGTACAACATCGCCCCAATATTGACCGTCACTGTAGTCAGCAATAATCCAACGGTGGTTTAGAATTTTTATTTTATTGATAATGAATTTTTGTTCTCCTAATTTCTCTTGACCTGTGTAAATATTTCCTTTTGGATCGTCATTATATGCCAACAACGCCTCTTTAATTTGTGGCATTAGCTTTTGCAAATCATAATCAACAAAATATTCTTTAGCAAAATCATTGTTCTCTAACGAAAAATGGTCGGCTTCAAATAATTTATTGGTAACTACTGATATACTGTCTTTATAGTACTTTATTTCACTTTCATTTTTTTTCATTTCAAAAGAAAGTGCTTTTGAATAATACATATAGGTAAAAGCAGCAACTAATGCCGTTAAAATAAATAAGTATAAATACAATTGTCTTTTCATTGCTAAAGTGCTATTTCTAAATTATCATAAGCCAAAAAAACATTAGAAGGTAACTTCTTTTCAACTTCGTCATGAAAGCCTAATAAATGACTAATATGTGTAAAGTATGCTTTTTTGGGTTGCACCAAAGTTACAAAATCTAGAGCTTCCTGCAAACTAAAGTGCGAGTGGTGCATATCCTCTCTTAAGGCATTGATAACCAAAACATTTACACCTTTTATTTTTTCGATCTCTTCGGAATCAATGGATTTAACATCGGTTAAATAAGCAAAATCATTCATTTTATACCCAAAAACCTGAAGATTGGCATGGTAAGCATTAATTGGAACAACATGAATATCGCCAATAATAAACGGGATATTATTCTTTACTTCAATTGCTTGAACTGAAGGCGCTCCTGGATACCGATTTTCAGTTTCAAAAATATAATCAAAACGTTTTTTTAAATTTTCAATAACTCGTGTATGAGCATATACTGGAATTTTACCTTGCTTAAAATTAAATGGTCTAATATCATCAATTCCCGAGGTATGATCGGCATGTTCGTGTGTAAACAAAAAAGCATCTATTTTACTGCATTTCGAAGTTAGCATTTGCTGTCTAAAATCGGGGCCACAATCTACTACTATTGAAGTATTTTCGGTATGAATCCAAACGGAAACTCGAAGCCTTTTATCCTTCGGATTTTCACTTTTGCAAACCTCGTGGTCGCTTCCTATAACAGGAATACCTTGAGATGTGCCAGTACCTAAAAAATAAACTTTCATAAGTATTAATTTGGGAATTAAACCAAAAAATTAAATCTTCGTTAAATTAATACAAAAATAGCATTAATTATCTTTTTATAAACACCATTTTTTCTAACTTTGCTACCTATTAACTAGATTATGGGAAATTCCGGATTAGACATAAAATTAAAAGGAGACAAAGTAATTGAGCAAATACCCTCAATTAAAGACAAGGCTTTACGCATAAATTTGAACGAAAACATTTACGGAACTTTCGCAGAAATTGGTGCTGGGCAAGAAACCGTTCGTCATTTTTTCAGAGCTGGTGGATCTTCTGGAACTATCGCAAAAGCAATGTCTGCTTATGACAAGGATTTTAGTGATGCTATTTATGGAGTGGAAACGGATGGCCGTTATGTTACTGAAAGTAGACTAACCCGAATGCTTTCTCATGAAGTTGAATTAATTGAGAAAAGATTAGACCGAGCAAAACACCCAAATAAATTATTCTTTAGTTATGCTAATACAGTTGCAACTATAGATTTTGCAAAGCAGTTTAAAGGCCACGGTTGGGTTGGAATTAAATACCAATTAGAGCCTGAAGAAGAATATAACGAAATTATTCTTCACATTCGATTTAAAGAAACCGATGCCCGTTTGCAACAAGAAACACTTGGAATTCTTGGTGTAAACTTAATCTATGGAGCATTTTACAAATACAATGATCCAAAAAAATTACTTCGTTATTTATACGATCATCTTGATAAAGATCAATTAGAAATTGATACAATTAACTTTTCTGGACCTCGATTTGCTAATGTAGACAACCGATTAATGAGTTTGCAATTGGTAAAAAATGGAATGACAGATGCCGTTATGTTCAGTCCAGATGGACACAATATTTTACCTGCAGCTGTTTTATATAAAAAGAACATTCTAGCATTAAGAGGAAGTTTTCGTCCGGTTACTAAGGTGAACATGGACATGTTGGAACGTTCCCTTGAGATGTTTACCAAAGAAAATAAAGTAGAAAAAGAAAATACTTTTGTAATATTTGAAATTACTTTATCTAACCTTCGTTCGGAAGGTGAAATTGACGAGAGAGATTTCATGGATCGAGCTGAATTACTTTGTTCACTTGGACAAACAGTTATGATATCTAATTTCCAAGAATACTACAAAGTGGTTGAATATTTCTCAAGTTATACTAAAGCCCGAATGGGGTTGGTAATGGGAGTTAATAATTTAGTAGATATTTTTGACGAAAAATACTATCGACACTTAAGTGGAGGTATATTAGAAGCTTTTGGAAAATTATTCTACAGAGATTTAAAAGTTTACCTATACCCAATGCTTGAAGATGGAGAAGTCATAACTTCACAAAATCTAAAAGTACATCCTAGAATGAAGGAATTATATAAATTTTTCGCCTATAATGGAAAAGTAATTGATGTTGCCGGATATGATAAAGAAAATTTAAAAATCTTTTCTCGAGAAGTATTAAAAATGATTAGTTCGGGCACAAGTGGTTGGGAAAGCTTACTTCCAATAGGTACCGCAGAGCTTATTAAACATCATAAACTATTTGGCTACGATCCTAATAAAGTATTAGAAGATGTAACCAATGCATAAATTTCAAACCTCAATTTTCAATTGAGGTTTTTTATTTTATAAGTTATTTCCTAATTAATTAGTTTTGAATTTGTTCAATACAATATTAATTATTAATTTTATAAAAATATTTAACTATCCTATAGTTAATTCTTCAGTCCCCGAAGAAATAAAATAAACTACTACCCTACTAATTAGATTGGCTATGTATCAGAACAGAATTCTGTTGCATTTTGTATTTAACAAATTAGCTAATTCAAATTATTGCATGATAATACACATAAAACACATGGTTTCCTTCCGATGTATACTGGTAGTTAAAGAAGCGCTAAACACAACCGGAATTGAATTTAAGCAAGTAAAATTAGGTGAAGTAGAATTGCTTGAAATGAATTTAATGGATTCAAAAAAAGAAGAACTCAAGTCTTTACTTTCAGAATGTGGGTTGGAAATATTACAAGAAAAAAAAACTACAACTGTTGAAAAAATAAAAACTAGTGTTATTGAAATGGTGCATTATAGCGATGAATTACCAAAAATAAAACTGTCAATTTACTTAAGTAAAAAATTAAACCTTAATTACACCTATTTATCTAATTTATTTAAAGAAGTAACCGGAATGACAATTCAACATTTTATTGTACTCCATAAAATTGAAAAAGCAAAAGAACTGATTTTATACGACGAATTATCACTCAATGAAATTACGCACCAATTACAATACAGCAGTGTGGCACATTTATCTAATCAATTTAAACAAATAACCGGAATTACACCCACTCATTTTAAAAAAGTAAAAACTTTTAATACTAGAGTTTTATTAGAAAAGATTTAAGAAGCGCCTAATATTTGAGAAGCATGTACTTTTGTCTTAACATCAGAAATTACTTCATCTATAATTCCATTTTCATCAATAACAAAAGTAGTTCTATGGATGCCGTCATACTCTTTTCCCATAAATTTTTTAGGACCCCAAACACCAAATGCTTGAATCACTGATTTATCTTCATCTGCAAGTAAAGGAAAAGGGAAATTAAATTTGTCTTTAAATTTTAATTGAGCATTTTGAGAGTCGGCACTTACACCAATCAAAGCATAATTATTTGCCTGAAAACGATCAAAGTTATCTCTCAAATCACAAGCTTCTGCTGTACATCCAGGAGTATTTGCTTTTGGATAAAAGAAAACAACTAATTTTTTTCCTTTATAATCCGCCAATGAATGCGATGAACCATTTTGATCCAAACCTGAAAAATTTGGTGCTTTATCTCCTTTTTTTAATGTAGTCATAGATATAATTTATTTATTGTGATTGTCGGCTAAATTGATTTATTTTACAAATCAAATTTAACAATTAATGACCAAAAAAGAGCGTGTAACATTTGTTATAAATTCGTTAAAAGAAATTTATCCAAGTATACCAATTCCATTAGATCATAAAGATCCGTATACCTTGCTTATTGCGGTATTACTTTCTGCACAATGCACCGATGTTAGAGTTAATCAAATCACTCCTCTATTATTTGCAAAAGCAGATAACCCTTTGGATATGGTAAAAATGACTGTGGATGAAATTAAAGAAATTATTCGTCCTTGTGGTTTGTCACCAATGAAATCTAAAGGCATTCATGGATTATCCCATATATTACTTGATAAATATGAAGGCAAAGTTCCTCAAACTTTTGAAGCTTTAGAATCGCTCCCGGCTGTTGGTCATAAAACCGCAAGTGTTGTAATGAGTCAGGCATTTGGCGTGCCAGCATTTCCTGTTGATACTCATATTCATCGGTTAATGTATCGTTGGGGATTGAGTAATGGAAAAAATGTAACCCAAACAGAAAAGGATGCCAAAGCGCTTTTCCCGAAAGAATTATGGAATGATTTACACCTTCAAATAATTTGGTATGGCAGGGAATATTCACCTGCGAGAGGCTGGAATTTAGAAAAGGATTTCATTACCAAAACAATAGGCAGAAAATCAATTATCAAAGAAATAGAAAAAAAAATATCCCGCTAATAAACGGGATATTTTTTTTAATTAGCAATAACTTCAAAGTTGTGGTTACCAATTTTAACGATATTCAAAGCTTTTGAATAATTAAGAATAAAACTAATAGTTTCTTTTTTTGGTAACATTTTGTTGTTTGCTAATGCTTTTTTAGAGTAAAGTTTCGCCATAGAAATATTTAAGTTTATTCTATAACGATTTAGCAAACGAAATATTGTTTAATTAGTTAAAATAATATTATTTTTTTCGATAATTTTTCTCAAGTTCATTAAGGCATATCTCATTCTCCCTAAAGCAGTATTTATACTTACTCCGGTAAGTTCTGCAATTTCATTGAAACTCAAGTCTTGATAGATGCGCATCTCTAACACTTCTTTTTGATCACTTGGAAGTTCTTGAATAATTTTTTGCAAATCTTTTTCTATTGCATCTGTAATAATTCTGCCTTCAACATTTAGAGAATTATCTGAAAGGATAGAAAATATAGAAAATTCTTCGGTTTCTCGAAGCATTGGCATCTTCTTATTTTTTCTGTAATGATCTACAATAAGATTATGAGAAATACGCATAACCCAAGGTAAAAATTTACCCTCTTCATTATAAGAATTAGATTTTAAGGTTTTTATTACCTTAATAAAGGTGTCTTGAAAGATGTCGTCAGCAACATCACGATCTGGCATTTTGGAATAGATAAATCCATAAATTTTAGATTGATGTTTCTTAATTAATATAGACAATGCGTTCTCGTCGCCAGCTATATAATTCTTTACCAATAAAGCATCAGGAATTTGAGTAGTAGCCATAAAATTACCTTTTAGTAGTTAATAATAATCTAAATATTTATTTCTAAAAGTAATTTTATACGATAGGCGACTGTTAATTGTTAATAAAGTGTTGACAAATATAACTTAATTATTTCTTAACATCCAAACAAAAAATTAATTTTTAACATATTAATTGTAAAAAATGATTAATTATTGAGGTATTTATAAAGAAAAAATACTAAAAATAAGTAGAAATAATAAGATTATTTAATAATAATTTTTTTAACTATTTTTTCTTCACCTGAATAAAGTGAGATAAGGTAAACTCCAGATTGTAAATCACTTACATCAATTCGTTTGGTATTTGATTCTTGTTTAACTACGATAGTACCCAATAGATTATAAATTTCAACATTATCAATTGATATTGTGGAGTTTATTTCAATAACATCACCAATAGGGTTTGAAAATGTAAGTTGATTTAATTCTGTAAAAGCACTAACACCCATTGCACAAGCACTTCCTACAACATAAGAATAGTAATTAGTAACTGACATACCGCCAGAATAAGCAAATTTTACTCCATAATTAATTGTTGACCCAATTGTTTGATTGGTTATTGTATGAGTAAAACTATTTCCAGACACATTTGTCATTTGGTATTCAGTAAATGGACTTTGTCTCCACAAAAAGGCTACTACTCCAACTTTATCAGTATCTAATAAATTGTATGTGATTTTTACATCAGTACCATTTGTTTGAAATATATAATTATAACCGGAAGAAAAACTTCCTATTTGAGCTAAATTAGAAGTTCCTGAACATTGAGGACTAAATGATGTAGTTGCATTAAGGATTATTGGGTTATTTGCGACAGGATTTCCAACCATATCTGATGCTGTTATTGTAAAAACATAATTTGTATTTGATAACAAATTTGGTATTATAACAGATTTTTGATTTCCAGATGGGTTGTAAACGGTAAATGATTCTCCGTTATAGGAAATTGTATATGCTATTGTGCCTGAATTATCATTAGCATTCATTAATAACTCAATTGATGAACCGGTTATTGAGCCTATAGAAGCAACAAAGTTAGTAGGGGCTTGAGTATCTGTGGCAGTATTTTGATATACCCTTACATAATCAATAATCATAGACGTTTGATTAAAATTAGCTGGAATAGTTCCTGCAAAACCACCCATTGCAATATTAAATATTAAATATTGATCTGCATCAAAAGGCCAAGTACTTGAATTCTTTATTGTTGGATTATATGTGTAAAAAACAACATTATCAAGTAAAAAAGAAATTTGGTTTGGAGACCAATTCATTGAATATATATGATAATTTTGAGAGATATCAGATGCTTGAATACCACCTTTATTTATAGTATTTCCTGATGAAGAAGGAGTATGAATCGCAGCACCAATATAATTTAATGGTTGACCTGGAAAAATTCCATGCTCCATAATATCAATTTCACCACATGCTGGCCAACTAGTAGTTCCAAAATTAGAATCAAAAAAACCTCCATCTTCGTTAATATTTTTTCCTAACAACCACAAGGCCGGCCATGTTCCTTGACCATTTGGAACTTTTGCTCTTATATCAACTCGACCATATTTAAATGCAAATTTAGAATTTAATCTAGCGGATGTAAACTGTTTTGTTACATTTTGATCAGTAAAATTTTCTCTTTTTGCAACAATATTTAGTGCCCCAGCATCTACAAATGAATTCGCCAATCGATTGGTGTAATGTTGTACTTCATTGTTAAACCAACTTCCACCAGCTGGAATTTGTGTTTGATGATGCCATTTATTTGAATCTATCGAGCCGCTTGAATTAAATTCATCCGACCAAACTAAATTATTGTATACTACATCCACCTGTGCAAATCCAAATTGGCAGAACAGGAAAAAAGATAAAAGTAATTTGTAAGGAGTAGTATTTTTCATTTTTAGTTTTATATAATAATTATTTAGCTGCTTGATCACCTCTTGAAATCACTAATTGCTCTTTAATTTCTTTGGCTTTATCTTCGGTCAAATCATAATTACGCATGATCCACATAGCAATTAATGTGCCTAATATTGGAATTCCAGAGAAAAATAAACGCAAACCAGTAACCGCGCCATCAGCTTGAACTGATACATTTGGATCAAATCCTACTGCCGACATAATTACACCGGTTAAAAGACCTGCTATTGCAAACCCAAATTTAACCATCCACCAATAAATGGCTCCGAATATGCCTTCTCTTCGTTTACCAGATGTAAGTTCATCCATATCACAAACATCGGCAGTCATAGACATCATAAGGGTAAATAAACTTCCTATCCCAAAAGAGAAGAAGGGAAGTGCAAATAAGAACATGTACGGTTTACCTGGAATAAAAAGAAACCAAAGCAAGATATATCCAAATACTGAAATCCCTTGACATAATAAAAATGCATTCTTCTTACCCATTTTTTTAGATATGTAGGCAACAATAGGAATTACAATAAAAGTAGTTGCTAAGGCACCAACACAACCAAAAAGAGTCGGCCATATTCCAGCATCTGCGGGACTTCCATTAAAAAGATAATACACTACAATAAAGAAAGTAAATCCGGCAACTGTATTAAATGCGTTAAAAATTAGAAAAGTAGATATACAAAGTTTTGTAAATGGTTTATTGCTAAATGCTTCTTTGAAACTTTTTAGTATTTCTTTGAAACTACCGCCAATTGCTTTAAATGTTAAGGGCGAAAAACTAGTTTCATCTTTTGTTGATTTACTTTTTATAAATAGCGCAGGAACCATTGCTAATAGCATACAAATTACTCCAACCCAAATTGCCAAAGTTCTTGTTGCAAGAGCTGTATCTGCATCTGGATTTAATGGATCGATAGAATTGGCATTTGGAAACCAATTGGGATCATACATAATAACCCAAAACCAAGGTGCAATAACCCAAGCCCATTGACCAATCCATTGTGAGATTGCCATAATACTTGTTCTTTCGTGAAAGTCATCACTCATTTCATAACCCATTGCTACATAAGGAACACTAAAAATTGTAAGACCTAAATAAAAAATAAACGACCACAACAGGAAGAAAATAAAATTATATTGAACTCCGTTTTCTTTATAAAGTTGCCACATTGAAACAAATGAAATCCCCATGATTATGGCGCCAATAAAAACATAATGTCTTCTTCTACCCCATCTAGATCTAGTATTATCTGAAATAAAACCCATAATCGGATCTATAAAGGCATCGAAAATTCGTGGTAAAAAGAATAAAATACCCCACATCCAAGCAGGAAAACCTAAATTCTGAACCAACACAACCATAAATATACCTAAAGCTGCAGGGAACATTTGGTTGGCTAACATTCCTAATCCAAAGGCAATCTTTTGACCCATAGAAACTGATCCGTTTGTGTTGCTGTTGTTATTTGACATAATTACTATTTTAATTTAATTTTTTTTGAGTTTACACCCAACTTATTATTATCGTAATACTATTTTATCAATAGTTACTTTTATTTTTATGATTTCTCCTGTTCGTAAAAACAACTTTTGACTGGTTTGAATATCTAATTTATTTGAATTAAAAACAGCATCAGTACCATTAGAATAGGTTACTTCAATACTATTTGAATCACCAATTTTATATACAATTGGTGTTTGACAATAAGTAAATCCAAGGGAATCTTCTTGCAATTCAATTGTTTTTTGCTTTATATGTACATCCACAAAATGGAATGTTTTAGATTCTTTTAAGAATTCTTCTTTTCGTAATAATAAGGGTGCTAAATGTAGACAACCCTTTTTTACAAAAACTCCAAGTTCTCCAAATCGACTCAATACATCTTCCTTCACTTGACCAGTCATTCCTGGCTGTTGTGCCCCTTTTCCAGCAGGCGTATGCGAATACGGATCGGTAGGGAAAGCACCATATAATGAAGGTGATTTATGCACTCCAATTCCGGCGTTTACTTCATAATAATGTTCTAATAAACGACCAATTATTTCTGGAGATTCGTTTTCTTTTTGCGCTTTAAAACAACATTCTTGCACTGCTAATTGCAGTTTAGAAACCATATGCCAATAAATTGATCCCAAACCTTCATATCCATAAAACGTTCCCGATCTTCCGGTAAATGCTTTATGATTAAATACTTGCTCAAAAATCTCAGTTATAATATTGATTTCTTTTTCAACTAAAGTTTTAAATTCTTCTTGCCTTTTTAATTGCTCAAGTGCCGCCTTTAAATCATTGGCATTGTTGAAATTTCCATTAAAATGATAGTTACCATCGCAATCCAATTTAATCACTTGTAGGTTCTTTTTGGAAACCAATTGAGTAAGTAATTCTGATTTTGCAACGGCTTCTTTTGGAATTGTATTCTTTACTAAGAATTTTGGCAATTCTATGTTTGGATACAACAAATAACTGTATTGATCTTCTCTAAATAATTTACTAGATTTTAAATTATCTAAAACCACTAATGCTTCTTTTGAACTTAAATAACCCGAGCTTAAAACGGCAACTTGACCTTCAAGCATTTCGCTTAGATAAGAAATTGACATTTCCTTTTCGTTTTTAATCGTAACTAAATTATAGGCGTGGTATAAATTATCGGCCCTTTTATTTGCTTCAATGGAATGATCAATAAAATCCAAACACACTTGAGTAAATGTTTTTAAACCAGCCATTGAATGGGTTCTTTTTTTACCCCAAAAACCACTGTTATAAATTTGAAAACGATAATCGGAAGCCGCTTTACCCAAACGATCTATTATTATTCTTCGAGATCTATCATCAATCTTACCGGAAAGTAACTGCTTATTTTCGACTAAACATTCTCTTACTTCATGGTAAAACTCAACCATTTCATTCGAGATTTTGATATTTTCTAATTTTGAATTCTCTAAAATTTGTTGGAAGAATTTCAAAAATCGTCTTAAATAATATAGCGTCACCATGGAAACCCCATTACCTACTAACGCATTGTTGGCATCGTTCCATTCTGGTCGTTGGGTATTCATCCAAATACCACCTTCCGGAATGAAATTAGACATTTTAGACAACACAGTCGCTAATATCTTTTCGATGAAATTCACATGATAAATTTCTTTATCGTTACTATTTAATAAAGCACCATCTGCACCTATAGCTTGTTTTCTTTGATTAATTAGTTTTTCCCATTCGTGATTATATCCAACTGTATCCTTTGGATTTTTCAATATATCCTCATACGGTTTTATGTTATAAGGAACGGCTGCATATACAAAACATTCATTTTCAAAATACGAATCCAATTTATTTGGCTCGTATTTTTCTATAAATTCAAGAAATTTTAATAAATAAATAATTTGGTGGTCTCCCCAATATCCAATGTATGACCATGGATTATCATGTTCGATCGTTTCCCAATCAAAACCATCTTTGGTAACGCGATACGGATTGTATCCGTCAAAAGTAGAGGCATTCAAGAATTTATGAATCATACTGTCAATAAAATCAGGATACGAATGCGCTAATGCTTCCCAGTTTTGAAAAATATCACGCCAGTTTCCTTGGTAATCTAATATTTTAGACCCGTCAATTTCACTTTGTGTATTGATAGAAAATTTATTCCAAGGGCGACTTGGATCTCCATGTCTTCTACTGAATTTAAGCGGCAAATATTCTGATGCCAAACGAAATAAGTCGGCATTATTTTGCTTTGCTGCAAATTCTTTTAAAGTTTGCAACGAAAATAATTCAGGTAGCTGCTTTATTTCTTTTTCAAAATTTTGAAAAACAACTGTATTTGCTTTTTTCAAATAACCAATAAAATCGGGTTTTTCAATTTGATAATTAAAATCAAATATTCCGCCACGCATTATATTAAATAGGGTGTTCGAAAAATGCCTTGTATCTCTTAAGTGATCTGCTGTTGCTTGAAGCCCATCAGAAGAAGCATTAATTTCAATTAATTTTTTGGTTCCTAACTCAACATCTTCTTTTACTAAACTTTCAATGTTTTTATGCTTCGTTATCGTTTCAATTATTTGAACAATATCTGAATGATCTTGATTCACATTGGCAACAAACATCCATTCTTTCTTAGAATTGGAGTTTAAAACTATATCTGAATTTATAAAGTAAGCACCTTTTTCGCCTTTAATATCGTTTTCAGAAGCTACTTTTTGCTTTTTTCTAAAGTTGGAAAGCTGTAATGAAGAAACTAAATACTTTGGATTGTTTAATCCTAAAGACCAAACAATATTAGCTTTTAGTGCTTCACTTGGCTCTGCTTTATCAACGATAATTGCGCTTAAAGCAAAAATTCCTAGTCCAGAATTTTCATGCAATTCACTTCTTTTATAAGCATCAACAAGATTACTAGTTGTGGCTTGCAAATCGGTATTGACTCCATAAGGCATAATATTTTGAAGCCCGTCTAAAAGAGAAATTTTATACTCTTTATCAGAGTGATTATGAATTTCTGATTTTTTTACAAAACCATATTTGTTACTGGAATTCCAGTGGTACCTGAAAGTTAATTGTAAATCGTGGTTTATTTCTTCAAAAATAATTTTATTACCATAGAAGTTTTTATATAAATTTCGGGTGATGGTATACTGATCTGTATAACGCTCTGAAAAGGGTTCCCAAACTACTAATTGCCCATCGTGATCAATTTGAAAAATAGTTTTACTTCCTGTAATATCTGCCGATTCGGTTATCTTATCATCCGTATAGTAAGGAAATAATGCAAATTCTGAATTTTTTCTTCCTGCAGACAAACCACCATTACTTGAAATAAACATCCAATGATTAGAGTAGCTTACTTTACTCATAAAAAAAGGACGCATTGCCTCATTGTTTATGATCTTATAATATTTTTCTCTATCAATAAATGCTGTTTCCATTGAAGCAGTTTTATTTTTATTTTTCAAATCGGAATCCAATATGGAATTAATGCTTTGATTCATGATTAATTTATGAAACAATTATTTTATTTATATAAAAACCAAGTAGACTTTTTGGTATAAAAGTCTACTGATTGTCAAGAAGTTTATTTATTGGATTAATTATTGGTATACTCTTACATAATCTACTAACATTTCTTGTGGAAATGGTGTTTCACTATTAGGAGCACCAGGATAATTTCCTCCTACAGCCATGTTTAATATTATGTAAAAAGGTTTGTTAAATACCCATTCGCCTGTTACATTAAATGGAGTAATTTGATTGTAAAGCACATCATCAACATAAAAATTAATATAATTTTCATCCCATTCAATACCAAAAATATGGAAATCAGTATCAAATCTGCTATTTGGTAACATATAAGATTTTGTTATTGCATTTCCTGCAAAATAACCTGGACCATGAACTGTTCCAAAAACTTTAGTAGGACTATTTCCCAAATATTCCATAATATCAATTTCTCCACATTGCGGCCAAATAGCTGTATCAGAATTAGATCCTAACATCCAAAAAGCTGGCCATAAACCTTTACCTCTTGGTAATTTTATTCTTGCTTCAATTCTTCCGTACTTGGTTTCATATTTACCTTTTGTAAGGATACGTGCAGATGTAAACGCTGCTCCCATATATTGCTCTCTACGAGCTGTAATTTTCAAAACCCCATTTTCAATTTTGATATTTTCAGGTCTACTTGTATAATATTGTAACTCATTATTTCCCCAGCCGTTAGCACCTGTTCCAATATTATAAGACCATAAATTAGTGTTGGGTGCTCCATTTATGTTAAATTCATCGCTCATCACTAAATTATTTTTAGTGACAACTGTTTGTTTATCATCTTTTGTACAACTAATTAATAAAAAAACAATAGCTGTAGGAATAAAAATTTTGTGTTTTATTTTATTTAAAATCATCTTTAATTACTTTTTAATTGTGAAAATATATATTATCTACATACAAAATTGAATTATCCCCACCTTCCAAAATAATTTGGGCTAGGTTAGATCTACTCAATAAACCAGGCATAGCAGAAAATGGAATTTCAATTGAAATCCAATTTTGTGAAACAACAGGGGTAGAAGTAGTCGCAGTAAATGTTGTTGAATGTCTGGTATCATCTCCACCACCAAAAACTCCATTCGCACCAAAGTCAACTACAAGAACTCTTAGCTGTCTTCCAGGGGCAATTGGACCTGGAATAAAAGCATCAAGGTGAATGTGCGTCATACTATTAGCATTTACAGTTGGATTACTAAACTCAATCCCAACAAAATTAAAGTTGGTATAACCTAATACGTTGTCGCCTAAAACTGAAAAATCACTAGATAGAGTAGTTTGCCATGGTTGCCAGTAGCCATTATAATAATTCACAGGAACATTTGAATAAACATCTGAGAATATTGAAATTACATTAGCCGGACTTAATGTAGGTGTAGGTGCATTATTATAACTGCCTGTACAATTTATTATTAAACTACCAATTGCAGGCTGACCATTAAAAGTAGCAGTAATTACTGCAGTTCCTGCACCTATTGGTGTTACCACTCCAGAATCATTAACTGTTGCTACAGAAGTGTTTGAAGAAGTAAAATTTAAAAATGCCGGACTAATAGTAACTGATTGATTGATGCCATTTGGCATATTAAAAGAAGCTAGCACTCCTGTTACTGATGATTTTACACCAACAAAAGTAGATCTAGTAATGTTGTTACCGTTCATTATAGAAGCTTGAAGAGGTAAAATAGTTCCCAGTTTTTCAAATTTTAATTCATCAATCCAAAATGTATATCCTGCACCATTTGTACCTTGAGTACCAGCAGAATATCTAAACATACCTTTTTCATTCAACAATTTTGATGCATCAGGAATTGGAATAATATATTTTGTCCAAGCTGTTCCTAAACTAACATTTGTCATTGTAGTCATGTACTTATTTGGATAAAAATCTTCCCCAAAACCAATCTCACCAATAGTTACACCTTGAGAGGCTTTAGCCCAAAAAGTAAGGGCGTCAAAATCTGTTAAATCTCTACCTGCTCCATCTATTCTTAATATACCTCCAGCATAATTTCCTTGGGGGTCATTTGAATTGGGTACGTCAAAACGCATAGACGCATTTCCTTTATAACTTACATTTTCATCTATTGACCATGCGCTAAATTTTGAACCAACAGGATTATTTGCATCTGGACCATATGGAAAATAAAAATTAGTACCCATTGCAACAGGTCCATCAGTAAAGACTTCTGCTGTTTTGCTAAATGTTGCATTTCTAGCTTCATCAGACAAATCTCTTTCACAACTACTATTGATTAATATAATTAATCCAAATAAAAGCGAGTTTCTTAAATAATTAATTTTTATATTTTTCATTTTTTTATTTATTAAATTATTTTCCAATATTAATATGAATGTATGTTCTAATTTCCCATTCAGAGCCATTTCCAAAACCTACAGGGCTCAATGCAGGTACTGCAGGATAGGTATTTGCTGGCACAAAAGTAGGTAAATACCTAGGTGAATATTGATCTAATGAACGCCAAATACCCATTATACCAATTTTTGTATCAGGCAATATAAACCAATTTGGTTTACCAACAGATGTAGAAATATCTATTGAACTTTGAATAGGGTATGTAAGGTTAAAGTCACGATGATAATCATAAGGTCCCCAATCATTAATTTTTAATGATGAAACTAATTTTACTTTTTTATAAATCATTCTTAAGTCACCACCCATTCTATTAATTATTCTTTCAGAGTCGCCATTTGCTTGACCATTACCAAAATAAATATTAGCAATCATACCAAAGTCTGGAGTAAGTTTAGAAACTATTCTTGTATTTGACTCCCATAAATTTTGAGCTGGTGCAGATTTTACAAAAGCGAATGCTGTTCGATTTGCTAAAAATCCAATAGCAGCATCCATTGTAGTAGGTAATTTTCTATATACAAAACCTGAACTTATAGCAAATTTTGCGTCTTCAAGTATGTCATTATTCCACTCATACATCCATGTAGCAGGTGTTGGGTCAAAAGTAATTAATAACTCTCCACCTAAAGTTTCTCTATTTGCTCTTACAAAAAATGGGTCGTCTAGAACATTTCTTAATCTACCTGGAGCATCAACTCCGTTTGGCATTGCTTCTACTATAGGTTTTTGCCATAAAAAGTTTGGCGCAATTTGTAAATTTGAGTTAATATTATATGTAAAACCAGCTAAAAAATTCATTTGATTACCACTTCCTGAATCTTTTAATCTCCATCCTGTAAATGTCTGAACATTATCAGCTCCTCCATTGGCAACAAGTCCTTGCACTGCTCCTTGTGTGTAAGCATTGATTCTACCTTTAGAAAATGTAAACTTTGCCTTTGCTCCCCAATTGTCTTTATTATTTATCTTGTCAACTTTAACAATGTCACCATCCATCATTTGAAACTCTCTACCATTTAGTGGTTGTCCAGCCCAAATTCCACCTGCTTCAACTCCAAGGTTACCTAACTTTGTTTTAAAGTGAATAGTTGCTCTTCTTGTTTTGGGAACTGGAAAAGCAATAGAGGAAACCGTTTCAGAAATTTCTACTTGATTAATATCTTCATGATATACTGCTGTAGCATCAACATTACCTATTTTTGTTCCATATTTTACAAGGTAAGCTGGATTTGCTCCCCACCAAAGCTGCGGACCAAAAGCGGCTTTTAAACCTTTTAAACTTCTTTTTCCATCAATTTCAAACCCTAAAGTTTCTCCATTATATATGTCTAAATTAGGTCCATAATTAGCTTCTGAATATAAAGCAAAGAAATCGCCTTCATAACCCCAATGATAATGACCTGTTCTGTAAAAACCTTTCACATCAAAATCCTTTGCATTCCATGTGTATGATGCATTATAAACTTGTACTCTATTAAAATCACTTACAACAAGAGGACCATCTGGTGTGCTAAAAGCCTGAGCTCTACCTCTATTTTCATAAAAAATTTCGTTGATAGGATTTTCAGCAACTCTTCCTAAAATATTAAAATTTACATTTGCTTTCATATTAGAAGATGGATTACCCTCAACACCAACAAAATATGATTGCATGTGATCAAAACCTAACTTATTAGGGAAATTAGTTGTTGCAGGATCATCACTTTTTGGTGTTGAAATTAAACTTCCTCCAGTATTAAAGGTTGTAAATTCAGCTCTAAGATTACTAATATTTAAAATTCCCCCTTTATTACTTTCCAGTGCAGCTTTATCAGCTCTAGCTCTTAATGAAGCGTCAATAAGATTTGCTTCATCAAATTGAGTATTCATTATCGCTTTATTTGCTGATTCTGAAAAGGGATTAAATTTATGGATTTCTTTTAAAACATAATAAGCTGATCTCGGATACAATTGATAAAACCCTTTTTCATTTGTTGGTCCTTTGGCACATATACCAAACCATTCCTCGTTCATGTTGTTCTCACCTTCAGTAAAATCTTTTTGATAACCACCATTAGACCATGAGGCATTGTTTTCATGGGTATCTAAATTTTTAGTTTGACCATATTTCCACCATCCATCACTAAATTGGAAAGTAAATCCACCTAAAGAGTTACCAACTTTCCCCATTCCTGCGGCATTTTCGTAAATTTCTTTCCAATTACCTTTAAGGTAGAATGCTTGAGCATTTTGATCTTCTTGATTTGTAAGAACATTAAATGCATCAGAACCAAATTCAGTAAATATAATTGGCTTACCATACTCATTTTTAACTCTTTCAAATAAATCTCCAAAAGAAACTCCACGATAAACATTAGAACCCAATATATCAACATCCTTACATTCTTGGGCAACTATATCTAAGAAAAGTAAATCACCATTACATATTGCGATTGGATGATTAGTGTCAATAGATTTCATTTTAACAACAGCTTCATTGAATAATTTATACATTGAATGAGCTCTTGCTGTAGACTTTCTATCTTTAACTGGTATATTTTCTGTTTCAGCTCCATCCCAAAACAAGCCATAGTTGTTTTCATTTCCTAAAAGAAATAATAACAATCCTTTTGTATCTTTATATTCATTAGCCAATTGATTTACTTCTTTAAGTAGAAGATCTCGAGTTTTAGCATCAGAATATTCTGTATTTGGCTTCCATACTCCATCAATTGTTAAACCATATCTTCCAAAAGAGTGATTTAGCATGGTATGAATTCCATAGGTACTGTAGATGTATTCAATCCATTTTTTTGGTATTCCTGTGTAAACACGAATGGTATTTACCCCCATATTTTTTAACAATCCCATTTCATCATCTAGTGCATTTTGAATAAAAGCATCTGTTTGACTCCACAAGCTGTAAGAATAATTAGTGCCAATTGGATAGTAATCCCAATTCATTCCATTAATAATAAAGTCTTTTCCGTTAACTTTAAGTTTAAATCCAGAATTACTTTTCTCGACTGCTACTTTATCTGCTTGAGAAAAAATAGAAGAAGAATAAATTAATAATGAAAATAGTAAAATAATTTTTTTCATAAGATGTACACAATTTGTTGTTTGTAATATAAAACTTGGCTTGATTTAATTTATAAAATTAGTGTAAAAGTATAGGATATATATTTAAAATGATAAAAAATAAATACAACAAAAAACATACACTTAACAACCCTAAAGGAAAGTATTGAAGCTCAATGTTAAATATTTAATTATCAATTAATTAAATAAAATAAAATGTAAAAATATAATAAATAATTTTAACTTAAACTACAATTTTGTTGAGTTATTGTATAGGTGAAAACGATATAAACTACTGTATTAAATAGATAAAATATACTCAGCTAAACCGTTTTCGTGGCTTAAATTCATTTTTTTACGCAATCGATATCGTTTTATCTCCACACTTCGAACAGAAATATTTAATAACGGAGCTATTTCTTTTGATGATAAATTTAATCTTAAATAAGCGCAAAGCCTTAAATCATTTGGAGTTAAAGTTTGGTGAAGACCCTTTAGTTTTTTCAAAAAGTCTTTATCTACAGTGTCAAATGCATCTTTGAAAACATTCCAAGTGTCCTCATTATTGATATTTTTGGTAATGGTTGAAATAACCGATTTTATACTCGTATTTTTATTTTCTTCGTCGGTTGTTTTCTTTAAATCTTCTTTAATAAGAGTAAGGAGTTCATCTTTCTTAATCAAACTCATATTGGAAACAGCCAATTCCTTGTTCTTTGCATCAACATCCATAGATAATTGGTCATTTCGTAACTTCATTAATTGCTGTTCGTTTTCTAACTCTTTAATTTCTAATAATAAATTATTTTCTTCAATAAGTTTTAACCTTTGTTGATGGTAATAATCTTGATATCTTTTGTTTATCCAAAAAGCTAAATAAACAAATCCAATTAAATAAATAAACAACGCAAAATTAGTAATATACCAAGGTTTTAAAATAGTAAATTTATAAACAGCATTGTTGTCAAGGTTTGTATTTGCTATTTTCGATCTAACTACAAATTTATAATCTCCCGGAGAAAGATTTTTAAAACTTACTGATGGTTTGTTGTTCCAATGACTCCAATTATCTTGAAGTCCTTCAAGTTTGTATTGATACTCTGCAGCGATATATTTATTAAATTGAGCAACAGAGTAATTAATAGTAACATTATTTTCATCGTGATTTAATTCTACTTCTTCATTAATAGAAATAAAATTTGATTTTTTATTTAACTCATTAACACTAATTGTAGAAATAAAAACTTTATAATTTTTAAAACTAAGGTCGTTTATGTTAATTGTATTATAACCGTCTGTAGTTCCAATTAAATAACTATGATCATTAAGTTGGGTTATGTTTTCATACCCAGTTAATGCATTTGTAAACTTAGAAGGAATAGGAATTGCATTCTGTTTAAGTTCATAATTAAACTTATTTCTATAAAAATAATAGATGTAATGTTTAGAAAAGAACCAAATTTTATTTGATTTATCTACAATCATTTTTCCTGAAGTAAACTCATCATCGGTGAAAATTTTACTTAATGTAGCATCTTTAACAAAAGTTTTATTTTTATTATTTAACTTCAATACCCCTTCTTTATAAGCATAGTAAATGGTATTGTTATATTTAATTAAACTAGCATTTTTACCTTTTGATGGATATTTTAATTTAACAACATTAACTGCTTTTGAAAAGTCATTATCGATTTTAAATTTAAAAACTCCTTTGTATTCATGACTCACATAAATTTCATTGGGTGTGCTTAATTCAAAATATTTCGATGAATAATCAAAGCCAGAAATTTTATTTCTAAAAGTCCATTGGTTGTTCTTTTTTTCCAGAACTGAAATACCATAATAATTACCTTGAAGTACTAAATTAGAATTTGAAATGTTTTGAAATTTCCAGGTTCCCGATTGATTAAATATACATTTGGCTGAAAAATTATCAATAATAAATGTCCCTGAATCATGGCCACAAAATAATACATTTTGATACACAAACAAAGACCATACCTGACCTTTTGTACCACTGATTAAATGGAATGTATCCGAAGAATTATTTAGTTTATAAAACAAGCCTTGGTTAGTTCCTATATATAATTTTCCGTTAAATAAAACCGAAGCGTATACCGTACCTAATTTACCCGATTCGTCAGAAAAACTTTTTATTGGTGATTGTAGATTAATACAATTAATACCATTATCAAGTCCAATCCATAAGTTTCGATCTGCATCTTCAAATAATGAAAGTATGGTGTTATTACTTAAACCATTTGTTTGTGAGATATGATAATCTATGTTTCCTGTTTTGGAAACAATATAAATCCCATCTGAAATAGTTCCTATTGCAAAACTTCCATTATTTAATTGACAACTACTGTAAATACTGGTAAAACTTAATTCGGAATCAGCTGCAGTGCTAAATTTTGAAATTCCATTCCTATTTAATCTAAAAAAACCGTTTGATTGAGTATGAACAATTAAACCATAAGCATCTGCAACAACATTAACAATTTTGTTGTTTTTAAAAAGTGCATCATTAGAAACTAATTTACTTTTTCCGTTTTCAATTTCAAATAAACCTTCGTTAAAAACCTGAAAATAAATTGCATTATCAGTTTTAAATGACTTGGTAATGTTATTTTTTGGTGTAATTATTTTATACTTTTTGGATTCTAAATCATAAATATAAATTCTATTTAAAGATTGAAAAACAACCCATTTATCAAAATTTAGGATATTCCAAAACTGTTCATCATCAATAAGCTTGTCTTTAATACTTTTACTTAATGAATAATATACCAATCGGCCATTTGAATTTCTTTTCCAATATCCAAATTCCATATAACTTCCTGTATATACCATATCATCAATGGCTTTTACAGACCTTATTATCGTTTCATTTGGAGATTTATATAAAGTCCAGTTGGTTCCATTATATTCAAGTAATCCTTCGTTATTTGCAAAATATAGGATATGGTTTTTATCTTGAGACACCATCCAGTTTTGATTGCCTGCATTGTAGGTAACCGGATTAAATTTTACTATAGGGGGTAATTCTTGGGAGAATCCAAAAAAAGAAATTAATAAAATAATAATTGTTAATATTCTAACACAAAATACTTTGGGCATATTTTTTTATTATTTAATATTTATAAGGCCTAAAGATATACAATATTGCTAAATATCAAAAAGTAATATAAAAAAAAGCACGCTATAAATAGCGTGCTTTAATCATTAAAAAACTTAACTTAAATTAATTTTTGATAAATTTTGTTGTAGCTGTTTTACCATCTATTGTAGAATTTACAAAGTAAAGTCCGTTTTGAAGATTAGATACATCCAAAGTCATTGTACTTGACATAGGGTTTTTACTAATTACTTCTTGTCCTAAAACATTGTAAATTGAAATACTCTCAATAGCATCCTTAGCCTCAATTGTTAAACTCGTTGAAGTTGGATTTGGATATAATCTAACATTAGATGTATTGAATGTATCTGCTGAAGCAGTAGCTGCTCTGTATAAATAAATATTATCAACATATACAATTCCTAAATTTGATTGCATTAAAAATTGTAATAGATTTTGTCTAGCAAAAGCTACACCAGGACCTTGCGGTGACATAGAAGAAAGCGCTACATCAATTGAAAACCATGAACCTGCAGTTGTAGGCAAATGAGTTAATAAAATAGCGTTAGTTTCACCAGCCATTGCAGCATGATTAGAAAATTTTGGATTTAATACTTTACCCACTAAATCTGTACCAGCTGTAATAAAATAATCCATATGAAAATTAGTCATGCTTGTAGCATTTTCATAATTTGCAAATTGAACAGCTATAAAATCTCCATAAGTAATTCTTTTAATATCATCACCAGGTACAGAAACAAGATCTGAAATAGAAGCGGTATCCCATGATGTTCCCCATTCAGCAATAGCTATATTATTGTATGCATTACTAAATAAAGAAATAACATCCCAGGCATTTCTTGCTGGTGGAGTTGGCGCTGCTACTGAAGGTCCAGCAGGTGGAAGAGGAAATGCAGCCTCTTCAGCTCTAATATTATCAACATAAAAAGTTAAAGGTACAATTGGATTGTTAAAACCGGTATTACCAGAATTCCAATTTCCAAAGAAAATAATTTTTTCATATTCTCCATTGGCTACTCCAGTATTATCCATAGGTACCGCAAAATTAAATGTTAATGTTTGCCATTGCCCTGGGGTAGTATAAGCTTGTGCAGTTGCTGATTCAGGAACACCTGCTCCTCCTTGAGCTACTTTTGCTAAAACATTAAATGGTTGAGAACAAAATACGTCTACAGACATTGTTTTGTTAGTTGTTAATTTAGCTTTTTTAATAGTTTGTTGAAATTCAATACCTTGATATGTTTGAACTGCTGGCGCACTTCCAGAAATTTGAACACCCCTAAAAACTTGACCATTAGTTCCACCAGTAAAAGGATCTGCAACTAAAGAAGCTGAAGCACCTTGAAAACCATTAACTGCAGTATAGCTTGCTGCATTCTCAAAATTTTGAATTAATGGTAATACCTCTACAACAGATACATTATCAATAAATACAAATCCTGTTGCTGCACCCATATCAAAAATAACTCTGTCCGAAACTGTATTACCATAATTAATTGTATATTCGAAAGTGAAAGTTTGAGGATTAGGTGTTAAGGTAATGGTTGAAGTTAAAGCTGCAAAAGGAGCGCCTGTTTGCCCTAAACCACATATAATAGTTCTTGTACCTGTAGCTGTTGCAGTGAATGCATCAAATTTTAATTTGTAAGTTTTACCGTCTACTAAGTTAATTTCTTGACTCAAGTTAACGTCATAAGCGTTTCCGGGAACTGCTACGTCAGCTTGATTAACCCAGTTTCCACTACCTAGGTCTTGTACATTAGCAGCATTACCTGTCCAAGGTAAGGCAGTACCAGTTTGAAAATCTCCATTTGAAACAAGATTTTGTGAAAAACCCAAAATGGAAATTAAAAATGTAAATAAAAATGTAATTTTTTTCATAATATTTAGTTTTTGTTAATTTTTTCAAATTTAAGCAAAATTATACAACAAAATTAAAATCATTTATTTTATTAAACTATATAAAAACTATACATAAATTTAATTCCTTTTTTTTCTTGTAATTCATTAAAAACTATTGATTTTACTTTATTCATAAAGATATTTTGGAAATATATAATTATTTAAAAATAATTGAAATTAAATTAATGTTGAGGTAATGTTGAGTTAAACTATTACGTTTTCGTAAAAACAAATTTAAACCAAAGAGATATTATTTCGTTTTATTTATTTAATTATTATTTTAGTTGAAGTATTTTTATTTTCATTAGCTATCCTTACAAAATAAACTCCTTCATATAGAGTCTGAACATCAAAATAACACATAGTACTTCCTTGGTAAAGTGTTTGAGTTTGAATTACTTTACCCAAAGTATCCACAAGCTCATCTTTCATATCTTGTAATGCCATTGGTACTTGAACAGCAAAAAAATCACTAGCCGGATTTGGAAATACTATCGTATTTAATTTGTCTGGATTAAATAAAATTGTACTTAAAGTTGTAGTAGCTTCAGTTATGGTTGTAACTTTTGATGCTGTTTTAACACCGTAAAAAGTTGGACCTACAACATAAGGATAGGCCGAATTATGATTAGCATTTACTGTAGCAAAATAGCAATAGGTACCGTTTGGGTATTCTGGGGTTACACAAAATCTACCATTATGAATATCTAAATATGATGCATCATTAGGATGTGAAACAAACTCATAATCTTCTTTAAAATATCCTAATGGATAAGTTGAACTCACTGCTGGTCCAGCTGTTACAGTTGCGCCAGTATACAAAGTAGTTCTAGTAGTAATATTTCGCAATTGAAAACTAGATTTCATTCGAACTATTCCACCTGTCCCATTCGCATTAGCATAAGCATAAGCTCCATAAATTGGGTAGCCATCATAAGCAAAGCCAATTAAAGGAGAATGTTGATTAACATTAATTGAATACAAACCATCTGAAGGATATAAAGTACAAATATTAGATATTACACTAATATCAGTATTAAATGCACTTGGATTTTGGTGGTGGTGGTAATTTCCCATTGCTGGATGTGCTTTTGAACAATCAAAACCTGCTCTTTCGGCTGGAATAGCATCTCTATTCCAAACCCCATCACCCATGCAAGGAGGCTGAATTGGTCCTCCACATAAGGAACTAGTTGAATTCCTCCATGAAACACCATCTCTATAATCAAAAAGCGCAACACCATTAATAAAAAGTCCAATATTACCTCCAGTAGTTGGAGTTAAAGTACCTGTATTAGGGGTTGGATTTAATGGAAATTTGAAAATTGCATTTTGACTCGCTGCTAAAGAGGGATTTCCGTCTTGAAATGGTCCTGTAATATATGCAGGTATACCATTTGTAGAAACATAAACAGAAGTTGCAGAATATTGAACTGTTTGCACATTTGCCAACGGAGTGTCAACTATTGGAGTAGAATTTCCTGTGACATAATGCCTCCCTGTAATTCCTGTAGTATTTCTTAGCCATCCTAAAATTATTGGATTGGTTTGAGAAAGCAATACATTACTTACTGAAAAGAAGATAAATAAAATTAGTAATTTCTTTTTCATAAAAAAATTGTTAGTGGTGAATTAATCTTTTGGATAACTATATTTTGAGTTAAATAAAAATTCTTTATCGGTTAAAGTTAGTAAAAATGCTATTAAATCTTTCTTTTCGTTTTCTGATAATAAAATTGGTTTTTGTAAATCTTTGGCAAGCGTTTTCCGATGCGCTTTCCCATCGGTGTAAAAATTAATTACCTCACGCAATTTCATAAATCTACCGTCGTGCATGTAGGGATAAGTGAACTCAATATTTCGCAATGTGGGTACTCTAAAACTAAAACTATCTTTAGGTTTTTGAGTGATTTTCACTCTTCCATAATCCTTATAATCAGTATCTAGAGGCAAACCATTATCTGCAAAATCTGAATTGGTCAACAATGGCTCTTTATGACACGATTCACAATTCTTCTTAAATAATTGATGTCCGTTTACTTCTTGATCAGTAAAAAAAACCTCCTTTTCATGACGCATTACTTTGTCGTATTTTGAATTATAGGACTGCAACGAAACAGTAAATTGGCCAATAGCTTTAAGAAGGTTTTTTGTATTAATTAAACTATCTCCAAAAACCTTATAAAACATTCCTTGGTATTTTTTGGAATGATTTAAACTCCCTAATGCATTTGTCAATGTATTATCCATTTCTTGCGAATTCGTGATCGGATTTATAGGTTGAGAGTTCAAATTGAGTACGCCGCCATCCCATTGAAATGATTTTGCCCAAGCTAAATTCACTAACGACATTGCATTTCGATTTCCAATTCTTCCTTCAATACCATGACTCAATGCATGATCTGTATGAGCAAATCCTGTATATTGCGAATGACAACTAGAACATGAAATAGTACTGTCTCTTGAAAGAATTGGATCGTAAAATAATTTTCTACCTAATTCAAAACCTTCTCTTGATAGTTTATTATCCTTAAAATTATAAACTGGTTTTGGCCAATCTTTCGGAACTACAATATCTACATAACTATTACTTTTCATCGAGAAAAGAAAAATGCAAATTATAAATACTACTAATATTATGATCCCTTTATTATTCAAATCCAAACATATTTTTATAAAGTTGTGCCATTTTAATCGCTTTTTCACCAGGAATCATAATGGAATTCGTTTCCTTAAGTGAAATAGCATCCAACCAATTACTTAGTTCGACTTCAATATTAATATTTTGTTTTCCATCTAAACTAAGCTCTATTTTTTGAAGTGCATTTTGCTTTGGCAAATAACCCCCAATATGAAACTGAAATTCTTTTTTAGCATTAGTACAACTAGAACTTTTTCCTTCTAATTTCATATTAATATAACCCGTATTCCAAGCCCAATACATTCCATTTGTAGGATCTAAATCACCTTCAAATTTTTCTGAAACATTGCTTACACTATCAATTCCAATATCAAAACTTACCTTATTTATTTTCAAATCGGGAACATTGTTCAATTTTAATTCTAGTGAACTAAGATTTTCTGCATCTACTAAATGCACACTAGAATTTTCTTTGTACGCACTTCCATCTTCCATTTCTAAAATAATATTAGAAATATAAAACTTCATTTTTGTAATTGAAACGGTATCTTTATTTTTTGTAATATATTTTTTATCATTCAATACTAATGGCTTCTTTTGAAAATTTAAATGAACCAATACTATAAGATCTTTCTTATCATTTTTTACTTGAAAAGAAAGACATACAAATGCAATAATAAAAATACCTACAAAAACTTTTTTCATAAATTACCTTGTCAAATTTTTGCTTTTGAGTTTCATTAAATAAAACTCTTATCTTTTGAAAATGATAAAACAAAGCATTTTTTTGTTCTTTATAAGTTAACTGATAAGTTCTTAATTTTTCAAAAGATATATTAAAACAGATTAGAATTAACTTTTAGATTTAAAGCAAGATTTCAATTTTAAAAAATAAAATAAAACAAATATAGTGCAAAATCATCAAAATAATATTTGTGATTTGTTCAATACCAAATCTCATTTGATTAATTAGTATCTTTGCAAAAATTCATTTTTTATCATGATTCCAAAAGATGTTTCTATCCTAGATCCAAAGAAAAATATTATCATTAAAGGTGCTGGCATTCATAATTTAAAAACTATTGATGTTGCTATCCCAAGAAATGAATTAGTAGTTATAACTGGGCTCTCAGGATCCGGAAAATCATCATTGGCATTTGATACTTTATATGCCGAAGGACAGCGTCGTTATGTAGAAAGTTTATCTTCCTATGCACGACAATTTCTTGGAAGATTAGACAAACCAAAAGTAGATTACATTAAAGGAATTGCCCCTGCAATTGCTATTGAACAAAAAGTAAACACCACCAATGCACGATCTACAGTAGGAACCTCAACCGAAATTTATGATTATTTAAAACTATTATTTGCTCGAATTGGAAAAACAATTTCTCCAATTTCTGGAAAAGAAGTTAGAAAAGATTCGGTTAATGATGTTGTAAATGAAGTTAAGAAATTCACATTAGAAAGTCGCTGGTTACTATTATCCCCAATTCATTTAGAAAACGGCAGAAAACTAGAAGACAAACTTAAAGTTTTATTACAACAAGGGTTTGCTAGGATTTTAGTAAATAACGAAATGGTACGTTTGGATGAAATTGACAGCCATTCTTTGGATAATAAAGACATCCTTTTAATAATTGATCGAATTGTAGTAAAAGAGGAAGAAGAATTTTATAACCGTCTTTCTGATGCAATACAAACTGCCTTTTTTGAAGGAAAAGGCGTTTGTTATTTACAAGAAGTAGATGGCAAAAACAAACTTGAGTTTAGTTCTAATTTTGAATTGGATGACATGACTTTCTTGGAGCCAAACATTCATTTATTCAGTTTTAACAACCCTTATGGAGCTTGCCCAAAGTGTGAAGGATATGGCAATGTTATAGGAATTGATGATGAATTGGTTATCCCAAACACGGCACTTTCTATTTTTGAAAATGCAATTTATCCTTGGCGTGGTGAAAGCATGGGATGGTATCGCGATGAATTAGTTAACAATGCCTATAAATTTGATTTCCCAATTCACAAACCGTATTTTGAATTATCAGCCGAGCAAAAAGACTTGGTTTGGACAGGTAATTCTTATTTTCAAGGACTAAATGATTTCTTCAAGGAATTAGAAGAAAAAAATTATAAAATCCAAAACCGAGTAATGCTTTCGCGGTATCGCGGAAAAACAAAATGCACTACTTGCAAAGGAAAAAGACTACGTGTGGAGGCCAATTACATTCAGGTTGGCGGCAAAACCATTTCGGATTTAGTAGATTTATCAATAAAGAAACTAATACCCTTTTTTGATGATTTACAATTATCAGAATACGATACCCAAGTTTCTAAAAGATTATTGGTTGAAATAAAAAATCGATTGGCTTTTTTAAGTAATGTAGGTTTGGATTATTTGACTTTAAATAGAAATTCGGCTACACTTTCGGGAGGTGAATCGCAACGAATTAATTTAGCCACATCGTTAGGAAGTAGCTTGGTTGGATCCATGTACATTTTAGATGAACCGAGTATTGGGTTACACCCAAAAGATACCGAATTGTTAATTGATGTATTAAAAAACCTTCGCAACCTAGGCAATACAGTGATTGTTGTAGAGCACGATGAAGACATTATGAAACAAGCCGATAGCATTATTGACATTGGTCCGGAAGCAGGAACACAAGGCGGAAATTTAGTAGCGCAAGGAAACTATGAAGAAATATTAAAATCCGATTCTTTAACTGCAAAATACCTTAACGGAGAATTGGAAATTAAAGTTCCTAGAAACCGCAGAAAATGGGGAACCTACATTGATATTCTTGGTGCTAGAGAAAACAATCTACAAAACCTTGATGTTCGATTTCCATTAGAATGTTTAACAGTGATTACTGGAGTTTCCGGTAGCGGAAAAAGCACCTTGGTTAAGAAAATACTGTTTCCGGCGATTCAAAAAAAGTTGGAAGGAGTAAGTGAAAAAGCAGGTCAATTCAGCGACATGCAAGGGCATTATCATAAAATTAGACATATTGAATATGTAGATCAAAACCCAATTGGTAGAAGTTCGCGTTCCAATCCGGTGACCTATATAAAAGCATACGACGACATTCGAGATTTGTATGCTAAAACCAAATTATCTAGGATTCGTGGCTACCAACCGAAGCATTTTTCTTTTAATGTAGATGGTGGTCGTTGCGAATCTTGCAAGGGCGATGGCTCTATCAACGTGGAAATGGTATTTATGGCCGATGTGGAATTACCTTGCGAAACTTGTGGTGGAAAACGATTCAAAAAGGAAATTCTGGAAGTGAATTTTGAAGATAAAAATATCGACGACATTCTAACTATGACTATCGATGATGCTATTTCGTTTTTCAAAGAACATAAACAAACAAAAATCACTCAAAAACTACAACCTCTTCAAGATGTTGGTTTGGGTTATGTGCAATTAGGCCAATCTTCTTCTACCCTTTCGGGTGGTGAAGCACAACGTATCAAATTGGCTTCTTTTTTAATTAAAGGTGCTTCCAAAGAAAAAGCATTATTCGTTTTTGATGAACCTACAACAGGTTTGCATTTTCACGATATTAAAAAACTATTGGCTTCCTTTGATGCCTTAATCGAAAATGGCCATTCTATATTGGTGGTTGAACACAATCTCGATTTAATTAAATGTGCCGATTGGATTATTGATTTAGGTCCTGAAGGTGGTGAAAACGGAGGTCAATTATTAGCAACTGGAACTCCAGAAGAAATTGCAAAAAACAAGAAATCCATTACAGGAAAGTATTTGAAAAGTAAATTGTAAACTACTCGATTACTATCTTCTTTGTAATTCGGTTAGAACCGGATTGCAACACGCCTAAATAGATCCCTTTTGCCAAAGTAGCAACTGAAACCGATTCGATTAGTTTAGCCTCTTTAATAGAAGTATTTAGAACTTCTTTTCCGTTAACATCAATAATTGAAAAAGTATATTCGGATACGGGCAATGAACCCAAATTAATATTCAAAATATCTTTAGTTGGATTTGGAAAAAAACTAATTCCAAAATCATCAAACTTATCGTTGCCCATAACAGCTGCATTGGCTTGCGCAAAATGCAATGTTGCTCCAATTGCTGCTTTTGCAACATTATAGTTATACACCGGATCCATATTTGTTAAAAAATCGGTTGTAGTATGCCTGTGAGTAGTTTCATTGGTTTCAAAGAAACCAGTAATTACTTCGTTGTTGCTTTGAAACGACATATAATCTGAAGCATACGCAAATGAAAGTAACGTATTTAAAGGAGAATATAAAGTAACACAATTCATCAACTCGTTAGTCATTGTTGCTGAAGCGGCATTATTTGAAGAGGGGTTATTGTTGGTATCGCGTTCACAAGTAATGGTGTTATTGACCATTCCAGCAACGCCTCCTACTTCATCTATGTTAAATACCAATCGGATATTCATTTTAGGATTGGTTGCATTTACAACATTAGCCACAAAATCTTGACTCCCTTTTAACCCATCTTCTTCACCGCTAAAATTGATAAACTTTATTGAATAAGCGGTAGGAACATTTTGTAATAATCGAGCAATTTCTAATATACTCACTACTCCACTTCCATTATCATTGGTTCCAGTTCCTACAATAGAATCATAATGCCCACAAACAATTACAAAAATATTTGGGAAAGTTGTACCTACTTTGGTAACAATTAAATTTTTACAAACTGCCGAAGAACCACTGTAAGTATAAGAATCTTCTTGCATCTGGGCAGCAGTATATCCGTAACTTGAGTATTTATTTTTTAACCAATTAAGGGTGTTTTGTAATGAAGTGGTGCCTCTTCTTTTAACTCCTAATGCTTCAAATTGTGTTAAATTAGTTGTTATATTAGATTGAGAACATTGGTTTACCAAATCGGCATAAGCCTGAATAAATGATTGGCTGTAAACATTTGAAAGTGTAATCAAACTTAATACTAGAAAAATTATGTTTTTTGATTTCATAAAAAATGAAAGTGAATATTTATAAATTATGATTACAAAAGTAATTGAAAATTATTTTATGACTCTAATCTTTATTAAAAATGAACTTACTACTTTATTAACTTCCTCTGAAATTTGTAATTTATATGTGATGAATAAATAAAACACACTAATCATTATAGATTTCAAGCCAATATTAATTATTGGATGAAATGAAAAATCCCAGAAATAAAACAATAAAAAACATCCAATTAATATTCCAAAAGAGTAAATTGTTTTAATCGTAAACGGATACAAATTCATTTTATTAATTACATAAAACAATTTGATTGTATTATAAATCATAACCGTTATTAAGGTGGCAAATGCAGAGCCTTCAATTCCATATATCGGAATAAAAATCATGTTTAAGACAATCATTAAAAAAACCGTAAAAACACCAAACAATAATACGGTTCTGTAATGTTTTGTATTTACAATTATCGAGTTATTATTGCCTAATAATACATCATAAAATTTAGATAATCCAATCATAAATACCACCCAAATACCGCCGCTATAATCCTTTGGAATAAGAAGATACATTTGTTTGATATTTAAGAAAATCAAAATCATAATAAACCCACCTATAACTTGAAGGTTAATAGCGCTCTTCTTATACAAATCATTTAACTCATCAAATTTGTTTTCAGCAATTAATTTGGCTGTAATAGGAGCTACAATTTGAGTCATAGCCCTGCTTGGCACAGCAATTACTGTTGAAATAAAAATCGCAACTCCATATAAAGCATTTTCACTAATATTTAAATATTGTGCAATCATTACTTTATCAAAATCTACTAGCATAACGGCTACCCCGCCCGACACTATAATAAAAAAGGAATACTGAACAATATCTTTAAGATTATCTGGAATTACGAATCGCAATACAGGTCTTTTCACCGAAATGGCATATAATTTCATGGCAACAAATTGAGCAAAATAAGCCAAAGCAATTCCATAAACACAGGTCGACTTTTCTATCCAATTAAAATGAACAGAAAAAAGCAATCCCATAACAATTAATCGAACCAATACTTCGCTAATAAAGTTTCCTATAACCGATTTCATGTGCACTTTAACCCAAGCATAAAACACCTCAAAATAAGCCATGAATAATCCAACGAAAGGAATTAACCAAAAATACGGTTTTAAGGTAGGATTTTCTTCTATCCAACTTGCAGATATTGGATCATAAAAGAAATAAAACAACAATCCAATTGGAATAATTAATGCCAAAGGCAAAACCAACATGAAAGTTAAAAACTCTTCTTTCTCTTTTTGAGTTTTATAGTGTGAAAAGAATCGGATTAAGGTATTTTGAGCGCCAAATGCCATTAATGGCATCAGAATATTGGCACCAGATAGCACGGTCATTACGATTCCATAATACTCTTTCTCAAGGAAATTAGTATAAAAAAACAAGGCATTAACAGCTCCAATCCCAAATCCGAAGAAAGTGATAATGGTATTTTTAATAGATTGCGATTGAACTATTCCCATTGTGGATTTAAAATTAATTATTTAGAATTGAAACCAATTTTTCGGTCAAATTCTTTCTTGAATAGTGCTGTAAACCAACAGGATGAACTTGTAATTTATTTTCCAAAAATAACTCAAAATAGGTTAAAATAGTCTTTTTTAATCGGTCTTTTTCCGAATACGTAAAGAAAACTCCGGTATTTGTAGAAGTAATTATTTCGTCAAAATCAGAATCTTTCGGGCCAATAGCAATAATTGGTCGTTCTGAAACCATATATTCAAATAGTTTACCCGGAATGATACTTTTGGTTTCTTCCGAATCAATCTCGATCAACAATAAAACCTGTGACTTTCTTTGGTGGGCTAAGGCTTCGGCATGCGAAACATACCCTAAATTATTACAATAGGTATCCAATTGAAACTCTGAAATACTTTCTAGAATTTCTTGACTTATTTTCCCAATTAATTTCAATTGAAAATGAGCAGCAAATTTTTCATTTTCTAAAACCAACTCTTGCAACACTTCCCATAATGCTTTTGGATTTCTATCGGATAAAAAGGAACCAATGTGCGCCATAGTAAACTTATCATCCAAGGTTTGTTTTGAAATATTTTCTACATCATATCCATTTGTAATCACTTCAATTGGCTTATTGGTAAGTGCTTGAAATTCGGTTTTAGTAGTTTTACTTGTAACAATAATAGTGTCTGCAGTAGTAAGCACTTTGCTTTCTAATTGTTTGTGCTTTTTATCGGCATAAGAAGATAATTTCAAAGCTTTGTGGTAGCCAATGGTTGTCCATGGATCACGGAAATCGGCAAACCATTTTACGTTCAATTCTTCTTTTAATTTTAACCCAATTAAATGCAACGAATGTGGTGGTCCCGAAGTAACAATCGTATCAATATTGTTTTCTTGAATGTATTTTTTCAAATAAGCTACAGAAGGGTTAACCCAATATTTTCGGGCGTCAGGAATAAATAAATTTCCACGAATCCAAAGCAATAGTTTTTCTAAAAAAGACTGCTTTTTGGCTGCTGGAATAATTCCCGAACTGATTTTTTGAGTTTGTTTCTTGGAGAAAATTCCGGCTAATTGATACGGTTCAAATATCTTATTTTTAAGAATAATTGCCTTATCAGAAACCTCATTTAGCAATCCTTCATCAAGTATTGGGTAAGTTGGATTTTCAGGAACATAAACTATGGGTTGCACGCCAAAATCGGGCAAATACTTCACAAACTTTAACCATCGTTGCACTCCTGGCCCGCCTGCTGGTGGCCAATAATATGTGATGATTAATACTTTTTTAGTTTGACCCATTTAATTATTTCTTCTTTCTTTCAAAGTAGATTCCACCAGCTAAAAGCAAAACCATTCCAATAGAACTTATTAAAGCAATGGTGCTTCCGGTTTTTACAACTTGTGGTTCAAATTTAAATTCAACCGTATGTTTTCCTGCAGGAATATTCAATCCTCTAAGCGCATAATCTACTCTTATGATTTCTGATTCTTTTCCATCAATGGTAGCATTCCAACCATTTTTATAATACATTTCTGAAAATACGGCAAATCCATTGTTTTTATTATTTGAACTGTATTTCAAATGATTTGGTTTATTATTAGTCAACTGAATTGTTGCTGTTGAATCTAAATTAAATGTTCTTGGCTTACCATTAATAATTTCCCCAAACTCTTTCTCATTAATAACAACGGCATTCTTATTATCCAATTTATCCAAAGCTTTCATCTCCGCATCAGAATTGGAAACCGTTTTAATTTCTTTTACAAACCATGCATTTCCATTAACACCTGGATTCATGCTCGCCACTTCTTCCCCTTTTTCATTGGTTTTGATGATGTATTTCACATTCAACATATCCAACACACGCTTGTTGTTATTTGCTATTTGGTAATCAAATAATTCTTGCATTCTTCTTGGTCGCACTGCCGAGTAACCCCCAATAGATTTATGAAAATAAGACGCTTTTGCATTTAAATATCCTTCAATATCGAGTACTCTATAACTAGTAGTGTCCTGCAAAATTTGTTCATCTGTTGGAGAAGCAGTAAAAGGAACATCAACCTCATGCGCACTTACAAAATCCTTATTACTAACGTAATTTTTATCTACAAAAAACAAATCGGCAACCATCAATAATCCAACAAGAATAATGGCATTTTGAGAACTAAGTTTGTTTTTAGTATAAGCCCAAAGTGCAATAGCAACTAATGAAATAAAGAATCCTGAACGCAATAAATCAGCTGCGTACATGGTTTTTCTATCAGCTTTTAAAGCATCAATAAATCCAACCCCGAAAGATTTGTCTTGACTTTGACTAAACATTTGACGCAATTGCCCATCTAATTCTCCTGAGAAATCAAACAAACTTCTACATAAAAACAATAATACCAACAAACCAACAACGGTTGCAGCAGACTTCCATAAACTAGGCCATTGTTTTTCTTTATCGGTAGTGAAAAATGAATGTAAACCTAGTATTGCTAAAACAGGAAAACACAATTCTAAAACAACTTGAATAGATGAAACAGCTCTAAACTTATCATATAATGGCACATAATCTATAAAGAAATCGGTTAATACCGAGAAGTTTTTTCCCCAAGAAAGAACCAAAGAAAGTAATGCACCAATTAGAAAAACATATTTAATTTTTCTTTTATCATGATACAATCCAAGTACAGCCAAAAAGAAAACTACGGCACCAATATAGGCCGGAGCAGCTACAATGGGTTGGGAACCCCAATAAGTTGGCGCATAAGAATCGGTAATTTGAAGGGCTTCTTCTTCAGAAGCACCATATTTTAACATGTAATCATAAACTGCTGAATCGTCGCTTAGTTTTTCTCCATTTCCCCCTCCAAAAAGTCTTGGTGCGATAAGATTTAAACTTTCGGCAACTCCATAACTGTATTCTGTAATGTAACTTCGATCTAAAGAAGTTGATTCAGTTTTTTTAGTTCCTTCTGGAGTGAATGTTAAATCACTCTTTCCCCGAATACTGAAATCTGTGTATTCCTTTGTAGCCAATAAACTTGTGGCATTGGCTCCTAATGCAAAAACTAATGCTACAGCAAATGTCCCACCAACTAATGCTAACTCTTTATATTCTTTATTTTTTATGAATTTATAGGCATAATAAATACCCATCACCAACAACAGAAACAATAAATAATAAGTCATTTGAAAGTGATTGGCATTAATTTCTAAAGCAACGGCTAGCATGGTAAGCAATCCACCAACAACATATTTTTTCCTAAAAACCATTACGACACCTGCAACTACCAGAGGCATGTAGGCAATTGCATGGGCTTTAGCATTATGACCAACACCTAAAATAACAATGAGATAAGTAGAAAAACCAAATGCTAAGGCACCAAAAAAGGCTTTAAGTGGATCTATTTTTAGAACTAACATTAACCCGTAAAAACCTAAGAAATACAAAAACAAATAATCTGCAGGTCTTGGTAAAAAACGCAATGCATCATCTAATTTTCCGATGTAATCGTGGGGATAATTGGCTCCCATTTGATAAGTTGGCATTCCTCCAAATGCAGCGTTAGTCCAATACGGTTCAGCGTTTTCAACAGCTCTAAAATCATTTTGCTCTTTGGCCATTGCAGTAAATTGAATAATGTCCGATTGGTATATTTTTTTTCCTTGTAATACTGGTAAAAAATAAATTAAGGCAATTACCACAAAACCGAATAGGGCTAAAAAATGGGGGTATAACTTTTGAATTTGCTTCATTTTATTGTCAAATAATTAATTTTAGATATCAATTCTAATATTTATTCTACTTCTTCGTAATCAATATATTCACCCACATTTTTAGTTTCTTTGGGCTTATCTTCTTGTTTATTCTGCGAATGCGTATTCGTATTTTGTTGGTATTGTTGCTGAAATTGCTCATTTGCTTTTTCAACAACTTTTCTTGCCATTAGAGGCAAAAATAATTTCATTAAAAATTTGATTACATAGTAAATAATCAAAATGATGAAAATATCTTCTATCAAAGTTCCTATAGATGCTACTTGCATATTTATAAATTTTGTCAAAAATACTAAATTCCGTGTTTCTAAATTAGGATTACCTCTTAAAATAATGATAAAAAATAGTACATTTGGAATTCAAAATACTATTAAAACAAATTTTACATTATGAAATTAATTCACCTGATCTTTTTTAGTTTTTTTATTATTAGTTCAAACACCCATGCACAATATACAGATGTAATTAATTCCAATCGTCCAGGAAATTCAATGTCAGCATTTTCAGTAGGAAAAACAGTAATTCAAGTTGAATCGGGTTTAAATTATATTAATGAAAAGCATGATCTTTTAGAATATACTGCCAATGGATACAGCGCAGATTTAACAACTCGATATGGATTTTTTAGAGAACAATTAGAGGCCATTGTGAATTTAAACTATCAAAATGATTGGTACAATTCAGATATGCAAAGTACTCACAGGACTGGATTAAAGACAACAACCATTGGTTTTAAATATTTGATTTATGATCCGATGAAAAATTATGAAAAGAAAATTGATGTAAAAAGTTGGAAAGCCAATCATAAATACGACTGGCGTCAATTAATCCCATCGGTTGCTGCCTATGTTGGAATCAATATTAATACCAACAGAGAGTTGTTTGCTAGAACTTCCAATACCATTGGAGTATTTGGACCAAAAGCAATGGTAATTACTCAAAATGTTTTACCAAAATCATGGGTATTTGTTACCAATGTTTTCATGGATCAGTATGGAACTTCAATGCAAACTTTAGGTTATGTTGTTACTTTAACAAAAGGATTTAATGACCATTGGAGTGGATTTATAGAAAATAGAGGGCTTAGCAACGAATACTATTCGGATGGCTTTTTTACTGGTGGCGCTGCTTATTTATTGGGAAGCAATATTCAAATAGACGCGTCAGTAAGCAGAAACTATAAAACTACTCCAAATATATTTTATGCAGGAATAGGTGCCTCTTGGAGATTTGACGGTAATTACGATGAAGTTTTATACCGCAAACCAAACAAAGAAGAAAAGAAAGAAAAGGGCAAAAAAGACAAAGGAAAAGGCAAGAAAAGAAAAGATGCTATTTAACGCTTAACACCTTATTACTAGAATGATAACCATTATCGAAGCCAATACCAAAGCATTACTTAAAGAGTATGTAACTTTTCCGTTTTCACTTTACAAAGACCATCCGTATTGGGTTCCACCTTTAATTCAAGATGAGTTAGAAGGATTTGATAAAACCAAAAATCCTGCTTTTGAAAATGCTGAAGTAACTTTTTATTTGGCATACCAAAACAACAAAATTGCAGGTCGAATTGCAGCAATAATCAATTGGGACGAAGTAAATCACCAACAAAAAAAGAAAGTACGCTTTGGATGGTGGGATGTAATTGATGATGTAGAAGTAACTCGCGCCTTACTTGAAAAGGTTAAAGAGCTTGGCAAAAAAAATAATTTAGAATACATTGAAGGTCCTATGGGATTTTCCAATTTAGATAAAGTAGGAGTTGTTACCGAAGGTTACGACGAGATTGGCTCTATGATTACTTGGTACAATCATCCGTATTATAAAGAGCATTTAGAGCAATTAGGCTATGTAAAAGAGAAAGAATATTTAGAAAACAAATTTCCCTTTGCTAATGTAAAACCTGAATATTTTGAGAAAATAGTTCCGCTTATAAAAAAGCGCTACCAATTGAGAGAATTGAATTTTACTAAAACAAAGGACATTATGCCTCACGTAGATAAAATGTTTGATTTATTTAATAAATCGTACGCCAGTTTATCTTCATTTGTAGCCATTACTGATGTTCAAAAAGAATATTTCAAGAAAAAATACATCAGCTTTATCAATCCAGAATACATAAAATTTGTGATGGATAAAGACGATGAAATGGTGGCTTTTAGCATTGTGATGCCTAGTTTTTCTAGAGCTTTACAAAAGGCCAAAGGCAAATTATTCCCGTTTGGTTTTTATCATTTGCTTAAAGCAAAAAAAGAGTCGAAAGAAGTATTGTTTTATTTAATTGGGGTTGCCCCCGAATATCAAAGCAAAGGAGTAACTGCACTACTATTTGAAGAAAATTACCACACTTTTACCAAAAAAGGAATTTTAGATTGCATCCGAACTCCCGAACTGGAAGACAACATTGCCATTCACCAACTTTGGAAGCATTTTGACCCAGTCACCTTTAGAAGAAGACGAACGTATCGAAAAGAGATCTAATAAAAAAATCCATTCAAATTAATGAATGGATTTTTATTTATAAAGTTTTAGAAAATTATTCTACATTTTGAACACTAGCTTCAGCAATTTTAGCATAAGTACCGTTAACTAGTTTTTCTCGAATTGCTTCAAATGCAGACAATGTTTCATTAATATCTTCAATAGTGTGTGAGGCTGTTGGAATCATTCTCAACAAAATTATTCCTTTTGGAATTACCGGATACACCACAATTGAAAGGAAAATACCGTAGTTTTCTCTTAAATCATTTACCATAATCATGGCTTCTGGTATAGATCCTTCTAGGTAAACTGGTGTAATACAGGTATTAGTGTCTCCAATATTAAATCCTTTTTCTTTCAATCCATTTTGTAATGCATTTACATTTACCCAAAGTTTATCTTTAATTTCAGAGGAGTTTCTTAGCAACTCCAATCTTTTTAATGAACCAACGGTTTGAATCATTGGTAAAGCTTTTGCAAACATTTGCGAACGCAAGTTGTATTTTAAATAATCAATAATATCTTTATCTGCAGCCACGAAAGCACCAATATTAGCCATAGACTTTGCAAAAGTTGAGAAGTAAACATCAATTCCATCTTGGCAACCTTGCTCCTCACCCGCTCCAGCACCTGTTTTACCAAGTGTACCAAAACCGTGTGCGTCATCTACCAACAAACGGAAATTGTATTTTTTCTTCATTTCAACCACTTCCTTCAACTTACCTTGTTGACCACGCATTCCAAATACACCTTCGGTAATAAATAAAATTCCACCACCGGTCTCTTCAGCCAATTTTGTAGCACGCTGTAGGTTTTTCTCCATGCTCTCAATGTCATTATGACGGTAGGTAAAACGCTTTCCACTGTGTAAACGAACCCCATCAATAATACATGCATGTGCATCAACATCATAAACGATTACATCATTTCGCGTAACCAAAGCATCAATAGTTGACATAATTCCTTGGTAACCAAAATTCAATAAATAAGCCGATTCTTTCATTACAAAAGCAGCCAATTCATTTTCTAATTGTTCGTGGTATTTGGTATGTCCACTCATCATACGAGCCCCCATTGGGTAAGCTGCTCCATACTTTATTGCAGCATCTGTATCTGCTTTTCGAACTTCGGGATGATTGGCTAAACCTAAATAGTCATTTAAACTCCAGTTCAATATATCTTTACCTTCAAATTTCATTCTTGGCCCTAGTTCTCCTTCTAATTTAGGAAAAACAAAATAACCTTCAGCTTGTGAAGCCCATTTTCCTAAAGGTCCCTTATTGTTTTGTATTCTTTCAAATAAATCTTTTACCATGATAATTATGTTGTTAAAAACGATGCAAAAATAGGAATAAATTAATTTTTTTATTGAATTATTTAACACTAATCTTTAAACAACTTTTAAACATTCTAATAATTTGTTTATGATATATAGCAATAAAATATTCTATTTTTGTTTAATAATTAATTTAAATTAAATTTTTAAATAATGAAACTTGTTTTTGCTTCTAACAATGCCAATAAAATTAAAGAAATCCAACAATTGGTTCCTGCTACTATACAAATAGTGAGCCTTCAAGATATTGGCTGTACAGAAGATATACCAGAAACAGCTGATACTATTGAAGGAAATGCTATTTTAAAAGCAAATTATATTACTCAAAAATATGGTTTAGATTGTTTTGCAGATGATACCGGACTGGAAGTAGATGCTTTAAGTGGTGCGCCCGGAGTGCACTCTGCTCGTTATGCTGGGGAACCAAAAAATGATTCCAATAATATAAACAAACTTATTGCAGCGTTAGAAAATGAATCCAATAAAAAAGCTAATTTCAAAACAGTCATTTGCTTGAATTGTAAAGGAAAACAAATTCTATTCACCGGAATAATTAACGGAAAAATTATAGAAGAAAAAATTGGCGAAAATGGTTTTGGATACGATCCAGTTTTTGTGGCAGACGGCATGAGCAAAACCTTTGCCGAATTATCAATGGCGGAAAAATCAAAAATTAGCCACCGCGGAATTGCAGTAAAACAACTAATTGATTATTTAAACAACACTATTTAGTATTTTTCTCTAAAAACAAAATCGTATCGATTGGATAATCTTGAGCGCTATCAAAAAATAAAATTCCCTTTGCGTGTCGAGCTTCAATCAAGTAGGTATTTCCTCTAAAAAAGGAATTACAAACTTTAACTTCTAAAGAAGAATGAGCAACTACAATTAATTGGTGTGGGTATAGCAATTGGAAATTTCCGTCAATTTCAATTTCATTCACATCGCCAAATAACGAAGCAACATAAAGATTTTTAGGTCTTTGGTAAATTGAATCTGGAGTACCTTCCTCAACAATAGTTCCTTCTTTCATCACCAAAACCTCATCAGCAAAAGACAATACATCGGTACTATCATGTGTGGCAACAATACAAGTAATTTCTTTTTGCTTTAAATACGCAAACAATTTTCTACGTAAACTGTTTTTTCTAAAATTATCAATGTGACTAAACGGTTCATCCAATAAAAGCAATTCGGGCTCTAAAGCTAAAACTCGAGCAATGGCAACCCGTTGCATTTGACCTCCACTTAAATATTTTGCTTTTACAGAAGCAAATTCTTGCATTTCTACAATTTCAAGTAATTCGTTTATGCGAGCATTTTTTGCTTCCAGATAAATATTAGACAAGTACTTACCTACATTTTCTGCAACCGAAATAAAAGGCATTAAATCAAAATCTTGGGCAAGATATTTCATAGTATCCATACCCGGAATCAAATTAAATTTTGGTCCTAAAACCGGAATACCATTCCAGTTTATTTCACCCGAATTTAAATCATACAAGCCGTAAACAAGCTTTAATAAAGTACTTTTCCCACATCCACTTTCCCCAATAACGGCAAGCGTTTTACCTTTTTGTAAAGTAAAATTGCAGTTGGAAATAGTGATTTCCTTTAAATACGAAAAATTAATATTTAATACTTCAAGCATTTGGCAAAGGTTGTTATTTTTATTCAAAATATAAATGAGAATTTATTATTATTTTTACCAAATGAAAAAAATAACAATCATCCTATTTTTATTCATTTGGATTTGTTCTTTCGGACAATCCAAATCTGCAATTACACCAGAAACAATTCAAACTAGCTTCACTATCTGGTTAGATTATCAAGAAAAAAACATCATTCTATCTAGCGATTTTGTTGCATTGGATGAAAATTCAAATGAAATAACTAAAGAAGCATTCTTAAACCAGCTTGCTCAAGGGGACTACTTTCCTTTCAAAACAAAGACAATAAACGAAATCGAGCATTATCAGTTAATTAAGATTGATCCAAATTCTGACTCCAGCATCAAAGCAAGTATTGCCGAAAAAGCCATTGAAGAATTAGAACATTTTAAAATGGAAGGAACACCGTTTCCAGAATTTAATTTTAAAGATTTGAATGGAAAACCGATTACAAACGAAACCTTTAAAGACAAAATTGTAGTTATAAAATGTTGGTACATTCACTGTCCTCTATGCATTAAAGAATTTCCTTTTGTAAACAAACTTGCATCGCAATATAAAGATCGAAATGATATTATTTTTATCAGTTTTGCAGAAGATAATCCAGAACAATTGAAAAAATTTCTTGTTAAAAAACCTTTGGCCTATGCCGTGGTTCCAAATATGAAAAAATACATGAATGAAACCCTTCATTTAAATGCCTTTCCAACTCATTTTATCTTAAATAAAAAAGGGCAAATCGCAAAAGTTCTTCTTGATTATAAAGGATTGGAACTCGCATTAAAGAAAGAAAGTCAAAAGTAATAACGGCATTTAAGCAGTCGAAAAAAACTTAAATTACTCCCTAAAATCGAAACGATTTTACTACTTTTGCACCAAATTTAAAATACACAATAACTATGCTTACGGTATCTAATTTATCAGTTCAATTTGGTAAAAGAATATTATTTGACGAGGTAAACACCTCCTTTGTTCAGGGCAACTGCTACGGAATTATTGGAGCGAATGGAGCTGGAAAATCAACCTTTTTAAAAATTCTTGCAGGTGATATTGACCCTACTTCGGGTAGAGTGATTTTAGAACCTGGAAAGCGTATGTCGGTTTTGAATCAAAATCACAACATGTTTGATGAGCATACTGTTTTAGAAACCGTGCTTATGGGAAACAAAGTATTGTTTGCCATAAAATCGGAAATGGATGCTTTATATGCTGATTATAGTGACGAAAATGCAAATAGAATTGGAGAATTGCAAGTGCAATTTGAAGAAATGAATGGTTGGAACGCCGATTCAGATGCAGCAGCCATGTTATCAAATTTGGGATTAACTGCCGATTCTCATTATACTTTAATGGGAGAATTAGAAGGAAAATTAAAAGTAAGAGTCTTATTAGCGCAAGCGTTATTTGGAAATCCAGATGTATTAATCATGGATGAGCCTACCAATGACTTAGATTTTGAAACCATCACTTGGCTTGAAAATTTCTTAGCCAATTATGAAAATACAGTAATTGTTGTTTCTCACGATAGACACTTTTTAGATTCGGTTTGTACACATATTTCTGATATTGATTTCTCAAAAATCAATCATTATTCAGGGAATTATACTTTTTGGTATGAATCAAGTCAATTAGCAGCTAAACAAAGAGCACAACAAAATAAGAAAGCGGAAGAAAAGAAAGCGGAATTAGAAGAATTCATCCGACGTTTTAGTGCGAATGTGGCTAAATCAAAGCAAGCAACATCTCGTAAGAAAATGATTGACAAATTAAATTTAGACGAAATCAAACCTTCAAGCAGAAGATATCCAGCGATAATTTTTGATACTGAAAGAGAAGCTGGAGATCAAATTCTTCATGTGCAAGGATTATCTGCAAGTATAGATGGTGAAGTACTTTTTAGCAATGTCGATTTAAATATGGCTAAAGGCGATAAAGTTGTCGTTTTTTCAAAAGATTCTCGTGCAACAACTGCATTTTATGAAATATTGAATGGCAATTTGACTGCAGATTCTGGGACATTTGATTGGGGAATTACTACCAATCAATCGTATTTACCAAATGATAATAGTGAGTTCTTTAAAAGCGATTTAAACCTGGTAGATTGGTTGCGTCAATTTGTAAAAACCGAAGAAGAACGCGACGAAGTTTATGTGCGTGGTTTCCTTGGAAAGATGATTTTTTCTGGAGAAGAAGCCTTAAAAAAATGTTCGGTTTTATCTGGAGGAGAAAAAGTGCGTTGCATGTTATCTCGAATGATGATGATTCGTGCAAACGTATTAATGCTTGATGAACCAACGAATCACCTAGATCTTGAATCGATTACAGCATTTAACAATTCACTTAAAAACTTTAAAGGTTCTGTATTATTTACAACACACGATCACGAATTTGCACAAACCGTTGCAAACAGAATTTTAGAAATTACGCCAAATGGTGTTATTGATCGTTACATGACATTTGATGAATACCTTGAAGATGATAAAATTCAAGAAATGCGCAAGAAAATGTATAACTAAGCTAATTACTATTGATAAAAAAAACCAAAACTATAGTTTTGGTTTTTTATTTAATCCTCTTTCTTGTGTTTCCAGCGTTTGTGTGTCCACAAATAAAACTCGGGCGCTTCATAAATTTGTTGTTCTACTTTCTTAATAAATGCTTCAGAAATTTCATAATTTGGCACCGATTGCACATCATCTGAAAGCAGTTCTAAAGTAGCTTCATAATAGCCCCTTTTTACTTTACGAACTTTTAAATAAACCACATTCATATCATATTGTTTAGCCAAAGTCTCTGCGCCAATATGAATTGGTGTTTCAACTCCTAAAAAAGTATACCAATGCATCGTATCCGATTTTCTTGGAGTTTGGTCGCTAATAAAACCATATAGTCCTAAAATTTGATCAGATTTATTTTGTTCAATAACGTTTCTCGTTTCTTTTGTTGAAATTAAATCAGCTTTAAATTTAGACCGAATATCAATAACTAATTTATCTAAATACTTGTTTGCCAATTTTTTATAAATAGCAAATCCTTTAAAATTTATATGATGATTTATAGAAACCGACCATTCATAACTTCCATAATGCGCCATTAACAAAGCGATACTTTTACCCTTTTTTTCTAACTCCAAATAAGTTTCCATGTTGGTAAAAACAAATCGTTTATCAATTTCTTTTCTTGATATAGTCATAGTTTTAGCCATTTCCAAAAACATATCACATAAATGATGGTATGATTTTTTTTCAATAACTAAACGATCTGCATCAGATTTATTGGGGAAAGCAATTGCAATATTTTCTTTAACTGTTTTTTTTCGGTACCCAATAATGTGATAAACCAATACATATATACCATCCGAAAGTAAATACAAAATCGGAAAAGGCAATATGGAAATCAGCCACAATAAAGGATAAACAAGAAGAAATAGTATAAACTGCATCACTATAAATTTATGCAAATATACATTTTAACTTAATTTTAAATAGTCTATATCAATAAAACGTAAGAAACAATTCTTATTTTTACCTAAAACATTTATAATGAATCCAGCTTTATTTCTTATTATTTTAATCGCCGTTACCGTTATTATTAGCTTCAAAGGCTTTGAAGATTCTTACTTTTTTAGCAAATACCAATTCCATATTGGAAGCATCAGAAAAGGCGAACACATAAGAATGATTACTTCTGGATTCCTACATGCCGACATTGCGCATTTAGCTTTCAACATGTTGAGCTTGTATTTTTTTGCTCCCGTAGTTTATGGCGAACTTGGCAACTATTCTTTTCTATTAATTTACTTTGCAAGTCTTATTTTTGGAAGTATGCTAACGCTTTACCTTCACAAGAACGACTATTATTACAGTGCTATTGGAGCATCAGGAGCGGTAACCGGAATTATTTATTCAGCTATTTTATTGGATCCAAATTTGCAAATATTTTTATTTTTCATCCCTATTCCAATCCCTGCTTATCTTTTTGGAATTGGTTATTTATTGTATTCTATTTACGGAATGAAAGCAAAGAATGACAACATTGGTCATACCGCTCACTTTGGCGGTGCCATTGGCGGCTACCTTTTTACTATACTAGTTCACCACCAAATACTTTTAGAAAACACTTTTATGGTTGTTGCTTTGACTATTCCAATTGTAATTATGGCAGTAATGGCTAAGCAAGGAAAACTATAATTGGCACAACTTTTGAACTAGTTAATAATCTAAAAAATAATTAATTATGAAAAAAGTTATCGTAATCGCATTCGCTGTATTTAGTTCTTTAGTTCAGGCTCAAGAAAAAACGCAAATTCCTCAAATTTCTGTCTCTGGAGAAGGAAAAATAAGTGTAAAACCTGATCAAGTCGTTATTAATTTTGGCATTGAAAACATTGGAAAAGATGCTACAGAAGTAAAAAAACTAAACGATGAAACAGTTGACAAAACTCTAAAATTCATTAAGGAATTCGGCATTCTTTCAAATGATTATAAAACAACCGACGTAAGTTTGAACCGAAACTACGATTACGAAAAAAAGAAATACAATTATCGAGCATCTCAATCGGTTACAATTATTCTTAAAAATCTTTCAAGGTATGATAGTTTAATGATGGGATTAGTAGACAATGGAATAAATAGTATCAGCAATGTTGAATTTAAAACTTCCAAATTAGAAGAATACAAATCAGAAGCACGAAAATTGGCTATGAAAGAAGCCCAACATAAAGCCGAAGATTATGTTTCTGTTTTGAATCAAAAAATAGGTAAAGCAATTACAATTAATGACAATACACAAACATATTTTCCACAACCTATGTATAGAATGGCAATGGCAGACAAAGAGATTTCTGGTAATTCAGTTCCAAAAGAAACTATTGCAGTTGGAGAAATTGAAGTAGTTGCAACTGTTTCAGTTAGTTTTATTTTAGAATAATACTTTACAGTGATAATAAAAAAGTGCTAGATTTCTCTAGCACTTTTTTTTATATTATTTTATTATCTTAATAAAGAAAAATGGGCCTTTAATTGTTTATTCCCAGACGCATCAATGTAATCTAAAGTAAACCAATAATCGGTTGCGGGTAATAAACTTCCGTTATAGGTTCCATCCCACCCTGGTCCTTTTGGAAAAATTTGTTTAATTAATTTTCCATAGCGATCGAAAATATAAATCTTTGCACTAGGAAAATTATCTAAACCTTTAATATTCCAATAGTCATGTATTCCATCTCCATTAGGCGTAAAATAATGTGGATAATCTATCACTAAATCTGAATTAATAGTTACATATCCTGTGGCACTTGCACTTATACAACCAGAGTTAGAATCAGTAATAACCACACTATAACTACCAGCAGTTAATGTACTAAATGATGCAACATTCCCTGGGTTAATAACTCCATTTGGAACAGTCCAGTTAAACGAATACGAACTATTACTTGATGGCGTAGCAGTAACAATTGCTGGTGTTCCTTGATTTACAGATGAACTATTTACGGAAACATTTGGATTGGGATTTAAGCTTACAGTTGCTGAACTACTCGCACTTGAACATCCCGAATTAGGATCAGTAATAATTACACTATAATTTCCAGGTGTAGTCGAACTAAAATTAGATACATTACCTGGAGAAGCCATCCCAGAAGGAACTGTCCAAATATAAGTATAAGCGCCTGCGAAAGCAGGAATTGCTGTAATTGTAGTTGAACTACCTTGACAAAAAGATGGGCCATTTACTGTCACAATAGGATTTGTGTTTACACTTACCGTTCCCGAAGCACTTGCGCTTACGCATCCGGTTGTAGTATTTGAAATTACTGCGCTGAATATTCCTGGTGTTGTAACACCAAAAGAAGGAACATTCCCAGGATTAGTTAAACCTGCAGGTACAGTCCAATTATACGAATAAGTACCTGAAATAGTTGGAGTAGCAATTAAAGTTGCCGGTGCACCCTGACATACAGAAGGACTATTTATTGAAAGAGTTGGAATTGGATTAACAGTTACATTCAGTGTTTGGGGAACAGCGCAAGGAAAAGCAATTGAATTTGGTGTAAAAACATAAGGAGTAGTTCCTACAAGGGCAGTATTTATTGTTGCTGGAGACCAAGTTCCAGATATTCCATTTGGTGATGTAAGAGCCAATACGGGAGCCGTTGAATTTATACAAGTTGGTGGTATTGTAGCAAAATTTGGAGTTATGGTTGTGGCACAAACTGTTGAGCAAGTTGCACTTTGTGAACCGACACATGCAACACCATTTGCTGTTAAATTAAAAGTTACTGATTGTCCAATTGTCAATCCATTAACAATAAAAAAGTTTGGTGTAGCGAAGTTTCCCGATACTAATGGGCCTCCATTGACCGAATAAGAATAGGAATAATTTGTTTGTCCAACATTATCAAATTGAAAATACAAGGAAGTTTGAGTTGAATTAGCCGTTACACATTGTAAATTTAAAGAAGGACCTGTATTTAAAATAGTGACAACTATTGGAACCCTAACACTTTCACAACCTGCAATAGTTTGGCTTACAAAATAGGAAGTACTTCCTAAAGAAGTTGTTGATGGTGTAGGAGCTAAAGTTGTTGCAGTTCCTCCAGTTGCATTTGTTCCGTACCAATTTAATACTCCTCCAGCTGATGCAGTTGCAGATAAAGGTGTAGCAATAGCATTTGGACAATAAGTAATTGGCGAAGTAATTGTTGGAGTAGGACTTGTAGAAAAATTAATTACAACAGTTGATGTTTTTACCACATTACAAATATTTGTAATTGTTAATGTTAAAGTAATTGAGGTTCCAGTGGCATTTGGATCTATAGTATAATTGGTAGACAAACTCGTAGGATTAGAAAAAGTTCCTGTTGGTGCCGACCATAAAACGGTTTGTTGTCCTTGAGCTGTTCCTGTTAAGCTAATTGTATTTCCTTTACAGGCAGTTTGTGAAGCACCAGCATTTACAACAAATGGAGGAATTGGCGCATTACATCCATTATTAATATAAGTTGGAACACCAGTTGGAGAATAATTTACTGTTGCACCATCGTTATCAGTAGGTGCACCTCCAAATGTTCCGAAAATATTTATTAAGAAACTTCTTTCATATGAAACCGTTTGACTGCAAGTACCAAAAGACATGGTTAGGGTTCTAAGTCCAGGAATTAAATTCCAATTAGCAAAATTACCTCCGGTATTACTTGGGTTATTTTGAAAAATCATATATATCGTTCCTGTTAGCGCTGCAAAGGAATTAAATGAAATATTAATATTTTGACTAGTAACCAAAATAACTTCAGCATTTGCAGGTAATATTCCCCCTGTAGGCTCTATAATTAAGCCACAACTTCCGGCTGAATTTATATCAGCGTTTAATGCTGCAACTTTAGCTGCTGTTGATTGATTTTGCCATAAACCAAGCCAGGGATTTGCAACATTTGGCCAATCCACATTTAATGGAGTTGTATTCATATTTATAGCAGTTGCTCCTACTTTAAAACGAACCATTTCATTAAAGCCCTCTTCATTAACGGGTAAGTTTGGCGAGCAGGCGTCAACAAGCACACTCTCAATTGTAAAACATTGTCCCGTTGACTTTGAAGCATTCAATAGAATAATGAAAAACAAAAGAAAAAGTGATTTAGGAAAACGCATTTATCAATGTATTACTTTGTGAATACAAAATTAGCAGAAATACATTAGAGTTTTATTAAAAACATAAAAATAAGTATAAAAAAAAACTCCAACAATATGTTGGAGTTTTTATTTTGTGGGGAGAGCAGGATTCGAACCTGCGAAGACGTAGTCAGCAGATTTACAGTCTGCCCTCGTTGGCCGCTTGAGTATCTCCCCTCCTTATTATAGGCTGCAAATATAAAAACACTTTTTATGTTTGCAAACTTATTTTGCAGCATTATTTTGAATCTATTATTAATCGTATGATTTTGAATTTAATAAAAAAAATCTCACAAGGAGATTTTTTTATTTTGTTTAATTAAATAATAAAATTATTATTTTTTATTTAGCAATTCAATTACTTTGCTTTTTAATTCTTCTCCTCTTAGGTCTCTGGCAACTATTTTTCCAGATGCATCTAAAACAAAAGTAGTTGGTATTTGTTCTATATTATAAAGCTTTACAATTGGATCTTCCCATTCTTTCAAATTAGAAATTTGAGTCCAAGTTAATTTATCCTTTACAATTGCATCTTTCCATTTTATTGACTCACTATCTAATGAAAAGCCAAGAATATTTAGTCCTTTAATATGCAATTCATTATACATAGCAACCACATTTGGATTTTCTTTTCTACAAGGACCACACCAAGAAGCCCAAAAATCAATAATGGTAACTTTACCTAATGATTGTTTTAATGAAACTACTTTCCCTTCGGGAGTTTTTGCAGAAAAATCTGGAGCTATAGCACCTATCTCAACTGGAGATGTTACTTTTTTTTTTGCGTTTTTTGAGCACTTTGAATTGATTTTAACTTCAATCCAATTTCTTTACCAATTTTGGTTTCTTTAAGATCCGAATCTAAATTAGAATAGGTTTTATTTACTTTTTCAAAATCAAATTTAGGCGAGCTAAATACATTTTGTAGTAACAAAACAGAAATAAAAGAATCTGGATTTTGCTCTGGATAGGTAAACATGAAATCATCCATTCCTTTTTGGATTTCAGTATAACCATTTTTTAATTTCTCAATAGCAGCATTATCTTGCTTCTTTTGAGCATCCATTAATTTTTGAATATTCTTGTTTTGGTATTCCAATAATTTTTTCTGAAAACCATTCAATTTAACATTAAATTCTTGGAAATAATCGTTATTATCTGTACCACCAATTTCTGATTTCCAGATGCTATCTTTATCTACAGTAATTTCAATCTCCCCTGTCTCTAAAATAAATGGAATTGGTTGTTGTAAACCATTTACAAAAATTGCAAGCATACTTGGCTCATTAACTTTACCTTTCATTTCAAATTTTCCTTCTTTTACTTTTGCAGAATCTACATTCACAACAAGACCAAATTCATTTTGTTTTTTTAGAACTACCATTTTCCCGTCTGCAATTCCTTTTGCATTACCAGAAATAAGAAATTCCCCTTTACGAACTTTACTACAACTAAAAATGGCCAAAGAAAGAACCAATAAAAATGCTATTTTTTTCATCATCTATAAAATTAAAATTTTGGCAAAAGTATTTAAAAATATATAAACCACACAAAATTTAAGATATGTTTTAGATATTAATAGTGAAGATAGGAAGTTCCCTAAAATAAAAAGCAAAAAAAAGGTCGATAAACTTGATTTATCGACCTAATATTATCTGTTACATCAATTAATTTCCAGCTTCTTTTTTTGCATCCTCAACCATTTTTTCATTTGCAGTAATTGCAAATTCCACTCTACGATTTTGAACTCTACCTTCCGGAGTATCATTGGTTGCTATTGGATCTGCAATCCCCATACCTGTTGTGGTAAATCGAGATGAATTTAATCCTTTTGCAGCTAAATAATTTTTAACTGAAGTTGCTCTTTGATCTGATAAATTAAGATTATGTTCGGGAGTTCCTGTACTATCGGTATAGCCGTAAATGACAATATTAGTTTCTCCATAACTTTGAAAAACAGGTACTAATCGATCTAAATTTGCTTTAGCAGTTGCTGTTAAAGTAGATTTATTTGTATCAAATCGCACCGAATTTTCGCCTAATGTCAGCTTAATTCCCTCGCCTACTCGCTCTACAGTTGCACCGGGCAAAGCGGTTTGAATTTCTCTCGCTTGCTTATCCATTTTATTTCCAATGACACCACCGGCTACACCTCCTATTACTCCGCCAAGTACAGCGCCAAGTGCGCCATTACCACCTTTACCCAAATTATTGCCAAGTACTGCCCCGAGCAAACCTCCTGCAACAGTACCTATTGCAGCACCACGCTGTGTTTTATTTGTATTTTTTGCTGCTTCACAACTCGTTAAAATAGAGCCTAAACTAAAAGTTGCAATTAAAACTAATAGAGTAATTTTTTGAAAAAATCCTTGAATTCTTTCTGTTGTTGATTTTTGTTTCATCGTTTTATTTTTTTTAGTTTCTATTAAATTGATACACCACATTCACAAATTGACCTCCTACATTAATCTTATCAATAAGTTGAAAAGAACTATCGGTTGAATTAGCAATGGTCAAAACATAACCTTCCATCACCTTTTTTGCCTTTGAATTATTTATAATTTTCATTACAAAATTTCCATCCTTGTTAATATACCAGGTAATTGGAGAAGTAAACGAAGTACATGTAGCATCATTCAAAGTCATTTCTCCTTTATTGTTGTTGGAAATAAATTTCCAAGTACTACCAACAAAACATTTTGAATCGGCTAGATCAAAAGCGTTCACCTTGATATAATCTGAACCAGGATAGGTTACTGAAGAAATTTTCCAATTCCCTTTAATGGCAACTTCTGTTTTGGTATCTAATTTAGTATTAACGACCGTTTGCTTTGGTTTACAACCAAAAAAAATCAATGTTAAAAACAAAAAAAATGCAGTTTTTCTCATAGTTATTAATGTGTTTTATTTAAATTAAATTATTAAACTATCACTATTCTAATAGTATCTATTAAATGTAACACTAAATATTCAAATAAAAAATTATTATTCACGACAATTTGTCATAATTGCAGCTTTGGTACTGAATTTGAATAAATAAAAATCAATATTGTTTCACTTAAAATTCAAAATATGAGTACAGGAAAAATTAATGTTTCAGTAGAAAACATTTTCCCATTAATTAAGAAATTTCTTTACAACGATCACGAAATTTTCCTACGCGAATTGGTTTCTAACGCAACAGATGCCACTTTAAAACTAAAACATTTAACCAGTATTGGAGAAGCCAAAGTAGAATATGGCAACCCTATTATTGAAGTTAAAATTGATAAAGAAGGAAAAAAACTACACATCATTGATCAAGGTCTTGGAATGACTGCAGACGAAGTAGAGAAATACATCAACCAAGTTGCATTTTCTGGTGCTGAGGAGTTTTTAGAAAAATACAAAGATTCTGCAAAAGACGCCGGAATTATTGGCCACTTTGGACTAGGATTTTATTCTGCTTTTATGGTTGCCGAGAAAGTTGAAATCATTACAAAATCCTACAAAGACGAGCCAGCAGCTCATTGGACATGCGATGGAAGTCCGGAGTTTACTCTTGAAGCTGCCGACAAAACAACTCGTGGATCAGAAATTATTCTTCACATAGCCGAAGATTCATTGGAGTTTTTAGAAGAATTCAAAATTAGAGAATTACTTACCAAATACAATAAATTCATGCCGGTGCCAATTAAATTTGGAACCAAAACAGAAACTCTCCCAAAGCCAGAAGATGCTCCAGAAGATTACAAAGCAGAAACTATTGAGGTAGATAATATCATCAATAATCCAAATCCGGCTTGGACAAAATTACCTGCCGATTTGAAAGAGGAAGATTACAAACAGTTTTACCACGAATTGTATCCAATGCAATTTGAGGAGCCGCTTTTCAACATTCATTTAAATGTAGATTATCCGTTTAACTTAACCGGAATTTTATATTTTCCAAAAATGTCTTCTGATTTACAATTACAAAAAGATAAAATTCAATTGTATCAAAATCAGGTGTATGTTACCGATAATGTAGAAGGAATTGTTCCGGAATTTTTAGGAATGTTAAAAGGGGTTATTGATTCTCCAGATATTCCATTAAATGTTTCACGTTCTGGATTGCAAGCGGATAGTAATGTGAAGAAAATTTCGAATTACATTACTCGTAAAGTAGCCGACAAAATGAAAGCGTTATTCAATGAAAACCGCGAAGATTTTGAGAAAAAATGGAACGATATTAAAATCGTTTTAGAATACGGAATGCTTTCTGAACCTAAATTCTACGAAAAAGCAGGTGATTTTGTATTGTATCCAACGGTGGAAGACAAATACTACACTTTATCAGAATTAAAAGAAGCTATTACCGCCAATCAAACGGATAAAAACGGAAAATTAGTTGTTCTTTATGCTTCTAACAAAGAGGCACAACACGGTTACATTGAAATTGCTCAAGAAAAAGGATACCAAGTATTATTACTAGACTCTCCTATTGTTTCGCATTTAATTCAAAAATTAGAAGGTGATAACGAAAACCTAACATTTGTTCGTGTAGATTCGGATCACATTAATAAATTAATTGCTAAAGAAGAAAATCAAATTTCTAAATTATCGGAAGAAGAGCAAGGAAATTTAAAAACCGTTGTAGAAGAATTTGTTCCAAAAGCAAATTACACTGTACAATTGGAACCTATGGAAAGTACTGCGGCTCCTTTCATTATTACCCAACCTGAGTTTATGCGTCGTATGAAAGAGATGAGTCAAACGGGTGGCGGCGGAATGTTTGGTATGGGGAATTTCCCTGAAATGTACAATTTGGTCGTAAATTCCAATTCAGAGTTAGCAACAACCATTTTGAATACACCAGACAAATCGGCTCAAGAAAGTTTAATCAAACAAGCTTTAGATTTAGCTAAAATTTCACAAGGATTATTAAAAGGGGAAGAACTTACTGCTTTTGTGAAGCGTAGTTTTGAATTGATTAAATAAGAGAATAGAATAAAGAAAAAAACCTGTAAGTAAACTTGCAGGTTTTTTTTATGGATATTAAATTATTTACCGACATTTGTAATTCTAAAAACAGAAAAAAATGACTCTCTCTATAGAAACTCCAGCGCTTTTATTTTCGGCAACTTCCTTAATCTTATTGGCCTATACCAATCGGTTTTTAACTATTGCGCAAATTGTTCGTAGCTTGAAGAAGAATTACGACGAAATAAAAAACAAAAGTATTTTAGTAGAAATCACCAACCTCAACCTACGATTAACCTTAATTCGCTACATGCAACTTTTTGGTGTGTTGTGCTTATTTCTTTCGGTCTTTTCGATGTTGGTATTGTTTTTAGAATGGCAACTTATGGGCATTTATTTTTTCGGCGCAAGCCTACTTAGCCTTTTGGTTTCTTTAGGAATATCATTCTGGGAAATCAGCATTTCAGTGAATGCTTTACGCGTTCACCTTAGTGATTTAATAGAGGGAGAAAAATAAACTCTTAATACTCAAAAGTACCGTATTCACTATTAATAGTCAGTTTTTTTGTTGCACTAGCTTCTACTCTACCTACAATTTGCGCATCCACTCCAAATGATTGCGAGATGGCAATAATATCGGCAGCAATTTCTTGTGGCACATATACTTCCATACGGTGACCACAATTAAAAACTTGGTACATTTCCTTCCAATCGGTTTTGGATTGCTCTTGAATTAATTTAAACAAAGGGGGAACTGGAAATAAATTATCTTTTATTACATGAACATTATCTACAAAATGCAACACTTTGGTTTGAGCACCACCAGAGCAATGTACCATCCCGTGAATATCTTTAGGAGTATATTTATTTAATATCGATTTGATAATTGGAGCATAAGTTCTTGTTGGCGACAATACTAATTTTCCAGCATCAATTGGTGAATTTTCAACTGCATCTGTAAGTTGCACTCCACCAGAATAAACTAAATCTTTTGGAACTGAACTATCGTAACTTTCTGGAAATTTATCAGCTAAATAATTTGCAAAAACATCGTGTCGCGCTGAAGTCAATCCGTTACTACCCATTCCGCCATTGTATTCTTTTTCGTATTTGGCTTGACCAAAAGAAGCCAATCCCACAATTAAATCACCTGGCTTAATGTTTCCATTATCAACCACATCGCTGCGCTTCATTCGAGCTGTAACCGTTGAATCTACAATAATAGTTCGAACTAAATCACCCACATCGGCAGTTTCACCTCCGGTGGAATGAATGGTTACACCAAATGATTTTAACTCCGCGATCAGTTCTTCTGTGCCATTAATAATTGCCGATAAAACTTCAGCTGGAATTAAGTTTTTATTTCTTCCAATAGTAGATGAAAGCAAAATATCATTAGTTGCACCAACACAAAGCAAATCATCGATATTCATAATTAAAGCATCTTGAGCAATGCCTTTCCACACCGAAATATCGCCGGTTTCTTTCCAATACATGTAAGCTAAAGAAGATTTCGTTCCTGCACCATCGGCATGCATAATAATGCAATAAGCATCATCATTGGTTAAATAATCGGGTACAATTTTGCAAAAAGCCTTAGGAAACAATCCTTTATCTATATTTTTGATGGCATTGTGAACATCTTCTTTAGATGCAGAAACTCCGCGCAAGGCGTATCGTTGGCTATTATCAGAACTCATTATGTAGTTATTGTGTTGTGGCGCAAAGATAGTAATTTGAAATACAAATTTTGATTATTAATTTTCAACAATCATAATTTCTACTCTTCGATTATCTTCCTCTTCTTGGGTGCTTTTTTCAGGGATTGGATGAATAGGTCTTGTTGCACCAAATCCTTTAAAAGATAGTCGCTTTCTATTCACTTTATTTACAATTAAAAAATTATAAATTGCCCTTGCTCTTGCAGTTGAAACAGCGTCTATTTGATTTGGTAGTTTACAACAAATATGTCCTTGAATTTCAATTTTCAGCTTTGGATTGTCATTCATTAAACACAATAAATCATACAAAACTGGTTGTGACTTGGGTACAATTTTAGCTGAATTATTAAAGAAATATAAATTGGGTAACCTAATTAAATCCCCGACTTTCGAATCTTTAAGTTTATCTTTAAGTTTTTGATCGGGAGCTACTTCTACGATAATTGGTTTTTTTTCTTGAAAAATAATCGTCACCCTTCTATTTTCATCTTGAACATCCGATTGCACAAAATCCTCACCAAATCCTCTTATTTCCAATTCCTTTTTTACTTCTATTTTACTTTGTTTTAAGAAATCATAAACAGTATAAACACGCTTCATGGCAAGTGTATCATTGTATTGATTTGTACCTTTAGAATCACAAAATCCGTACAATTTAGAAACCTGATATTCTTTTCCTTCAGCTATCCAAGAATTAATTTTTTTAACTGCCACTTCATTTAAATCATACTTATCAAAATCGAAAAAAACATCTAGTTTTTCTTGTGAATAGAAAAACATAGGCATTAATAAAAAAAGGAAACTGTATTTTTTCATTCTTATTTATCTAAAATCATTATTTCTACGCGACGGTTTCGAGCCGCTTCAAATTCACTTTTTTCTGGAATTGCAAATTTTGGTTTGGAAACCCCAAAACCCTTTGTTTTAATTCTTCTTTCACTAATTCCTTCAGAAACTAAAATTCGTTTTACTTGTTTTGCTCTTGCAGTAGATAGATTTCGTACATCTTTATCTACACAACAAATATGTCCTTGGATCTCAATTTTTAATTTTGGATAAGTATCTAAAACATAAATTAACTCATCAATAGAATGCTTGGATGTAGGAATAATTGCAAAGGTGTTCACATAAAAATTTATGTCATCCAATCGTATTAAAGTTCCTTTTTCTGAAAGTTTTATCTTATCTTCTAAAGTTGAATTTTCAGGGAAATTCATAGTTTCCTCTTCAATTGGAATGAACTCTGGAGTCTCTTGCTCAACTGGTTTTGGTTCTTCTTTTTTAATTCCTAGAATTTCATTTTCGCGGGAAAAATCTTTTGGAAGTAAATAATAAACAGTTGCCTTTCTGTTTTGAGATTTAGCAGCATCTTGCTTAAAATTTTCACCAAAACTAATCGTCTTAAAATCTTCTCTAATTTTAATTTGATCTTTAACCTTATTGTAAATATATGCTACTCTTTTCTTAGCAAGTGTATCATTAAATCCTGAAGTCCCATCATCATCTGTAAAACCATGAATAGCAATAATTTTCACCTCTTTATTGGCTAGTATCCATTCTTGAAGTTTCTTTGATTCTAATTTAGAACATTCGAATTTATTGCTTTCAAAAAACAACGAAAACTGTTCTTGTGCTTTCGCAAAAGAGAAACAAATTAATAGAATCAAACAAAAGAAGTGTTTTTTACTAATCATAAAACGAATTTACGGAAAATATATTTTGATAGACAAAATTAATCCCAATAAAAAACCCGATTCAATATTTGAATCGGGTTTTATATAATCTAATAATAAATTATCTTGTAAATAACAATTCTCTGTATTTAGTTAAAGTCCAAGTTTCATTATCAACCAATAACTCTAATTTATCACAGTGTGCTCTAATAACCTCAAAATATGGTTTTACTTTATCACAATAAGACTCTGCCATTTTTTGAGCATCGGTTAAAGCATTTGCTTTTTTACGCGCTTCAGTCATCGCTTCTACTTGAGAGTTGATTCCTTCAATATGTTCTGAAATTTCTTTGATTAAAATAATTTGCTCTTTAGCAATTTTTTCAAAATCTTTTCCAAAGATTTCTTTCAATCCACGAACATTTTCGATTAATGTATTTTGGTAACGAATAGCTGTTGGAATGATGTGATTACGAGCAATATCTCCAAGAACTCTTCCTTCAATTTGGATTTTCTTAGTGTACTCTTCTAATTCAATTTCGTATCGCGCTTCAACTTCAATGTGGTTCATTACATTTAAGTCAGCAAATAACTCTAATGCTTTTTTAGAAACTTTAGCTTTCAATGCAGCAGGCGTTGTCTTATGATTGCTTAAGCCACGTTTTTTAGCTTCTTTTTCCCAAGCATCACTATATCCATCACCTTCAAAAAGGATTTTTTTAGTTTCTTTAATATATTCTCTCAATACATTAAAAATCGCTTCGTCTTTCTTTAAATCTTTAGTTTCTATTAATGCATCTACTGCTATTTTAAATTCTTTCAATTGTTTTGCAACGATAGAATTTAAAGTAGTCATTGCGTTAGCACAGTTTGCAGAAGAGCCAACTGCTCTAAACTCAAATTTATTTCCTGTAAATGCAAACGGAGAAGTTCTATTTCTATCGGTATTATCCAACATTACATCTGGAATTTTACCAACTACATTTAATTTTAAATCTGTTTTTTCTTCAGGAGAAAGTTTTCCATTTGAAACTCCTTCTAATTCAGCTAAAACTTTAGTCAATTGCTCTCCAATAAACACAGAGATGATTGCTGGTGGCGCTTCATTAGCTCCAAGACGGTGGTCATTACTTGCTGTTGCAATAGAAGCACGCAATAATTCTTCGTATTCATTTACCGCTTTAATCGTATTGATGAAGAACGATAAGAATTGTAAGTTACTCATTGGCGTTTTTCCTGGAGATAATAAATTCACTCCAGTGTCGGTAGCCAAAGACCAGTTGTTGTGTTTACCCGATCCGTTTACACCTTTGAATGGTTTTTCGTGGAAAAGCACTTTAAAATCATGACGCTCACCCACTTTTGACATTACATCCATTAATAAAGAGTTGTGATCAACTGCAAGATTAGTTTCTTCAAAAATTGGAGCCAACTCAAATTGGTTAGGTGCAACTTCATTGTGACGTGTTTTAACCGGGATACCCAATAACATACATTCTTCTTCCAATTCTCTCATATAATTTAGGGCACGAGATGGAATTGATCCAAAATAATGGTCGTCTAATTGTTGCCCTTTTGCAGAAGTATGACCAAGTAACGTTCTACCTGTCATAACGATATCTGGACGAGAATTTGCCAAAGCAGAATCAATTAAAAAATACTCTTGCTCCCATCCTAAAGTAGCAGTAACTTTCTTTACATTTTTATCAAAATATTTACATACTTCTGTAGCGGCGTCATCAACTGCATTTAAAGCACGTAATAAAGGTGTTTTATAATCTAATGCTTCACCTGTATAGGAGATGAAAACTGTAGGAATACATAATGTAGTTCCGAAAATAAATGCAGGTGAAGTTGGATCCCATGCTGTATATCCACGCGCTTCAAATGTATTTCTAATTCCACCATTTGGGAAAGAAGAAGCATCTGGCTCTTGTTGCACTAATTGACCACCTCCAAATTTCTCTACAGGATCTGAACCATCGTAAGAAGTTTCAAAGAACGCATCATGTTTTTCAGCAGTAGTTCCTGTTAATGGCTGAAACCAGTGTGTATAATGGGTTACTCCTTTAGAAAGCGCCCATTCTTTCATACCCATTGCGATATAATCAGCTAATTTTCTGTCAATTTTAGTTCCATGCTGAACGGCATCTTTTACTCCTTTATAAGCATCAGAGGTTAAATATTGCCTCATTGCTTTATCATTGAATACATTTGATCCAAAAAGATCTGATTTTCTACCAGATTCTTCAAATTTTACAGGCTTTCTACCTGAAGACTCGTTTAATGCTTGAAAACGTAAAGTTGACATAATTATTAAAATTTAAAGTTATACCCTATTATTTTGATGCAAATATATCAATATTTTGTTTAAAAATAAATTATACCCTATTTTTTTAGGGGTAATTCAAAATATTTAATTAACAATTAAAAAATAATATTAATAAAAATAAAAATCGAGCATTATTCTAAATTTTACATTAAAATTTATAATTGAAAATTACTATTGATATTCTATATTTGTAAAAAAAGAGAATTTATGGTTTGGTTTTTTTTTATTGTTGTAATTACTATTTTCTTGGCATTAGACCTGGGGGTTTTTAATAAAACACCCCATATTATTAGCTCAAAAGAAGCAGGTATATGGACTTCTGTATGGGTTTCAATTTCAATCGCTTTTTCTGGAGTAATATATTGGTTATACCAAAATAACTATTTGGATAATCCAACTCAACTAAAACCACTAGAAGCTTCAATTAAATTTCTCACTGGCTATTTAATTGAATTATCGCTTAGTGCAGATAATATTTTTGTAATCGCTATAATTTTCTCCTCCTTTAAAATTGCACAAAAATACCAGCATCGCGTACTGTTTTGGGGAATCATAGGCGCCATTTTTTTTAGAGGAATAATGATTTTCTTTGGCGTGCTATTAATTCAGAAAATAAATTGGATTACCTATGTTTTTGGTGCTTTTTTATTATTTACAGCTATAAAAATGCTTTTCAAAAACGAAGAAGAAGATTTTAATCCTAAAGATTCTAAAATATACAAAATAATTGGAAAGATAATTCCAATAACTGAACATCGAGACAACGAGCATTTTATTATTAAAGAAAACAATAAAAATTACGCCACTCCTCTTCTTGTAGCATTATTGGTAATTGAAGTAATGGATGTGGTATTTGCAACTGATAGTGTACCTGCAATTTTAGCAATTACCTCAGACCCCTTTTTAGTTTTTAGCTCTAATATATTTGCTATTTTAGGCTTAAGATCTATGTATTTCTTCTTAGCCAACATGTTGGAGAAATTCAGCTATCTAGAATACAGCTTGATTGCTATTCTATTTTTTGTCGGAATTAAAATGCTGTTAGTACATTTTTACAAATTTCCAGAATGGGTTTCTTTAAGTTTTATTGCAATAGCATTAGCAACCGGAGTAATTGTTTCTCTTAAAAAAGCAAATACACAAGAACCCAAATAAAAAAAGAGGCTGTATTAAAACACAACCTCTTTTCAAACAAACAAATTTATAGATTAACCAAATCTATTTTATTTTAAGCACCTTTTCAGGATTAATATTATACGCTTTTGCAACTGCATTATAATCATTAAAGTCAACTGTATTAGCCATTTTATTTCCAAAAAAGCCAGGAATAACAACTACTCTTAATATCTGATTGGCTCTGTAAGAAGAAGACACGCCAGCTAAGTCAAACCCTTCCATAAAGATATTTACGTCGTAACGAGTAAAATCAAAATCATATCTGAAATCCAAAACACCACTATTAAAATAATACGCTTCTGGCAATAATTTCCAAATATCATTTCCGCCAGTAATGCCAGAAAGACGGTAAACTAAAACCATATCCGAAGTATAAATGGCATGAGGATAAGTAATTAAATTACTAAAGTTATTAGTTGTAGTAAACGATCTATTATATTCCCATACTTCACTTATTGTATCGTTATCTACTGTGTTAATAGGAGCTGTTTCGTTAACAGTACAAGATTGAAAAGTTACTATTAAAATAAAGGCCAAAAGAAGTGTAAATTTTTTCATGATAATTTATATTTAGGTTATACTACTTACCTTTCAATACTTGTGCCAAACTTTACAATTGACAAAAAAATGTACCTTTGAAAGATGAAATTATATATGATTATGATTGGATGTCGTCCAAAAGGAAGATATACCGAGCAACACGACATTTTTTTTGGAATTGGAAATTCTATAAAAGAGTTGATTCCACAAATGAAGGAATTTTGGCCAGAAGCCAAAGGAAATTTCCACATTGATGCATGGAGAGAAGTAAATTTTGTTGAAAATTATCAAATTGAAGTAGTCCCAAAAGGAACCGCAACTGCCAACTCATCTCAATTATTTTTCATAAACCTTGGCGGTTATAAGGAAAATGAATTTGAAGAATACCATTACAAACTACTTTCGGTTGGCAATTCGTTATCCGAAGTATCCCAAAAAGCAAAAGACACAGCCTTTTACAAACATTATGATTTCAAAGGAGCTACTTCACACATTGACGATAAATTTGGAATTGACATTGATGACACCTATAAAGTAAAAGAAATTTTAGCACCAGCTTTCTTAAATAACTATGATATTCAAATTTCTAAAACTGAAATCATAGAAGAAGATGTATTACATATTGGATATTTAAACCTAGATAAAATTAAATAAACATGGGAAGAAACAACGAGCGCAACATCAAGAGGCACAACGACAAACTTAATAAAGAGCACGACAAAGTCAAAGCAAAAAAAGTAGCTCGAGAAGAAAAGCTAAAAGCCATGGTTAGAAAATTTAACGAAAATAAAAATAATAATTAAATCTTACTCCTAACTGGAATCCAAATTTCTTCCTCCGAATCAGAATCATTATTCTTGTATTTTTCGCCTAATATTTCAAACTGTGGATGAGTACCTAACTCATATCTAGAAGACGGAATCCACTCATTATATATTGCATTAAAGAAAGCCGCAACACTATTTTGATCGCCTTTGTAATTAAAAACAGCATACAATTCTTCTTTCAAAACTAAAGTTTCCATTCCATCGGGAACTATATCAAAATTAGAAACCATAACTGCAGCCCATTTTACAAATGGAGTAGTTGGACTAAAATCAAAATTTATTGGATTAACCTGAATATTATACAATTCGGTTCCAACTACATTTTGAATTTCTTTTCTTCGAGACATAAAACTGCTCCACAATTCAAAAGCACGATAATCGGCATAGGTAAACGAAAGATATTTACCTATGAATTTAGTTTCTGGAAATGTTTTTATTGTTGGATTCAATAGATTCAAATTACATATTTCGACGATACTGGCCACCTACTTCAAATAACGCACTCGTAATTTGTCCTAACGAACACACTTTAGTAGCTTCCATTAATTTTTCAAATATATTTTGATTGTTGATAGCTGCTTCTTGAATCGCATTCAATTCATTTGAAACTTTTTCTTCATTCGCTTTCTGAAGGTTCTGTAACATATCTATTTGATATTGCTTTTCAGTTTCAGTAGCACGAATTACCTCTGCCGGAATAATTGTTGGTGATCCTTTTGAACTCAAAAAGGTATTCACCCCAATAATTGGAAATTCACCTGTATGTTTTAAAGTTTCATAATACAAACTTTCCTCCTGAATTTTAGATCTTTGGTACATCGTTTCCATAGCACCAAGAACTCCGCCACGCTCAGTGATTCGGTCAAATTCTTGCAACACCGCATCTTCAACTAAGTCGGTTAATTCTTCAATAATGAAAGAACCTTGAATTGGGTTTTCGTTTTTCGCCAAACCTAATTCTTTATTAATAATCAACTGAATCGCCATAGCTCTTCGCACCGATTCTTCTGTTGGCGTAGTAATTGCTTCGTCATACGCATTGGTGTGCAGCGAATTACAATTGTCATAAATTGCATACAACGCTTGTAATGTAGTACGAATATCATTAAAGTCAATTTCTTGTGCGTGAAGTGAACGCCCCGAAGTTTGAATGTGGTATTTCAACATTTGCGCTCTTTCGTTAGCACCGTATTTAATTTTCATGGCTTTCGCCCAAATTTTACGCGCCACACGACCAATAACCGCATATTCTGGATCAATTCCGTTAGAGAAAAAGAACGATAAGTTGGGCCCAAAATCGTTGATGTTCATTCCGCGGCTTAAATAATATTCCACGTAAGTGAAACCATTAGCTAAAGTGAATGCCAATTGCGTAATTGGATTGGCACCGGCCTCTGCAATATGATACCCAGAAATAGAAACCGAATAAAAATTTCGAACATTTTCTTTGATGAAATATTCTTGAACGTCACCCATTAATCGTAAGGCAAATTCAGTAGAGAAAATACAAGTATTTTGTGCCTGATCTTCTTTTAAAATATCCGCTTGAACCGTTCCACGAACTTGTGATAAGGTTTTTATTTTAATATCATTATAGACACTCAAAGGCAACACTAGATCTCCGGTAACACCCAAAAGCATCAATCCCAAACCATTATTCCCTTCAGGTAAATCCCCTTGGTATTTTGGTTTAACAGTTCCTTTTTTCTTATAGATTTCATTGATTTTTTCTTCAACTTCTGCCTGAAGATTATTTTCAATAATATATTTTTCACAATTTTGATCAATAGCCGCATTCATAAAAAAGCCAAGCAACATAGGAGCCGGACCATTAATAGTCATTGAAACAGAAGTCAAGGCATGCGTTAAATCAAAACCAGAATATAGTTTTTTAGCATCATCCAAACAACAAATAGAAACACCGGCATTACCGATTTTTCCATAAATATCGGGACGCATATGCGGATCATTTCCGTATAAGGTAACTGAATCAAAAGCGGTAGACAATCGTTTTGCTGGCAATCCGGCACTTACATAATGAAAACGCTTATTCGTTCTTTCTGGACCACCTTCACCTGCAAACATTCGGCTTGGGTCTTCGCCTTCTCTCTTAAATGGATACAATCCAGAAGCAAAAGGAAATTCTCCCGGAACATTTTCTTGTAAATTCCATTTTAATATATCACCCCAAGCTTGGTACTTTGGTAAAGCCACCTTTGGAATTTGCGAATGCGATAAACTTTCGCTGTGTGTTTTAATTTCAATGACTTTATCACGAACTTTAAAACTATAAATAGGATTTTTATATTTATTTACTTTCTCCTCCCAAGTTAGAATTATCTCCCAATTGTATGGATCAAGATTCATTTTCACACGGTCAAATTCTTTATAAAGTAATTCCAAAAATTGATGAGATTCATCCTTCGTCGGAATGACACTATTCACTAAACCAACTTTAGTTAATTCCGGTAGTTTACCTGAAACGGTTTCTATGGTTTTGAAAATTCCGTATAATTTTTGAGCAACTTCAACTTGCGACAAAGCTGTTTCATCGTATTTTCTGTTGTTTTCTGCAATTTCAGATAAATAACGGGTTCTGTGTGGCGGAATCACAAATACTTTTTCACTCATTTCACGAGTGATTTGGAAAGTCGATTTTAAATCGGATCCTGTTTTCTCTACAATTTTATCCATAATGGATTTGTAGAGTGTGTTCATTCCCGGATCGTTATATTGCGAAGCGATAGTTCCAAATATTGGCATCGAATCGATATCGGCATCCCATAAATTATGATTTCTTTGGTATTGCTTTTTCACATCGCGAATCGCATCCAAAGCACCTCTTTTATCAAATTTATTAAGCGCTACCAAATCGGCAAAATCCAACATGTCGATTTTTTCTAATTGTGTAGCCGCACCAAATTCGGGAGTCATTACATACAAAGAAACATCCGAATGATCCATAATTTCGGTATCACTTTGACCAATTCCAGAAGTTTCTAAGATAATCAAATCGTATTTTGCCGCTTTTAAAACTTCGATGGCTTCATTGACATATTTAGACAAGGCCAAATTAGATTGACGTGTTGCCAATGAACGCATGTATACACGCGGATTATTGATGGCATTCATACGAATACGGTCACCAAGCAAAGCACCTCCTGTTTTTCTTTTAGATGGATCTACAGAAACCAATCCGATTGTTTTTTCAGGGAAATCAATTAAAAAGCGACGCACTAATTCGTCTACCAATGACGATTTTCCCGCACCTCCAGTTCCGGTAATTCCAAGAACAGGGGTTTTATTTGTTTCATTTTTCTTGTGAATTGCATCAAATGCAGGCTTTGCAATTTCTGGAAAATTCTCTGCAGCAGAAATCAATCTTGCAATTGCCGTTGGATTTTTATCTTCTATATGTGCTAATTCGTCTTTTAAAATAGAACCTACAGGATAATCCGATCGTTGCACCAAATCATTAATCATCCCTTGTAATCCCATTGCGCGACCATCATCTGGAGAATAAATTCTTTCAATTCCGTATGCTTGCAATTCGGCAATCTCCGTTGGCAGAATTACTCCTCCTCCACCACCGAAAATTTTAATATGTCCGGCTCCTTTTTCCTTAAGTAAATCATACATGTATTTAAAATATTCATTGTGACCTCCTTGATACGAAGTCATTGCAATAGCATTTGCATCCTCCTGAATTGCTGTATTCACTACTTCTTCCACGCTTCGATCGTGGCCCAAGTGAATCACTTCTACTCCGGTAGCTTGAATAATTCTACGCATTATGTTAATTGCCGCATCGTGTCCATCAAAAAGAGAGGCAGCAGTAACAATTCTTACTTTATTTTTAGGAATATAGGGCGTTTGTGGTTCCATTGGTGATTTTTATTCAATTTTGAGAGCGCAATTTACGAATTTAATAATTTTATTACCTTCAAATTTATCTAAAACTTTGCCGTTATTTGTGAATTCAAAATAAAGGCATACTATTTGTATAGACTTGAAAAACAAAATCAATAAGAATGAAAAAAATAATTCTTTTCGCCCTAATTTGCCCTTTTATTGGAATAGCACAATTAAAAACTATACCGAAGAAATTACCTGTAAAACCAAAAGTCACTTTACCAAAAATTAGCATACCAAAAGTTGGAGGTACAGCAAACACGGCTGCAACAATTGACATAGCGGCAGGTTTAAAAGAAGCCTTAAATAATGGAATCACCAAAGAGGTTTCTAAACTAACTGCTGTTGATGGTTTTTTGAAAAATGAAGCGGTGAAAATATTAATTCCAGAGGAATTGCAAAAAGTGGAAAGCACCCTGAGAAAACTTGGAATGGGAAATCTTGCCGACCAAGGAATAACTGCTATGAATCGTGCTGCCGAAGACGCAGTTAAAGAAGCAACTCCTATTTTTGTTTCAGCAGTAAAAAACATGAACATTACCGATGCAAAATCAATTTTATTAGGAAATGAAGATGCCGCTACGGTTTATCTAAAAGGGGCTACAACTAAAGATTTGTATACCAAATTCTCGCCTGTTGTTCAGCAATCAATTGGGAAAGTTGGAGCAGACACAATCTGGAATACTATTATTAGCAAATACAACAACATACCGTTTGTAAACAAAGTAAACCCAGACATTACCGATTATATCACCAATAAATCTATGGAAGGTGTTTTTAAAATGATTTCGGTAGAAGAAAAAAATATTAGAACCGATTTAAAATCGAGAACTTCACCCTTATTACAAAGTGTTTTTGGCTTGTTGAATAAATAATTTAACTATAACATTCGCTTAACACCACATTAATAAAGTGTTATGATATTTGTATAATTATAAATGAGGATTTATAATTTTGTTTGGTTTAGTTAGTAAAAAGATTGCCAGTGCTCGAAGAGCATTGGCTTTTTTTAAATTAATAAAATCAATTTTTCTGAATAAACGCAATCACCGTTTCATTAAAAACAATCGGTTGTTCTACATTCACAACATGACCACAGTTTTTAACAACAAATAATTCGGCCGTTTTTATATGGCTGGCCACCACTTTTCGCACCGAGGGTAAAAACATATAATCTTCTTCTCCCATTACATAAAAAGTAGGAATATTTAACTCTTGCTGGCGAAACCATTTTAAAACCGGGTTGATTTCGGCGGTGAGCTTAAACCAACGAATGAACTCTTTTTGATATAATTTTTTGGCCTCGTTAATAAACAACAAACGCGACTGCTTGTGATTTTTATTAGGCATAATTACAAAAGCAAAAAAGCGGTATAAAACCAAATAAGGCAAAATATACTTGAATGTATTGCCCAAACGCATTAAGATTTGAGACCGGAAATTCATTTTTAAAATAGCCCCACCCATAACCATACTTTTGACTCTATTGGGATGAGTTTCTGCCAACTGGCGAATGACAATTGTACCGAGTGAAATGCCAATAAAATGGGAGGATTGAATTTTTAAATGATCTAATACTTCCAAAACATCTTCGGCGATAGATTGAAAAGTGTATTTTTTATCGAATGTTTTTTTTAATTGCTGATTGGAATCGCCATGTCCACGTAAATCCAATAATAAAACATTAAAGTGTTTTTGAAATTCACGAATTTGCTTAAACCAAATAGACGAACTTCCTCCTGCACCATGCACAAAAGTTACCCATTCTTGCGAATGTTCATTTTTATATTGAGTGAAAGCTATCAAAGAGCGTGAAGTATTTCTTTCATTTCTTGTTGCATTTTCAAGGCTTCTGATCTTGCTTTTTCTGCAAAATCAGCTCCACTGGATGCATAAATAATTCCTCGAGACGAGTTGATTAACAAGCCTATATTTGAACTCATTCCGTATTTACATACCTCCTGCAAACTTCCTCCTTGCGCTCCTACTCCGGGAACTAACAAGAAACTGTCTGGAATTATTTTTCTGATTTCTGTAAAATATTCAGCTTTGGTGGCACCCACTACATACATTAAATTCTGGGAGTTTTTCCACGACTTAGAAGTTTCAATGACGACTTTATATAATTCTTTGCCTTCTACATTTTTGGTTTGAAAATCAAACGCTCCTTCATTAGAAGTCAAAGCCAACATAATAGCGTGTTTGTTTTCAAAAGCCAAAAAAGGCTCCACCGAATCTTTTCCCATATAGGGCGCAACGGTAACCGAATCGAAATTTAAATCCTCAAAAAAAGCTTTGGCATACATGGTCGATGTATTTCCAATATCGCCACGCTTTGCATCGGCAATGGTGAAGATTTCAGGGTGCTTTTCGTTTAAGTAATTTATTGTTTTTTCAAGAGATTGCCAACCTTTTATACCGTACGCTTCGTAAAAAGCCGTATTGGGTTTATAGGAAACACACAAATCGTGAGTAGCATCAATGATTGCTTTATTGAATTCGAAAATTGGATCTTCAAGTTCTAATAAATGCGATGGAATTTTAGTTAAATCGACATCCAATCCGATGCACAGAAAAGAATTCTTGATTTTAATTTGCTCGATAAGTTGCTTAGTTGTCAAGGCTCTTGGTAATTTGTAGTTTGTAACTCGTTATTGCACAAAGTTAGTTTAAAGTTTGGTAACCACAAAAACTCAACATATTCAAAAAACAAAAGCCAAACTATTTCTAGTTTGGCTTTTAAGTATTTATTCTTTTCTGAGTTTACAAAACTTCGCTTTCTTTCAGTTTTTCCATGTTGTTAACCAATTGCAGTTCTTCAACAAATTTTTGAATTTTTCCATTCATCACCCCATCCATATCAAAAACATCCAAACCAATTCGGTGATCGGTTACTCGCCCTTGCGAATAATTGTAAGTTCTAATTTTTGCCGAACGGTCTCCAGAACTAACCTGAGAAGAACGCTTGGTTGCATCTTCGGCTTGTTTTTTGGCTAATTCTTGTTCGTACAAACGCGATCTCAATACATCAAGCGCCTTGTCTTTGTTTTTATGTTGCGATTTTTGATCCTGACATTGCGCTACCAATCCGGTTGGGATGTGTGTTAAACGCACTGCTGATTTTGTCGTATTTACCGATTGTCCTCCAGGTCCTGAAGAGCAAAAGAAATCAATACGAACATCGTTCATGTCAATTTGCACATCAAATTCTTCGGCTTCTGGAAGTACCATAACAGTAGCTGCAGATGTATGTACACGACCTTGAGTTTCGGTTTGTGGTACACGTTGCACACGATGTACACCCGCTTCAAATTTTAAAGTTCCGTATACATCTTCACCGGTAACTTCAAAAATCACCTCTTTAAATCCGCCTGAAGTTCCTTCATTCATATCTACTACAGAAGTTCTCCATCCACGAGTTTCACAGTATTTAGTATACATTCTGAATAAATCTCCAGCAAAAATTGAAGCTTCATCACCACCCGTTCCGGCACGAATTTCCACCATTACATTTTTAGCATCTTCTGGATCTTTTGGTATCAACAAGAATTTAATTTCTTCTTCCAATTGAGGCAATCTTTCTTTTGCTTCGTCCAATTGCATTTTGGCCATTTCCACCATTTCAGCATCACTACCATCGGCAATAATTTCGTTGGCTTCTTCTATATTTCCAGTAACATTAATCAATTCCTCTCTTTTCTCCATTAAATCTTTAAGTCCTTTGTACTCTTGATTTAATTGAACATAACGCTTTTGATCGGAGATCACATCAGGTTGAATAATCAAATCTGAAATCTCGTCAAAACGCTGTTTTACATATTGAAGTCTATCTAACATTTTGTATTCTTTATTTGGAGAGCAAAAATAGTAAATAGTGTTCAGTTGGCAGTGTTCAGTTAGTAGTTTTTTTATAATATTGTAGTATTAATATTTTGACTATGAAAAATACTTTATTCTCCTTACTGATTTTGGTTCTTTTGGCTAGCGTTTCTTGCAATAAATATGATGCTAAAGGGAATCTTATTAAAGAATATAATGAATTGGCAAAAGCCAAATGGCTTGAGGGTGAATGGGAAAAAACAGATAGTTTGGGAACCTTAAAAGAAATTTGGACGCCAAAAAATGACAGCACTTTTGCTGGGCAATCGTATTATATTCAGGATGAAAAAGACACAATTCACAACGAGCAAATTGAATTGATTCAAGATAAAGAACACCTAATTTACTCGGCTACAGTAAAAGGCGAAAACAACAACACCGCTATTCCGTTTCAATTGACCAAAGATGACGACAGTCTGTTGGTATTTGAAAACCCGAAGCACGATTATCCTCAAAAATTGGAATACCGATTACTAAAAAACAAAAGCATTTCTATTGTTGTTTCAGGCAAAGAAAAAAGAAAATTGAGCACAACCACTTATATGTTATCGAAGAAAAAATAACCAAAACACTATTTTAAAAATCATAAACTTGCTTTCGGGCAAGTTTTTTTTATTTATAAATAATTGAAAATTTGGTGGTTATAAATATTATTTTTATTTATTCTAAATAAGTTTTGTAAATTAAAATCTTGAATTTATATTTGCATTATTATTTTTAATAAATCTAAATAAATGAAAAGGGTTGCGCTTTTATCACTGCTTATTTTTACCATTACAACAACTGTCTTCGCTCAAGAATCAAACAATGACGAAGCGTATTATGCTTTAATTGATACCGTAAAAAACATAAAAGGGAAAAGATTAAAGGAAGTAAATGTTGCCTCCTACCCTCAAAAAAACCCTGTGAATATTGGCAAAGCAGGAATAAAATCGATGGATTTGCCTCAAGCTACAGCTATAATTAGTAGCGCTGTATTGACAAACCAACAAACCAATTCCTTGACGGATATTTTAAAAAACACCAACGGAGTTTACATTATGGGAACTACTGGAGGATACCAAGAAGAGATTGCCTCAAGAGGTTTTCCTTTGAGTAGTTCCAATACATTTAAAAATGGAATTCGCTATTTTAATGGTATGTCAATTGAAACTAGTGGTTTGGAAAAAGTGGAATTATTAAAAGGTAGCGCCGCGCTTTTATTTGGAAATGTTGCTGCAGGAGGAATTTTGAATTTGGTTACCAAAAAACCAAAAAATGAATTGGGCGGTGAGATTGGTTTTAGATATGGAAGTTTCAATACGATCAAACCAACTTTTGACATTTATAATTCTATTGGAAAAAATAAAAACATGTCCTTTAGAATCAACGGAAGTTTTGAAAAAGGGAATAGTTTTAGAGATTTTGTTCATTCGGAAAGAAGCTATATCAATCCTTCATTTTTAATAAAATTAAGTGATAAAACCGAATTATTGTTGGAGGCCGATTATATAAAAGACAACAGGACCCCCGATTTTGGTGCAGGAATTTACAATTATGAAATATTGGATTTACCTAGAAATCGGTTTTTAGGTGTAAGTTGGGGTTATTACAACAGCAAGCAAACACTTGCCACAGCTACTTTAACTCATGAATTATCAAAAAATTGGAGTTTGAATTTTATCAATTCCATTCGATTTTATGAAACCGATTTATTTTCAAACACACGCCCTAATCCTGTAATTGGAGGAAATATCACCGCCAATGGAGATTGGACTAGAAGCATTCAGCGCACTGAAAACAAAGACGATTATTTTATCCAACAAACTGATTTGAAAGGGACATTCGCTACCGGAAAAATAAACCATCAATTTTTGTTTGGCTATGATGTTGAAAGTTTCAAAACCTACACAACAGCTTATCAAAATTTCATTAATTATGATGTAATCAATATTTTTAATGATTACAATCCAACATTAGAACCTTTAATTCCAACTTTAAATAAAAACACTTTAACAAGTACACCAATTAATCGATTTGGAGTTTATATTCAAGATTTGGCCCGCCTATCTGATAAGTTTAAATTACTAGCAGGAATTAGATACAGCTATCAAGATACTAAAAATGAGGTGCTTTCCTACGCATCAAACAGCACATCAATTTCAACAAATTATGATGGCGCTTTTTCACCTCGATTGGGATTAATTTTTCAACCTTCTGAAAATTATTCGGTGTTTGCTAGTTATTCGAATTCTTTTGAAATTAATACCGGTCAAGACGCACTTGGAAATGCTTTGAAGCCGTCACTTATTGATCAATATGAAATTGGGATTAAAACGAAAATTCTAAAAGACCGCTTGTTTATTAACCTTACGGGTTATCAGATTACAAATGAAAATTTCTATCAGCAATCCTTAAACAATGGAAACACTTATTCGTATATTAAAGTATTGGCTGGCGAAGTACAAAGTCAAGGGATAGAATTGGATATAGTTTCCAATCCATTTAAAGGATTATCACTTATTGCTGGATATAGCTTTAATGAAACAAAATACATTAAGAGTTCTTATTTTATTGAAGGGAGTCAATTGAAATACAACCCAAAAAACACTGCAAATTTCAATATTAATTATAATTTTGAAGGAAGAAAACTAAACGGATTATCGGTTGGATTAATTAATACTTATTTTGGAACTCGCTATGCAGGAAGACCTACACGAGTACAAATTGCTAATGACTCGAGAAAATTAATTTATGTTCCTGATTATTTTCAAATAGATGCAACGATGGCCTATGCCTATTCAAATTGGACCATTCGGGCTAAAATCAGCAATTTGTTAAACGAATTAAATTACAACATTCACGATGACAACAGCTTAAACCCCATTGCACCAAGAAATTATTCTATTACACTTACATACGATTTTTAATAGGTAACAAATACTCTAGTTATATTAAATAAGAAAGTAAAAAGAATATGATTAACAAAAAAGATATCATAATAATTGGCATCACTTCAATATTACTAACGGTAATTGGTTTTATTTTGGACTTTAATGAAAGGATTCCTAATGTTTTATTGAACATTTACGAAATGCTTATTATGTCGGCAATAATTTTCAATATGATTTCAATAATTTACTTTCCAGTTAAACTTATTATTTATAAATTCAGAAAGAGTAAGTTTTTTTTAATACTTGAAGATAAAATTCTAATGACTTATTTTTTTATTTTTGGAATCCAATCCAATAAATTAATAAACAGTATGAAAACCATCAAATTATTTATTTCGTTAGTTTTTTTGACCTTGATTTCCTGCAACAATACTGATGCAGATGACACTCCAAACACCTTAGTTGGAACATGGAAATACACAGAAATGTTGGCAGATCCCGGCAATGGAAGTGGTATCTTTACACCGGTAACTAGCTATAAAACCCTAACATTTGACGCTAATGGAAATGTAACTTCTAATGGTTCTTTGTGCGATATGTCTACAGCATCGAATGCAAGTTCAACTGGAACTTATACTGCGGCGAACAATACACTAATCCCTTCTAGTTGCCCAAATACAACAATTATTTACGAATTAACAGGAACAACATTAATACTGAATTATCCGTGTATTGAACCTTGTAAAGCTAAATTCATCAAAGTACCTTAATAAAAAAGCTCCGAAATGAATCGGAGCTTTTTTTTATAATCTTAGTTCTTAACTGGAATATTTTCTAAAATCTCCAATACAAATTTCCAGAATTTTTGAGAAGAAGAAATACTTGCTCTTTCATCAGGACTGTGTGCTCCATGAATGGTTGGACCAAAAGAAATCATGTCCATATCTGGATAATTAGTCCCTAGAATTCCGCATTCTAATCCAGCGTGACAAGCAGCCACATTTGGTTTAGATCCGTTTTGTTTTTCGTAAATCTTAACTAAAAGATCCAATATTTCTGAGTTTACATTTGGCGTCCATCCTGGGTAACTTCCTGCAAAAGTCACTTCACAACCAAACAACTCATAAGCAGCACGCAAAGCATTTGCCAAGTCCATTTTAGAACTTTCAACCGAAGAACGTGTTAAATTTTGAATCGTGATTTCGCCGTCTTTTACAATTACACGTGCAATATTATTAGAGGTTTCCACCAAGTCTTTAATATCTACACTCATACGATATACACCATTATGAGCCGCGTAAATTCCTCTAATAAAACCTTCTTGCACTCCTAAATCCATTACTTTACTTGGTAAATCAGCTTTAGTAATTTCAATAGTTAAGTTGGGCTCCATAGTTTTATATTCGGCTTGAATATCACTAATTACTTCTTGCATATCAAATGCAAAAGCTTCGTCATACATGGCTGCCACAATAATTTTAGCAGTGCTTTCTCTAGGAATTGCATTTCGCAAACTACCACCTGAAATTTCAGCGATTTGCAATCCAAAATTCTCAAAACCGTCCAATAATAAACGGTTCATTATCTTGTTAGCATTCCCTAGCCCTTTGTGAATATCCATACCCGAGTGACCTCCGTTTAATCCTTTTACGGTAATCGTATATCCTACAGAACCTTCGGGAGTTTCTTCTTCATTGTAACTTCTATTTGCCGTAACATCAATTCCACCGGCACAACCAATACCTATTTCATCATCCTCTTCGGTATCCATATTCAAAAGGATTTCTCCTTTTAAGATTCCGCCTTTTAAGTTTAATGCTCCGGTCATTCCGGTTTCTTCATCGATGGTGAAAAGTGCATCTATTGCGGGATGTTTAATTTCTTTAGATTCTAAAATAGCCATCATCATGGCAACTCCAAGTCCGTTATCGGCACCAAGTGTAGTTCCACGAGCACGAACCCAATCGCCATCCACATACATATCAATTCCTTGGGTATCAAAATCGAAATCAGTATCGTTATTTTTTTGACACACCATATCCAAATGCCCTTGAAGTACAATTGGCTTGCGGTTTTCCATTCCTGGAGAAGCTGGTTTTCTTATAATTACGTTACGGATTTCGTCTTCAAAAGTTTCTAAACCTAATTTATTTCCGAAGTTTTTTATGAATTCAATTACACGCTCTTCTTTTTTTGATGGACGCGGAACTGCATTTAGATCGGCAAAATTATTCCAAAGCGCTTTAGGCTCTAGGTTTCTTATTTCTTGGCTCATTCTTATTGTTGTTTGTTATTTTAGGTTACAAAGTTACAAAGTTTAATTTCTTTGCGAATTGATTTGTGATTATATTTACAATTCGATTATAGAAATATGAAAAGAAAATACCTACTTCCAGCTTTATTAGTTCTTCAGATTGTATATCTGAAACTAATTGCTTTTTACCCCGAAGTGGTAGAACAATATTATAGTAACGGATTGTATGTAGGCATATCCTATTTCATGCGAATTGCACTTGGGTGGATTCCATTTTCTGTGGGTGATTTATTATATGGAATTGCTATTTCATTCTTATTATTTCAATTATGGAAAACCAGAAATTCTTGGAAACAAAATTGGAAAACTAATTTACTTCAAATTACGAGTTATCTTTCGGTCATATACTTTGTGTTTCATTTATTTTGGGGATTGAACTATTATCGGGTTCCTTTATTTGAAAAAATGCACATAGAACGCGATTATTCAGATGCGGATTTAGAAAATTTCACTCAACGATTAATTGCAAAAACCAACGAAATCCACTTTGAAATTACTCACAATAAGAATCAAAAAGTAATCAACCCTGAGAGCATCGAAGCAATTTTTATTTCGAGTTCAAATGGTTATGAAAATTTACAAAAAGAATATCCATTTATTTATTCTCATCCAAGCAAAAAGCAGTCGCTATTTAGTTTACCACTTACCTATATGGGATTTGCTGGTTATTTGAATCCATTTACCAATGAAGCACAAGTAAATTACAAGTTGCCACGATTTAGTTTACCCAATGTGGTTTGTCACGAAATGGCCCATCAAATTGGATATGCAAGTGAAAGTGAATGCAATTTTATTGGCTTTTTGGCCGGGATAAAAAACAAGGATTTGTATTTTCAATATTCGGCTTATAGTAATGCACTAAAGTATTGCTTGCTAAATATTGCAATGAAAGATGAAGCTAAATTTATTTATTTAAAATCAAAAATTAATCCCGGAATAGTAAAAAACTATAAAGAAAACGATGCCTTTTGGAAACAATACGACACGATTATTGATAAAGGATTTCATGCTTTTTACGATCAATTTCTAAAAATGAATCAACAAAAAGACGGAATGGAAAGCTACAGCAAATTTGTGAATTTGTTAGTGAATTATTATAATAAGAAACCATTATAGAATACAATGTAAATTATTCTGTAACAAATTTTAGGATTTGATTACTAATTTAAAGTATGAGTGAAAATTTGGAACTTTTATTTGTGAAGCAACTTAAGGACAATCAAAACATTGTCCATAAAATTTGCCGTCTTTACACAAATAATGAAGATGCTCACAAAGACTTATTTCAAGAAATCACCATACAATTGTGGAAGGCTTTCCCAAAATTTAGAGGCGAATCTAAATTCTCGACTTGGGCATATCGAGTGGCATTAAACACTGCAATTACACTTTATCGAAAAAACACCAGAAGTATATCCACTGTAAATTACGAAACGGTAAGTTTCAGTATTAGCCAGGAAGATTACAACCCCGAAGAGGAAGAACAATTAAAGTTAATGTATCAGGCGGTTCAAGGACTAAATGACATTGAAAAGGCTTTAATTTTCATGTATTTGGAAGACAAAGATTATGCTGAAATATCAGATACATTAGGTATTAGCGAGGTAAATGCGAGAGTAAAAATGAATAGAATTAAAGGAAAATTAAAAAAAATATTAAATCCGTAGATAGCATGAAAGAATTGGATTTATTAAAGAAGGCCTGGAAAAAAGATAATACGTCATTTGAACAATTATCTGAAGGGACTCTTTATAATATGATACACAAAAGATCATCTTCCATTGTGAAGTGGATTTTGATTATTAGCATTTTGGAATTTATTGTTCTAAGAGGCACCGACTTATTTATGTTACTTGATGAAAAGTACAAAAAAGAAATGGTTGTAGCTCATTTGTATAATTTTGAAGTAATTATTACAATTATTAATTTCATTGTATTAACCTTTTTTATTGCGCTATTTTATAAAAACTTCCAAGTAATAAATACAGGTTCTTCAATAAAAAAGCTAATGAAGGACATATTGAACACAAGAAAAATAGTAAAATATTATGTATGGTATAATTTATTATTAGTATTCTTTTCAAGTACAATTGCAGTTTACTTTGAAGTAAAAAACAATTCTAGAATTAATATATTATTCACAAAACATGAAGGACTATTTATAGTAGTTGGAGTTGCCATTATAGCATTTTCTTTGCTTTTATTTTGGCTTTTCTACAAACTATTGTATGGTATATTATTAAACAAACTAAATAATAACTTTAAAGAACTATCAAAGATAGAATTTGAAGAATAATTAAGCTTCAATAGGAGCTACCTTTAAAAAGGAAGGGTGCTGCTCGATTGCAAATTCAATTTTCTCTACGATATCTTCAATAGTATCGTGATCATAATCAATTTGCAAGGGTTCTTTAACTATAAATGATTGAAGTATATTTTTCTTTTTTAATCGCAATCCTTTTTTATCAAAAGACCTTCTAAAACCGTCAATTACAATAGGAACAACAACAGGTCGATGTTGCATAATAATATGTGCAGTTCCTTTTCTAACTGGCTTAAAAGACTTGGTTGTACCTTGAGGAAAAGTAATTACCCAACCATCTTGAAGTGCCAATTTAATATTTTCGGTGTCATTAGGGTTCACTTCTCTTTTTTCTTCAACATCTTTTCCACCTGCGCGCCAAGTTCGCTCTACAGTAATTGCGCCTACATAGGCAAGAATTCTTGGCAATAAACCTGCTTTCATTGTTTCACTAGCAGCAACATAATAGATATTCATTTTTGGTTGCCAAATATACCCCACATTCTTAATGGTATTTTCTCGACCAGAGAGACTCGCATTAAAAACATGGAACATAGCAACTACATCAGCAAAATAAGTTTGGTGATTGGATATAAAAAGAACATTTTTATCAGGAAGACTTCTAATTATCTCTGATCCTTCTATTTGCAAATCGTTAAATCCTCTGTAACGTCTATGGGTAATACAACCAAAGATGCGTATTAACCACTTTTTAATGAATAAAATATGTCCGAAAGGATTTCGCTTTAGCAAGCCCATAATAATCTAAATAAAAAGCAAACATACAAAAAAAGTAAAACTTTAAAGCACCACTTTCAATACATCTTTTAATTCACTTAACATCATTGCAGTAGCTCCCCAAACAACGTGCTCTTCAAATTTAAAGACAGGAACTTCAAGAGATTTTGCATAAGAAGTATCCATTGTCATAGTAGAAATTATAGCATCATCCAAAAAAGTTTTTAAAGGGACTTCAAGAATTCCAGCTACTTCTTCTTGTTGCAAAACAAATTCAATTTCTACATTACATACACCCATAAAAGGGTAAACCAAAAAATCACTTGGTGGAATATATAACGGAGTAAAATTTCTAATTATATTTATTTTATCTGGTGTAACACCAATCTCCTCAAACGTTTCCCTTAAAGCAGTTTCCTGAAAATTAGTATCTAATTCTTCAACTTTACCTCCCGGAAATGCTATCTGTGAGGAATGCACTCCAGGGTAAGAATTTCGTTTAATTAATACTAAATGTGTATTTCCTTCTTTTGGGTAAAACAACATCATTACAGCGGCTTTTTTTGCCGTCAAACTACTATAAATAGGTTCTTGTAACGATTTAATCCGTTCCAATGGAGCCATTTTAATATGAGAAGAAATGGAAGGTAATTCAACTTCACTTATTGCAGAAAGCGATTCAAAAAAGTCCTTAAAAGTCATAAAGTAAACTGTAATTATTCCTAAATTTACCAATAAAAAATAAATTACCCAAATTATACCTAATTATGTTCAGTAAAGAAGAAAGTTTATTTATAAAAAAAGAATTTTGGGTACAATTTGCCGAAGCTTATCCAAGAAAATGGCTTTTATACAATACTAAAATTAAAGATGTTTCCTTCAAATTTTATATCGACAATAAAAAAGCGCAAGTTTCACTAGATATTGAAACCAAAGAAGAAGAGAAAAGAAAAATTTACTTCGAAAAAATACAATCCCTACAAACAATCCTGCTGGAGGAATATCTTCCTGAAGCAATTTTAGAAGGAAATTACTACCTAGAAAGCGGAAATGTAATTAGCCGAATTTGGGTTGAAAAACTGGGTGTGAGTTTAAACAACAAAAACACTTGGCCAGAAATTTTTGATTTCTTCAATGAAACCATGTCACAGTTTGAGGTATTTTTCTACGAATACCAAGATTACATCAACGATCTAGAACTTAATACCTAAATTATATTTGGGCGTGCCCCTCTGGGTCGGGCTGTTCGCTATAATCTTTGTTTCACAAAGGATTTTCACTTCCATCCCTCACGCGAAAATGAGATTGCTAGAGCATTTGCAATAATTAATAGTTACAATTAGCAAACAACTAAAGCAGATGAGATTGCCACGTCGTTCCTCCTCGCAATGACAAGGCGGCGAACCGAGCTAAAACAAAAAACTCCAATCTTTTGCTTCGCCAGTTCGCTACGCTCGTGTCAGATTGGAGTTTTATAAAAAAAGGCGGCGACACGAACGCAGTGACTGCGCCGAACCGTGTAAAAACAAGAAAGCCTGTTCAAATGAACAGGCTTTCCAAAAAAAAGGCGGCGACATACTCTCCCACATAACTGCAGTACCATCTGCGCAATCGGGCTTAACTTCTCTGTTCGGAATGGGAAGAGGTGAGCCCCGACGCAATAACCACCTTAAACTTTTGGTTCAGGGTTTTGGGTTCTAGGTTTTGGGTTATTACCCTACACCTTATACCTAAGACCTTGCACCGCGCTATCAAGCGCAAATATCTTAACATACTGAGATAAAGAAAAATGTCATCCTGTAAAGGAAAGAAAGTTTGCTGCGCCCCGAAGGGCGCAAGCGTTACACATAAACTTACGGGTTATTAGTACTACTCGACTATGACATTACTGCCTTTACATCTATAGCCTATCAACGTTGTCATCTCCAACGACCCTTAAAAGAAATCTCATCTTGTGGTGGGTTTCGCGCTTATATGCTTTCAGCGCTTATCCCTTCCAAACGTAGCTACTCTGCGGTGCTCCTGGCGGAACAACAGATACACCAGAGGTTTGTCCAATTCGGTCCTCT
>NZ_JBEIDX010000001.1:0-216063 GCF_040383245.1 Flavobacterium sp. | reverse complement strand
CCCCCTAGCCCTGATTGAAGTGGAAATCCTGGATTGGCGATGAATTATAGCTGCTTTAAATCGATTCGTCCCACGCCAAAACAGATTGTAACGAAAAGCAGGAAAACAGTTTACAAAAAAGCACTGAACTTTCGCTGCAAATAATAAGAAAAAGTATACTTTTGTTTTTCCAATTTTTATACCATGAAAAAACTACAAATGGTTGACTTAAAGAGTCAATATGATAAAATAAAAGATGAAGTTAACGCTTCTATTCAGGAAGTTTTAGATACGAACACCTATATTAATGGACCTTTAGTTCACCAATTTCAAGCGGATTTAGAAAAATATTTAGGAGTAAAACATGTTATTCCTTGTGCAAATGGTACCGATGCACTTCAAATTGCCATGATGGGATTGGATTTAAAACCCGGTGATGAAGTGATTACGGCCGACTTTACTTTTGCTGCTACTGTTGAAGTAATTGCATTATTGCAATTGACTCCGGTATTGGTGGATGTAGATTTAAATAACATGAATATTTCATTGGAAGGCATTCGCAGAGCGATTACTCCAAAAACAAAAGCGATTGTTCCGGTGCATTTATTTGGCCGCGCAGCGAATATGGATGCGATTATGGAAATTGCTGCAGCACATAACCTATATGTTATTGAAGATAATGCCCAAGCAATTGGTGCAAATTATTCTTCGAAAGATGGATCTAAAAAGAAAGTAGGTACTATTGGACATGTAGGTGCCACTTCATTTTTCCCTTCTAAAAACTTAGGATGTTATGGAGATGGAGGAGCGATTTTTACCAACGATGACGCCTTAGCTCACAAGTTGAGAGGTATTGTAAATCACGGAATGTATGAGCGCTACCATCATGATGTAGTTGGAGTGAATTCACGATTGGATAGTATTCAAGCGGGCGTATTAAAAGCAAAATTACCCCATTTAGATGCTTACAATAGTGCGCGTCAAGACGCTGCAAGAAAATACAGTTTGGCTTTAGGCATGAATCCCAATATCATTGCGCCAACCATTTGCGATGCTTGTGATTGCCATGTTTTTCATCAATATGTGATCCGAATTACGAATGGCAAGCGCGATGGACTTTTAGCACACTTACAAGAAAAAGGAATACCGTGTGCTATTTATTATCCAATCCCGCTTCATAGCCAAAAGGCATATGCAGATGCTAGAAATAAAGAAGAAGATTTTCCGGTTACTAATAAATTGTGTAAAGAGGTTATTGCATTACCAATGCATACCGAATTGGAAGACGATCAAATTAAATATATCACCGATAGTATCTTAGAATACGTAAACTAATACAAAATGAAGATAGTTGTTACCGGAGGATTAGGTTTTATTGGTTCACACACTGTTGTTGAATTACAAAATGAGGGGTTTGAAGTGGTTGTAATTGATAACCTTTATAACTCATCTGAAAGTGTTTTGGACGGTATTTTTAATATTACTGGAAAGCGTCCTATTTTCGAAAAAATGGATTTAAGAGATAAAGGATCCGTTCAACAATTTTTCAAAAAACACCAAGATATTTCAGGAGTAATTCATTTTGCCGCCTCTAAAGCGGTTGGTGAAAGTGTTGGAAATCCTTTACTTTACTATGAAAACAACTTAAATTCCTTAGTATATATTTTGCAGGAACTAAAAGAATTGCCAAGTGCTAATTTTATATTTAGTTCTTCATGTACGGTTTACGGTCAAGCCGAAAAGATGCCTATAACCGAGAATGCATCTATTCAAACAGCGATGTCTCCCTATGGAAACACAAAACAAATTGGCGAAGAAATTATTATTGACACTGCAAAAGTGACTTCTATTAATTCGATATTATTGCGTTATTTTAATCCAATTGGCGCGCATCCAAGTGCTGAGATTGGCGAATTACCGCTTGGAGTTCCACAAAATTTAGTTCCTTTTATTACGCAAACAGCCATTGGCTTACGTGAAAAATTATCGGTATTTGGAAGTGATTATCCTACACCTGATGGCACTGCCGTTCGTGATTATATTCATGTAGTAGATTTGGCGAAAGCCCATGTTATTGCCTTAAAGCGCTTACTAAACAAAAAAAACATTGATAAAGTAGAAACTTTTAATTTGGGAACCGGCACCGGAAGCTCTGTATTGGAAGTTATTCAAGCCTTTGAAAAAGTTTCAGGACAAAAATTAAATTACCAAATTGTAGGCAGAAGAGAAGGAGACATTACCTCAGCATATGCCAACACCGATAAAGCCAATTCCATTTTAGGATGGAAAACCCAATTAAGTCTGGAGGATGCCTTGGCCAGTGCCTGGAAATGGGAACAAAAGATTAGAAGTTAATCTTTTTTCCGAGCAGCTTCTTTTACTTTTTTAGCGCCTTCTTCCACTTTCTCAGCACCTTTTATTATAAGTTCCTTTGCTTTTATTTTAGAAGTATCAATTGCTTTTTCTGCTTTAACTTTAACAGTATCTATTGATTCTTTCACTTCAGCACCAACTGCTTTAGAAGCATCTATTACTTTTTCTTTAGTGTCCTCTTTACAAGAAACTAATCCGATTGCAACTACTAGAGATAAGAGAATGTTTTTCATAATTAAATAATTTATATCTTAAATGTAAGCAAAATTAATACCAAAAACAAAATCCCTAGAAATTAATTTCCTAGGGATTTGATATAAAAATTTAAATGTCTAATTAGGCATTATAGGTTACTGCTTCTCGGTCAATTTTATTTACTAACCCAACTAATACTTTACCTGGACCTACTTCTGTAAAACTCGATGCGCCATCAGCGATCATTTGCTGTACCGATTGCGTCCATTTAACAGGAGCTGTTAATTGAATGATAAGATTTTTCTTAATCTCATTTGGATCAGAAACTGCATTTGCAGTTACATTTTGATATACTGGGCAAATAGGTTGCGAAAATTGGGTTGCTTCAATAGCAGCTGCAAGCTCTTCTCTTGCAGGCTCCATCATTGGCGAATGAAAAGCACCACCTACAGGCAGTATAAGTGCTCTTTTTGCACCAGCTTCTTTCATTTTTTCGCAAGCTAATTCAACCGCACTGTATTCTCCGGAAATTACTAATTGCCCCGGGCAATTATAATTTGCCGCAACAACAACTCCATCAATTGAAGCACAAATATCTTCAACAATTTTATCGTCTAAGTTTAATACTGCTGCCATTGTAGAAGGTGTAATTTCACATGCTTTTTGCATTGCCAAAGCTCTTTGAGAAACTAATTTTAGTCCGTCTTCAAATGACAAAGCGCCATTAGCAACTAGTGCAGAAAATTCACCTAACGAGTGTCCGGCAACCATTTCGGGTTTAAAATCTTCTAATGTTTTTGCTAATATTACCGAATGCAAGAAAACCGCAGGTTGGGTTACTTTGGTTTCTTTTAGTTCTTCTGCTGTTCCTTCAAACATAATATCGGTGATTCGAAAACCAAGAATTTCATTTGCTTTTTCAAATAATTCTTTGGCTAATGCCGAATTCTCGTACAATTCTTTGCCCATTCCCGAAAATTGTGCTCCTTGACCAGGAAATATATATGCTTTCATTATTATAATTTATTATTTTAATTATCATTACTTAACTCAGGACAAAAATAGTAAAATTCAATAGAATTATTTTTAGTCTTTGCATATTACTTTGGTAAATTATTAACCTCTAAATTAAACTATTTCTATTTAATTTTGTCTGATAGATAACTTCTACAAAATGAGAAAATATCAACGTCAACTTCTTGTCCTATTATTACTTTCAACTTTTACTGTTTTCAGTCAAGAAGAGGAAGTCAAAAAATGGAAATTTTCATTTCAATTAGATAATAGATTTTCAAGTATTAGAGGAAAAGAAGTTACTGTTTTTGGAGTCAAAGTTGGAATGCAATATAAAAAACTAACTCGATTTGGTGTTGGAAGCTCCTTTATAGTAAATCCGGTTTATATATATTATTTTAACAAAAAACTAAAAGCAGAAGAAACCAATAAAATTAGTTTTTGGTATTTTAGTCTATTCAATGATTGGATTATTTTTAAAAATAAAAAGTGGGAGTGTTTTGCTACAGAGCAAATAGGTTTTGGAAGACCTAATTTTACTAAAGAAGTGAATAGTGATATAGTAAGTGATGTAGATGTCAATTTATATATTAATGAAATTTCTGGTCAGGTAAATTACAAATTGACAAAATGGATTGGTCTAGGCGCTGGCTTTGGTCATCGAAATTTATTAAATAAAAAATCGGCACTCAATACAACATTTGACGCACCGATTTATATCGCTAAAATCATAATTTATCCGGAAACTTTTTTCAATAATTAAATTCCTTCAATATATTGTTTAGTTTTTAAAACGGCATTTTTCGCCAGTTCAAAATTATTAATCTCTATTTTCGTCTTTTTGTCTATCCAATTAATTGTAAAAGTCATTTCAGTTTCATTTTCTGAAATTGCAAGCACATCATTATCAACATAGCCTTCTAATTGAGGATGTTCTAATAAAAGAAACCGAACTTTATGAGGGATAAAAGTTATTTTTTCTTTTAAAATTGTACTGCTTTCATCAGTAGTAACTGTCATTTGTCTAGAAACAAAATTTGTATTTTTTTCAAAAATAATAACATCACTCACTCCAGGAACAAAATTTTCTGGCTTTTCAATTTTATAAATTAAATGTTCCCAAACTTTTTCTAAGGAAGCATTTACTACAGTTGAAAATTGGACCATAAGAATTGAAATTACTTACTGATTCATTGGAATTTCCATTAATAAAAATTTAGCTTCAGTCGTAGCCTTTATTTCTAAATTGGTGAAATCCCAAATTCCGAATCCATCGCGCGTTTCTAATTCTTGTCCGTCCACGGTAATTGAACCAGATATCACAAAAACATACAAGCCGTTTCCTTCTTTATTAATGGCATAGGTTTTAGGAAAATCTTTGTCAAAATCGGCTAAGAAAAACCAGGCATCTTGATAAATCCAAACTCCGGCATCGTCTGCATTTGGAGAAAGGATTTGAGCAAAATTATTTTTTTGTTCTGTCTCATCTAAAGTGATTTGCTGGTAACGAGGCGTAACATTTCTATATTTTGGGAAAACCCAAATTTGAAATAATTTAGTGCGTTGGTCTGCATTAGGATTGAACTCACTGTGCTGAATTCCGGTTCCGGCACTCATTACTTGAACGTCTCCTGTTTTAATCACTTCGGCGTTGCCCATACTATCCTTATGAGCCAAATCGCCTTCCAATGGAATAGTGATAATCTCCATATTATCGTGCGGATGTGTTCCAAAACCCATTCCTGCAGCAATGGTATCATCGTTTAAAACGCGAAGCATTCCAAATTGAATTCTTTCAGGATTGTACCAGCTTGCGAAACTAAAACTATGGTACGCATTTAACCAACCATGATCGGCGTGACCTCTTGTATTGGCTTTATGTAAAACAGTTTTTATCATTTGTTTTATTGCTTTGTCTTTACAAATACTTATGCCAAAGCTTCTTTAATTCTTCGCAATGCTTCTGTTAATAATTCTTCACTTATAGCATAAGAAAAACGAATGCAATTTGGATTACCAAATGCATCTCCTGTTACGGTAGCAACATTTGCTTCAGCTAATAAATACATTGAAAAATCATCTGCATTGTTGATTAGTTTTCCGCGTAACGTTTTTCCAAAATAAGAAGAAACATCTGGAAATACATAAAACGCTCCTTCTGGAACATTTAATTTCAATCCTGGAATTGCATTGATTAATCCAACTACTAAATTTCTTCGGCTTTTAAAGGCGGCAACCATTTCATTTAGCACACTTGGATCTGCATCTACAGCAGTTATTGTTGCGCGTTGCGCGATAGAATTAGCTCCCGAAGTTACTTGCCCTTGCATTTTAGTACATGCTTTAGCAATTATTTCTGGTGCGCCAATATATCCTATTCTCCATCCGGTCATTGCAAATGCTTTCGCAACTCCATTTACAGTAATTGTCTTTTCAAACATACCTGGAATGGATGCGATACTACAAAAAGTACCTGAAAAATTAATGTGTTCATAAATTTCATCTGCAACCACATAAATGTTTGGGTATTTTTCTAACACATTTGCTAAAGCGGTTAATTCTTCTCTGCTGTATACCGATCCACTTGGATTACAAGGAGAACTGTACCAAATCATTTTCGTTTTTGGAGTAATAGCAGCTTCTAATTGTTGTGGCGTAATCTTAAAATCACTCTCAACTGAAGTAGGTACTTCAACAGGAACTCCTCCAGCCATTTTCACAATTTCAAAGTAAGAAACCCAATATGGAGCAGGCAAAATTACCTCATCCCCATCGTTAAGCATTACTTGAGCAATGTTATATAACGATTGTTTTGCTCCAGTAGAAACTACAATATTTGCTGGTTTGTAATCTAAATTGTTATCTCTTTTAAATTTTCTGCAAATGGCTTCTTTCAATTCTTGGTATCCATCTACTGGTGAATACGTTGAATAATTTTCATCAATAGCTTTTTTTGCAGCTTCTTTAATGAAATCAGGTGTGTTGAAATCGGGTTCACCCAAACTTAAACTAATAATATCTTTTCCTTGTGCTTTTAATTCTCTTGCTAAGGCAGCCATAGCAAGTGTTTGTGATGTAGACAGGTTGTTAATTCTGTCCGATAACGGATTGTTGTTCATTGTTGTGTTGGTTGTATATTTAAAGTGTGTTTTATGCTAATTGTGGATTTCGACCTAAATCTCTCAAATGTGTAAAATGTGAATAAATTGCAGCTCGAGTTGTTTTGAATTCGTAGTAAGGCAGATTACATTCTCTAGCTGTTTCTTTCACAAATTCAGCTATTTTACTGTAATGTATGTGACTAATATTTGGGAAAATATGGTGCTCTATTTGGTGATTTAAACCTCCTGTGTAGTAGTTTACCAACCAGTTTTTTGGTGCAAAATTAGCTGTGGTATACAATTGGTGCACTGCCCAAGTGTTTTCAATTTCGCCATTTTGATCTGGAACAGGATTGTCAGTTTCATTAACAACATGCGCTAACTGAAAGACCACACTTAAGATTACCCCTGCGGTGTAATGCATAACTACAAATCCTATAACAACTTTCCACCAAGTAATTCCCATTACCATTGGGATTACCAACCAAATTGAAAAATAAATGATTTTAGTTATAATTAAAGTTGTCCAATGAATAACTGGTTTTTTAAATTCACCATAAGATAAATTGCGTTTTAAGTAGCGTTTCATTTGAAGAAAATCGGTAGTAATTGCCCAATTGAATGTCAATAATCCATATAGAAAAACGGAATAATATTGTTGGAATTTATGGTGTTTATACCATTTGGCTTCTTTGGTAAAACGCAAAATTCTACCTGCTTCAAGATCTTCATCATGACCTAGAATATTGGTGTAAGTGTGGTGCAAAACATTGTGTTGCACTTGCCAATTGTATACATTTCCGGCAAGAATATAAATACTACCGCCCATGATTTTATTAACCCAAGATTTACTAGAATACGCTCCATGGTTTCCATCGTGCATCACATTCATCCCTACTCCAGCCATTCCTATTCCAATAACTACATTTAACAATAAATAGGTCCAAAAAGGCATATCCATCGCTAATAAAAAGAAGTAAGGAGTTAGAAAAATAGAAAACATTACAATTGTTTTTAAGTGCAATTTCCAGTTTCCTGTTTTTTCTAGATTATTATCTTTAAAGTAATCATTTACTTTTTTATTAAGGGTTCTAAAAAATTTAATACTATCGTTTTTAGAAAATATTGGGGTAGCGTTATTCATGATTTTGAAATTCATAAGTTTGTACAAATGTAATTATTATAATTTTTTTAAACTCAAAATCAAGTCATAATTATTAACTAATTATACTATTTTTGCCTAAAATGAATTATATGCAGGAAATTAAAAAACAATTCCCAAAACTTACAGAAAATCAGCTACATCAATTTGAAAAACTTCAAGATTTATATCAAGATTGGAATTCGAAAATTAATGTCATTTCGAGAAAAGATATTGACGAATTGTATACCCGCCATGTATTGCATTCCTTGGGAATTGCGAAAGTAATTACGTTTAAGCCAAATACTAAAATTTTGGATGTGGGCACCGGCGGAGGCTTTCCTGGAATTCCGTTAGCTATATTATTCCCGGAAGTTGATTTTTACTTGATCGATATTATTGGCAAAAAAATAAAAGTGGTTAATGAAGTGGCTAGTGCACTTGGACTTAAAAATGTAAAAGCCGAGCAAATGCGAGCTGAAAATGTAAAGCAAGACTATGACTTTATTGTGAGTAGAGCCGTAACTAACATGCCCGATTTTGTATCTTGGGTGTCGGGTAAAATTAAAAAAACAGATGCTAACGAGTTGTCAAACGGAATATTATATTTAAAAGGAGGCGACTTAACCGAAGAGTTAAAAAACTTTCCAAAAGCAACTCAATACAATTTATCCGATTTCTTTGAAGAAGATTTTTTTGAAACTAAAAAAGTGGTGCACTTACCCTTAAAATAAAAAAGGCCCTAACAGATGTTTGGGCTTTTTTATAAATTATAATTTCTGAATTAAAACTATTCTCCCAAAAAAGGATAACGATAATCTTCAGGCGTAACAAAAGTTTCTTTGATTGTTCTTGGAGAAACCCAACGCAATAAATTCTGCATAGATCCTGCTTTATCATTGGTTCCTGAAGCTCTTGCACCTCCAAATGGCTGCATTCCAACAACAGCTCCGGTTGGTTTATCATTAATATAAAAGTTTCCAGCTGCATTTTGTAAAGCATTTGTAGCTTCAACAATCGCATAGCGATCTTGACTGAAAATAGCTCCAGTTAATGCATATTCTGAAGTTTCGTCAACTAGTTTTAATGTTTCTTGCCATTTTGCATCTTCATACACATAGATGGTAATAACCGGTCCGAAAAGTTCGGTTTCCATGGTTGCATATTTAGGATTGGTAGTCACTATAACCGTTGGTTCGATGAAATATCCTTTTGATTTATCGTAGTTTCCACCAAGTATAATTTCTGCATCAGCATCTTTTTTAGCTTGATCAATAAAGCCAGCTAATTTATTAAAAGAACCTTCGTGAATAACTGCAGTAATAAAGTTGCCAAAATCTTCTGGTGATCCCATTTTCATAGAATTCACATCGGTAATTAATTGCGCTTTAACTGCCGGCCACAAACTTTGCGGAATATAAGCTCTAGACGCTGCTGAACATTTTTGCCCTTGAAATTCAAAAGCTCCACGGGTAATTCCGGTAACCACTTGTTTTACATTGGCTGATGGATGTGCTACAATAAAATCTTTTCCGCCTGTTTCTCCAACAATTTTTGGATAGGTTTTATATGTATGGATGTTGTTTCCGATTTTTTTCCAAATCTCTTTGAATATAAAAGTCGATCCTGTGTAATGCACTCCAGCAAAATCTGGGCTTGCTAATACCGTATCGGTAATCATAACTGGATCTCCAAATACTACATTGATAACCCCATCTGGAACTCCTGCTTCTTTGAAAATATCAATAATGATTTTGGCAGAAAAAACTTGACTATCACTAGGTTTCCAAACCACGGTATTACCCATTAAAGCTGCACTTGCAGGCAAATTGGCCGCAATAGCGGTAAAATTAAACGGAGTAATTGCATAAACAAACCCTTCAAGCGGACGGTATTCCACTCGATTCCAAATATCAGAAACCGATTTTGGCTGGTCATTATATATTTGAGTCATGAATTCCACGTTATAACGCAAGAAGTCAATTAGCTCACAAGAAGCATCTATTTCTGCTTGAAAAATTGTTTTTGATTGTGCAATCATAGTTGCTGCATTAATTCGGGCTCTGTAAGGACCAGCAATTAATTCGGCTGCTTTTAAGAAAATCGCTGCACGGTGTTCCCAAGGCATTTGCGACCAAGTTTTTCTAGCTTCTAATGCTGCAGCGATGGCATCATCTACATGCTTTTTTTCTGCTAAATGATACGTTCCTACAATATGCTGGTGATCGTGAGGAGCCGACATGTTTTGGGTGTTTCCGGTGCGCACTTGCTCTGAGCCTATGTACATAGGCACATCAATAGTTTCATTCCACATTTTTTTGTAAGCTGCTAATACCGCTGCTTTTTCTGGAGAATTTGGAGCATATGATTTTACGGGTTCGTTAACCGCTTTAGGTACATGAAAAAATCCTTTTGACATAATATATTTCGTTAGATTGTTAGGCTAATTAGATTGTTAGAATATTAGATAATTGCCATCTAATTATTCAATTGGCAACAAAAGTACAAAGGTTTTTTTGAATTTTTACAAGTAAACTTGAAATGGAGAAATGGATTGGCTCCTAATTTAAAGCATAAGGCGCACTTAGTCGAAATGTAGGCACTATCACTCGAAAATTTCTTGTAGTAGTAAAATTAATCATGTTAAAAAAACCTTTCATGGCGCCATGTGGTGAAGAAAGCAAACAGCCAGAAGAATACGTATGGGATTCACCCGGTTTTATAACTGGTTTTTTCCCAATTACGCCTTCGCCATCTACAACTTCTAAATCATTTAGAGAATCGAAAATTTCCCAGTGACGGGTAATTAATTGAACGGTATCTTTACTAGAATTTTCTATAGTTATTTCGTAAGAAAAAGCAAAATGAATTTTGTGGTTTTTGAAGTAAGTACCTTCAAAACTTGTGTTTACAGAAATTTTTATGCCTCTTGTTATTTGAGTAACCATAAACGAACTTTTTGTAAAGTTACAAATTTATTGGACTTGCAATATTAAATTAATCTAAAAAAAAGATTAATTAATTATTTCTGTAGAAGTTGCAATTCCTTTACCGATTACTCTATCGTAGCGCTGGTTATTTTCTCGGTAATAAATGATGGCGTGGTAGTTGTTTTCTGTTTGCCAAAAGTTACCATCAATAGCATTTTCTGCATCAATTTTACCTTTCCCATCCCCTACTGAAAAAGAGTAATTTGTAAATCCTTGTTTAACCATCATGGCCTTTTCATAAATGCCCTTTTTTTCATTATAGTCCATTTTATTTTCATCAGAAAGTACATAATTATTAAACATTCCGGTTACATAAATGTTTTTATCTAGGTAAAAGGCAGGTGCAGAAAGTGAAAAATAAATCCAAACATAATCCGATTCAATTTCGTTGTTTTCGGCATTAAGATTGTTAACTAAAAAATTTCCATTTATGTCTGGCCAAAAAGTATATTGTTGTGAAGCTCTTGCTCCGTTAGTATACAAATAACAACTATATAAACCACTATTTAAATCAACTTGAGCAATACTATTTGTAGCCACTCTTATGTTTTTATTTTCAAAAAACAGGTATTCGTTTCCTGCCCAAAATTGTGTTTCAGTATCGTATTTATAAATAAGATCATTTCCAATAGTATACATGGGTTTGATTTTGGAAATTGAGTTATCAAATCGACCGTTTTGCATTAACAATACTTTTACATTCGTAAGCGGACTTTGAAAAGTTATAGCGTTTGATTTTACAGCAAATTCTAAATTGTGTTTGTATTCCAAATTGTTGTTAGTTCGAGCTCTTTTTACTTGCATCGGAACAGAAACTAAGTCTTCACAAATAATTATTTTCCTTGAAAAAACTACTTCTCTACTTTCGTTTAGGATGCTAATTATGTAGTTTCCGCTTACTTTTAAATGGATTTGTTTATTTGGAATTGTAAGTTTATAGTGTGAGTAAATTTGGAGTGCATTAATCGAATTATAATAATCTTGAATTCTTAATTCATCAAATCCTCCTAGGTATTCATTTATTGATAATTGAGATGGCTTCCAGTCATAATCACAATGAGTGATTTTATAATAATAATTATCCTCTGTGCCGTGCAAATCGTCAAATTGTAATTGAAAAGTATCTCCCAATAAAAATAAAGGAACTGCATTTTGCCCGTTTTGAACAAAAGAAACTGTCTTAATATAATAAGGAGGAACTACTTCTTTTTCTTGAGAAAATGAAATAGTTGCAGTAATAAGAAAAGTTATAAGAAATAAATACTTTCTAAACATAGTATAGGTATTATAAATGTAAAGATAACAAATAATATTATCTTCAATTAAGCCAAATAAATAATTTATTTAAAACAAACCGGAATGATTTCTCCTTTTGCCAAACAATATTTTTCTACTAATTCGGTAGACAATTTTGCCGTATAATCTTCTTCAACCACTTGAAATCCGATGCTTCTTAATTTGTCAAAATAATCTCTACCATATACACGAACGTGATCGTATTGACCAAAGATTTTTGCTCTTTCTTTTTGATCTACAATCGTATCATCTGAAAAAGTAGTGGCTCTTGACAACTCTTGCGGAATTTGAAAAACTCCCATCCCACCTGGCTTTAATACACGATACAATTCTTGCATGGCTTTGGTGTCATCTGGAATGTGTTCTAAAACGTGGTTGCAAAAAATAACATCGTAGCTATTATCTTCAAAAGGTAAATCACAAATATCTGCTTTTACATCTGCCAAAGGTGAAAGCAAATCGGTTGTAGTATACTCAATATTGGTTTGTTTTTTGAATCGTTTGTAAAACTCTTGTTCGGGTGCAAAATGTAATACTTTTTTCTTAAGAGTTGCAGTGAAAAAGTCGGTTTCATTTTGCAAATACAACCATAATAAACGGTGTCTTTCTAATGAAAGTGTGCTTGGTGAAAGCACATTGTTTCTTTGGTTTCCATAACCATAGGGTAAAAACATGCTAAAACTTTTTCCGTCAATAGGATCGGTAAATCGATTTCCTTTTAATATAAAGGCTAATATGGGCCGCACCACAATACTCAGCCGAATTAATATTGGCCTTGGAATGGTATTTAATATAAATTTGAATATTTTTTTCATGCCTAACTTAATGGATTTTTTCGGAATTCATCTTCTTCATTACTTACAATTCCTAGTGCGTCATAGACATATTTAAAAGTAGATAAGATTTCTGGTTTTCCGTCAATAATAGCCACATCGTGCTCAAAATGTGCACTTGGTTTTCCATCGGCAGTAAGAATAGTCCAGCCGTCTTTTAACTGTTTTATATTCTTAGTACCCATGTTAATCATCGGTTCGATAGCTACCACCATTCCTTCAACAAACATTTTTCCGCGGCCTTTTTTTCCATAATTTGGCATTTCTGGATCTTCATGCATTTTTTTTCCAATTCCGTGCCCAACTAATTCTCTCACCACACCATATCCATGCCCTTCGCAATATTTTTGAATGGCATTGCCAACATCTTCTACTCTATTTCCAACTCGAAATTCTCTAATTCCGATATACAAACTTTCTTTGGTAACCTGAAGTAATTTTTTCACTTCGGGAGCAACTTCTCCAATTTCAAAACTATACGCATGATCTCCGTAAAAACCATTTTTCAATGCTCCACAATCTACCGAAATAATATCGCCTTCTTCAAGTGGTTTGTTATTTGGAATTCCGTGAACTACTTGCGTATTTGGACTTACACATAATGTATTTGGAAATCCATAAAGACCTAAAAATCCTGGCACAGCACCATGATCTCTAATGCATTCTTCTGCAATTTTATCTAAATATAAAGTAGTTACACCGGGCTTGATTACTTTTGCTATTTCTCCTAAGGTTTTAGAAACAATCAGTGCACTTTCGCGCATCAATTCTATTTCTTCTCTAGTTTTTGGAATAATCATTTTACTAAATTTCAGTCGACAAAAGTAACTATTTAAAATAAATTAATCAGGATTTGCCATAACTTTAAACAATTCAGCATTTGAAGTAAAAAGTCTGTTTTCTAGACTCAATGCATTTAATTGTGAAACAATTAAATTATTTTCACGAGTGTTAATTAAGAAAATAGAACTTTCTCCAAAAGAAAACAATCGATCTTCAGAAGTTAACATTGTAGAATAATCTGCCACCAGCTCATTAATTAATTTTAATTGTTTTTCTAACGAATTAATCTCTGTTTGCTGTGCTTTAATTTTATTTACTAATTGAACGCGTTCCAAATTTAATTCAAATTGGGTGTCTTGAATTTTATTCTTTGCTAATTTTACACTTCCTCTTTCTTTTCTTAAAAATAGAGGGAAATAAAAGTTCATACCTAATTTATAATCATTGAAATTATTGTACAAAAAATTGGAGTAAGTAAAAGATTGAGGAACTGATAAATATTGATAATCTAAATTAATTTTAGGCAATAGCGAGTTAACTTTAAGCTTTCGCTCGATATCTAAAATCTGGATTTTATTTTCTAAAGCTTTAATTTTTGGGTGATTTACTAATTGAGCTTCATCAAATACAAATCCATCCGTTTTAAGTGTAATTTTTATTTTATCGTTTAGTTCTTTTTCTGGAATAATTGTATCTTGTAATTCTAATGGTAAATTATTATCTAACCATAAAAAATTAGATAATTCTAATTTTGATTTGGCTAATTTTAATCGGGAATCTTCCAAACTTAATTTTCGATTTCTTACAATAATATTTGCCTCCACACTATCAATAGCTGGTTTATCTCCATTTAATATTAAACTTGAAACACCTGTTAATCGTTTTTCTGCATTTATCAAATAACTTTCATAAAGTTGAACTTCACTGTAATTTCTTTTCCAATTAAAATAAGCTACAGAAGCATCATAAAGTATACTTATTGCCTGTAGTTTTCTTTCGGCTTGACTAAGATTTAGTTGAATTTTAGCTTTTCTAATGTCAGCCATGCGTTGGTTAATTAACAATCCTTGACCAATGGGAACTGAAATTCCAAACGATGATATTCCCTGATTTGGAATTGAATTTTCGGGATTTAAATACACCCCTTCACTATTGTTAAATCCAGCTTTAATTTCTATTCCGTACCAAGTAGGAATTTTAAAACTACTATTTAGAATAGAGTAATAATCAGTGTTTTTGAATTGCTTTTTATCAAAATCAACTTCTATTTTTGGATCAAATCCACCACGAGCCATCATTAAATTGGCTTGTGCATTACTAATGATTAAATTAGCACTTTTTACAACTGGATGAAACTTTTTTACATAACCTAAATATTCTTCATAGGTAAGTTCATTCAAAGTTACAGGAGTATTTTGAGCAAAAATAGATACTGAAAAAAATAAGAAAATTAAATAAAATCGTTTCATTATTTCTTTTCTTTAATTGATTTATTTTTAGGTTGATAATAATTTGGCGGAAACCCATTTAAAGTTCGCCACACTTCAAACCAAATTGGAACGATATCCAACAGAGCAATTGTTTGTGCTCCCGCACCAATGCTTAATTGTTTTGGCCATTTTGCTTCCTTCTCATCTGGTGCAATTAACACGCGGTATTTTCCATTTTCACTAATAAAATTTTCAATGGCTACAATTTTTCCTCCAAAAGTTCCATAGGACATATTTGGCCATCCCGAAAAAACTATGGTTGGCCATCCATCAAACCAAACACGAACTTTTTCTCCTCTTCTTACTAGAGGTAAATCAATTGGGGAGATATAGGTTTCAACAGCAATTTCATAATTTGATGGCATAATACTTGCAATTGAAGTTCCGTCTTTAATATTTTCACCAATTCCAGATTGTAAAGCACGGTTTATATAGCCATCTTGAGGGGCCTTAATGTAATACATGCCATTTCGAATGCTGTAATTTACATATTGATTTTCAAGTTTATTTACTTGGGCATTGGTATCATATTGATTACTTAATGCCGTGAATTGATCACTTCTTGCTTTCGATGCTTTATCGGTATATTCTGCAGAAATTCTATTAATTTCTATTTGCGCATTAATGAGTTCATTTCTGCTAGCTAATAATTTGTTTTCTTGAGTAATTATTTTGGCTTCAGCATCTTGCAATTTTAATCTTTTTTCTTCCAAATCGGTCAACGGCTTTAATCCTTCTTTGTTTAACTGAACCGAACGATTGAATTGCGTATTTGCAATTTTTACTTGAGTTTTTGCTGCAATTACATCAATACTATCACTTTTTATTTTAAATAAAGCTTGTCTAATTTTATTTTGTGCTTGTTGCATTTTTAACCTCTTTTCGTATTCTATTGCTTGAATTTGCGAGGATAATGTTGTAACTTTTCCAGAATAGGATTGAGCAGACATTTTTTTGGCGTCCATTTGATTTTTAGTAATTGAAACTAGGTTTGGATCTAAATAATCTTCTTTTATTTCAGAAATAAATAAAATGGTGTCCCCTTTTTTTACAAAATCACCTTCTTTAACATACCATTTTTCAATTCTTCCAGATATTAACGATTGAACCGTTTGTGGTCTTTGATTAGGTTTTAATGTAGTTACTGCTCCAGAACCCGAAATATTTTGAGTCCATGGAAGAAATAATACAATTAATCCAATAATAGAAAAAGCTAAAATAATTCTGTTCAGAATTTTATAATGCGGACGATTACTTAACTCTTTTACCGTAGAATATTGCAGTAGATTTTTTATTGCAATCGGATTATTTTTAGATAAATTTAGCATGTTTTATTTTTTTATATCTTTATAAATAGTTCCTTCTTTTAATATAATTTCTCTAGTTGTTTTATTCTTCCAATTTTTATTTTTAGAAGACACAATAACTGTCCATGGATTTTCATCGGATAGAATGAAATCAATAATTTCACTTGCTGCAATTTCGTCCATTTTATCAGTTGGATCCTCATAAAAAAGCAATCTAGGCTTGTTTATTATACTTCGCGCTAACAGTATTTTTTGAGCATTGGAAGAAGACAATTGTTTTCCCTCAGAAAAAATCATAGTGTCTAATCCTTTAGGCAATGTTTTTATATAAGAAGTAAGCTGAACCGCATCTAAAGCCCATTTTAATTCGGCTTTGGATATGGTTGGATTGTTGAATGTAATATTTTCTAAAACAGTGCCCTCAAAAGGTGTTTCTCCTTGAATTATAGTTCCTATGTGAGTTCGATAATGCTTTAAATCAATTTTATTAAAAGTATCGTCATTAATAAAAAAGGACCCCGATGTTGGCTGAATTAACCCAGAAAGTAAGCGAATTAATGTAGATTTACCCGAACCGTTTTCACCGGTTAATAGTATTTTTTCTCCTTGCTCTATTTTTAAATTAATTGTATTTAATACAGCATCTTCACCATCTGGGAATTTGAAATCTAAATTATCCGTTTCTAGAGTGATATTTGTAAAACAATCATTCTGTTCAATATCGGTTTCAGTTTCAGAATTCATGTCGGTAACCTGACCTATTTTTTCGATTGAAGTCAACACATCATAAAAAGTTTCTAAGCCCAAAATTATTTTTTCTACCGAATTAATTACTAAAAGAATAATAATTTCAGAAGCTACAAACTGTCCTATATTCATTTGTTGATTTATAACTAGAAAACCACCAATAAGCAACAAACTGGCTGTAATTATTATTTTAAAAATAATTAATTGGGTAAACTGTTTTTTAATTACGGCAAAATGTTTTTCGCGATAAACTAAATAGTCTACTACTAAAGCATTGTTTTTATTTAGTGCGTAATCAAAATTTTGTGGCTTTCTAAAACTAAAATTGTTTCGAGCGATTTCTTGCAACCATCCGGCTACTTTATATTTATACTTTGATTCTTTTAAACTGGTATCCAATCCTGGTCGATACGAATACCTGAAAATAACATAAAGCAATACAATCAAAAATAATCCAAAAACAATAAAAAAAGGATGGTATAATGACAACAATAAAATTCCAAATACAATCTGTAAAATCGCAGCTGAGAAATCAATTAATAATTTTGAAGTTCCTTTTTGAATAGAAATCGTATCAAAAAATCGATTGGCCAATTCGGGTGGATACATATTGTAAATTTCTTCAAATTTTATCTTTGGCAATCGGTAAGCAAATTCAAATGAAGATCTAACAAATATTTTTTGTTGCAAGTTTTCAGTAATTCGAAGTTGCATTAAAGATAAAATTCCAACAAAAACTACTCCAATTACAACTAATACAACCAACACAATCCAAGAAGCACTAATTCTCCCCGATTGAATAAAATTAATAATTGCCTGAATTCCTAGGGGTAAAGAAAGACTAATTAAACCCGCAAAAATAGCATAGAAAAAAATTTGACTTATGTCTTTTTTATCCAAACTAATTAGATTAAAAAATCGTTTTAATGGCTTTTCGTTCATGGTTATTTTCGTATTGTGTTTTCTACTAAATTAAGGTAAAAATCAGTTGGGGTAATTGTTTCATTACAATTGGTAATGGTCTTTAAATGATCTTGCAAAAAATGTTGGTGTAAAGCGCCTTCAACAATATTTGAAACCAAACTCTTAGCAAAAGGATAATCAGGGTTTACATTATTAATCATTACTACAATCCTATTTATTACATTTTTGTAGATGTAAAAAAAATCCTCTTTGTTCTCTTTGCCAATCTCTTTTGTGTGAAACGCTTTAGTAAACTCGGCAATAATTATCTTGTTTAATATTGACTCATTAATATGAGCTGTAGCAGCATCGTCAATAATTTTTTCAGTTACAATAGTAATAGCTTTTTTAAGTTTTTCATTTGGATCAGCAATATTATTGGTTGCAAAAACCAATCGGTATTCTATCCAACTCCAATACCAAGAGGATAAATAAACCAATAATTTATGCTTGCTCTCAAAATAACGATAAATAGAACTCTCATTAGACCCAATTAAATCACCAAGTTTTTTAAAAGTGAATTCTTCAAAGCCTATTTCATTGATTAATATGATACTATTTTCAATAATTTTTTTACCTAAAGCCGATGTTTCAGGATCCTTTAAATAAATTTTATTATTGACTTGAATTTTTATATTCTTGAATAAATTTTCCATTTGGATTGAATACTATTTATCAAATATAATTAATTTAAGTGCAAATATAATAGTAATACTATTAAAAAAGAAATTTTAACTTTTATTTATATTAATTTACAAGATTAAATTTGCTAATAATATGAGTTTTTTTATAATTTATTTTAACCTGCCGGAATTTAACTTAGTGTAAATTTATTTGCTCAATTATTTATATATCCTAACCCAATAAATTATAAATATTCTTGTATTTATTAAATAATTTAAAATATTATTTCACTTAAAATCTAAAAAAATTGATTTTACAGCTCTAAATAGTACCTTTGCAGCTTATTTAAAAATACTATGAATAACATTGTAGCCATTGTAGGAAGACCAAATGTAGGAAAATCAACCCTTTTTAATAGGTTGATTAAACGAAGAGAAGCTATCGTGGATTCGGTTTCTGGTGTAACCAGAGATAGAAATTACGGAAAAAGCGAATGGAACGGAAAGGAATTTTCAGTTATTGATACGGGAGGATACATTAAAGGAAGCGATGATGTATTTGAAGAAGAAATTCGCAAGCAGGTAGAATTGGCTATTGACGAAGCCGATGTCATTATTTTTGTTGTTGATGTAGAAGAAGGCATTACCCCAATGGATGATGCAGTGGCAAAATTACTTCGAAAAGTAACCAAACCCGTTTTACTTGCCGTTAATAAAGTAGACAACGCCATGCGTGAAAAAGACGCAGTGGAATTTTATAATTTAGGTTTGGGCGAATATTACTCGTTTGCCAGTATTTCTGGAAGCGGAACAGGAGATTTATTAGATGCTCTAATTGATTCCTTTCCGGTAAAACCATTACCTACTCAAGAAGAAATTGAATTACCTCGATTTGCAGTGGTTGGAAGACCTAACGCAGGAAAATCTAGTTTCATCAATGCATTAATTGGGCAAGATCGATACATTGTTACCGATATTGCTGGAACTACCAGAGATGCCATCGATACTAAATTTGACCGTTTTGGATTTGAATTTAACCTTGTGGATACTGCAGGAATTCGAAGAAAAGCCAAAGTAAAAGAAGATTTAGAATTTTATTCGGTGATGCGTTCGGTTCGTGCCATAGAGCATTCTGATGTTTGTATTCTAATTATCGATGCAACTAGAGGATTTGAAGGACAAGACCAAAGTATTTTTTGGTTGGCCGAAAAAAACCGAAAAGGAGTTGTAATATTAGTAAACAAATGGGACTTAGTTGAAAAAGATACCATGTCTACAAGAGACTATGAGCTTAAAATTAGAGAAGAATTGCAACCTTTTACCGATGTGCCTATTTTATTCATTTCGGCCTTAACAAAACAACGTTTGCTAAAAGCGCTTGAAGCAACAGTAAAAGTGCACGAAAATAGAAGTCAGCGTATCTCGACCTCAAAATTCAACGATTATATGTTGAAAATCATAGAGAATCATCCTCCGCCTGCAATTAAAGGAAAGTATGTGAAGATAAAATATTGCATGCAGTTGCCAACGCCAACGCCTCAGTTTGTGTTTTTTGCCAACTTGCCGCAATATGTAAAAGAGCCCTACAAACGTTTTCTAGAAAATAAAATTCGGGAGCATTGGGATTTTTCGGGAGTACCGATGGATATTTACATGAGAGAAAAATAATTAGAAGCGAATGGCTTGGGATTTATCGGTAAACGAATTTCCTGCTGCTTTTCCTAAGCTCGCAAGCGAGGCTTTTCCCTTGCATCAGGGCTATTAAGCAAACCATTTATCACTATTTGATAATAATAAAGAAACAAAACTTAGCAACTTAGTTCCTTAGAACCTTAAAAAAAATGCTAGACAAAAACATACAAATTGCAGTAGATAAAGGCGAAATGCTACCCTTAATGGAGGAGTTTTACACCATCCAAGGGGAAGGATATCACACAGGTACTGCTGCCTATTTCATTCGAATTGGTGGTTGCGACGTAGGCTGCCATTGGTGTGATGTTAAAGAAAGTTGGAATGCCGAATTGCACCCACCTACATCAACGGACCTTATTGTTGCAAACGCAAAAAAATATGCCGATACGGTAGTAATCACAGGTGGCGAACCGCTTACTTGGGACATGACTTTGCTAACCAATAAGCTAAAAGAGCAAGACCTTAAGGTGCATATTGAAACTTCGGGCTGTTATGACGTTACAGGAACTTGGGATTGGTTTTGCCTTTCTCCAAAGAAAAATAAATTACCGGTTGCAGGAGCTTACACAATTGCAAACGAGCTTAAAGTAATTATTTACAACAAGCATGATTTTATTTTTGCCGAAGAACAAGCCGAAAAAGTAAATCCAAACGCAATACTTTTCTTACAACCCGAATGGAGTAAAAAAGAAGAAATGACACCACTCATTGTAGATTATGTAATGAATAATCCAAAATGGAGGGTTTCGTTACAAACGCACAAATACCTTAATATTCCCTAATCAAAATAATGAAAGAGTTAGTATTTCTATTCATCTGTTTGATTTCATTCCAAAATGTAAATTCTCAAACAGAACCCATAGCGCCTGACACAAATGAAGACAATTCCGTTTACAATTCGGCAGGACTTGAAATCAAACCCGAATATAAAGGAGGGTTTAATAAATTTTACGAATACATAGCAAAAAACTACCGAACTCCTGATGTTCAAGGATTAAAAGGCAAATTATTAGTTTCCTTTGTAGTAGAAAAGGATGGATCGATTACCGATATCAAAGTACTTAAAGATATTGGTTACGGAACAGGTGAAGAAGCTATTCGAATTTTAAAAAAATGTCCGAATTGGACACCAGCAGAACAAAAAGGAAAAAAGGTGCGTTGCACATTTATGCTGCCGATAAATATTCAGGCTCCTTAAAAAAAACCTAAATAATTTGGTAGAATACATTCAAAATTTTACTTTTATAATCTAATTTAAAAAACTCAAAATGAAAAAATTAATTTTAACTTTCGGAATAGTTCTTGCAAGCCAGTTTGGAGTTGCTCAAACCAATTCAACTAAACCTGCTGCTGAAATAGCTGCTGCACCAGTTGACGAAGCATTTAAAAAAGATGTTTTAAGAGTGGTTGAAAGAAGTGGTGCTAGTGGTCAATTAGCTGCTGCAAAAAAACAAATCTTAGGAATGATTCCAGAAGAAAAACATGCTGCATTTTTAGTAGAATTTGATGCATTAGCTGGAAAAGCAGTTGACTCTACAGTAAAAACTTACATGGAAGAATATACTAAAGAAGACGTTAAAGCAATGTTAGCATTTTATGACAGTCCAGTAGGAAAGAAAATGGCTGAGAAAGCTGAAGTTATCGCAACAAAATCCCAAGAAGAGATGATGGCACTTCAAGGTGAAATGCAAGCTTTAGTAATGAAATACATGCAATAATTAGTTGCTACAATTGATAAAAAACCCAAACATAGTTTGGGTTTTTTATTTAATACAACTTCGCTAAATAGTCAAAATGTTCGCCTTCAATAATCAGTTCACATTCCAATCCATTGGCATGTGCTGCATTTTGTAACGTATTGTAATCTAAATACAACCAAGGAAAAGAGGTTTCTGTTTCCTTTTTATAAGAAATCGTAAAGGTTAATTCGCCATAATACCCTTCAGCTGGAATCCATTTAGAACCGTCTTCGGCATCATCAAACATGTAAATAATATCCGAAGAGTCAATCAATATTTGCCCATTTGGCGCAAGCAAACTTTTTAACTTCATTAAATAGGTAGTCGTTTCCGCCAAGGTTCCGAAAATTCCCGTACCATTCATTAGTAATAAAATAGTATCGAATTTTTCATTTTCTAAATCCAAAATATTTTGAACTTTTGCATTTTTGACTCCACGCAATTCACACGCTTTAATAGCACTAGGCGAAATATCAATTGCGGTTACATCCAAACCTTTTTCTTGTAAATACAAACTGTGACTACCAGCACCACAACCCACATCTAAAATTTTGCCTTTTGCAAGTAGTAACGCTTTTTGTTCCAATTTGGGCATGGAATTAAAATCACGAAAAAGATAGGCCACTTCCATTTCATCGGCCTCCGAAATGTTGGTTTCGGTTAAGATATCTTCTGGCGAATTATTGGTTTGATAATCTAAAATGGCTTTACCAAAAAGGTCTTTCATAAAAAATTAGTTTAAGGCTTAGAGTTTCAAGTTTAAAATGTTCTAATTTTGCGGCATAACTTGGATCCGTCAAATTGAAAAATATTTTAAACAATCTTCCTAAACTTGCCAAAGATAAGCATATCGAAAACAAAAAGTATTTTGATAAGCTGAAAAAGAAAGCACCCAAAAACTTGGACTATGTCATGCAGGATTTACACGATGCCGAATTTAAGCGCACCGATTGTTTAGATTGTGCCAATTGTTGTAAAACAACCGGGCCACTTTTTACCTCGGCGGATATTGAACGTATTTCAAAACATTTCAAGCAAAAACCACAACAATTTATTGATCAATATTTGCGCATTGACGAAGACAACGATTATGTTTTGCAAAGCGTTCCGTGTACTTTTTTAGAAGCAGATAATAAATGTTTTATTTATGAAGTGCGACCAAAAGCCTGCAGAGAATTTCCGCACACCGACAGAAAAAAATTCCAACAGATTGCAAATTTAACTTTAAAGAATGTTGAGATTTGCCCGGCTGCGTTTAATATTGTAGAGAAAATGAAAGAGAAATTGCCGGTGTAATTTTTTAATAAATTAAATACTTTTTTCTCATTCCTTTAAAATCATTCAACCCTTTTTCCCAGGATTTTCTAATTTCAGTTTCGGATAAACCACTTTCAATTTGTTGCTGTAATTTTTTTGTTCCGGCTAATTTGGTAAAGAATTCATTAAAGAATTTTGACTTATCAGCAGTTGAATTATAAGCTTTCAACAACCATTTTAATTCCAATTGCTTTACTTTTTCAATTTGGATTAAATCTTCACCGTAACACAATTGATCTTTATAAACAGGTTCTTTAGCACCAAAATTTGGAATCGGTGTAAAGCTAAAATCACTTTTTGACAAATAGGGAGAGCCATAAATTTGGAATTGTTTTTCGGTGCCACGTCCCACACTCACATTCGTACCTTCAAAAAGACACAAACTTGCATATAAATTCACCGCTTGTGAATTGGGTAAATTAGGCGATGGTTTTACAGGTAAATCATAAACCATTTCGCGTTTATAATTTAGGCAATGAATTACTTTCAAATCACATTGAATCCCGCCTTTTAACCATTTTTCTCCATTTATCATTCGGGCGTATTCCCCAATGGTCAAGCCGTGAAGCAAAGGAATTGGATGCATTCCAACAAAACTGGTGTACTCTTTTTCTAGCATTGGTCCATCCACAATAGCACCATTTGGGTTGGGTCTATCCAGCAGCATTAAAGTAATATTGTTTTCGGCGCAAGCCTCCATAATATAATGTAACGTAGAAATGTAGGTGTAAAATCGTGCACCCACATCTTGCAAATCAAAAATCATGATGTCAATTCCTGCCAGTTGCTCGGGTTTAGGCTTTTTATTATTTCCGTAAAGGGAAATAATAGGCAACCCCGTTTTGGTATCTTTTCCGTCTACCACATGTTCACCAGCATCAGCTGTGCCACGGAAACCATGCTCGGGAGCGAATATTTTTTGAACGGCTATTTTATTTGAAATTAAATAATCAACTATTGAAACAGTACCCTCGTTTGAAATCTTGATAATTCCTGTTTGATTGGTAACGATACCTACTTTTTTATCTTTTAATAGTGGTAAATAAAAATCAGATCGCTCGGCACCAGTAATTATTGGATCTTTAGAATTTGAAAAGTTATTTTTTGGAGTTCCACACGAAGCAGAAGCAAACAGGTAACAAACCAAAAGCAAAAAACTATTTATAAAATATTTCATAAAACTATTTTTAATCTGTGAAACCGGAATCGATGCTGGCTAAAAACTTTGCGTATATTTGCTACAATTTCAAATTCAATTTCTTTGAACTTCGAGCATTTCATAGCCAAACGACTCCTTACTACTAAAGACCATAAAAGTAGTATTTCTGCGCCAATAATAAAAATTGCAATCACTGCAATTGCGTTGGGCATGATTATGATGATCGTTTCAATTGCAACCGGGATTGGATTACAACAAAAAATTCGTCAAAAAGTTGCTGCATTCAGCGGACACATTATTATTTCAAATTTCAATGGAAACGAATCGGATGTGAGCACAGAGCCCATTTCGATTCATCAAAAATTTTATCCTAAATTTAAAAATATAGAAGGTATTCAACACGTTCAAGCTGTGGTAACCAAGGTTGGAATTATTAGAACCGCAACCGATTTTGAAGGAATAATTTACAAAGGAGTTGGTAAAGATTTTGACTGGGAAAACCTAAAAGAATATTTGGTTTCGGGTACGATTCCTAATCTAAAAGGGGAATTAAACAATGAAATTGTAATTTCTGAGTATTTAGCTAACCGTCTTAATTTAAAATTGGGTGCCAATTTCAATACCTTATTCATGAAGCAAAATGGAAATGGTTTGCCAAACATCCGCCGATTTAAAATTGTAGGCATTTACAATTCGGGCATGCAAGAATTTGATTCTTCTTATATCTTGGGAGACATTCGCCACTTACAAAGAATGAACAGATGGAGCCCAGATCAAGTGGGTTGTTTTGAAGTTTTTATATCCGATTTTACACAAATAAAACAAAAAGGAGACGAAGTATATCAAGAAACTTCCTCTGTATTAAAATCGCAAACCATCGAAGAAAAATATTCTTATATTTTTGATTGGCTCAAACTTTTTGACTTTAACATTGTGGTCATTCTCATTATTATGATTGTGGTTTCTACCATCAATATGGTTGTAGCTTTACTTGTTTTGATTTTAGAAAGAACCCAAATGATTGGAATTCTAAAATCGATGGGAGCCAATAATTGGAGCATCCGAAAAATATTTCTTTACAATGCCTACTATCTTATTCTTCGTGGATTATTTTGGGGAAATTTTATTGGAATTGGATTATTGGTAATTCAAAAATACTTTGGAATCATAAAATTACCTCCTGAAAATTATTATGTAACCGTTGCTCCTGTTGATATTAATTTATTATTCATCGCTGCGCTAAATATAGGAACGGTTGTTGTTTGTTTGGTTGTTTTGTTAATTCCGTCGTATTTAATTACCAAAATTGTCCCTGCAAAAACCATTCGTTTTGATTAATGAAAAGTGAAAATTTCTAAACCTGTTTCAAAATAACTTAACTTAGCAACACAAATAAAAAAAGATGCTATTTCTCTATAATCTTATTCTGTTATTCGCATTCCAAGTGATACAACTCTTGGCGCTTTTTAATCCGAAAATGAAACTTTTTGTTGATGGAAGAAAAGGTGTTTTTGAGAGAATTAGAGAAAAAATAAATCCTTCAGACAAAACCATTTGGTTTCACGCGGCTTCCTTAGGTGAATACGAACAAGGGTTGCCAGTTATTGAACAAATCAAAATTAAATTTCCTGACCACAAAATTGTAGTTACCTTTTTTTCACCTTCGGGATATGAAGTTCGAAAAAACAACACCGTAGCCGATTTAACCATTTACTTGCCACTAGACACCAAGCACAATGCGCAATTATTTGTAGAATTGGTTCACCCCGAAATGGTATTTTTTATTAAGTATGAATTTTGGCCAAATTACCTTAACGAATTAAAAAAACGCACTATAAAAACCTATTTGATTTCAGGAATATTTAGAGAAAATCAAGCCTTTTTTAAAGGATACGGAGGTTTTTACAGAAACGCACTAAATACATTTGATTACTTTTTTGTGCAAAACGAAAATTCAAAAAAACTATTACAAAGCATTGGATTTACTAATGTAAAAATTTCTGGAGACACCCGTTTTGACCGAGTAGTTTCTATTTTAGAAAGAGATAATTCTTTAGATTTTATTGAACAATTTAAAGACCAAAAAACAACAATTGTTATAGGAAGTTCATGGCCAAAAGATGAAAGTTTATTGGTTAATTATATTAATTCTGCTTCCGCAGATTTGAAATTTATAATTGCGCCGCATAACATTCATAAACCAGAAATCGATAAACTTCAAACGTTAATCACAAAAAAGACCATTTTGTATTCTGAAAAAGAAAATCAGAATCTAAATGAATTTCAAATTTTCATAATCGACACCATTGGAATTTTAACCAAAATTTATTCTTATGCCGATATTGCTTATGTAGGCGGAGGATTTGGAAATCCCGGAGTGCATAACATTCTGGAACCTGCAACTTTTGGAGTTCCAATTGTAATTGGGCCAAATTATTCGCACTTTGCTGAAGCAACAGCTTTAGTACATCAAGGAGGCTGTGTTTCTATTTCCAATCAAAAAGAATTAAATGAAGCATTTGATAATTTAATTTCCAACGAAGACATTCGACACGAAAAAGGACATATTTGCGAAACATTTGTTCAAATGAATAAAGGCGCCACTGTAACTATTTTGAAAAATATTTAACTAATAGATTACTTAAATTTTTGAAATTATGAAAAACAAATTTAGCCTTGTTTTATCTAAAATTACAGCGCTAGTTTTAAACTATCCGTTAGTGTTATTAATGTCTTTGGCAACCGTAATTGTAATTGTTTACGGAATTGAAACGAATCCAAATAATGTAGAGGAATATTTATTATTGCGATTAGGAATCACTTTTGCTTTAGGTATTTCTTCTCAATTTGCATTAAAAATGCTAGCACAAAGAATCAAAAACGGATTGGTTTGGCAACTTACCGGGATCTTGTTTTTAATTGGGTTTTTCTTTGTTTTTCCGAGTGAAGAGAAAAATTTCTCTGAAGTTTACGGGTTTATTATTGTTCCTACTTTTATTCTTTCCCATTTATTGGTAGCTTTTATTTCGTTTACAAAAAATGAAAATGAAGAAACCAATTTTTGGCAATACAACAAGAACTTATTCATTAATTTATTTCTTACAGCAGTATTCACCGGAGTATTAACAAGCGGGGTGCAACTGGCTATTTTAGCTGTTCAAGAGTTATTTAACTTTGATTTTAAAGGTGAGATTTATCTCGAAACATTTGCCGCTTTATCCATATTAGGAAGCACAAGTATCTTTTTACTTTTTAACGAATCGGGGTTAGAATACCTTGAAAAAGAAGGTTCGTATCCAGTGGTTTTTAAATTCTTCACTCAATTTATATTAATTCCGCTATTGATTATTTATGTGGTAATCTTATATTTTTATTGCTTAAAAATCACCATTAACTGGGAATTACCAAGAGGTTGGGTTTCTTATTTAGTGCTTGCCTACTCCATTGTTGGAATTTTTGCACTTTTATTGGTGCATCCATTACATAAAGAAAAAGCAAAATCTTGGATTATTTTATTTAGTAAAATATTTTATTACACCTTGATTCCATTAATTGTATTGCTTTTTGTGGCTATTTTCACTAGAGTTTTACAATATGGTTATACCGAAGCCCGTTACTTTGTATTATTAATTTCGGTGTGGCTTACTACAGTTGTATTTTATTTTATTTTTTCAAAAAGAGCCACTATTAAGTTCATTCCGATTTCCTTATTTGCATTCGGAGTTTTTGCTCTGATTTTCCCCTATATTAATGCGTTTTCAGTCTCAAAAAAAAGTCAGGAAAATGAATTAAAACAAATCCTTACCAACAATAAATTAATGGTAAATGGCTTAATCGATTTTAAAGCTCCAATTGCAGATTCGTTGAAAAACGAGGTAGAAAGTAAATTTGAATACCTGAGTCAACGCAGTGATAAAGAATATTTAAAAACTTTTTTAAATGCTGAAACTAAAGCATTAGTTGAAAAAGACAAGTATTGGTACAACGGTTTATTTAAAAATGTAACCTACACAAACAAAGGGGTAGATAACTATGTTAGAATTTACACCAAGAAAAACACCTACGAAATTAAAGATTATCAATATATTTTAAATAGTGAAAACCGAGGTAATATAGAGACAACTATTGGCAAGGATTTAATTAATATTACAAATACATATAATTATCAAAACCCTACTTTTGAAATAAAAATAAATGAAGAAGTAAAAGACATTATGCCGCAAATAAAAGCCTTTTGCAACAAATACAAATCCGCTTCCAAAGATGTTTTAGTTGATGATTTGTCCTTTACAGTTGATTTTAAAAACTACCAAATAAAAATTCTATTTAACTCCATTAATTGGTATACAAAAGGAAATAACTATAACTTTGAAGAAACAATCTATTTAGTAAAATCAAAATAAAAACCTAAATCCATGAAATTTTTAAAATTAGCACTCTTATTATTTGTATTTCAAACCCAAGCGCAACAAGGCGGTATGTGGATTCCTTCTTTATTGAAAGGAATGAACGAAACCGAAATGAAATCGTTGGGAATGAAAATTTCTGCCAAAGATATTTATGACGCAAACCAATCGAGCCTTAAAGATGCGGTTCCGCAATTTGATGGCGGATGTACTGCCGAAGTAATTTCAGATAAAGGATTAATTTTAACCAACCACCATTGCGGATTTGATGCTATTCAAAATCATTCAACTGTTGAGCACGATTACCTTCGTGATGGATTTTGGGCATACAAAATGGAAGACGAATTAACCAATCCAAATATGACGGTGATGTTCGTTGTGCGTATAGAAGATGTAACTGCCAAAGTTATGGAAGGGGTTGCTACACTTGCTACAGAAGCTGAAAAACAAAAGAAAATTCAAGATAATATTTCTTCTTTAAGTAATTCTTTGCCAAAAGAATCATGGCAAGAGAATAAAATTAGAACCTTTTACGACGGAAACCAATACCTATTATTTGTAACCGAAACTTTTAAAGACATTCGTTTCGTAGGAGCTCCACCTAGCTCTATTGGAAAATTTGGCTCAGATACCGATAATTGGGTTTGGCCAAGACACACTGGGGACTTTTCATTGTTTAGAATTTATGCCGATAAAAACAACCATCCGGCAGCGTATTCTGCAGATAATGTACCTTATAAACCTAAAAAATTCTTTCCAATTTCAACTTCTGGCGTGAAAGAAAACGACTTTACAATGGTTATGGGATATCCAGGAAGAACGCAAGAATATTTGCCTTCAGTTGCGGTAAATCAAATTGTTGAAACTTTAAATCCAGCCAAAATAGAAGTTCGTGATGCGGCGCTAAAAGTTCAAGATCGCTTTATGAGAAAAGACCAAGCGATCAAAATTCAATATGCTTCCAAATATGCTGGTGTTGCCAATTATTGGAAAAAATGGGCGGGAGAAACCAAAGGGTTGAAAAAAGCCAATGCCGTTGCAGCAAAGCAAAAATTTGAAAAACTATTCCAAGAAAAAGTGATTCAAGCAGGAAAACAAGCCGAATACGGAACTTTACTTTCTGATTTTGAAAAAAATTATTCTGAAATTAAAGACTATGCTTTGGCTAGAGATTACTTTACCGAAGTGGCTTTAAGAAATACCGAAATATTAGCTGTTGGATACAAATTATATCAATTAGAGCAATTATTAGCTAGCAAAGGCGAGCAATCATTTAACGATAGAAAAAATACTCTTTCTAAAGGAATTGATGATTTTTATAAAGATTACAATGCCGAAGTAGATAAAAATGTATTTGAGCAATTAATTCAATTATATGCTACTAAATCGCCTAAACAATTTCTTCCGGAAAACTTGCTAAATGTAGACGCTTCGCAGTTAACAAATGCTATCTTTTCTAATTCAAAACTAACTTCTTTGAACGCATTTAGAGAATTATTAGAAGGAGATTCAAAAACAGTTATTGAAAAAATAAATAACGATAACGGATATCAATTAATTAAAGCCATGGCGGACGCTTATACTTCAAAAGTAGCGCCAACTTATGATGCTTTAAATTTAAAAAATATAGCAACTCAAAGAACCTACATGAAAGCCATCTTGGAATTGTTCCCAAATCAAAGAAACTTCCCAGATGCCAATAGTACACTAAGAGTTACTTATGGAAAAGTGAAAGGTTATGAACCTAATGATGCCGTTTACTATGAGCCATTTACAACTTTAGATGGAGTCATGGAAAAATATATTCCGGGAGATTATGAATTTGATGTGCCTCAAAAATTAATCGACTTATACCAAACAAAAAATTACGGCACCTATGGTGTAAATGGAAAAATGCCGGTTTGCTTTATTGCAACCAACCACACTACAGGAGGAAATTCGGGTAGTCCTGCATTAGATGCTAACGGAAATTTAATTGGCCTGAATTTTGATAGAGTATGGGAAGGCACTATGAGCGATATTTTTTACTCTCCAGATATCTGTAGAAATATTATGGTTGATGCGCGATTTGTATTATTCATAATTGATAAATTCGCTGGTGCTCAGAATATTATAAATGAATTAAAGCTAGTTCAAACCACAAAAAAGAAATAAATTTAACATTTCTTTAAGTTTGGCATGAAAATTGATAAATAAAAAATGGAATTCAAGGAGAAAATTTTTAAAAAAGTGAAATAAAAGTTTTTTCAATAAAAAAAAATTATATCTTTGCTCCGAATTAATAATTAACCTTTTATATTAAATTAAGATGAAAAAAGTATTTTTAAGTTTAGCTGTTATCGCTGCATTAACTGTAGTATCTTGTAAACAATCTGAAAACGCTGATGCTGCTGCTGCTGACACAACTGCTGTTGACACTGCTGCTGTTGATACTGCTGCTGTAGCTGATACTGCTGCTGTTGACACAACTGCTGCTGCTGAAGCTGCTGCTCCAGCTGCTGAAGCTGCTGCACCTGCAAAAAAATAATTAGAACTTAGTTCTGATTTAAAATCAAAGCTCCGCAATGCGGAGCTTTTTTTATGCTTAATTTTAAGTCTTCGACAGGCTCAGACAGACGAATCATTTAAATTAAATGTTATCCAAAAATATCTTCAGCTGGGGAAAATACATCTGCAGGAAAAGAAAAATCTAATATTTCAGATACATGTAGTGATCGAGTAATCTCAGCAATTCCTTTTTCCATTAAAAATTGGGTATTGTATTTTCTACTTATAGCAACTTCTTTTTCATCTACGATTACCTTAAAGTACATCTTACCGTTTTTAGTCTTGAATCGCATAAAGAAAATCACATCTACAGCCTTCTTTAACGCTTCGATTGCTTCTTCGCATTCAAAACGGAGTTCGTAATCTTCGCTAATTAAAATGGCTTTACCTTTTCGCGAGTTAAATTCATATTTATATGAACCATTAAGCCGCTTGGTAATTACAAAAGTACCCATACAGAAACACAAGTTTAATAAAACAAAAAAGCTCCAAACATTAAGTTTGAAGCTTTTAGTACTCAGAGCGGGACTTGAACCCGCACGAACATTGCTGTTCACTGGATTTTAAGTCCAGCGTGTCTACCAATTTCACCATCCGAGCGTTATGCTTTTCTACTGTTATATTCTAATTTTTAGAAAAAATTAATTAAATACAACACCATCCGAGCGAATACTTTTAAGTTTATAAAACTAAAAAAGTTATAGTTGGTTGAGCGAAAAACGGGGCTCGAACCCGCGACCTCGACCTTGGCAAGGTCGCGCTCTACCAACTGAGCTATTTTCGCATTATCAAATTTTATAGGAACATGAACAATACTTCTACCGTATTGCGGATGCAAATGTAACACTAATATTGAATTATACAAACCTTTTTAATAAAAAAATGACGAATATCTTAACCCTCTGATAACCTAAAGATTACTTTTTACTAAGCATTCGTTTTAATTCATTTAGTTTCATTAAAGCCTCCATTGGCGTTAGAGTATTAATGTCTAAACCAATAATATCCTCTTTAACTTCTTCCAACAAAGGATCATCTAAATTAAAAATACTCAGCTGCATTTCATCCTTATTCGATTTTATGCCGTGCAATGCATCACTAGAATGGTCTTTCTCTAATTTTTTTAATAATTTTTGCGCCTTCTGAATCACTATTTGTGGCATTCCTGCCATTTTAGCAACATGAATACCAAAGCTATGTGCACTTCCGCCAGGAACTAATTTTCGGATAAATAACACGGTGTCTTTTAATTCTTTTACAGAAACATTAAAATTATGTATTCGAGGCAATTGCTCACACATTTCATTTAGCTCATGATAATGGGTTGCGAAAAGTGTTTTAGGTCGTGCAGGATTTTCGTGTAAAAATTCGGCGATAGCCCATGCAATAGAAATACCGTCGTAGGTGCTAGTTCCTCTACCAATTTCATCAAGAAGCACCAAACTTCTATCGGAAATATTATTCAAAATTGAAGCCGTTTCGTTCATCTCCACCATAAAAGTAGATTCGCCCATCGAAATATTATCGCTTGCGCCTACTCTAGTAAATATTTTATCCACAACACCCATTCGCAGGGAATCTGCAGGGACAAAACTTCCCATTTGAGCCAACAAAACTAACAAGGCCGTTTGTCTCAAAATAGCCGATTTACCAGACATATTCGGACCCGTAATCATAATTAATTGTTGGGAATCTCTATCTAAAAACACATCATTCGCAATATAAGGCACTCCAACAGGCAGTTGCTTTTCAATTACAGGATGTCTTCCGTTTGTGATTTCCAACTCAAAACTATCGTCCATGGCAGGACAAACATATTTGTTTTCTTGAGCCAATTGCGCAAAAGAAGTTAAGCAATCCAATTGCGCTACTAAATTAGCATTCATTTGCACTGGCTTAATATAGGTCGCAATCCATTGCACCAATTGATCAAACAATTGCGCTTCAATTTGATGTATTTTTTCTTCGGCACCTAGAATTTTTGATTCGTATTCTTTTAATTCTTCGGTAATGTATCTTTCTGCATTGACAAGTGTTTGCTTGCGAATCCATTCGGTTGGAACTTTATCTTTATGGGTATTTCGGACCTCTATATAATAACCAAAAACATTATTAAATGATATTTTTAATGAGGAAATTCCAGTCGCTTCCGATTCTCTTTTTTCAATGCCTTCTAAAAACTCTTTACCCGAAAAAGCAATGGCGCGCAATTCATCTAATTCGGCATGAACTCCAACAGCAATTGCGTTTCCTTTTGCAATAGCAACCGGTGCATCGGGATTAAGTGTAGTTTTTATTTTTTCGCGAAGCAAATCACAGCTATGGAAACTATCTCCAATAACCCGAACAGCCTCTTGCGGACTTTTCAAAGCCAACTCTTTAATAGGAATAATAGCGTCTAATGAATCTTTTAAATAAATCACTTCGCGAGGCGAAACTTTACCGGTAGCTATTTTAGAAATCAATCGCTCCAAATCAGATATTTGCTTGATTTGATGTTGAATTTGATGTAAAATTTCTTGGTTTTCCAACAAATAAGAAACCACTTCGTGTCGGCCTCTAATTTTATCTAAATCCTTTAAAGGCAGTGCCAACCAACGTTTTAACAATCGGCCTCCCATTGGCGAAAGCGTCTTGTCTATCACATCCAATAAGGTTACCGCATTGGGGTTGTAACTATGGTATAATTCTAAATTACGAATCGTAAATCGGTCCATCCATACATACGCATCTTCAGCAATACGCTGAATATTAGTTATATGCTGAATTTTATTGTGTTGAGTTTCTGATAAATAATATAAAATAGCACCTGCAGAAATAATACCATCCATTAACTCTTCAACTCCAAATCCTTTTAATGAATTGGTTTGAAAATGATTGGTTAATGTTTCTAGGGCATAATCTTCTTTGTAAATCCAATCTTCTAAATAAAAAGCATTAAAATCTTCGCCAAAGGCATCCTTAAATTGATTTTTATTATTCTTCTGAATTAATACTTCACTCGGGCTGAAATTTTGAAGCAACTTATCAATGTATTCTTCATTTCCTTGAGCTGTTAAAAATTCTCCGGTAGAAACATCCAAAAACGAAACTCCTAAGTTCTTTTTACCAAAATAAACCGAGGCTAAAAAATTATTTGATTTGGATTGTAACACCTCATCATTCATCGAAACACCCGGAGTAATTAATTCGGTTACACCTCTTTTCACAATGGTTTTAGTCATTTTTGGATCTTCCAATTGGTCGCAAATGGCAACGCGAAGTCCGGCTTTAACCAGTTTAGGCAAATAGGTATTTATAGAATGATGTGGGAACCCTGCCAAGGCAGTTTCCGTTTCAGATCCTGCGCCTCTTTTTGTAAGTATTATTCCTAAAATTTTAGATGCTCGAATGGCATCTTCTCCAAAAGTTTCATAAAAATCACCCACTCTAAACAACAAACAAGCATCAGGATATTTCCTTTTAATCTCGTTGTACTGTTTCATTAACGGGGTTTCCTTTGGATTTTTTTCTTTTGAAGACAAGTTGTGCAATTTATTTATTAAGTGTACGAATTTAATTATTTCTATTCAAAAAACATCGATAGAAATAAATTTTAAAAATTAAGTTTTTTTTATGAGCTAACTTTGGTTTTTTTAATTAGATTTGCTTGTTAATTCTTTAATTCTAATAGAAAATGAAAAAAATTGTATTATTAGCTGCTTTAGCTATATTCGGTGTAACTTCGGTTAACGCACAAAAAGATTCTAAAAAAGCTGCTGCTACTAAAGTAGTATCTCCAAAAGTAGATGGTGCAGGAATGGTTTTTGAAAATGAAACTATTGACTATGGTACTATACCACACAATGCAAATGGAGATAGAGAGTTTGTACTTACTAACAATGGTAACAAGCCTCTAAAAATTGAAAGTACTCAAGGTTCTTGTGGATGTACAGTTCCTCAAAAACCAGAAGGTGATATCGCTCCAGGTGCTAAAGGTGTAATTAAAGTTCACTATGCAACTGATAGAGTTGGTCAATTTACAAAAACAGTAACTGTTAAATCTAACGCTGCAGGTCAAGAAACTAAAGTTCTTACTATTAAAGGTAATGTATTACCAGATGCTCCAACTCCAGCTACTGAATCAAAAAGCTAATATTTTTTATATATAATTTAAAGCTTCCAGTTAAACGGAAGCTTTTTTTTTAACTAATAAGTAATGCGTAAATTAGAAAATAGTGAATTAGACCGTAAAACGGTTACTGATTTTAAATTGGCCGACAAAACTCCTATCGTCATTATTCTTGATGACATTAGAAGTTTGCATAATATTGGTTCAGTATTTAGAACTTCGGATGCTTTTTTAATCGAAAAAATTTACTTGTGCGGAATTACCGCTACGCCTCCAAACAAAGAAATTCATAAGACCGCTCTGGGCGCTACAGATACTGTGGCTTGGGAATATGCTAAAGATGTATTAGAAGTTATCTCCAAATTAAAAGCTGAAAACACAATTGTTTATGCAATTGAACAAGTTGAAAATGCTGTCTTTCTAGATAATTTTCAACCTATAAAACAAAATAAATATGCATTAGTTTTTGGAAACGAAGTATATGGCGTTTCTCAAGAAGCCATAAAAATGTGTGACGGTTGTATTGAAATACCACAATTGGGAACCAAACATTCCTTAAATATTTCGGTTAGTGCTGGAATAGTAGTTTGGGATTTATTTCAAAAAATGAAAAACTTAAGCTAATTTCTTTTGAATTTCCTCTAAGACAAAAATATAATCTTCTTGATTTTTTACAAAATCACGTTCCGAGACGTCTATAATTAGAACATTCAAATCTTGTTGGGTTTTGATATAATCCAAATAGCCGTTATTGATTTTATCTAAATATTCGGCAGGAATTTCTTGCTCGTAACTTCTACCTCTTCGTTTAATATTTTGAAGTAACCGCTCTGTATTTTGATATAAATAAATATACAAATCGGGCTTTGGCAATTCTTTATAGATAATATCAAATAGCGTTTTATACAATCTAAACTCATCTTCTGCCAAAGTTACTTTTGCAAAAATTAAAGATTTAAAAATGTGGTAATCGGCCACAATGAAATCTTTAAATAAATCAAATTGTGCTAAATCATCTGATATTTGTTGGTAGCGATCAGCTAAAAAAGACATCTCTAACGGAAATGCATATCGGTTTTGATCTTTATAAAATTTTGGCAAAAAAGGATTATCAGCAAAGCGTTCAAAAACCGTTTTGGCATTAAAATCTTCTGCTATTTTAGAAACCAAAGTAGTTTTTCCGGCGCCAATATTACCTTCGACTGCGATGTAATTAAAATTTTCTAAACTAATTATAGAAAGTGGCGCAGTAAGTGGTGCTATTTTAGTACAAGCCCCTGAATCGGTGCATGCTGTTAGTAATTCGGAAATTGATTTATTTGTAAATGGATGCATCCAATCGGAAACAATCTCTGAAAGTGGCAACAAAACAAAAAGACGATTTTGTAACTGTTTATGAGGAACCTCAAGCAAATCAGATTGCAAAACCTCTGCTCCAAAAGCGATAATATCAATGTCAATTATTCGAGGTAAATAAGTTGAACTATCCGTTCTAATTCTGCCTAACTTTTTTTCAAGCTTTAGAATTTTCTTAATTAATTTAACCGGAGTTAAATTAGTATGAACGGCAACAGCGCAATTGTAAAAAGAGTCACTTTCAAATCCCCAAGAATCCGATTCATATAAAGAAGAAACCTTCACAACAGTAGCAACTTCATGATGTATTGAAGCAATGGCTTGCTCAATATTTTCATGACGATTTCCTTGATTACTGCCTAATGATAGGATTATTTGTTGTTGCAAATTCATAGTCTACAAAATAACTAAAAGAAATTCAGAATTAAAGTATATTTGTGCTTTCTGTTGATAACTATTTTGTTTACTCTAAATTGATTCTGTAACAAAAATCAACATCACGCAACTAATTGAAAAATTAAATATTATGAAGTTTTTAAGTAATGTATTAGCAACGATTGTAGGGTTGTTTGTGTTTTTTATGGTTAGTTTTTTTGGACTCGTGGTAATTGGAGCACTTTTCAGCAGCTCGGAAGATACGGTTACTATTAAAGACAATTCAGTAATTGAATTGGATTTGTCTGAAATAAAATATGATTATGCAGGGAAAGTCAATTTTAAAGATTTTGACTATACAGTAGCAGATCATAATGGGTTATCGGATGTGATAAAAGCAATTGAACACGCTAAAACTGACGATAAGATTAAAGGAATTTCGATACTGAACTCAGTTTCCGATTTAGGGATTGCGCAAACAAAAGCACTTCGTGATCAGCTGGAAGACTTTAAAAAATCAGGGAAATTCATTTATTCTTATGCGGATAGTTATTCCCAAAAAGAATATTTTTTAAATTCGGTTGCCAACAAAATTTACATTAATCCAATTGGCGATTTTAGTTTTAAAGGTTTATCTGCAGAAATTATGTTCTTTAAAGATTTTGAAGATAAATCGGGATTAAAAATGGAAGTAATTCGCCACGGGAAATACAAAAGTGCAGTGGAGCCCTTTTTAGAAAATAAAATGAGCGAAGCCAACCGGGAACAAACTACCCAATTATTAAGCTCTATTTGGAATTCTATTTTGGTTGACATAGCAAAAAGCAGAAAAGTAACAACCGAAAGATTAAATCAAATTGCAGAAGGTCTATTAGCTAGAACACCCGAAATGGCTAAAAAAGAAAACTTGGTAGACATTATTGCCTATGAAGATATTTATCATAACGACATCAGAAAAGCACTTCAAGTAAAATCTGACGAAGACTACAATACAGTTTCCATATCTGATTATGCAAATGAAGTAGCACTTTCAACCATTGATTTTTCATCAAAAGATGTTATTGCAGTTATTTATGCGCAGGGAGAAATTGGCAGTGGAGAAGGTGATGTAAATGAAATTGGTGAAGGATCAATGCGTCGTTCACTTCAAGATGCAAGAAAAGATAAAAATGTAAAAGCAATTGTTTTACGAATTAATAGTCCGGGTGGAAATGCCTTAACTTCAGAATTGATTTGGAGAGAAATTGAAATTACTAAAAAAGTAAAACCTGTTGTGGTTTCTATGGGAGATTATGCTGCATCTGGCGGTTATTATATTGCTTGTAATGCGAATAAAATATTTGCGGAAGCAAATACCATTACCGGATCAATAGGTGTTTTTGGTTTATTGCCTAACTTTTCGGAAGCAGCTAAAAAAATTGGAATCTCAACGGAACTCGTTAAAACTAATTCCAACGCGGCAGAGTACAGTCCGTTCAAACCGTTAGACGAAAACTACAGAGGCTTTGCACAAGAAGGAGTGGAAAGAATATATGGGATATTTTTACAAAGAGTTGCTGCAGGTAGAAAACTAACAACAGCACAAGTTGATGCCATTGGACAAGGAAGAGTGTGGAGTGGTCAAGACGCACTTAAAATTGGACTTGTAGATAAAATTGGTGGTATGGATGAAGCCTTAAATGAGGCAGCTAAACTTGGTAAAACAAACCAATACAGAACTAAAAATTATCCAGAAATTGATAAAGAAATTGGAGATATTTTATCACAATTTGGTATAGCACAAAGCAAAGAAAGTATCATAAAAGAGTCAATTGGAGCAGAAAATTATGAGGTGTTAAAACATGTAAAACAGATGACATCCCAAAAAGGAATGCAAGCTCGAATGGCTTACGAATTGAAAATAAAATAAACTTTCAACACTAAAATACAAAAAATCCGTTTTACTAAAAAGCGGATTTTTTTATTAAGTAAATTAAGGGAATTTATAACACAATTTTAACGATTAATTCGTTTTTGTTTTTTAACTTTAGATAGAAAGAACAAGAAAAATAGATAAGTAGATTATGGATAAGAAAATGGTATTTAAGAAAGTTTTGAAAATTAGTGGAATTGTTTTATTGGTGCTATTTGTAGCAGCTTTTTCAGTTCCATATTTGTTTAAAGACAAGATACAAGAAAAAATAACAAAAGCACTTAATGATAATGTTGATGCTAAAATAACATTTAAAAATGCCGATTTAAGTTTGTTTTCTAGTTTTCCAAAAGCTACTATTTCAATCGAAAAATTAGCCGTAATAAACAAAGCCCCTTTTGAAGGTGACACCTTAGTGGCGTTTCAAGAACTGAATATAAAAATGTCGGTGATGGAACTTTTTAATGATGCTAATGATCCAATGAAAATTGAAGGTGTTGCGTCTAAAAATGGATTAATAAACATTATTTTTAACAAAGAGGGTGTGGGTAATTACGACATTGCCTTGAAAAATAAGAAGCAGGAAAGTGCCGATAAAAGCAAACCCTTAGCATTTAAAATAAACAATTACGAAGTTGAAAATTTTAAATTCAGATTCACCAACGAAGCTACTAAAATAAAAATGGAGTTGGACAGCATTAACCATTCGGGCTCTGGCGATTTTACAAACAATATTTTAGATTTAGATACCAAAACCACAGCCAAAGTATCGATGAGCATGGACAAGATGAATTACATGAAAAATGTAGCTGTATCATTAGATGCTGTTTTGGGAATGGACTTAGACAAAAGCAAATATACTTTTAAGGAAAACAAAGCCAAGATTAATGACTTGGAATTAGAGTTTAATGGATTTTTACAACTGGTTTCTACAGGACAGTTATATGATATGAAATTTAAAACCCCTACTTCTTCATTCAAAAATTTCTTAGGATTAATTCCGGCAGCCTACCGAAGTAATATTGAAAATGTAAAAACTTCGGGCGATTTTACAGTGGTTGGTTTTGCCAAAGGGTTACTTTCAGATACTTCAGTTCCAAAATTTAATATTGCAATTGCATCCAACAATGCCTCTTTTCAATATCCTGATTTACCAAAATCGGTTAAAAATATCATAATCGATACTAAAATAATTAATGAAAGTGGCGTGATGAATGACACCTATGTTAATTTAGATAAGCTTTCTTTTTCTATTGATCGCGATGTTTTTAATGCAAAAGCAACCATAAAAAATGTAGCTACTAATGCATTAGTAGATGCTTCGCTTAAGGGGACTATCAATTTAGGAAACTTCTCTAAAGCTTATCCGGTAAAATTAAAAATTCCGCTTTCTGGAATATTAAAAGCCGATGTAACGACCAAATTTGATATGGCTTCTGTGGAAAAAAGCGACTATCAAAAAATCAATAATGCTGGTTCAATGAGCCTCGCGGGATTTAAATATGTTGACGATGCTGGAAAAGCAATGACCATCAGCAGTGCCAAAATACAATTCAATCCAAGCCGCGTTAATCTTCAAGAATTTAATGCAACAACCGGAAAAAGCGATATTAATGCAACGGGTACGCTAGATAATTTTTATGGATTTGTTTTCCGAAACCAAGAATTAAAAGGGAATTTTACCATGGCTTCCAATCAAATCGCTGTGTCTGATTTTATGACGGATGCCACAACAAAAACCGATGAAAAGTCCACCAAAACGGCAATGAAAATACCTTCATTTTTAAATTGTACTTTAACTGCTAAAGCCAACACTGTGCTTTATGATAATTTAACCTTGAAAAATTGTTCGGGAAAATTAGCAATTAAAGACCAAGCCGTTTCATTGGAGAATGTGAAAACAAATGTATTTGGAGGACAGATTGATCTTAACGGAATGGTTTCTACAAAAGAGAAAATATCTAATTTCAATATGAAATTAGGCATGGACCAAGTAGACATCACCCAAACTTTCACACAATTAGATATGTTTAAAAAAATTGCTCCAATTGCTGGTGTAATTACCGGAAAATTTAATTCTATTGTTAAGTTATCTGGAGATTTAAACGATAAAGAAATTACTCCAAACTTAAATACACTTAATGGAGATTTATTAGGTCAAATGAGTGGGACTTCTATTAATCCAAACGGTTCGAATATTTTAAATACTATAAGTCAAAATCTGAAATTTATTGATTTGAAAAAATTGAATGTAAACGATGTAAAAATGGCTATAGCATTCCAAGACGGAAAAGTAACTGTAAAACCATTTGACATAAAATACCAGGACATTAAGGTTTCTGTTGCAGGAACTCATGGTTTTGATCAATTGATGAATTACAATTTAAAATTTGATGTGCCTGCGAAATATTTAGGGAATGAAGCGGCAGGATTATTGGCAAAATTATCTCCTGGTGAAATTTCTAAATTGGAGAATATTCCGGTAAATGCAAACCTAACAGGAAGTTTTTCTAAACCAAAAGTCACTACCGATATTAAATCGGCAACAACTAGTTTAGTGACTAGCATAGCCAAACAACAAAAGCAAAAATTGCTTTCACAAGGCACAAGTGCTTTAGAAAACATTATTAATAACAATACCAAATCGGGGGATACTACTAAAACTAAAAAAGTAGTGAATCAAGCTAAAGATTTATTGAATGGTTTGTTCAAAAAGAAAACTCCATAAGTCATTGCGAGGAACAAAACATTTGCTATTTACAAGCTAATCTTTACAACATACCCTTCAAACGTGCGCACATTAAAAACCGTGCCGTCTTGAAAGATTAGATATTGCCCTTTTATGCCCGTTAACTTTCCTGAAAAATTTGGAGTTTTATCTAAATTCAAACTGGTGACTTTTTTGGGAAATTCCAATACTGGAAAATGAAGATCATATAAATCTTCTTTTTCGGGATGGAAATATTCTTGAACTTCTTTTGGGATTATATATTTTAAATTGGCTCTTTCCTGAATCAAATCGGCATCAGGAACTTCATTTTTAAGCATTTTCTGCCAATTGGTTTTATCTGCAAAATGCTCTTTTAAGGCAACCTCTGTGATTCCTGCTAAATATCGATTTGGAACTTCAACAATCGGAATGGCTTGCACCGCTCCTTGATCTATCCATCGCGTTGGAACTTGCGTTTTTCTTGTTACGCCAACTTTAACTTCACTTGACAATGCTAAATACACAATGTGTGGCTGCAATTGAACTCTCTTTTCGTATTCTAAATCTCTATCTTCAAGATCTAAATGCGCGGTACTCAATTCGGGTTTCATAATCCAATCGCCTGCAGCAGGACTGCTCATAAAACAATCGTAACAAAATCCTTGACGGAATATTTTCTTTTTTTTACCGCATTGCAAACATTGGTAGCCCAAAAAATTGATTTCAATATTCTTGTCCAATAATTGATTCAAACTCAAAAAACTATTTTCAAAAACCAAATAGTATTGAATTGGATTCGAATATTCTGTTTGCATTTTGGTTAATACCCCTTCGTAAATCATTTATTTCAAGTTTCAGGATTAAAGTTACAAGTTCAACAAAATTTGTTATTTTTGGTAAAGTTATAATTCAAAAATGACAACTCATAACTCATAACTATAAAAATGCCATTTCCAATAATTAATTCTATCGCAACTTGGGTTTTAAAACAGCGCATCCATCAAATTGAGCTGTTTTTAAAATATCCTAATGAGGTACAGGAAGAGTTATTGATGAATTTAATTCGAAAATCAGAAGATACAGAACTGGGCAAAGAAAAAGATTTTGAATCAATAAAAAATTATAAAACTTTTTGCGAAAGGGTTCCGGTTTCAACTTACGAAGAGTTGGAGCCACTGATTGAACGCACGCGAAAAGGAGAACAAAATGTTTTTTGGGCAGAACCCATAAAATGGTTTGCCAAATCAAGTGGGACTACAAATGCTAAAAGTAAATTCATTCCAGTAAGTGAAAGTGCCTTAGAAAATTGTCATTATAAAGGAAGCAAAGATTTGTTGTGCATGTATTTGAACAACAACGAAAACTCGGAAATGTTTTTAGGTAAGAGTTTACGACTTGGCGGAAGTTCGCAGATTTATGAAAACAACAACTCTTCATTTGGTGATTTATCGGCAATATTAATTGAAAACATGCCGATGTGGGCCGAATTTAGTAGTACACCTAGCAATAAGATTTCCCTTATGAGTGAATGGGAAACCAAACTTACCGCCATCATCAACGAAACCAAAAAAGAAAATGTGACCAGTTTTGCGGGGGTTCCTTCTTGGATGCTGGTCTTACTCAACCGAATTTTATCCGAAACAAATCACACCTCCCTATTTGAGTTATGGCCCAATCTAGAAGTCTATTTTCATGGAGGCGTAAACTTTGAGCCCTATAGAGAACAATACCAAAAAATATTACCCAATTCCGATTTTAAATACTACGAAATCTACAATGCTTCTGAAGGATTTTTTGCTATTCAGGATATGAATTATTCGAACGATTTATTGTTGATGTTGGATTATGGTATTTTTTATGAATTCATTCCGATGGATACTTTTGGTACACCAAACCAAATTGTAATTCCACTTGCCGAAGTAGAGCTGTTTAAAAATTATGCAGTTGTTATTACAACCAATTCCGGTTTGTGGCGCTACTTAATTGGAGATACCGTTCGATTTACCTCATTAAATCCTTATAGAATTCGAGTTACTGGAAGAACCAAACACCACATTAATGTATTTGGCGAAGAATTAATGGTAGAGAATGCCGATCTAGCCATTGCCAAAACCTGTTCGCAATTGAATTGCGATGTAAAAGATTATACTGTGGCTCCGGTTTTTATGAAAAATAAAGAAAAAGGCTCTCACGAATGGATGATAGAGTTTAAAAAAACGCCAGAGGATTTGGCATTATTTGCAAAAGTTCTAGACGAAACCTTGCAATCTGTCAATTCTGATTATGAGGCCAAACGCTATAAAAACATGACCTTAAACCCATTGAAAATAAATGTAGCTCGAGAAAATTTATTTTATGATTGGTTAAAATTAAAAGACAAATTAGGAGGCCAAAATAAAATTCCGAGATTATCTAATCAAAGGGATTATTTGGAACAATTAAAAGATATGCAATAAAAAAAGCCCAGAAAATTCTGAGCTTTTTTTTGTTAATTTGAATAATTAAGAGGCTAACTCCAATCGTTTCAATAAATTTTTATTCAGTGCATGCTCAGCATATTCTTTATCAATTTCTAGAGTTTTCTCCTCAGAACTTGGCAATTCATACATGGCATCGGTAAGGATAGCTTCACAAAGTGAACGCAATCCACGGGCGCCCAATTTATATTCTAAAGCTTTATCTACAATATAATCTAAAGCTTCATTTGACATTGAAAACTGTACCTCATCCATAGCAAAAAGCTTTTCATATTGCTTGATTAAAGCATTTTTTGGCTCGGTTAAAATAGAACGCAAAGTAGCTTTATCTAAAGGATCCATGTGAGTTAATACCGGCAAACGCCCTATGATTTCGGGAATTAATCCAAAATCTTTGATGTCTTTTGGAATGATGTATTGCAACAAATTGTCTTTATCTATATTGTCTGTATTTTTTGATGTTGCATAACCAACTGCAGTTCTATTTAATCGCTTAGAAATGATTCGTTCAATTCCGTCAAAAGCACCTCCTGCAATGAAAAGAATATTTTGCGTGTTTACCTCAACAAATTTTTGATCTGGATGTTTTCTACCTCCTTTTGGTGGCACATTCACAACAGTTCCTTCTAGTAATTTCAATAAAGCTTGTTGCACCCCTTCTCCAGAAACATCACGCGTTATAGATGGATTGTCGCTTTTACGAGCAATTTTATCAATTTCATCAATAAAAACAATTCCGCGTTCGGCTTTAGACACATCATAATCGGCAGCCTGAAGTAAACGAGTTAAGATACTTTCTACATCTTCTCCTACATATCCTGCCTCGGTTAATACCGTTGCATCTACAATTGCCAAAGGGACGTCTAGCATTCGAGCAATAGTTTTAGCTACTAATGTTTTTCCGGTTCCGGTTTGTCCTACCATAATAATGTTTGATTTTTCAATTTCTACATCTTCGTGGTGTTGCTGTTGCATTAATCGTTTGTAGTGGTTGTAAACCGCTACCGCCATTACTTTTTTGGTTTGGTCTTGCCCAATAACATATTCATCCAAAAAGGCACGGATTTCTTTTGGCTTACGCAAAATTAAATCACTAGGGGTTTTTGAATTTGAATTGCTTTTTAATTCTTCCAAAATAATACCGTGCGCCTGCTCAATACATTTATCACAAATGTGAGCATCAATACCAGCTATCAATAAATTGGTTTCTGGTTTTTTTCTTCCGCAGAAGGAACATTCTAATTTTTCTTTTGCCATTATTTATAGGTTCTAAGGTTTAAGTTTCTGAGGTTCTAAGGTTTTTTCTTAGGGCCTTAGTAACTTAGGACCTTAGTTACATTATTTTATCTTCTTAAAACCTCATCAATCATTCCGTATTCTTTTGCTTCGTCGGCAATCATCCAATAATCGCGTTCTGAATCGGCGTGTACTTTATCAAATGTTTGCCCAGAATGATGTGAAATTATTTTATACAATTCGTCTTTTAGTTTAAGCATCTCGCGTAAGTTGATTTCCATATCGGTAGCAACTCCTTGTGCTCCACCTGATGGTTGGTGAATCATCACTCTTGAATGTGGTAATGCCGAACGCTTTCCTGCAGCTCCTGCACACAACAATACTGCTCCCATTGAAGCTGCCATACCGGTACAAATTGTAGCTACATCGGGTTTGATGTATTGCATGGTGTCATAAATTCCTAAACCTGCATATACGCTTCCGCCTGGAGAGTTTAGATAAATTTGAATATCTTTAGAAGCGTCAACACTTTCTAAAAACAACAATTGCGCTTGTACGATATTAGCAATTTGATCGTCTATTCCGGTACCAAGAAAGATAATTCTATCCATCATTAAACGAGAAAAAACATCCAATTGAGATACGTTTAAATGACGCTCTTCAATAATATAAGGAGTCATATTTGTTGGGTTCATAGCGCCAACAATTTTATCATAATACATTGCGTTCACACCTTGGTGCTTGGTCGCAAATTTTCTAAATTCTTTTCCGTAATTCATTTTAAATTTTAGTTTAAAAGGTTTATATGATTAAAGTTTAAAGTTATTGAACTAAAAACCGATATTATTTTTAATCTATGCAAAGGTCGTACCTTTTATTTTATGTGACAAACTGTTGCTTAGATATTTAGTTTATTTCCTTTAGAGTTCTAGCCCAGATAGCAGAGGAAATCCTTTTTTAGTTTTTCTAAAAAAGATTGCAACGAATAGCTGGAATAGCTTCTAAAAAAAAGCGTCAAAATCATATTGACTTTGACGCTCAAATATACTATAATTTTGGATTTATTCGTTGTACATTGCTGCAACAAATTGCTCATATGTAACTTTTTTGGCTTTAGGATTGGCTTTTTCTTTGAAAAGTTGCAACATTTTTTCTGCTACCACTTGCTCTGAAAGTTTTTTAACCTCCTCTTGATTTGAAAGTACACGCGCTACAATTCCTTCAACCTCTTCATCGGTTGGATTCATTTGACCGTATTGTGCCATTTGCTGACGGATTGCATTTGCAGTAAATGCTTTTAAGTCTTCAAAAGTGATTTGAGTGTTACTTTGTGCCAATGCTTTTCCTTCGATTAATTTAAAACGCAATCCTTTTTCAGAACGGTTGTATTCAACCTCTGCTTCTTCTGCAGATAATTTTTTCTCACCTACAGTTTGCAACCATCTTACAAGGAATTCTTTTGGCAAGTCAAATTTGGTGTTTTCAATTAAGAAATCTTGAACATCTGCCATTAATTTTTGCTCTGATTGTGTAGCAAAATGTTTTTCGGCATCTTCCTTGATTTTTGCTTTAACTTCTTCCACTGAGGTTACTACTCCAGGTCCGAAAAGTTTATCAAATAACTCTTGGTTTAATTCTGCTGGTTCGTGTGACACAACTTCATCAATAGTAAACGTAACTTTTACATCTAAATCGTGTACCACATCATGCGACACATTTAAATAATCCATTAGTTTGTGTGCATCATGAAATAACCCGTTGGTTTTCATTGTGATTACATCACCTACTTTTTTACCAATAAAAGACTTTGCTAATTTTGCATCCGCTAATTCTTCAAGGTCAATTGTAGTTCGGTTGTTAATTCCTTCTGCTTCGTTTACAAATACTCCTGAAACATCATTCCCTTTATCAACAACTGTTTGAGAGATTATTTTTCCGTATTGTTTTTGAATTCTTGCTACTTGCGCATCTAGCATTGCGTCGTCTGCAACAATTTCATATTTTACGATGTTATTTTTTGCATCTAAATTGATTTCGAATTCTGGAGCAATTCCAATTTCAAATTCAAAAGTTAACTCCTCCTCATTCCAATTAAAATTTTCATTCACTTTAGGTAGTGGAGAACCAAGAAGGTTTATTCTTTCTGATTGCAAAAAGCGCTCCAAAGCTAGGTTTACCACTTTGTTTACTTCTTCAACTTTTATTGCAGCACCGTATTGTTTTTCTACTAATGCTTTTGGCACTGCTCCTTTACGGAACCCTTTTACAGTTGCCAACGGCATTTTTTCATTAATTCTTTTTGCTACTTGACCTTTGTAATCCATGTGTGGAACGGTAAGTACAATTACTTCATTTACTGCATCTATTGCAACTCTTTTAATATCCATCTTGATAATTTTTATATAATAAAATTGGGTTGCAAAATTATAACATTTTTGCAACCCAACCAAGTTTTTATTATGCTGATTTTTATTTGTTTTCTCCAGCAAGTTTATACACAACCGACTGGGATAATGAAAGTATGATGCTGAATAAAAGCGCTCCAAAAAAGCCCTTTACCACAAAGCCGTCAACAAGATTTGCGCACAATGCAATCATACCAGCATTTATAATTAATAAAAAAAGGCCGAGTGAAAATACAGTTATTGGAAAAGTAAAAAATACAAATATTGGTTTTACAAAAACATTCAACAATCCTAAAACTATTGCTACAATTATTGCCGATTTTACTCCGGCAACGTGTGCAATACTTGGGAAAAAATAAGAAATGATTAAAACCAAAATTGAGGTTACAAGAATTCTAAAAAGTAAATTCATAGGATATAGTTTATTTTAAAAATTTAGCCGTTTCCTCAAAAAACATTTTTGGGTTTTCGGCATGCAGCCAATGACCTACATTTGGAATGGTTGCTAATTCAAAATTAGGAAAATGTTTTTTTATTTCGGGTAAATCGGAATCTAAAATGTAATTTGAATTTCCACCGCGAATAAATAGAGTTGGATTTTCAAAGTAGGCGCTTGCTGGCAATGCAGTTCCAATTACTTCAATTTTAGCATTAAAAACAGCTAAGTTAAAACGGTAAGCCAATTGACCAGGTTCTTTCCAATACAAGTTTTTCATCAAAAATTGACGGGTTCCAAAATCAGGAATGTATGGATAAAGTGTTTCTTCAACCTGAGCTCGGTCTGGTTTTTCAGAAAAATCTACAGCGTTCAATCCAGCTAGAATTTCTTGGTGGTGAGGCGCATAGTATTTCGGACCAATATCAGCCACAATTAATTTTTCTACGCGTTCTGGATAGGTAGTTGCAAACAACATCGCTACTTTGCCTCCCATAGAATGTCCTATGATTGAAACCTTGTCTAAATCATTTTCTTGGCAATATTCTAGAACATCTTGCGCCATGATTTCGTAAGAAAAATTATCTGAATGAAAACTTTTTCCGTGATTTCTTAAATCTAAAATATGTACTTGAATACCTTCGGCAGCATAAAGCGATCCGAAAGATTTCCAATTATCGGACATACCCAAAAATCCGTGGATGATTAACAAGGGTTTGCCTTGACCTTCTATTCTTGAATATAACATTTTGTTATTTTAATTTTTGCAAATACATGTTTACTACATTATCCAATCCCAAATAAAGTGCTTCCGAAATTAGGGCATGCCCAATAGAAACTTCTAGTAAACCGGGAATATTTTCTTTGAAAAATTGAATATTATCCAAACTCAAATCGTGTCCGGCATTTATTCCTAATCCCAATTCATTAGCGAAAACAGCAGCTTTAGCATACGATTCAATTCCTTTTTTATTCCCTAAACCATATTGGTGTGCAAATTCTTCGGTATACAATTCAATTCGATCGGTTCCCGTAGCTTTTGCTCCTTCAATCATTTCTAAAATAGGATCTACAAAAATAGAAGTTCGTATTCCGTTACGTTGAAACTCAGCAATAACTTCCGTCAAATAAGTTTGATTTTTTATCGTATCCCAACCTGCAGAAGATGTTATGGCTCCTATGTCATCAGGAACCAAAGTAACTTGTGTTGGCTTGCATTCTAAAACCAAATCGATAAAATTATGCTGCGGATTTCCTTCAATATTATATTCAGTATATACAATCGTTTTTAAATCGCGTGCATCTTGATAACGAATATGTCTTTCGTCTGGACGCGGATGAATGGTAATTCCGTGCGCTCCAAATTTTTGAATATCTTTTGCAACTTGAAGTAAATCGGGCACATTGCCTCCACGTGCATTACGCAAAGTGGCAATTTTATTGATGTTTACACTTAATTTTGTCATTGGTTCTTTTTGTATTTCATTTTAGAAATTGTGGTTACAAAAATACAAAGTTAAAATAAGGTTTTATGTTCAAAAATTTGATTATTTTGCAACGAATATTGAACACCAATTATGACCGAAATTTCCGAATACATTTCAAACGACTTCAAAGCTATTGATAGCCAAGAAACTATTGCTGATGTGCAATCGTTTTTTGACGAAGTTGCCTTTTCGCATTTTTCGGTACTAAAAGAAGGTGTTTATATTGGATGCATAGCTGCAGATGATGTAGAGACTTTTGATTTTGACAAAAAAGTAAGCGATTACAAATATACTTTGGAAGGCTTTTTTGCCCGAACCAATATGAATTGGCTGGATGTATTGGAAGTTTTTGCGAAAAACCATTGTAACATCGTTCCGGTTTTGGATGAAGACAACTCCTATTTGGGTTATTATGAATTGGAAGATGTAGTAAAATTCTTATATGAAACGCCGTTTTTAAAAAACCATGGTGCAATAATTGTAGTAGAAAAAAATGCTGTAGATTATTCTATTGGTCAAATTACACAAATTGTAGAAAGCAATAACGGAAAGTTGTTGGGGCTATTTATTTCGGATGCTTCCGCAGATAAAGTCCAGGTTACAATTAAAATTGCATTGGGCCCAATGAATGATATCATCCAAACTTTTAGAAGATATAATTATGATATCTTATCAGAACATCACGAAGACAATTATATTAATAGTTTGAAAGAACGATCTGAATATTTAGATAAATACTTAAATATTTAATTAAGTAGCAAAACTTTAGAAAATGAAAGTAGCCATTTTTGGTCAATATTATCAAAACGACACGCGTCCAATTATTAAAGACATTTTTGTTTTTTTTAACGCCAATAATGTAGAATTGGTTATTGAAGATACTTTTTTGAAAATATTGTATGAAGAAAATATTGTTCAAAAAGAATATAAAACCTTTAATAGTTTCGAGTGCATAGACAGCAGTTTTGATATTATGGTAAGTATTGGTGGCGACGGAACTATATTAAGAGCTGCAACCTATGTAAGAAATTCTGGTGTTCCAATTATCGGTATCAATGCTGGTAGATTGGGATTTTTAGCCAAAGTCCAAAAAGGAAATATTGAGGCATTTCTTCAATTAGTGTTAGAAAAAAAATATACTATTTCTAAAAGAACATTACTGAGCTTGGAGTGCCATCCAGAAAACAAGCAAATTTCGGAACTTAATTTTGCCATGAACGAAATTAGTGTGAGCAGAAAAGATACCACTTCAATGATTACCATTGATACTGCATTAAATGACGAACATTTAAATTCGTATTGGGCAGATGGATTAATTGTATCAACGCCAACAGGATCAACAGGTTATTCCTTAAGCTGTGGCGGACCCGTTTTAACTCCCGATGTAAAAGTTTTGGTAATTACTCCAATCGCTCCACATAATCTAAATGCAAGACCTTTGGTAATTTCTGATGACACCAAAATCACTTTGCAAGTTTCTGGAAGAGAAGATCAATATTTAGTTTCATTGGATTCTAGAATTGCAACTTTAGATAAAAATGCTGTTCTTACAATTAGCAAAACTCCATTTCAAATTAACATGGTTGAGATTCCAGAAGAAACCTTCCTAAAAACCTTACGAAATAAACTTTTATGGGGAGAAGATAAGCGAAATTAATACTCTTATTCATACTACAAACCCTTATTTTTCGTTTGATAACTATTCGTTTGCAAAAGAAATGCAAAGAAAACTCTAATGTTGTTAAATATAATTTGTTTTTAATACTAATATGATGCCTTATTAGTTGCTTTAATTGTTATATTTGCACGCTATTTTTCGATTAATGAAAAAATTTATTTTTTATATTTTTATTTTAGGAATAACAAAATTAAGTGCTCAAATTCATGAAGTTGGTTTTTTGTTGGGGGGTAGCAATTATATAGGAGATGTTGGCAATACAGATTTTATTGCGCCAAATCAACCGGCTTATGGAATTTTGTATAAATGGAACAAAAGCCCAAGGCATGCTTGGAGAATATCATACATACAAACTAAAATTGCTGGAAATGATTTAGATTCAAAAGTACCTGGTAGATATAAAAGAGGCTATAATTTTGAAAATAACATTTCTGAAATATCGGCTGGATTAGAGTTTAATTTTTTTGATTTTAATCTTCATGAATTTGGAGTAAAGGTAACTCCTTACATCTATTCAGGTTTAAGTTATACCATGTATGAAGAGCTGTATTTTGTAAATGGAATAAGAAAAAAAGACAGTGATGGACGAGCATTTACAATCCCAATGATAATAGGAATTAAATCAAATATTACACCGGCATTAATTTTAGGATTAGAAGTTGGAAGCAGGTATACATATACAGATAATTTAGACGGAAGTAATCCGAAAAACGCTAATTTAGCGTCCTTAAAATTTGGGAACTTAAATAGTAGAGATTGGTATGTAGTAAGTGGCATTACACTAACTTATACTTTTGGAGAAAAGCCCTGCTACTGTTCATATTAACAAAATGAGTTTAATAGAATCAATAAATACCGAAAAACTGCCTAACCATCTTGCAATTATCATGGATGGAAATGGTCGTTGGGCTAAACAAAAGGGCTTGTTGCGTTCATTAGGACACGAAAATGGAACTAAATCTGTAAAAAAAACTGTTGAAGCATGTGCTAAGTTAGGAATTGGAAATTTAACATTATATGCTTTTTCTACTGAAAATTGGAGTAGACCAAAACTAGAAGTGGATACGCTAATGAAATTATTAGTTCATTCTCTAAAAAAAGAATTAAAAACATTACAAAAAAATAATATCCGATTGAATTCAATTGGAAATTTATCAAAATTACCCTCACCTATTTTAAAAGAACTTGATGAGGTTATTGAAAAAACAAAAAACAACTCTAGAATGACACTAACCTTAGCTTTAAGTTATGGGTCTCGTGAGGAACTATTAAATGTTGTTAAAATTATTAGTGATAAAGTTAAAAATAATATAATTTCGGTTGAAGCTATTAATGAATCAATTATTAATCAGCATCTTTACACGCGCAATTTACCTGATGTTGATTTATTAATTAGAACTAGTGGTGAGCACAGAATAAGTAATTTTTTATTATGGCAAATAGCCTATTCAGAATTATTTTTTACCGAGGTATTATGGCCCGATTTTACAGAAGAAAATTTATATGAAGCAATTATCAGCTATCAAAAAAGAGAACGAAGATTTGGAAAAACTAGCGAACAAATTAAATAAAATTAAAGTGCTTAAAAACTATACCTACTATTACATAACGCTTATATTATTAGGAGTTGTTTCTACATCATTTGCCCAAAATAATGTCACATTTGATCAAGGTAAGAAATATATTTTAGCCAATGTTAATGTTATCGGAAAAATAAGCTATAACGAACAAACTGTAGTTACTTTTGCTGGTCTTGAAAAAGGACAAAACATAACAGTACCAGGAGAAGAGGTTAGTAACGCAATAAAAAAATTAGGAAAACTTGGACTTTTTAGCGCCATAGATTTTTATATAAATGAAGTTAAAGAAGACAGTATCTATTTAGATTTAGAAATAACTGAAATCCCTAAATTAAAAGAAGTTAAATTTGTTGGAGTTAAGAAAAATAAAGTCGAAGAATTAATTAAAGAAAATTCTTTAACTAAAGGAAAGATAGTAAACGAAAATTTATTAACTACTACCAAAAATTATTTAGAAAATAAATACAAAAAAGACGGTTTTTTCAATACAAAAGTTTCTATAAGAACCATTGCCGATACTACAGATAATGGAGTAAATATGTTAATTAATATTGACAAAGGAAATAAACTTAAAATTCGACAAATTTCCTTTGAAGGGAATGAAAAGTTCTCAGATAAAAAACTTCGTAAAGCATTAAAGAATACCAAACAAGTTAACCCAATAAGGGTTTTTAAAGCGTCAAAATTTATTAAAAATAAATTCGAAGAAGATTTAGTAAAATTAGTTGAAACATACAAAGAAAAAGGGTATAGAGATGCTAGAGTTGTTTCTGACTCAGTTTGGTTAGACAAAAAAAGAAACAAACTAGGAATTAATATTAAAGTAGAAGAGGGTCAAAAATATTACTTTGGTAATATTAAATTTTTAGGAAATTCTGTTTATTCAGATCAACTTTTAGGTAGTATTCTTGGAATTAAAAAAGGAGATTCATATAACGGAGTGCTGCTTGAAAAAAGAATTGCAGATAAAACTAAACCTGACGGAGAGGACATTACAAATCTTTATCAAAATAATGGTTACTTATTTTCTACTATTAACCCTGTTGAAGTTAAAACTGTAAATGATTCTATCGACTTTGAAATTAGAGTTACTGAGGGACCTATTGCTTATTTTAACAAAATATCGGTAGTTGGAAACGATAAAACCAACGATAAAGTAATCTATAGAGAATTAAGAACAAAACCAGGTGAAAAATATAGTAAAGATGATTTAGTTCGTACAATTCGAGAAATTGGACAACTAGGTTTCTTTGATCCTGAGGCAATTGATCCAAAATTTAAAAATGTAGATCCAACAGCTGGTACAGTAGATATTGAATACAACTTGGTAGAAAAAGGATCTAGCCAAATTGAACTCCAAGGTGGTTATGGCGGTGGCGGTTTCATAGGAACTTTAGGATTGTCTTTCAATAACTTTTCAATGCGTAACATCTTTAAAAAAGAAGCATACCATCCGCTTCCTATGGGTGATGGACAAAAAGTTTCATTGAGATTACAGGCAAGTACTTTTTTTAGAACCTATAGCTTATCATTCTCTGAACCATGGTTTGGAGGAAAAAAACCGGTTAGTTTTTCAACCTCTATTTCTCAAAGTATACAATATCTTTTCTCCGGTTCATTTAATAGTATTGATAAAAACAAAAGTTTCAACATTACTTCTATTAATGTTGGTATCGCAAAAAGACTTACTATACCAGATGATTATTTTGTATTGTCAACAGGTATAAGTTTCCAACACTATGATTTAAATAATTACAATACCGGTTTATTCACATTTGGAAATGGATCGTCTAAAAACTTTGCATTCAATATAGGATTGACAAGAAATAGTAAAGGGGTAAATCCTATTTTCCCTACAAAAGGTTCAGAATTTAGTATTTCTACTAAATTTTCATTACCATATTCTTATTTTAATAATATAGACTATGCTAATTTAAAAAATTTAGCTGAGTACAAAAAAACATATGAATCTTCTTCAATTGCTGATCAAAACTTTGGAGCGGATGGAGTTTATATTAATAATGGTGATTATATAAAAACAGCTACAGTAGTTAACCCTCAAGGACAAACAGTAACCGGAATTGTTCGAACCGATAATTACCAAGAAGCCGATGTGAATCAAGGAAAAGTAGATCAAAAAAGATTTGATTGGTTAGAATTTTATAAAATAAAAGCTAAATTTGATTGGTATAGTAAATTATTTGGCAGTGATCAAAATGCTCTAGTATTAAGATCGCTAGCAGAATTTGGGTACCTTGGAGCCTTTAATTCAGATAGAGGAATAGTTCCTTTCGAACGATTTTTTGTTGGCGGTGATGGATTAGCAAATTTTGCCTTAGATGGAAGAGAAGTAATTCAATTAAGAGGTTATCCTAATCAATCCTTATCTTCTGCTGCAGGCGGTTCAATTTACAACAAGTTTTCATTAGAACTAAGGTATCCACTAACATTAAAAGCTGCAGCCTCTATATATGGATTAACATTTCTTGAGGGCGGAACAGCCTTTGACAATTTTCAAGAATATAATCCGTTTATATTTCAGAGATCTGCTGGATTTGGAATTAGAATTTTTATGCCAGCATTTGGATTATTAGGAATAGATTTTGCTCATGGATTTGATCCAATTCCTGGTACCAGTGAAAAAAGTGGATGGCAAACACATTTTATTATTGGTCAACAATTTTAGTATATTTGCCTAATAAAGATTAATAATATAACCATTATGAAAAAATATATAACAGCATTTCTCTTCGCAACATTATTATTTAATAGTAATGTAAATGCGCAATCTAGAGGAATTAAAATTGGTTATATTGATATGGAATACATACTTGAAAAAACTTCAAGTTATGCCGAAGCAAAAAACCAATTAGAGCAAAAAGCTGAGAAATGGAAACAAGAAATTGAAGCAAAGAAAAGCGATATTGCTAAACTTAAAGAAGCTTTAAAAACTGAAAAAGTTTTATTGACTAAGGAATTAATTGAAGAAAGAGAAGCAGAAATTGCATTTCAAGAAAATGAAATGTCCGAGTATCAACAAAAAAAGTTTGGTCCAAATGGAGAATTAATTGTTCAAAAAGCAATGCTTATAAAACCAATTCAAGATCAAGTATTTAATGCTGTTCAGGATTTAGCAGAAGCTAGAAAATATGACTACATTTTTGACAAATCGTCAAATTTGACTATGCTATTTGCAGCAAATAAACATGATCTTAGCGAACGCGTGATTCAAGCATTAACCCGATCGGAAAAAAGGGAACAAATGACTAAAAAGCAACAAAAACTTGAAGAAGAAAATCAAAGAAAACAAGATTTGTTGGATGATAACCCTGAAATGTCAGAAAAACAAAGACTTGCCGAGGAAAGAAAAGCGGCTCGTTTAAAAATGGTTGAAGATAAAAAAATAGCTGCAGAAGAAAAGAGAGCTGCTGCAGAAGCTAAAAGAAAACAACAACAAGAAGAAGCTGCAGCTAAAAGAAATGGCACAGTTTCTGCTAAGAATTCAGCAGACGATCCAAAAGAAAACTCTAAACCAGTAAATACAGAGGTAGCAGATAAAAAAGCTGCTGCAGAAGAAGCGAAGAAAAAAACATTAGAAGAAAGACAAAAAGCACTTGAAGAAAGAAAAAAAGTCGCTGAAGAAAGAAGATTAAAAATAATTGCTGATAGAGAAGCAGTCAAAAAAGCAAAAGAAGAAGCAAAAAACAAAAAACCCTAATAAATAAAACAATAATAAAACAAAAAATGATGAAAAAAATTAAAACCCTTATGATAGCTGCAATAGCTTTAGTTGGATTTCAAACCGTTAACGCACAAGCTAAAACTGCTCATGTAGATGTAAATGAATTAATGTCAAAAATGCCAGCGGTATTAGACGCTCAAAATCAATTAAAAAAATTAAGTGATACGTATACTGCAGAGTATAAAACAATGGTTGAAGAATACCAAGGTAAATTAAAAAAATACGATACAGAAGCGAGCACTGTAACTGATGCTGTTAATCAAACGCGCCAACAAGAGGTTCAAGATATGGCTAAAAGAATTAGTGATTATCAAGAAACTGCTCAAAAAGATTTACAAAAGAAAGAATCTGACTTAATGAAACCTATTACAGATAAAGTAAAAGCTTCAATTCAAAAAGTTGGTAAACTAAAAGGTTATCAATATGTAATTAATGCATCAGATCTTTTATTAGCTGATGGTCCAGATTTAACTGCTGACATTAAAAAAGATTTAGGATTTTAATATCTTAACAACACAAAAAACCAAAACTGCTCGAATTATTTGAGCAGTTTTTTTTTACATTTGTTTTATGATAAATAAAAATCCAATAGGACTTTTTGATTCAGGAATTGGCGGCACTTCTATTTGGAAGGAAATTCACCAATTACTTCCTTCAGAAGATACAATTTATCTTGCGGATAGTAAAAACGCACCTTACGGACAAAAATCAAAAGAAGAAATTATTGAACTTAGCTGTAAGAATACCGAATTTCTTTTAGATCAAAATTGCAAACTAATTGTAGTTGCCTGCAACACCGCAACTACCAACGCAATTAAGGAATTACGAGCTAAATACAATGTCCCTTTTATTGGGATTGAGCCAGCAATTAAGCCAGCAGCATTACATTCAAAAACACAAAAAATTGGCATACTTGCTACTAAAGGAACTCTTAATAGTGAATTGTTTTATAAAAATGTAGAGCAATATCAAGACATCCAAATTATTGAACAAATAGGATTTGGATTGGTAGAATTAATTGAAGGAGGTAAAATAGATTCTGCAGAAATGCATGAATTATTACTAAAATATCTTAATCCAATGGTTCAAGCCAATATAGATTACTTGGTACTTGGATGCAGCCATTACCCCTATTTAATTCCACAAATTAAAAAAATTATTCCAAAAAAAATTACTATTATAGATTCTGGTGAAGCTGTTGCAAGACAAACAAAAAAAGTTCTTGAAGAAGTGGTTGGCATGAATGAAAATACTCATCTAAGCAAAAACTTGTTTTACACAAATACAAATCCGGAAGTACTTAAAGAAATATTGGAAAACAAATACCCCATTATTGCTCAAGATTTCTAGAGTATTCTGCCATACATTATTACTAATAGTTACGCTCAAAAAGAGTATCTTTGCAAAAATAATTCAGCATGAATAATTCCAATAAAAAACGACCAAGCTCAAGTAAACCGAACTCTGATAGAAAAAAATCGGCTTCAAGTTCAAAGCCTGCAATGCCAAAAAGAGCTCAAAACAGAAAGCCGGTCGTTAAAAAAGATTCCCCAAATATTCCAAAACCAATAAAATCTGACGAAATCCGATTAAATAAATACATTGCCAATTCTGGAGCTTGCTCAAGAAGAGATGCAGATATATATATTCAATCGGGGAATGTAAAAGTAAATGGTGTAGCCGTAACAGAAATGGGGTACAAAGTTAAGCCTGGCGATGTGGTAAATTTTGATGGAGCCGTTTTAACACCAGAAAAAAAAGAATACATTTTATTAAATAAACCTAAAAACTTCACGACATCGGCAGAAGAAGTTGAACATAGAAATGTTTCTGAATTAATAAAAGGAGCTTCAATTGCTTCACTTTCTCCAATTGGAAGAATGGACAAAAACACAACTGGTTTATTATTATTTACAAATGATACCGATATCATTAGAAAATTTAGTTTACCAAATCAAAAATCTGCTAAAATTTACCAAGTTACTTTAGATAAAAATTTAAAATTTGAAGATTTAGAAAAAATACAATCAGGTGTAACCTTAGACGGCCATCGACTATATGTAGACGAAATTAGTTACATTGAAAATGAAGCTAAAAATGAAATTGGTATAAAATTACGTACGCCTAATGTAAAAGTGGTGAGAGCTATTTTTGAGAATTTCAAATACACGGTAATTAAAGTTGACCGCGTAGCATTTGCTGGATTAACAAAGAAAAATCTACCAAGAGGAAATTGGAGAGCACTTACAGAACAAGAAATAATTAATATCAAAAATATGTAACCACGCTAAAGCGTGGTTTTTTGAATATGGTAATACAAAAAAACTTATCTATCGCACATGCTTGGTTTGAAGCATTTAATTCACATAATTTAGAGAAATTAATTTCGTTATATGATGATGAAGCCAAACATTATAGCCCAAAATTAAAGATTAGACATCCTGAAACTAACGGTCTAGTCACCGGAAAAGAGGCATTAAGAGAATGGTGGAGAGATGCTTTTGAGAGATTGCCTTCATTGCATTACAAAGTAACTTCATTAACCGCAAATTCGGATAGAGTTTTTATGGAATACATAAGAATTGTTGACCAAGAAGAAAACATGTTGGTAGCCGAAGTATTGGAAATTAAAGAAGGGCTTATTGTTACGTCACGGGTTTACCATGGATAATACTAATTCAGCAAAAGTTGATTTATTTAAATAATTTTACAAAATAACTATCTTTACAAAATAGAAGTCAAACGTAAACTTGTGGCATTTTACTATGGGAAAACTAATTTACATTAATACCGTTAAAAATTATTCGGAAGGTTTTATGAAAGCGCTTTTAGAATATTCACCTAAATTAATTTCTGCTTTAGTAATCTTAATTGTTGGATTATATGCTATTCGATTTATTAATAGATTGGCAAAGAAAATAATGATAAAAAGAAATTTAGATCCTACGTTATCTAAATTCTTAGCCGATATATTAATTTGGGTGTTACGCGTGTTGCTATTTGTAACTTTCATATCCAAATTAGGAATCGAAACTTCTTCTTTTGTAGCAATTCTTGGAGCTGCCGGTTTGGCAGTTGGATTGTCTTTACAAGGTTCTCTTTCAAATTTTGCTGGTGGAATGTTAATTATTTTATTCAAGCCATTTAGAGTTGGCGACACAATTGAAGCGCAAGGAGTAATTGGCACAGTTACCGAAATACAAATTTTTGTAACCAAATTACTAACTGCAAACAACCAAACTATTTTTATACCAAACGCCAACTTATCAAACGGAATAATTACCAATTATTCGATTTCTGGAATACGAAGATTGGATTTAGTGTTTTCACTTTCTTATGATACCGATATTAAATTAGCTAAAGAAACTGTTTTGCAGGTTATACAGAATCATGATAAAATATTAAAATCTCCTGAACCAATAGTTTTAGTCAAAGATTTAACCGATTCTGCTATTCATTTGGCAATTAGACCTTGGATAAAAAACGAAGATTTTGGAGTGGTTTCTTCTGATATTTTAGAAAACTGCAAGTCTGCTTTTGAAGAAAAAGGAATTGCAACTATGCCATTCAGTAGAGAACTTTCTAAGTAATTATTTAGCAAATAAAAAGTCTTTCAAATAGTAGGGCTCGAAATAAGCCACATCTTCAAAGTCTTTTTCTAAATATTTTTGATAGGAAATAGTACTCATTTCTTTAGCAGAAGGATATTGAATAGCATCCAAAAAAACAAAATTAGATTTTGTCAACACCGATTTTACTTTTTCATTACTATCTCCAATAAAGTAAATCTTATCAGAAATTGCAGCAAAACTTTCTTCTGAGATAATTTCAGCTTGAACTTCTCTTATTTTTTGCTTATTTGAATCAAAAATAGCGCTGTAAACTTCCATTCTACGAGCATCAATCATCGGGATTATCAATCCATCATTCTCTGAAACTTCATGTGCTAACGCTAATAAAGTATCAACCGAAATTAATGGAATTTGCAAGGCATAACTCAATCCTTTTGCTGCAGAAACACCTATTCGCAAACCGGTATATGAGCCAGGACCTTGACTAACAGCAATTGCGCTTAATTGTGAAAATGAAATTGCAGCTTCCTGAATTACATCCTGAATAAATAAATGCAATTTTTCGGCATGGGAATACCCAAGTTCCGATATTTCTTTACAAACTAATGTTTTACCATTTGCAGCAATAGAAACCGAACAGTTTTTAGTAGCCGTTTCAATATTAAGAATATAATGCATCGTTAATTCAAAAGATTATTTTTTGGATTTATCCTTATCTTTTGTTGTTGCTAATTTTACTTTATCACCAGAATTTAAATCTTTTGAAACAGTAACAAAAGGACCCGTAATTACTTCATCGCCTTTTTTCAAACCAGAGATTATTTCAATGTTAGTATCATCTTGAATTCCAGTTTTTACTATTCTAATTTTGGCTTTATCTCCAACTTTTACAAAAACACATTCTAGTTTTTTATCACTTTTAGTTTTTACTTTATCTCCAGATTCAGGTACTTCAATTTTTGGAGTAGCAGTTGTATCCGATTTAATCACAACAGAACTAATTGGAATACCAATAACATTTTCTTTTCTCTTAGTAATGATATCTACAGTTGCAGTCATTCCTGGTCTAAAAGGTGAATAGGTAGCTGGTTTCCCTTCTATTAAATCTTGATACGATTCTTTTAGAATTCTAACTTTTACTTTAAAATTTGTTACTTGATCAGCAGTTGTAGCCGAGCTTGCAGAATTTGAAATACTGGTTACCACTCCTTTAAATTCTTTTTTCAAATAGGCGTCAACTTGAATTTTAGTTTCGTCACCAATATTTATTTTAACGATGTCGTTTTCATTTACATCAACTTCAACTTCCATGTTGTTAAGGTTAGCAACGCGAAGCAATTCAGTTCCAGCCATTTGTTGCGTTCCTAAGATACGCTCTCCTAATTCTACACTTAGCTTAGAAATAGTTCCGTCATTTGGTGAATAAATTGTAGTTCTTCCTAAGTTGTCTTTAGCTTCTTTTACAGATGCAGAGGCACTTTGTACATTAAAATAGGCGGTTTGTTTATTGGCTTTAGCAACTTCAAATGAAGCAATTGCTCTCTCCCACTCCGATTTAGAAATAATGCCTTTTTCATAAAGCGTTTTGTTTCTTTGATAACTTGCTTGAGCTTCTTTGAAAGACGCATCAGCTTGGCTTAATCCAGATTTAGTTCCAGAATAATTAGATATAGATCTATTTAACCCAGAAGTATATAAGTCAGGGTTTATTCTAACTAATAAATCACCTTTTTTAACAACTTGACCTTCTTTAATAGGCAAATCAATAATTTCACCTGAAACTTGTGAAGATATTTTAACTTCAATTTCTGGTTGAATTTTTCCTGTTGCAGAAACGGTCTCTACAATTGTTATTTCATTTGCCTTAGCAATATCAACTTCAATAGCATTGTCTTTATTTCCAATAACTCCGGCTTTAGATAGCGCTATTAAAACAACAATTAATGCAACAAATACTCCAATAATAATGTAAATTTTCTTTTTTGACATGATCTATTATTTTTCTATGATAGGGATTCCGAAATAAAATTCTACTACTTTAACTTTAAAAATGTAATCGTATTTTGTTCTCAATACTTCCGATTGGGCATTGGTGTATAGCGTTTGAGATTGAGCAAAATCAAAACTATTCATCAAGCCAACTACATATTTTTCTTTAGCATAAACATATGCTTCATTTCTAGATTCAAATGCTGCAATTGCTGACTCGTAGGAATTAAGCGCCGCTTTTGCATTAGTAATTGCAGTATAAACATTTCGCTCTAAATCTAAAACAACTTGTTTCTCATTAATTTTAGATCGTTCTAACTCTACTTTAAATCGATCTAAATTATTTTTTGCAGAGAATCCATTTAATATTGGAATATTCAATTGAACTCCAAAATTATGTCCTTTATTGTTACTGATTTGATCCATAAAAGAAAGTGGACCAGTTAAAATAGGTGTGCCATTTGCATTAAAACCTATAACTCTATCAGCATAACTAACTCTAGAGCTAAAACTATAAAACCCCGTTAAACTTGGTTGAAAAGCCCCTTTGGCAATTTTTACATCTTTTTGTGCAAGCTCTAAATTTGCCTTAGCTATTTTAAGTTCTACTCTATCTTGTTTAGCTTTTGCAACAATATTTTCTGGTTTTTCTAACATGGTAGGGCTTGATGTTGCTGGATAATCTTCTTCAGCAATTTCAAATGATTGAAAATCTTCAATTTGAAGTAATTGTGCCAAACTTAAATTTGATAAAAATAAACTGTTTTCGGCCGCGATTACTTTTTGTTTGTCAAGAGCTACTGTTGCTTTTACATCTAATAAATCCCCTCTTGCAACAACTCCAGCAGTTACCAATTCCTCACTTCTTAATTGTTGTTTTTCATCATTAGCTAATTGCTCTTTTTGAACTTTTAGGTTTTCTTTATTAAATAATATTTGTAAAAAAGCATTAGCAACATTCAAAGAAATATCATCTTTCATTTTTGTAACCTGATATTGAGCCGCAATGATAGAAAGATTTGCTTTTCGTAATCTGTTTTGATTTTGCAAACCATTATAAATGGTAATATTAGAATTCAATCCTGCAGATGTAAATTGGGTAGTTTGATTTTCTAACAAACCCGTTGTTATATTCTGATTCAAACCAATATTCCATGAATGGGAAGCATTGGCATTTAAATTAGGTAAAAAACTTCCAATTGCCGTATTTTTTCCAATAGCTGTAGTTTCCAAATCTAATTCGGATTGCTTAATTGAAATGTTATTTTTAATAGCATAATCAACACATTCCCGTAAAGTCCATTTTTTGTTTTGTGCTATTGCAGAAAACCCTACAAAACACATAAACAGTAAAATCAATTTAACCGATACTTTTTTCATATTCCTATTTTCAATAGTGAAAACCTAATGCAAATTTAATTCTTTATTATGAATACCTCTCACTAATTACTCCTTAATCTGACGATTATTTAGTATTTTTGTTACATAAATTAAGAAAAAAATTTTAGTATTAAATGAAAAAAATTATTGCCTCACTATTCGCCTTCACGCTACCCTTATTACTAATAGGTTGTTCAACAACTAGTAAAATTGAAGCTTTAAAACCAGAACCTTCTGTAAATACTAAAATTGCATACAACAACACGACTTCTTTTGTTAGCATGCCCTTAGAAATTTCGTTAAATGAAATTGAAAATCAATTAAATAAATCGCTAAACGGATTAATCTATGAGGATACTAATCTTGAAGATGACAAAACAGAAATGAAAATTTGGAAGACTGCACCCATTAAATTAATTGATAAAGAGGGTAAAGTTGAAACTGTACTTCCATTAAAAATATGGGCAAAATTTAAGTACGGCACAGATTTTATGGGACTGAATGATACCAAAGAAATAGAACTAAACGGCACCATAACTTTGTTAAGCAATGTAAAATTATCTAATTGGAAAATGAGTACCGACTCAAAAATAAAAGACTATAATTGGACTGAAAGTCCAAGTATTTTAGTTGCGGGGAAGAAGGTGCCAATCACTTATATTATCAATCCAACTTTATCCATATTTAAATCAAAAATGGCTAAAAAAATTGACGAAGCAATTGAAGCATCATGCGACTTTAAACCTTATGTCTTAAATGTAATTAAAACCATTAGTACACCATTTGAAGTAAATTCTCAATACGAAACTTGGTTTAAATTAAACCCAATTGAAGTGAATGTAACTGATGCATTGGTCTCAAAAAGTAAAATTTCAATGGACTTAGGACTAAAATGCACCATGCAAACCATGATCGGTCAAAAACCAAATGCTGCTTTTAATAAAGACGCAATCCTTTTTAAATCGGCCGATAAAATAGCTGATAAAACAACTGCAACTGTAGCTGCTGTTTCTACCTATGAGAGCGCTTCGCGAATAATAACAAAAAACTTTCAAGGGAAAGAATTTGCTTCTGGCAAAAGAAAAATTGTGATTCAGAAAGTAGATTTATGGGCAAAAGATGGACGCATGATTATTGCTCTTGAAATGACTGGCAGTTTAAATGGAACCATTTATTTAAGTGGAATTCCTAACTACAACACTACTACTAAGGAAATCTATTTTGACCAAATGGATTATGTTTTAAACACAAAAGGGCTTCTAACAAAAACTGCAAATTGGTTATTGCAAGGGGTTATTTTGAAGAAAATTCAAGAAAATTGTAAATATTCAATAAAGGAAAACCTTGAAGAAGGGAAAAAGAATTTATTGCCATATTTGAGCAATTATTCGCCAATGAAAGGGGTGTTTGTAAATGGAACTTTGAATGATTTTGAATTTGAAAAAGTAGAACTTACAAATAATGCCATAATTGCATTTATAACCACATCTGGAAAAATGAATGTAAAAATTGAAGGAATGGAATAACTTAGGATTCCTTTTTCTTGGTATACATTCTATATACAATTACTCCAACCACTGCTACTAGCACATAAGGTATTACCATCAGGTAAACAATTCCGTCATTTATTGCTTCGGCCTTAGCGGTACTTCCTTCGCTTTCCAAAGAGGCACGACACATAGCACATTGGGCTTGGGTATTGAGAGTAGAAAATATAGACAATAGAATATAGAGAATACCTTTTGAGAAAAAAGTATTACTTCCAACTTCCAACTTCCAACAACTAATTTTAGTTTGCATAATAAGGTGCAATCATAAGATAAACTACAACCCCAGTTACGGCAACATATAGCCAAAGTGGAAATGTAATTTTTGCTAATTTTTTATGATTATCAAATTGCCCTGCTAAAGCTTTTACATAAGTAAATAACACTAAAGGAATTATGGTAACTGATAAAGCAATATGGGTTAATAAAAGAAAAAAATACACATATTTTATTGCGCCTTCCCCACCAAATTTAGTTGGATCTGCAGTCATATGATAGGCAACATACATAAGTAAAAAAACTACTGAACAAACGATTGCCGATGTCATTAACTTTTCATGAACTGCTCGATTTCCTTTTTTTATTGCAACTACTGCAGAAACTAATAATGCAGCAGTAATCCCGTTTATAGTTGCATAAATTGGAGGTAAAAAAGAAAGTGGCGCTACATTAATTCCGAAATCTTTTAATCGGATGCTAAAAAGTAATACAACCGCAACCGGAATGATAATTGAAACTAATATAATAGGTGTTTTGAATTTCTTTTCTAGGTTAGAATTTTCCATGTTATTCGTTTAATAATAAATTAATATCTTCTTTTATGGCATCCACTCCAGTTTGTTCTAAACCGTCATAATATAAAATTGGGTTGCCTTGTTTGTCTTTTCTACATCTAATGTTTCCTTCTTTGTCAATAAGCGCAAAAAGTCCGGAATGTTCAAAATTTCCTAATGCCTTATTGTTCTCACCAACATAAAGATTGAAACCTTTGTTGGCTAAATTAAAAATATAATCTTTATCTCCGGTAAGAAAATTCCAATTTTCTGAAGTAATTTCTAATTTCTTAGCGTGTTCCTTTAAAACCTCTGGAGTATCGTTTTCAGGATTAATTGTGATGGAAGCGATAGCAAAGTTTTTATCTTTAGAAAACATCTTATCAATTTCCGCCATATTCTTATTCATGATAGGACAAATAGATGGGCAGGTTGAAAAGAAAAATTCTAATACATACACTTTACCGGCATAATTTTTATTTGATATTTTGATGTTGTTTTGATTAGTTAATTCAAATGCTGGAGCGGGTCCAACTTTATATAATGCATCTTCCTTGATCATTTCATTTGAAAGACTCATTCTATCATTTTGTACTAACCCCCCATTTTTTATTCTATTTACTATTCGTGGAATAAATATAATTCCGAATATTAAAATAATTAAAGAAATTCCGATATAGGATTTATTTTTCATTGGAAAGTAATTGTTTGGTTGCGTTGTGATTTTTCTTTAAAGCCAAACGGTATTCAGCTAATATAATTTTTACATCGTCTATCATTTGATTATAAAGCTCAGAAACAAACTTAGTATTATATCCTTCTTTATATTCAACTTTCCCTTTTTTATCTTGACCTTTTCTGCCGCGAAGGTTTCTATTTTTATCTATAATAAATACATTTGGCGTTCCTAATTTAGCATCTAATTTGCCAACCAATTTTAGTGAATTATAATACCCTAAAATTTCATCTGGAGTGCCAAAAACAAAATTCCATCCCGCTTGAGTTCCAAGTGAAACTAATATTTTTTGTAATTCTTTTACTTCATTTTGAGTTCCATCTGGCATTATCATTACCATTTGAAAATCTTTAAAATTTTTATTTCTATCAAATATTTTTTCATATAAATTAAAAACATTGCCTTTATGCTGCAACACATCTTGACCAATAAATCCTAAAACCGTAATTTTTCCTTTTAAATTAACCGGCTTATCATCTAATGTTTTCCAAGAATTTATTTCTGGAATATTTGAAGTTATTGTTGGCAACTTTGCAAAACTATTAATGCCCGAAGCAAAAAAAAGATAGGCAACTATAGGAAGAATAAACAGAACGAAAAGCACTAAATTCTTTTTCATTAGAATTATAAATTTTGGTTGATACAAAAATAAAAAAAAGGTACGCAATGCGTACCTTTTTTTTGAATTAATATAGTATTAAAAATTCCATTTAATTGTGGCGTCTTTAAACACTCCGAAGACATAATTTCCTTCGGTTAACAATATAAAAGTTAAATATAAAATTAAGAAAATTACAGTCCAAACTACAGATCTTCTTAAGATAGTAGTTTCACCTTCCATGTGCATGAAGGCCCAAACAATGTAATATGCTTTAAAAATTGTAAGGATAATAAAGATCCAATTAAGTAAATTCATACCAATAAAATTGGTCATATGAAGCGATTCTGGTTTAATTATCCCAAGGATAACCTCTACTGTTGTTACAACAGATAGGATTCCAAAAACCAACCAAATTCTTTTTGTATTAGAAACGTGCTCGTGTGACATAATATATAATTTCTATGATATTAAACTAAATAGAAGAATGTAAATACGAAAACCCAAACTAAATCGACAAAGTGCCAGTAAAGTCCAACTTTTTCAACCATTTCATAGGTTCTTCTTTTTTCATAAGTTCCTATAAGAACATTAATGAAAATAATGATATTGATAATAACTCCAGAGAATACGTGAAAACCGTGAAAACCTGTAATAAAGAAGAAGAAATCAGCAAATAATTTACTTCCGTATTCGTTTCTATGTAAGTTCGCTCCTTCGATAACAATTATTCCATCTGCTAATCTTTTTTCAGATTCTGCTCTTGATAAGATAATTTTATGTTTTGGAGAATTCAAAGCTGGATTTTCATTAACTCCTTTAGTAGTAGCTATAGTTTCTGGAGAGTTAATAGTTTCAATTCTAACTAATAAATCAGGATGCGATTTAAAACCTGCTTGAACTTGCTCTAAAGAATAAGTTGGTATTGAACTTTCTTCCATAAACCATTTTCCTTTGCTACGAGTAAGTTGCTCTCTTTCTTTAGGAATACTAGTATCTGCAAATTCTTCTAATGCTACTCTTTTTCCTGTTGCGTCTACAAATTGTAATAAACTTCCTCCTTTTGATTCTACCGCACCATATTCACCTTTAATAAAGTTTTTCCATTCCCATGCTTGTGAACCAACGAAGATAAGACCTCCTATGATAGTCAAGAACATGTAAAATGCTACTTTACTTTGTTTCATGTGGTGACCTGCATCTACAGCTAAAACCATAGTTACAGAAGAACCAATTAAAATAAAAGTCATTAACGCCACATAGTACATTGGCATAGAAACACCATGTGCAAATGGAAAGTGTGTAAACACCTCATCAGCTAATGGCCATGTTTCGATAAATTTAAATCTTGAAAAACCGTAAGCAGCCAAAAAACCAGAAAAAGTTAATGCATCTGAAACGATGAAAAACCACATCATTAATTTTCCGTAACTTGCTCCTAATGGCTCATTTCCGCCATCCCAAGTTTTTCCTACAGTAGTTGTAGCAGTACCTTTCGATCCCATAAAAAAGTTGTTGTTAAAAAGTTTCCAAATTTACATTTTTTTCTTATTTAAAGAAATATAAAAACAAAAATAAATAGACCCACAAGAAATCAAGAAAGTGCCAATACATTGCACCTAGCTCAATACCAAGAAATTGTGACGAATTATACTTTTGTTTAAAATGATTATAAATTATAATTAATTGTGAAATTATTCCTCCAGCAAGGTGTGCAAGATGCACATATACTAATACATACAAAAAGGAAATAGTTATTGAACCAGAACCTCCAACAGGATATAAATGGTTTTCAAACAATTGTGAAAACCCTTGAAATTGAAAATATACAAACGCCGATCCTAGAGCTAAAGTAGCCAAGAGCAATTTGGTTGTAAGCGCTCTGTTATCTTTTTTAATTGCACTTTTAGCAAAATGCATGGCAATACTACATAAAATAATTACTCCCAAGCTAACAAAAAAGGAACTCGGTAATTGAAAATCTTTCATCCAATCTGGTCTCGATTTACTAACAACTAATGCACTTGTTAATCCCGCAAACATCATGGTCATGCTTATCATTGCAAAAACCAATAAGAGCTTGTATGATCTTGCCGTTCGCTGTTTATGTTCTTCGGGTGTCATCATAATTTTTTATCTTAAAAATTTATCAACTATATATATAATTTGCAATAGGGTTAAATAAGAAACACTTACCAGCATTAAGGTTCTTGCCGCCTTTGGAGTTCTTGTTTGATATAATTTAACTGCGTATATCAACATCCATATCCCAGCAAGAAATACTAAAATTGCAGCAGGTAAACTGATTTGTAATTTACCTGTGTAACCTAAATATGGTATTAAAGAAGTTAATATTAACCACAAAGTATACAAAATAATTTGTGTGGCCGTTTTAGTATCTTTTTTTCCGGTAGGCAACATAAAAAATCCTGCTTTTTCATAATCTTCAAATAAAAACCATCCAATAGCCCAAAAATGCGGAAACTGCCAAAAAAACTGAATTAAAAATAAAGTTCCGGCTTCTATACCAAATTGATTTGTAGCAGCAACCCAACCCAGCATAAAAGGAATTGCTCCTGGAAAAGCTCCAACAAAAACTGAAAGAGGTGTAACCGTTTTTAAAGGAGTATAAACACTAGTGTATAAGAAAATTGAAATTGCGCCAAACATTGCTGTTTTTGGATTAATAAAATACAATAATACAATTCCGATAATAGTCAATAAACTGGCAATAAATAAAGCCATATTTGGAGTCATTCTTCCTGCAGGAACGGGTCTGTTTTTAGTTCGATCCATTAAGACATCCAAATCTTTTTCAATTACTTGATTGTAAGCATTGGAAGCGCCAACCATACAATAACCTCCCACTATTAGAATTAAAAGAGTAATCCAACTAAATGGGTGTTCCTCATCAAAACCCAATAAATAACCTGCTATAGAAGAGAAAACAACGCTAATTGCCAACCCTGCTTTGGTTATTTGTTTAAAATCATGGTAGATTTTTATTGGCGAAAATTGAGACTGCAGTGTTTCCAAAAATGATTTTAATTAAAACTTGTGCAAAAGTAGTTTATCGAAAAGGATTTGACAAAAAACATTTCACAAATAATAGTTATAAATTACAAATATTTGAAAAAATTAGTAATCCCCGTTTACAACTTGTCCATTTGCAATTGCTTTGGCCGAGGAGGTGCCAATTCTTTTAACTCCCAATCTAATCAATTCAATTGCTTCTTCGTAAGTTTTTACTCCGCCAGCAGCTTTTACGGGCAATGGCGATGCGTTTTCGAGCATCATTTTTATGGAAGTAATAGTAGTGCCATTTGGCAAACCGTTTTTAGTTTTATAAAAACCGGTTGAAGATTTAACAAATACAGAAGAATAACATTCTTCCTTAAAATTGGCGATAATTACATTTTTTATTAATGCTGAAAGCTTAATTATTTGTTCGCCATTTAGTGCAGCTACTTCAATAATCCATTTTACAATTTTATGATGAGATAGACCTAATTTTGTTCCTTCTAGTATTTCATATTTCACCAAATTGATATTTCCATTTTTGAAGGCTTGATAGTTACAAACAAAATCTAAATCATCGGCTCCATCATTTATTGCTTGTTGAGCTTCAGTTAATTTTTGTTCTAATGAATAAGTTCCCTCCGGAAAACCAATAACGGTTCCAACAGAAACTTTTGAATGTGCAGCTGTGATTATTTTTTTTGCTAATTTTACTCTGTTTGGGCGAATCATTACCAATTTAAAACCTTCTTCAATTGCCTCTTGTACAAATCCATTAACAATATTAATGTCTTCTTTTTCGGAAATTCCTTCTTGTTGGGGAGTTTTTAAATAGGTTGAATCTAAATAATTTTTAACATTCATACTGCTCAATTAATAAAGTATAAATATACAAAAAAACCACTCAATGAGTGGTTTTACTATTTTTATAAGTTAGTTTAATTATTATAATTCCGGTTAAAGCGCCTAGAGTATTTGCTATGACATCATATACATCTGGATTCCTTAAAGTGGTGAAAACCCCTTGACAAATCTCTATTATAATTCCGTATAAAATTGCCGTAATCAATGCTAAATTTTTGGCGTTTTTGGCAAATTTTGTTTTAATTAAAAACCAAAACCAAACTATTACAAAAACAAAATAAAAAGCAAAGTGTACATATTTATCATTTAAGTCAAAAACAAAAGACTTACCAATTTCTGGACTTATTGTTATCAAACTTAAAGTTGAAACAAAGCAAGTCCAAAGAATTGCAATAAAAAAATATGTTTTATTATTAAGCGCCAATTAATTTTGCATAAGCATCACTATCTAAAAGGTCTTCCCATTGAGAGGCATCAGAAACTTTAACTTTTACCATCCATCCTTTTCCATAAGGATCGGTATTAACTAATTCTGGATCGCGCTCTAAGTCTTCATTAAATTCAATGATTTCTCCAGCCATTGGCAAGAATAAATCCGAAACTGTTTTTACTGCTTCAACAGTTCCAAAAACTTCATCTTTATCTAAAGTTTGATCTAATGTTTCTACTTCAACATAAACGATATCACCCAATTCTTTTTGAGCAAATTCAGTAATTCCAACAGTTGCAATTTCACCGTTCATAGCAATCCATTCGTGATCTTTAGAGTATTTTAAATTGGTAGGTATGTTCATTTTTTTTGTAATTTAATTATTGTCAAAGGTATTATTAATTATTAAAATTTAAAAAGGAATTCGTTTCGTTTTTTTTTAGTTTCCAAAACTATATCGTAGTGTAAATCCACCCCGGATATTTGTCATTGGAAAAGAAGTTGAAATAACAGCTTGTGAAAACGAATGATCGTAATAAAATATAGCCGTTAGGTTTTTACTAAATGAATAATCTGCAGATAATCTTAAGGTCCAAATGTCTTGACCTCCACCTAATTGATTATTGTTATAATCTAAATAACGAACAATTGTTTTATTATTTCTGTAGGAGAAATCAATTTTTAAATTGATATCACTTTTAATAATTCCTGTTGGACTGTCTGCAAGTTTAGATGAAAAAATAACATCTTTAAATCGATATCCTGTTCCGATAATATATTCAATTCCATTAACTTCTGTTAATAAATTATTATCAAAACTTAAAGATAAAGCCCTATCTTTTTTTATTTCAGCTAGGATTTTTAATGAACTTTTTGTTTCAAAATCCAATCGAATTAAAGGATTAAATTGCTCCACTAAATTCACATTTCCAATTATAGTTTGGCTATAAAAATTACCATTTAATGGGTTTATTTCATTAGCATGTTGTGCATATTCTAAATTAGAACGAAACGAGTTAATAGTATAAGAAGCTTTATAAGCGTGTTGAATAGAAAAACGCTTAAATCTTTCTTTAAAGAAATTGTAACGCATTAATCCATTATATTTAATATTCCAGTTTGGAATTGGAATATCTTTAAAAGCATTTAAAGAAATTTTACCCGCTCTTGCCTCACCAGTTGGAGCAATATTGACACCAATTTCTTTTAATGCAGGTATGTCAAATCCGGTGTATGCTGCTAAGAAAGCAGGTAATAATACTTCGGTGCTATTTTTACCAAATCCGGCAGGGAAGCCATCTGCATTTACTGGGAAATTTGTCGTGCCATAATAATCCGTTGCCAAACGGTTGGCAATAATAATTCGGTTATTTCTAAATTCTTCAAATGAGGTAGAGAAAAACTCATCACTATGTCTAAATGAAGATTTTAACATTACTGTAGAAATTGCAAAGTTTCCTGTACTGTATGGCGATCTAGAGTTATAAACTCCGTCCATAACATCATATTGCTCAGAATAGTTACTTGAATAAGATCTATTAGCAGTTAAATCAATTTTAAAATCTGGAAACAAATCTATATTGGCGCTAAAGTCAAGTGTTTTTGTAAGAACTTGAGTATAATTTTGATTGAAATTAGGATAATTTGTTAACCAACCATTTTTAGCCGCTTCAAAACGTACATCGTCTTGACCACCAAAAGCAAAACCAAGGTTTGGTCTTGAAGTTCCAAAAAATCCAATTCCTGGTAAAAACCCTGGTAAAGCGGTTCCTTGGTTTTCTGTATAGTTAATTTGAATATTTTTAATACTGGTAACGACTCCTATTAAACCATCAACAAAAACATTAGAATTTTTTACAGGAAGAGGTTTCACATTTACAACTTTCTCTCCCGGTTTAGGTGGTGTTACAGGCGCTGCTTTTTTAGGTGTTTTTTGTTTGGATAAACCAATGTATTTATAAAAAGAATCCATATTAAAAGAGGTATTCAATTTATGTGAACCGGAGTTTTGAATTGTATTTCCTAAATTATATTGAATTCCTGTATCAGAATCTACAACAGAAGACATTGCAATTGAAGCGCGTTGCCAGCTGTAAGTTCCCGCATAGGTATAATTTGATTTTACAAAACTCAAAAACGGAATTTTATTTACAGGCAATTCATAGTTTACAGTTACCTGTTGGTTGTGTAAATTTGGCAAACCAATATTCCAATAGTCAGACCAAATAGTATACGAATTATCTGGCTCATTGTTTTCATTCATGTAATTTCTAACAATATTATTAGAATTTGCATTCAAGTTTATTTTCAATGATTTGGTCAGGTTGTAATTAAATCCGTATTGATAATTAAACAAGAAATTTCTTTGATATAAGGCATCCAATCCTATTCCTTCAACATCAACCAAACGGAATTGTTGTCTGTTAAATTGTCTAGTAATATTTGTACTAAATGAAATATTTGTAGGCTTATAATTAAAATTGAAATCGCTTAATAATTTCCAATAACTACTTTTCTTGAAATACTTAACCGATTTAAATGGCTCGACAGGTTTTGGCTGAAAAGCAAAAGTATAATCGGCAGTGGTACTAACTCTTTGATCTATATAACTTTCCAACTCATAACTGTGTCTATCTACTTGGTTGTAAGAATAAGAAAGCGTTACGTTTTCAATATCATAGAAATGAGGTTTTGCTTTTTCACCTCTTTCTTTTTTTACACCAATAAAGTTTATACTTTTTCTCTTGGTGTAATCCATCGCTCTATTTCTAATATTTCTTTTTTCTCCTTCATCTGCTGTTTCGTCAATTAATTGCTTTAATTCAATATCTTGATTAAATGGATCATATTTAGGTGTTATAAATTCTTCCCCTATACCATAGTTAAACGGCAGATTAACTCCCCATTTTTTTGGTAATAATTTACCCAAACTCAAATTGGTAACTATATTATATTGCAATACATCTTCTCTACTTCTATCATTAGGTCCTTGCTCTAAGGTACCAAAACCTATAGTGCTCATTTTACCAGTAGCAGATATATTTGCAAAATCGGCAAGATTGGCATCCATACTTGCAACGGCTGCCATACCCCCTTTATTATCCATTCCTGCTAATCTAAGTTCATTAAACCAAACTTCTCCTTTAAGGCGCTTCGGATTTAATGGATGTTGTGGTGTATTTAGCACATTGGTTTGGTTTTTTACTCCAAGCATTAAGGTACGAACTAAACCAAAATTAGGATTACCACGAATACCAAGGCGTAAGTTAGGATCTCCATCTCCATCAGTTACATTGACATCATCATCTGGATAATAAATTTCCCCAACATTATAAACATGGCTCATTGCAAGAATTTTCATTCTGGTAATTAATTCTAATGAAATGTCCATATTATTTGCTTCTGGCCATACACCCTCTTGAGAGTTATCACCAAATTGGGTTTTTGATAATGGTTTTTCTACTTGATAAAAATTATCAGTAAAGTCATTACCAAAACGAACAAATCCCATTAACTCATTATCTTCAATTGAACCTGGGTCAGTTGGAATTGCTTCGGCATGAACAAACATTTTTAATTTTTTGTACTGACGCATATCAACACTCACATTTTTGAATACAGCACGAGAATCTCCGGGCTCTAATCCATAATCTGTTAAACTTCCTAATCTAATAGACAATGATTGTTCGTTTTGAGGAATTAAGGTATTGTTATTGAACAATTGTTCTAGTTCTACTCCTGGTGGAACAACATAACGAATAGGTTCTCTTGCTCCATTTTCTTGAACATTAACTGCAGAAGAGTCATAGTCGGTGTTGTCATCAGAGGTATCTGTATCTAATGGATCTAAAGTAAGATCATATTTTCTCCAATCACCTCTAACTAAATCTAATGATCCAAAACGAAGTGTCATTTGATCAGTGAATTTAGTCATAAACATTCTCATAAATCGAATAGAACGAAAATCAGAAATACTACCTATAATATTAGTTGGTTGTTTAACAGGAATCTTAAATTGTATCCAACGAGCAGTAGTTGTTTCACCATTAGGAAGTGAAACTGTAGTTGGTAAAATATTAGTGATAAAATTATTTCCTACTTGTGATAAATCGGATGGGCTTATTTTAATGCTATATTCATAATAGGCATTAATGGTATTCATAGTATTATCTCGATTTACATCTTCTACATCGGGAACAGTTGTAGAGCCTCTATTGGTATCAGTAACATCTATAGGTGAATTTCCTTCGGTTCCATTATAATATTTGTAGCGTTCAAAAATATCACCACCCGTATTTAAAAAATAATTATAATCGTCTTCTGCAGGGTCAGAAAAGGAAGCAAAATTTGGATATTTTGCAGCTTCTTGAGCATTATTTAAACCATTATAACCAACATCTTGAGAGGATCTATTTCCTTCATTAGAATCAAAAGCATATATTAAAGATTGTGAAGCAGGGCTATCTCCCCATACAGTAGGTGGTGCTAAGGTTTGATTGTTTCCTATACCATTTTCATAAAATTTTCTACCATCTTGAAGAATATCTTCTGAAATTTCCCCCAAATTAAAATAAATTCTTCCTGTATTATTAGGATTAATTGGTGTTGGAGAAACTCTAGTATCAGTATATGGATCTAACATCCAAAACTGAATATATTCTATATTTGATTGTTCAAAATTTGTTGTAGTTAATGATCTAAATATTCCTCCAAAATTAGTCTCCGGATTTGGCAAAGAATTATCTGTTCCAGTTGCTGGATTAAAATTATATTGTCCGCGTTCTTTAGGGAAATAAGTTAAATCTAATGTATTTACAACTTGAGTTTGTCCAGCTGCAATAGTGGTTGCAGGGTATAATTCTTGGCTAAAAATTCTTCTTGAACTATTTAAAGATAAATCATCATCAGATATTCCGGAAGGCCTTTGAGCATAAAAAATTGGATCGATAGTATACCATGCTATTTTGGCTCTTTTAAAACCATAATCTAGTGCAGTTGAGTTACCTCCAAAATCTGAATAATCAGGAGCGACACCAGTGGTAGGTCGAATTGGTGTTGAAGATAAAAACCAAGAATAAGGTGATCTTAAGTCAATATTAGTTTGAGTTCCTTCAAAATCTTCAACATAAACTGTAGATTCTCCATTAAATCGATCAGCTTCAGGAGTATCTGGTTTTAAGTATGCAATTTCGCCTCTAAATGAAACATTTGAGGGCACATCAGTATCAATATTTGGTAATTTATTGACTAATCGGGTTAAGAATGGAACTTCCGATGAAAAACTGGTGTTTAAACCATAAATGGTATTGTTCACCGATTCTTGACCATAGTTAGTTTTTTGAGTAAATGGTCGCTCCGACATTTTTAACATGGTAGCGCCCAATAAAAATTTATCTGAGAATTTGTGTTCTATATTTATTCCATAAAATCTTCTGGTTTGTCTTCCAAAAGTTGAATTATTTTCTACCGAAACCTGAATTGGAGTATTGGAAGCTGATAAAGCAGGGTCTAAAATTTGCACTCTACCTGCTTGATAATTTACAGTATAATCAACACCTTCCATTAATCTTCTTCCACCTGCAGTAACTACAACAGATCCTTTAGGAACATTAAATGCCCCAATTGGTATTCCATCTCCACCCGAAGACTTGAATTTTCCTCTTAATTGAAATTTATTTTTTGAACTGTTTTGAAGTGCGGCAGCTTGTGTAGATTTATATAGGCTAGAATACACATATTTTAATTGGTTATCATTATAAGCTCCAGGAGTTGTTTCTGGCAAATCGTAATTTTCAACCGGACTTCCAGATTTTAATTTATTAAATAAAAATTTTCCAAATGGCTCTACAGAGGTAAAGATTAAACGGCCATTTTGTTGATCAACTGTTAATCCTGGAAGAAAATCAAAAAATCCATCTCCACCATTTTGTGGATCATTATTATAATTCAATCTATCTAGTCCAAAAACTTTTAATAACGGAGTATCAACAACACCACCTGGCAAAGGCGAAGTGGTATTAGCAGGCGTAATATAATTTAATGGAGAAGGGTCTGCGTATAAGATATTAAATTTAAATTCTTCTTTTTGTAATTGAAAACCACTTGGTATTTGATAAATATTTTTCATCATCAATCCCCAAATTGGTTGTTGTACATTAGTCAAACTACTCTTAAGTAATTTCAACACCAAAGATTGAGATGATGGAACCCCTGTGGCACTTACCTGGGTTGCCTCTACACCATCTGTGCCAAATTCACCTACTTGATATACCTCATCACCAATGGTATATTGATAAGCTACTGCCAGAACTTCGTCAGTTGCTAATCGTTGTTGCAAGGAAATATATCCTAATTGGGGATGAAAAGTAAATTCGTTAGGTAATAATTTTCTTGCATTTTCTAGTTTAGAATAATCGGTACCTTCATTAACCTGAACTGTATTGTTAAATCCTTGATTAGTAGTAATTATTTCTCTAATGTTTGTATTTAATAAACCAGGATAATTAGGATTTGGTGGAGTTGAAGGAATAATTAAATTTGGATCATAACGGTTGTTACCATTATTTGGTGGCGTATTTATAGGTTTTAAAAAGAAATCGTTTGGTTGAAAAGGATTGATGTCGGCAGGGTTAATAGCTACAACTTGATTGTCACTCAATGCCGCGGATGTAGCTGTGTCTGTTAATCTTGCTTCACCCAAATCTTGAATTGCAATAATATTTCTTAGGTTATTATTTGTAGTATTTACTCTGTTTTGTCTATTTGTAATCCATACTTCAATTCTTGTAATTTGAACTCGACTATCAATTAATGGATAATTAATTAACGATTTATCATATTGATTTTTAAAGTATTGTGATAAAAAGTAATGTCTGTCTGAATCATATTCTTGAGCAAATAATTCAAAATTCTGAATTGTTCCACCACCTTGAGCTGTAACCGTTCTTGTTTGAGATTGTTGTTCGGCAAATACAGCATTTACCGAAGTCCCTCCAAATTGTAATTGTGCTTTTACTCCAAACAAACTTTGAGCACCTTGAATAAGTGTGCTATTTAATGGCATGCTTACATTTCCTACTTCAATTTTTTTGATGATAGAATCTTCTCCTCCTGAAGCAGATGGATCAAAGGTCAGCTTAATTAAATTTTGAAATGAAAAAGTAGATTGCGTGTCATAATTTGCATTAACATTTAATCTTGTTCCCACTTTACCCATTAAACTCATACTGATTCTTTGATTAAAATCGAAGGTGGTCATGGATCTATTTCTAGGAGAAAAAGAAGGGTTATCTTGTTTTGTATGTCTAAAACCTAGGTCAACCTCTACAGATCCAGTTGGTTTAACATCTATGGTGTTACTTCCAAAAATTGCTTCAAAAAAACTAGAATTCACATAGTATTTTGGTAATAAATTCTTTTTCTCAGCAATACTTTTTTCTTTCTGACCTGCAATTGCATCTGATTTTTGCTTAAAATAATCATGCATTGATTCTTTAAGTATCAGTTTCTCGTATTCTTTTGGTGTAAGAATAATTGGATAATTAATGTCAATCCCAGCAAAAGATTTATTTAAAATATATCTATCTGTAGCGGGATCATAAGTATAAGCTTCAGTAATACTTTTTGGATTTTCTAATACCATTTGCCCCTTATTGTATGTAGTATCATTTGGTCTTACTTGTGAAAAACCCTCTTGACTTACAACTAATATAGCAAAAACAAAAGCTATTTTAAGGTATTGAAATATATATTTTGGTTGGTTTGTTTTCAAAAATTATAAATTTTTTAATGCTAGCTTAATAATCAATTCTACAGTAGCATCAGGATTTTGACTAATCACTTTATCCACTACTTTTTCGGAAGTTTTTCTAACAAATCCTAAAACCTCCAAAGCAGATAACGCTTCATCTCTATTTGTATTGTTTTGAAACATAGAAACTTCATCCAAATCATATATTTTTAACACTTTATCCTTTAAATCCAATATTGCTCGTTGTGCTGTTTTGCCGCCAATTCCTTTAATGGATTGAATGGTATTTACATCACCACTAGCAAGTGCCTGAATTATTTGTTTAGGTTCTAATGAAGAAAGCATAGTTCTAGCTATTCCTGCTCCAATACCAGATACAGTCAATAACATTTTAAAGATTTCTTTTTCCGATTTTTCAACAAAACCATACAAAGAATGTGCATCTTCTTTGATAATTAAATGGGTATACAATTTAATAAAATCGGTTTTTGGAAGTAACGTATAGGTGTGCAAAGAAATATTAATATGATAACCAACTCCATTGCAGTCAATTACAACTTCGGTTGGAGTTTTTTCTAATAATTTCCCTTGAATTTGTGCTATCATTTTACTTTTTATCTTGTTTCAAATATACTAAAAACTTTAAGCCCTAGTCGTTGATATTCTATTGTTATTTTTTGGTTTTTTGCTTTTTCTGCTTTTCTTGAGCATCTACAACTGCTACTGCAGCCATGTTGACCATTTCTTCAACACTTGCTCCTAGTTGAAAGATATGAACTGGTTTGTCCATTCCCAACATGATTGGTCCAACAGAATCTACTTTATATAATTCTTTTAATAATTTATATGTAATATTCGCCGATTCTAAATTTGGAAAAATCAAAGTATTCACCTTTTTACCAGCTAATTTAGAAAATGGGAATTTCCCCTTTAACATTTCAGGATTTAAAGCAAAATCGGCTTGAATTTCTCCGTCAACAATTAAATCGGGATGATTTTTATGTAAATAAGCTACTGCATCTCTCACTTTACTTGCGCTATCTACTGTTGAAGATCCAAAATTAGAAAACGATACCATTGCAATTACTGGCTCCATTCCAAACATTCGAACAGTTTTTTCTGTCATTAATGCAATTTTTGCTAAATCGTCTGCGGTAGGATTTGGGTTAATAGCCGTATCCGATAAAAACATCGGACCTCTATTGGTCATCATCATGTTAGTAGTCGCTATCAAAGAAATTCCTGGAGCTTTTCCAATTAATTGCATTAATGGTTTTACCACCGAAGGATAACTTCTAGAATATCCAGAAACCATAGCATCTGCATGCCCTTGATTTACCATCATTGCAGCAAAATAATTTCGTTCTCGCATCCATTTTTGAGCGTCTAATAAAGATACTCCACGGCGTTGTCTTTCTTTCCAAAAAATTTCAGCATATCCCAATCTTCGTTCATCTTCTTCATTGGTTTTAGGGTCTAATATTGGTACATCGGCATCAAACCCAATTTCCTCTTTGAGTTCTAAAATATCTTCTTTTCTTCCCAATAAAATTGGATGCCCAATTCCTTCTTCATAAACAATTTGAGCTGCTTTTAATACATCCAATTGATCTGCTTCTGCAAATACAATTCGCTTCGGATCAGTCTTAGCACGATTGGTTAACAATCGAACCATTTTATTGTCAGATCCCATTCGCTCCATCAATTCTTCTTGGTACTTTTCCCAATCGGTAATTGGATTCAAAGCTACACCGCTATCCATAGCTGCCTTTGCAACTGCCGGCGCCACCATGGTTATCAACCTTGGATCAAATGGTTTTGGAATAATATAATCGGTACCAAAATTTAATTTGGTTTCACCATAAGCAATATTAACTTGTTCTGGAACATGCTCTTTTGCCAATGCTGCCAATGCTCTAACTGCTGCCATTTTCATGGCTTCGTTAATCTTAGTAGCTCTCACATCAAGGGCTCCTCGGAATATATAAGGGAAACCTAAAACATTATTTACTTGATTAGGATGATCCGATCTACCGGTTGCCATAATAATATCTTTTCTTGTGGCAATGGCAAGTTCATAATCAATTTCGGGTATTGGGTTGGCCATTGCAAAAACAATAGGTTTTTTGGCCATAACTAATAACATTGCTGGAGTTAGAATATTTCCTGCAGACAAACCTAAAAACACATCGGCTCCAACAAGTGCTTGCTGTAAGCTAATGCCTTTAGTTCCGTTACTATATATTTTTTGAAGTTCTGATAAATCCGTTCTATCTTTTGATAAAACCCCATTAACATCAAACATCAAGATGTTTTCAGCTTTTACGCCAAGTAAAACATATAAATTAGCACATGCCAAAGCAGCAGATCCTGCTCCCGAGACTACTAATTTTACTTTACTAATATCTTTTTTTGCTAGTTCTAATGCATTCAATAAAGCGGCCGAAGAAATGATTGCAGTACCATGCTGATCATCATGCATCACCGGGATATTTAATTCTTCAACTAAGCGTCTTTCTATTTCAAATGACTCAGGTGCTTTAATGTCCTCTAAGTTAATTCCTCCAAAGGTTGGGGCAATATTTTTAACAGTAGCAATAAATTCATCTATATTTTTTGTGTCTACTTCAATATCAAAAACATCGATGTCAGCAAAAATTTTAAATAATAACGCTTTACCTTCCATCACAGGCTTAGAGGCCTCTGGTCCTATATCTCCAAGGCCTAAAACCGCAGTTCCGTTAGTGATTACTGCAACTAAATTCCCTTTGGAAGTATATTTATAAACGTTATCTACATCTTTTGCAATTTCCAAACAAGGCTCTGCAACTCCGGGAGAATAAGCCAATGATAAATCTCGTTGTGTTGCATATTTTTTGGTAGGAACAACTTGAATTTTTCCTGGGGTAGGTTTTGCATGATATAATAGAGCTTCTCTTCGCTTACTAGATTTATTCATTTTATACTTTTTTGCATTCGAACTTGCAAAGGTAAAAGTATCCATGAAAAAAGGAAACTTTTAAGGAGTTTCTTTTAATTAATTTTTTTGAAAATCAATATACACTATTTGAGTGCAAAAATATAAGAAGAAGATTGTTCCTAAATAAAGTAATTCAACTATAGAATGTAGAACTGCAACCCTATATTAAAACTACTGGTATTTATTTTTTGTGAATTAATTTCTCCCGATTTAAAAATCGAATTTAATCCATAATATGCATATAAATTCCAGGTATTCCATCCAATTGTAAGATAAGCTCCATAAACTAATTTATTTAAGTCCGGGTTGGATTGAATTGAATTATTTTGGTCTACATTTTCAAATTTATAACTATCTGAAACTAAATAACTCAATTTTAAACCGGTATAAATTCGCCAAAATTGATGATCACTTGGGGTGGAAGTACGCCATCTAATTTCAATTGGCACATCTAAATAATGTAGCGTTAATTGGTTTTTGTTAAATTTTGCAGTAGTTAAAAAATTATAACTGTTTGGAGCTGAATTTTCTCCATTTATTATTTGTAAATTATTGTCAAAAATATTGAAAGAATACCCTAAACCTGTTGCGATTGCAAAAGTTCGGCTTTTATTTATTGGCATATCTCTAAGAATTCCAAAACAAAAACCAGGTGAAAATTTTGTTTGACTTAATCCTACAATATTTTGTAGTTGATTGTAGGTGAAATTAACATAAAATTGATCTTCTCTATATAAAGAATCTACCGGCTTAATGACATCCGTTTTTTCTTGGGCGAAAGCTCCAAAAAAGAGAAAGAAAGATAATATGAAATATAGTAAACGCATAGATGTAAACGTTAGGAAGAAATTAGCAGAGGAGATGGGATTCGAACCCACGATACAGTTACCCATATACAAACTTTCCAGGCTTGCTCCTTCAACCACTCGGACACCCCTCTAAAAATTATGATACAAAGAACAACAAAATTTTGCAATAATCAAAACATAGTTAGGCCATTTCACCTCGTAAAGAGGTTTCAAAAATAGCTTTAAAATTTATTGGAGATATATTTTGTCCAAGCAAGTACATTAATTTAGTTATTGCTGCCTCAGTAGTGATGTCTTTTCCAGAAATAATTCCGATTTTCTTTAATTGGGTACTGGTTTCATATTGTCCCATACTCACACTTCCGCCCGAACATTGGGTGACATTAATGATGTATAAACCCTTATCGATTGCCTTTTTTAGTACTGCAATAAACCAATCTTCTGAAGGTGCATTTCCAGATCCATAAGTTTCTAAAATCAACCCTTTAAGATTCGGAATTGCTGTTATAGATTCTAATACAGACTGACTAATTCCTGGAAATATTTTTAATATTACTACATTATCTTCTAGTACTTTGTGAACTACCAATTTCTTATTGTTACTAGCGTGAAGCGAACTAGAATTCACATTTAAATGCACTCCCGATTCTGCCAAGGCAGGATAATTAGGAGACGTAAATGCATTAAAATGTTCTGCGTTTATTTTAGTAGTTCGATTTCCGCGGTATAATTTATATTCAAAATACAAACAAACCTCTTGAATTGAAGGTTGTCCATTATTTTGAAGTGAAGCAATTTGAATTGCTGTAATAAGATTTTCTTTTGCATCGGTTCTCAAATCTCCTATTGGCAATTGCGATCCGGTAAAAATCACTGGCTTTGCCAAGTTTTCTAGCATAAAGCTCACTGCCGATGCAGAATAAGACATCGTATCGGAGCCATGAAGCACTACAAAACCATCAAATTGATTGTAGTTATCTTCAATAATTGAAACAATTTGAACCCATTTATCTGGATTCATATTAGAAGAATCTATTGGTTTTTCAAAAGAATTGGTTTCAATAATACAATCTAATTGTTTTAATTCTGGGATGTTTTGAAGCAATTTATTAAAATCAAATGCCTTTAAAGCACCTGTAGAAAGATCCTTTTCCATCCCGATGGTACCACCGGTATAAAGCAATAATATATTTGGTTTAGATTGCATTTCCGTATTTCAACTTATTAACCACTGGATTGGCATACATATTTAAAAAACTTTCCATCATCATACCATTTGAAGCATCAATTTTCATTTCTAATCTTCTTTCAAATAAAGATTTTTCATTATCGGTATACTGATTTTTAAATCGGTCGGTTTTATTTAAAATATCGTAGGCAATATAATTCGTAGGCCATAATTTATAGGATTGCAAAATAGAATCATCAATGGCTTGAGCAACTGCCTGAACTTGCTTATTGGTGTTGTCATTTTCCATTGCAATTTCATCTAATTCTTTATTCAAAATGGAACCCACATGAATGTGGATGCGTTTCTTTTGTCCGATGATTCCGCTTAAAAGTGTAATAAAATCTTCGTTTTTCTCTTTTACATACTTTTCTGCTTTTGCTTCCGCCATTAATTGTGGCATTTTCAAGGCATCGGTAGGATCATATTCATAAGAAATAGAAACTGGAACAATTTGTAGTTTTTTGAAGTATTCCATCAAATTTTCTTCGTTTGATCCCATTCCCAACATTTTTAATACTCCTTGATGGGTTGCATCGTTTCCGTCTTTAGTTCTTCCTTCGCGCTGGGCTATCCATACCGAGCGGTTTTCTGTTAGTATTAATTTTCCAATATATTCGGACATTAATTTGGAACTTTGCAATAATTCTCTTGGCGGCAAACCGCGTTGAACTAAAAAATTTCTGTTGAGTTTTGATAAGTTTAAAAGAAAATCTTTTTTAACTAGATTATCTCCAATTGCAGATGCAGTCATTACCAAACCATGATCAAATAAAGAAACATTCAGAATCGATGTGTCTAAAATAATATCGCGATGATTAGATATAAAAAGATAGGGAGTGTTTTTTTCTAATTTTTCAAAACCAGAAGTAGTTAATCCTTCAGATGAATTTTCAAGTACTTTTTGAACTGATTGATATATAAAATTACATTGAAAATCGCGGATAGAGTGTGTTTTTAATAATTGATTTTTCCAATCCACATCTTCTAAATCGGGAAATGTAAAATTCATGATCGCCCTCATCATTGGATGGTTAACCAGGCTTTTAATACCGTTATTCACTTCGGTATCATAAAATGGTCGAATTGCATCAAATTTCTGCATCTCTCTAATTCTGGATTAATTTCTGGAACAAATGAACAAAAAAAAAAGGACTTTTTTATCAATTTATGTATTAAATCCCAAAAACAGCTTTAGAATTTTCGGTTGTTATTTGAGCAATTTCTTCAACAGAAACCTTATAAATTTCAGCTAATTTTTGAGCAACCAAAAGAGTGTAACTACTTTCATTTCGCTTTCCGCGATGAGGCGCAGGAGCCAAATAAGGTGAATCTGTTTCTAAGACAATATTTTGCAAATCTATTTCGTTCAAAAACTGATCTATCTTTCCATTTTTAAATGTCGCAACACCTCCTATTCCAAGTTTCATTCCTAACGAAATGGCGCGTTGCGCTTGATCTAAATCACCCGTAAAACAATGAAATATTCCGAATAAGTCGGATGCTTTTTCACTTTCTAATACTTCAAACGTTTCGTCAAAAGCATCTCGGCAATGAATATTTATTCCGAGTTTGTGCTTTTTGGCCAATTGAATTTGATGCTGAAAAGCATGCTGCTGTTGGTTCAAAAATGTTTTATCCCAAAACAAATCCATCCCTATTTCTCCAACGGCATAGAATTTTCTTCTATCTAATTCGGTTTCAACAAAAGCCAATTCTTCTAAATAATTTTCTTTGACATAGGTAGGGTGTAATCCCAGCATTAAAAATACATTATCCGGAAATTGCGCTTCTACATCATACATTTTTTGGGTGTAAGTCGAATCTATTGAAGGAACAAATAGCCGGGATACACCCGCTTCAATAGCGCGTTGCATCATTTCGTTTCGGTCCTCTTGAAATTGGGAAGAATATAAATGGGTATGGGTGTCTGTTAAAATCATATTAATTTGTTCGAAACACAAATAAACAAAAAATCCCGTTCATTTAACTGAACGGGATTAATTATACTCATTTTGAAATATTTATTATAATTCTAATGCTTTTTTAGCATCGCCATCCATTAATAATTCTAATGGATTTTCTAAGGCTTCTTTAACTGCTACCAAGAATCCAACTGACTCACGACCATCAATAATTCGGTGGTCATATGAAAGCGCTACATACATCATTGGGTGAATTTCAACTTTACCATTTACTGCAATTGGACGCTCAATAATATTGTGCATTCCTAAAATTCCAGATTGTGGAGGATTGATAATTGGTGTAGATAACATACTTCCAAAAACACCACCATTAGTAATAGTGAAGGTTCCACCTGTCATATCATCCACTGTAATTTGACCGTCACGAGATTTGATAGCCAATCTTTTAATTTCAGCTTCAACACCTCTAAAAGTTAATAATTCTGCATTACGAACAACCGGAACCATTAACCCTTTAGGTCCAGAAACTGCAATAGAAATATCGCAGAAATCATAAGATGTTTTATAATCGCCATCAATCATTGAGTTTACATCTGGGAATAAAGCTAAAGCTCTAGTAACCGCTTTTGTAAAAAACGACATGTACCCTAAACCTAATCCGCCGTGTTTTGCTTTGAAAGCATCTTTATACTCGTTACGAATCATGTTGATTGGCGTCATGTTTACTTCATTGAATGTAGTTAACATGGCGGTTTCATTTTTAGCAGCAACCAATCTTTCGGCTACTTTACGACGCAACATTGATAGTTTTGTTTTTTCAGATCCACGGCTTCCACCTGTTGGAGTTCCCATAGAAGCGGTTGCATTTACTGCATCTTCTTTGGTTATTCTTCCACCTTTTCCTGTTCCAACAATATCGGATGGTTGTATATTTTTTTCGTCTAATATTTTTCTAGCTGCCGGAGATGGCGCTTGCGTTGCATATGTTTTTTCAGCAACAGGAGCTGCTTTTGGAGCTTCAACTTTTGGAGCCTCAACAGCTGCTGGTTTTGCTTCAGCTGCTGGCGCAGCACCAGATGGTTTAGCAGAGCTTGTATCAATCAAACAAACTACAGCACCAACAGCAACTGCATCACCTTCTTCTGCTTTTAGCGTGATAATTCCGCTAGCTTCTGCAGGTAATTCAAGTGTTGCTTTATCAGAATCTACCTCAGCAATTGCTTGGTCTTTTTCTACATAATCGCCATCTTTTACTAACCAAGTAGCTATTTCAACTTCTTTAATTGATTCTCCCGGTGATGGGACTTTCATTTCTAAAATCATTGTATATTATTTTAAATGATGAATTATAAATTATTCTTGTTGTGTCTTCTATATTCTAGCCCCGATTGCAGTAAAAATCCTTTTTTATGAAAAGATTGAAACGGAAAGCGGGAAATGCTCCTGAAAAAATTATCTAAATAAATTTTTATCAAAAACCATTCTAATTGCATCGGCGTGGCGTCTTCTATCACGCGTGCTACTTCCGGCTGCTGGTGCTGCATAAGCTTTAAGTGATGCTAATCTCCATTTTACTAAATCGAAATTCATCAACATATAGCTATAAGCTCCCATATTCTTAGGCTCTTCTTGTGCCCAAACAAAATCATCGGCATTTGGATAACTAGCAATAATTGCTTTCAATTGCGCTACTGGCAAAGGGAATAATTGCTCAATTCGAACCAAAGCTACATCATTTCTTTCTAAATTTCCTCTTTCGGCAAGAATATCGTAGTAGAATTTTCCGGTACAGAAAACTACTGTTTTTACTTTTTTCTTATCTACTGTAATATCGTCAATAGTTTCTTGAAATTGTCCGTTGTACAACTCCTCTTGTGTAGAAATACAAAGCGGGTGACGCAACAAACTTTTTGGAGAAAATACAACCAATGGTTTACGGAAATTAGTTTTCATTTGTCTACGCAACAAGTGGTAGAAATTGGCTGGTGTGGTACAATCGGCTACATACATGTTGTGGCGTGCACAAAGTTGTAAATAACGCTCCATTCTTGCAGAGGAATGCTCTGCTCCTTGCCCTTCATATCCGTGAGGAAGTAATAAAACAATTCCGTTTTGGTTGTTCCATTTGTCTTCACCACAAGAGATATATTGGTCTAACATGATTTGACATCCATTAGAGAAATCTCCAAATTGTGCTTCCCAAATAGTTAATGTTTTTGGTGCTGCTAAGGCATATCCGTAATCAAATCCTAAAACTCCATATTCAGATAATAGGGAATTGTAAATTTGGAATCTTCCTTTACTATTTTTTAAGTTATTTAAAAGAATTACTTCTTCTTCACTGTCTTCTACTTTTACAACGGCATGACGGTGGGAGAAAGTTCCTCTCTCAACATCTTGACCCGATACACGAATATCATATCCTTCATACAATAATGATCCGTAAGCCAATGTTTCAGCAGTACCCCAGTCGATAGCATTGTTATCATACATGGTTTTTCTGTCGGTAACAATTTTAGAAATTTTATTGATGAATTTCTTATCGGAAGGCAAACTAGAAACAACTTCCAAGATTTCGTCTAATTGCTTTTTAGTAAATTTGGTATCTACTTTTTGAAGCATTACATCGTCTGAAACTTGTTCAAATCCGTTCCATTCATCTTGCATAAATGGCTTGATGATGGTTAAACTTTTCTTACGCGATTCTTGTAAATTCTCATCTAAACGTTCTTTGTATTCGTTTTCTATTTTGGTTAAATAGGCTTGATCTACAATTCCGTCAACGATTAATTTTTCTGCATAAATATCTCTAGGATTTTTATGACGAGCAATGATTTTGTATAAAACAGGTTGGGTGAAACGAGGTTCATCCCCTTCGTTATGTCCGTATTTTCTATATCCTAATAAATCAATAAATACATCACGACCAAATTCCATACGGAAATCCAATGCAAACAACATGGCATGAACCACTGCTTCAGCATCATCTGCATTCACATGTAGTACCGGCGATAAAGTTACTTTTGCAATATCCGTACAATAAGTAGACGAACGAGCATCTTGGTAATTGGTAGTAAAACCAACTTGGTTATTGATTACAATATGAATGGTTCCACCGGTTTTGTATCCGTCTAATTGTGCCATTTGAACAATTTCGTATACAATTCCTTGACCTGCAACTGCAGCATCTCCGTGTACTGCAATTGGCAATACTTTAGAGAAATCATTTGGGAAATGGCGGTCTTGTTTTGCTCTTGTAATACCTTCAATTACGGCTCCAACAGTTTCTAGGTGCGAAGGGTTTGGAGCTAAATTCAGGTTAATTTTTTTTCCAGAATCGGTAGTTCTTTCTGATGTTAAACCTAAATGGTACTTTACGTCACCGTCAAAATATTCTTTATCGTAATCTTTTCCGTCAAATTCTGAGAAGATATCTTGGGTATTTTTCCCGAAGATATTTGCTAACACATTTAATCTACCTCGGTGCGCCATTCCCATTACAAAATGCTCTACTCCTTTTTCGGCAGCAGCCTCAATTAAAGAATCTAAAGCTGGGATGATGCTTTCTCCACCTTCTAATGAGAAACGCTTTTGACCTACATATTTAGTATGTAAAAAGTTCTCAAAAGACACGGCTTCGTTTAATTTATCAAGTATGTGTTTTTTCTGATTTGCATCAAAATTTGGAAGATTATCATTAATGTTTAATCTGTTTTGAACCCATTGAATTACTTCTGGTTTTCTCATGTACATGTACTCAATACCAATATGTTGGCAATACACATTTTTAAGATGAGTTAAAATATCTTTAAGAGTAGAAGGCTGTTTTCCTAATAATTTTGCAGCATCAAAAACCGTATCTAAATCAGCATCAGAAAGTCCGAAATTAACTAAATCTAAAGTTGGCTCATAAGTTCTTCTATCTCTAACCGGATTGGTTTGCGTAAATAAATGACCTCTTGTACGGTAGCCTTCAATTAGTTTTAAAACATTAAATTCTTTTTGAAGTTTTTCTGAAACTACTCCGTTTTCAGCATAATTGGCAAATTGAGCTCCTGCATTTTCTTCATTGTAAGTTTCCATTCCAAAATCGAAACCTTGAAAAAATGCTCTCCAACTTGGCTCTACGCTATCTGGATTGTCTACATATTGCTCGTATAATTGTGCGAAAAACTCGGTATGCGCTGCGTTTAAGAAAGAAAACCTATCCATATTTTTTATATAAGTAATCGTATAATTGAAAAAATTTATGCAAAAGTAAAATATTTATAACAATCTTTCTATGTTTTTGATACATTTATATCGCTAAATAAATTTACACTAAAAATGGTAAGGAATTCGTTTAAAATTTTATCAAGAATGTTTATTTTATTGCTATTAATTGGCGCTTTTTCAAAATTATATGGACAAACCGACCAAGAGGTAAAACCAAAAAGTGATTTTTGGAAACAGGTGCAATTTGGTGGAGGATTTGGATTAAGTATTGGAACAGGTTTTACCGATATTACATTGGCTCCAAATGCAATTTATAATTTAAACCAATATATTTCTTTGGGAGCAGGTTTACAAGGAAGTATTGTTTCGCAAAAGGATGTTTTTAGTTCTATCATATATGGAGTTAATGCAATAACACTTTTTAATCCTGTAGAAGAAGTGCAATTATCTATAGAGTTAGAACAAGTACGAGTTAATAATACCTTTCGAAATCCAACAACAGGGACAAAAAAAGATGATTTTTGGAACACTGGACTCTTTATTGGTGGCGGCTATAGAATGGAAAATGTAACTATGGGCATTCGCTATAATCTTTTGTATAATGAAGAAAAAATGGTTTATACCGATGCAATGATGCCTTTTATTAGGGTTTATTTTTAATGTAAGAATTGAATTATTAAATTGTTCTTAATAAAAAGAAAAAATTAGATTATTACTTGAAAATAATTTTTGTATTATTGCCAAGAATTTTATAATACTATAATTTAATATAAAAAAAATGAAGAAAATTATTTTAATTTCTTGTGCATTATTACTTGCTCTTACAAGTAGCGCTCAAGATATGTTAACCATGCATAATGGTTCTACTATTGAAGGTAAAGTATTAAGTATTGATGGTTCTGCAATTACATTTGTGTATAAAGGTGAAGATTTATCTCAAAAAATCTCTAAAATAGCCATCAATAGTGTAAAATTTGCTTCTGGAAGAAAACAAGTTATTACTGAAAGAATCAATATTGAAGGAAAGGATGGTTTTAAAAATGTAATTTTAACTAAAAACCCAGAAGATGTTGAAGGTTTAACTAGAATTGGTGAAGTAAAAGGTAAAACTGCTTTTATCAGCTACAGAACTGGTGCTAATGCCGATAAAAAATCAGAAGAAAGATTAAAAGAAGATTGCTTTAATCTTGGTGGTGTTGTGGTATTAGTTACAGAAGATAAAGATTATGATGTTGGTAATCGTTTAAATAAAGGATTAGGAAGTTCTCAAGCTAGAATGGTTGGAGTTGCTTATAAATACTAATCTAATTTTAAAATAAAAAAAAGGTTGTCAAAATTTGACAACCTTTTTTTTTAATACTTATTTCGAAACCACACTTTCATCCATTCTCGTTTTAAAACTAAAAAAGTTACTTGCTGAGATAACTCCATAATATCCGATCCATCTAGTTTCTTTACTTCATTTTCGGGCACATCTACAATATATAGAAGGCTCAAATATTCGGTGAATTTATATTGTATTAAGCGATAAATTTTTTCGTGGAGCTCGGTTTTTAATTGTTCTGGAGAAATACTAAAAGGCAAGTCAATTGGCTCATTAGCAAAATTAAAATCTTTATTTAGTTGCTCAATTAACTTTGAATAAAGTGCTTCCTTTTCGGCTTCAGAAAGCAAGTTATCTGTTGAAATTGGAGCTATAAAACTAGACATTTCGATTCATTAGATTTTCGCCAAATGTGCGTAAAACAGTTTTCTTTTCTTCAGAAATGGCCATCTTATCTAAAGTCTCAAAAGCTTTCATCGTATATGCTTGAATTGCTTGTTGAGTAGCATTGGAAGATCCTGTTGCATTAAACAATTCTTTAACTGTTGCAATTTTACTTTCATTATCTGAAAGGTGAATTGAAAACAATTGTGTTAATTGATTTTTTTGATTGGCATCAGAAAATTCAATTGCTTTTAAATATAAATAAGTCTTTTTGTTTTCAATAATATCTCCACCCACTTGCTTACCAAATGTTTTTGGATCGCCAAAAGCATCTAAATAATCATCTTGCAACTGGAACGCAATTCCAAGATTTAATCCGAAGTCGTAAATCAAATTGGCATTTTCAGAGGATGTTTCTGCAACTATTGCACCCATTTTCATAGCAGCTGCAACTAAAACTGCTGTTTTATATTCGATCATTTTAAGATATTCTGGAATAGTGACATCATCTCTAGTCTCAAAATCAACATCGTATTGTTGCCCTTCACAAACTTCTAAAGCAGTTTTACTAAATAAAGTGGCTAGATCCCTAAATATATTTGGTTCGTATTCTTCAAAATGTTGGTATGCCAAAATTAACATCGCATCTCCCGATAGAATCCCGGTGTTGATATTCCATTTTTCATGAACCGTTTTATTCCCTCTTCGCAATGGGGCATCATCCATAATATCGTCATGAACTAAAGAAAAATTATGAAAAACCTCAACTGCCGTAGCTGCTGCTAATGCTTTATTGCAATCAACATCAAAAACTTCGGTCGCCATTAATGTCAAAACAGGACGCATTCTTTTTCCACCAAGAGCTAAAATATATTCAATTGGTTCATATAAATTTTTAGGTTCTTTAGTCAAATGTAAATTTGAAAAATAACTTGAAATTAATTCTTGATAATGGGAAATAGAATGCATTAATTCTTCTTTTATGATTAAGTTTTCAGCTTGTACAAAGTAAGTTAAAAAACTTTAAACAATAAAAGAGAAAACAACTCTTATGTTAAATTTATGTAAATACATAGGAAACTAATATAGTATTAAAAGTTTCCGTCTTATATTTGCAAACCAAAAATCAAATAATTGAAAGATAAAATCATCAAAAAGGCAACTGATATGTTCTTGAAACTGGGTTTCAAGAGTGTAACTATGGATGATATTGCTTGTGAAATGAGTATTTCTAAAAAAACAATTTACAAATACTTCAGCAATAAAGAAGCACTTATTGAAGAGGGTACTGAAATTATTCACCAAAATATACACAGTACAATTGATAAAATCATTTCAAAAAACTACAATGCAATTGAAGAAAATTTTGAGATTGTAAAAATGATGCGAGATACTTTTCAAACCTACGAAGCCTCGCCAGTTTATCAATTAAAAAAACATTATCCTGAAATATATGAGAAACTAATTGCAAATGAATTAGAGGATTGTACCGATTTATTTACCCAAAACATCAATAAAGGAATTGCTCAAGGATTGTACAGAAAAAATATAGATGTTGAATCTTTTGTAAGATTTTATTACACATTAATTTTTTCAATAAAAGAAACCACACAATTAGAAAGTGAATCCTTAAAACTTGAAATGCAAGCGCTAGAATATCACACTAGAGCACTAGCAACTCCTAATGGAATTATAGAACTAGAAAAACAATTATCAAATATTAATAACACATAAATTCATGAAAAACAATCTCGTTGTAGTTTCTCTTTTACTTATTGCTAGTGTATTAAAGGCTCAAGACAAAAAAGAGTCTTATACATTTACACTAAAAGAAGCTATAGAACATGCCATTCAAAACAATTATTCGGCAAAAAATGCCAATAGAGATATTGAGGCCGCAAAACAAAAAAAGTGGGAAACTACAACCATGGGGCTTCCACAAATTAATGGAAATATTGGCTATCAAAACAACATTCAAATACAAAGATCATTAATTCCAGCAGAGATTTTTGGTGGTCAACCAGGGGAATTTGCTGAAGTAGCTTTTGGAACTAATCACAATTTAAGTTCTAGTTTAACTTTGAGTCAATTACTTTTTGATGGTTCTTATTTGGTTGGATTGCAATCGGCAAAAACCTATTTGAAAATTTCTGAAAATGCTAAATTAAAAACAGATCAAGAGATTAAAGAAATTGTTATCAATACATATGGAAATGTGCTTTTGGCCGATGAAAGTATTTTGATTTTGCAAAAAAACAAAACAATTTTAGAAAAGACTTATTCGGATACCAAAGAGATCTACAAAAACGGTTTAATTGAAGAGGAAAATGTAGAACAGTTGCAAATTACTTTGGCATCAATTAATAGTTCATTAGAAAATGTGAAGCGTCAAAAAACAATTGCAAATAACATGTTGAAGCTTGTTTTAGGAATCGATTTACAAAATGAATTATCTTTAAAAGATAAACTGGATATTTTATCACAAAACAATGTTGATTTAGAACTGCTTAAAGCAGACTTCGACGTAACCAATACTATTGATTACAAGATAGGACAAAACCTATTAACAAGTAAAGAATTGTTATTAAAATTAGAAAAAAGTAAAGCACTTCCCTCGCTTGGAGCAGCAGTAAACTTTGGATATAATTCTTTTGGAAATGAATTTACTTTTTTAAATCAAGGACAAAGATATTTCAACTTTTCAAATGTGGGCGTGAGTTTAAATGTTCCTATTTTTAGTAGTTTAGGGAGAAGTTCAAGAACCCAACAAGCTAAAATAGCTTTAGAACAATCAAAAACACAGTTAACACAAACCGAACAACAACTTAAATTACAATTTGAAAAAGCAAAAAGCGATTACGAATTTAGTTTAGAGCAATTGACAACTTCAAAAAGCAATTTGAATTTAGCAGAGCGAATTGAAAATAAAAATCAAATTAAGTTTAAAGAAGGTTTGGCAAGCAGTTTCGAGTTAACCAAAGCACAAGAACAACTTTATGCTGCACAGCAAACTTATTTGCAAACCATGCTTGATGTAATCAACAAAAGAGCCACATTGGAAAAATTACTAAACAAAAACTAATAAATATTCAAAATAAAATGAGAAAATTACTATCAATATCAGCGCTTTCTATCCTTCTATTTTCTTGCGGTGGAAAAGAAACGAATCAGTCAATTGAAAATTTAATTGAATCGAAAAACATAAAAGAACTTCAAGCTAAAAAAAGTGCTTTGCAAGCAGATATTGCAAAAATTGAAGAGGCGCTTGCAACATTAGATGTAAAAAAAGAAGAAGCATTAGTTTCAGTATTACAAGTAAAAGACACCGTTTTTAATCACTATTTAGAAATTCAAGGTGATGTAGATACCAAAGAAAATATTTTAATTCAGCCTGAATTTAGTGGAACATTGACTTCTTTAAATGTTAAAGCGGGACAAAGAGTTTCGAAAGGGCAAATTTTAGGTCGCATTGATGATGCCGGAATGAGTCAACAATTAGCTAGTTTAGAAAATCAATATGCATTAGCTAAAACATCTTTTGAAAGACAAAAAAATCTATGGGCTAAAAAAATTGGTTCAGAAATTCAATTTCTTCAAGCTCAAACTCAAATGATTTCTGCTCAAAAAGGAGTTGCTCAAATGAGAGCTCAATTGTCTAAAACTGTAATTCGTGCTCCATTTAGTGGTACAATCGATGAAGTTTTTGCCGAAAGAGGGCAAGTTGTAGCGCCAAGTCAACAAGGATTAATGAGAATTGTAAATTTAGGAAATATGTATGTATCAACTACTGTTCCTGAATCTTACATTGGGAAATTAAAAGTTGGAACCGAAGTAGATGTTTTTTTGAAATCATTAGGTAAAACCTATAAAGGTAAAGTGCGTCAAGTGGGTAATTTCATCAATCCAAACAACAGAAGTTTCGGAATTGAAGTTGGAGTTCCAAATCCAGAAAACTTGTTACGCCCTAATCAAGTTGCGAATTTAAAAATCATGGATTATAGCAACAAAAAAGCTATAGTTGTTCCAACAAATGTGGTACAAGAAGATGGTGAAAAAAATAAATTTGTTTTTATTGTTGCTAATTCAAATGGTAAGACTGGAACTGCTAAAAAAGTACTTGTCGAAATAGGAAAATCATCAGATAATGTAACTGAAATAGTAAGCGGATTATCTGCAAGTGACATCATCGTAACAGAAGGTGTAAATAGTATTTCTGAAGGAATGAAACTTAACTTCTAAATTAAATTGTTTAAAGTTTAAAAATTTTAGCTCCAGCTGAAACTTTAAACTTTAAACCTGAAACTAAAATTATGAGTCATAAAAATAAAGAATTTAGTATTTCAAATTGGGCAGTAGATAATCGAGTTACTGTTTATATTTTGACCTTGTTAATTGTAATCACAGGAACAGTTGCTTATATCACAATGCCTCGTGAGGATTTTCCTGAAATCATTGAAAACAAGGTATATATTTCTACTGTTTTTCCTGGGAATTCAGCCGAGGATGTTGAAAAATTAGTAATTAAACCACTTGAAAAGGAGTTTAAAAACATTTCGGGTGTTGAAAAAATTACTTCAAGTTCATTTCAAGATTATGGAATGATCATCGTAGAGTTTGCCGACAAAGTAACTATTGAGGATGCAAAAGTTAAAATTAAAGACAAAGTAGATTTCTCAAAAGCAGATACCGATTGGCCAAATTTAGACAACGGAAGTAAAGTGGAGCCGAATGTTTTCGAATTAAATATTTCGGAAGAAGTGCCTATTTTAAACATCAACTTAAAAGGAAATTACACTACACAACAACTTAAAAAGTATGGTGAATTGCTTCAAGACGATATTGAAGAAATCCCAGAAGTTAAAAAAATAGAGATACTTGGAGTGGATGATAAAGAGGTTGAAATTGCAGTTGATATTTTCAAAATGACCGCTGCTCAAGTTTCTTTTGACGAAATTCAAAACGCTGTGAAATATGAAAACATGACCCTTTCGGGTGGAAATTTGATTTCACAAGGTTCAAGAAACAACATTAGAATTGTAGGGGAAATTAAAGACCCGAAAGAATTAGAAAATATAATTGTCAAGTCTTATGGAGGTACTGTATACCTTAAAGATATTGCAACTATTAGCTTTAAAGAAAAAGAAAAAACTACTTATGCTCGTGAATCGGGGAAAGAAGTTGTTATGTTAAACGTGAAAAAGCGTTCCAATCAAAACATGATTTCTGCGATTGAGCAAGTAAAAGAAAAACTAGAAAAAGCAAAAACATCGTATTTGCCCTCTAACCTTGAATTACAATTAACAAACGATCAATCATCAAGAGTTGAACACCAAGTAGACGAACTATCCAACCACATCATTTTTGGAATTGTGTTGGTAATGATTGTGTTAATGTTTACCATGGGATTAAGAAACTCTTTATTTGTTGGAGCGGCAATTCCTTTATCTATGTTGATGGCGTTTAGTATTCTATCTGCATTTGGATTAACCTTAAATACTATGGTACTTTTTGGATTAGTAATGGGATTAGGAATGCTTGTTGACGACGGAATTGTGGTGGTTGACAATGTATTTGCCAACATGCAAAAAGGAATGGATCGCGTTTCAGCTTCCAAAATTGGAATTGGTGAAATCGCTTGGCCTGTAATTTCTTCAACAGCAACCACATTAATGGCCTTTCTACCGTTCTTGCTATGGCCTGGAACAATGGGTAAATTCATGAAATATTTCCCAATTACATTAACTGTTACTTTAACCGCATCTTTATTCGTGGCAATGGTTGTGAATGCTGCTATGACGGGAGGTTCTATGGATACTACAGATAGAAATGTAACTAAAAAATCGGCAAAATTATACACCATAATATTTACAATTATTGCTGTTATTTTTGTCCTTATCGGAAATATATTCGATTCAAAATTAGCGCGAGGAATTGGCCATTTAGCCATTATTTCACTAGGGTTAATGTGGTTATACAAATTAAAATTATACCAATGGACTCAAGATTTTCAGTACAGTTTCTTTCCGAAAATGGAAGATAAATACAAGAATTTCTTAGCTAAAATATTAACTGGAAAAAAAGCTTGGTTTGCTTTAGTTGGAATTATTGGATTGTTATTTTTCTCTTTTATGCTACTTGGAATTTTCCCAAGAAAAGTATTGTTTTTCCCAGATAACATTCCAAATCAAGTAATTACTTACATTGAATATCCACAAGGGACTGATATTGCAAAAACGAACAAGGCTACCTTATTTGTAGAAAAACAAGTAATTAGTATTTTGAGTAAATATGTTGATGAGGATACTAAGAGTAACTTCTTAGCTGAATCTATTGTTTCTCAAGTTGGTGTTGGTGCCGGTAATCCAAATGTTGATGCAGGATCAGCTTCTGAAACACCTTACAAAGGAAAAGTAACCGTGAATTTTTCTGAATTCAAATTCCGTAAAGGAATAAATACTGCAGACATATTAGAAGAAATTCGAGGTAAAGTAAAAGGAATCGCAGGCGCTACGGTTATAGTTGAAAAAAATGCAGATGGACCTCCTGCAGGTTACCCTATTAGTATTCAATTAACTGGTACTGATTATGACGAAATGTTGAGAGAAGCCGATAAAATGATTGCTTTTATCAATGCCAAAAACATCCCAGGAATTGAAAAATTAAGTGTGGATGTAAATAAAGAAAGTCCGGAGCTAGAAGTAAAAGTTGATCGAGTAAATGCAGGAAGCCTTGGTGTGTCAACAGGCCAATTAGGATTTAATTTGCGTCGTTCGGTTTATGGTCAAGAAATTTCTACATACAAAGAAGGAGATGACGATTATAACATTACCATGCGTATGCAAGACGACCAACGCAAGAACGAAAATATTCTTTTCAATCAATCGCTAACTTTTAGAAACCAGAATAATGGACAAATGATGCAAGTGCCAATTTCTGCCGTTTCACAAACAGAAAAAACAACTACTTATAACCAAATCAAAAGAAAAAACCAAAAACGTGTAATGACGGTTTATTCAAATGTATTGACAGGTTATAACGGAGATGAAATTACAAAACAAATTAAAACCGAATTAAAAGGTTTTGAGTTACCAAAAACAGTATGCTACTCGTTTTCGGGAGTTCAAGAAGAGCAAGGAAAAAATCAAAGTTTCCTAATGTATGCTTTATTCTTAGCATTGGCAGGAATCACAATTATTATCGTTTTACAATTTAATTCCGTTTCAAAAACGATGGTTATTTTGTTTACCGTAATCTTAAGTTTTAGTGGTGTATTCTACGGATATGTTATTGCTGGAATGGATTTCGTAATTCTTATGACCATGATGGGAATCATCTCATTAGCTGGAATTGTAGTGAAAAACGGAATTGTATTGATGGATTTCTTTGTTTTATTATTAGATAAAAAAGTAGCCGATAAACATCTAGCAAGCCACGATGATTTATCACTTGAAGAAATAAAAGAAGTCATTATCGAATCTGGAAAATCGCGTTTAAGACCAGTATTATTAACTGCTTTAACTGCGGTATTAGGATTAATTCCGTTGGCAATTGGATTAAACTTTGACTTCTTCGGATTAATTACCGATTTAAATCCACACCTATTCATTGGTGGTGATAATGTAATATTCTGGGGACCTTTAGCCTGGACCATTATCTTCGGATTAACCTATGCAACTGTCCTAACATTAATCATGGTTCCTGTAATGTTCTACTTGGTAAAACGAGTAAAATATTGGCTTCGTGATCAAAGACAATCAAGAATAAGCACAGAAGAATAATTTAATTTCTTCGGTCATTTCGACAAGCTCAATGTGACAAATATATAGAGAGTAAAAAAAGGGCGTTTCATATGAAACGCCCTTTTTTATATTTATAAATTTAAATTAGTTCAATAAGCTGTCTAATTTTTCTTGTAATTTAGAATCTGAAGGTCTTAATTCATCTGCGCTAAGCACAACACCTTTTGGATCAATTAATATAAATCTCGGAATTGAATTAATTCCAAATGAGGTAATAAATTCAGAATACCAGTTTTTATCTGCAAATAATTGAATTCCACCAAGTGATTTATCGGTCACAAATTTTTTCCATTTTTCGTGGTCTTTATCTTCATCAACAGAAATACTTACAAAAGCAATTTTTTTATCGTGGTATTTTTCTTCAATTTTTTGAAGAAAAGGAATTTCTCCTCTGCAAGGTCCACACCAAGTTGCCCAAACATCAATATAAACATACTTACCTTCTAAATCTGATAATTTAGTTTTACCACCAGCGTGATTTTCATAATCAAAAGTTGGCGCTGCTTTTCCTACAACATTTTTAAGGGCTTGTGAAGATTTGTATTCCATTTGCATCCCAAAAAACTCTTGAGTCATGTTCTTTTTAACTTGAGCTTTAAAATTAGCATCAAAATCACCTTTTTCTAATTTTTCAAAATCGGTTTTCTTTTTTTCATCAAAAGCCAAATAAAATGCATCTTTTTCTTTTGTAAAGTTTTCAGTTCCAAAAACTTCGTTGCTTATTGCTTGCTGAGCTAAGAAGTTGTTCTCTCCTGATCCTTTTCCTGTATAAGAAAGAGTTTCGTCAAATAGTTTTGCATCCATTTTTAACTTCAAATCAAATCCTGGTTTCAAAAATAATTGAGCATATTCTTGACCATCGAACAGAACATAAAAACCATCTTTAACATCAAATTTGTCAGAAAACAAACCACTCTTGTCAACTTTTATTTCTTTGACAATTGCATTTTTATTGTCTTTAATGTAAATAACATCTCCGTTTCTATTTGCAATCTCTGCCTGAAAACTTACCTTTTCTTGTGCAAACCCAAATGCAGTCATCGCAATTGCACATAAAATTATAACTATTTTTTTCATATTTTTTTTATTGATTAATTAAACCAAATGTATACAAAAATATTTATGCCATTTCATCATTAAGAAAAATTTAGTGTTTATTTCGTTGGAAGTTTTTTACTTTTGCACTCGAGACCAAAGGTCGAACTGATATTTAAAAAAATAATTCCAATGTATAGAAGTCATAATTGTGGCGAATTAAACGCTAGTCATGTTAATACCCAAGTTACCCTTGCGGGATGGGTTCAAAAATCAAGAGATAAAGGATTTATGAATTGGGTTGATTTGCGCGACCGTTATGGGATTACGCAATTATTATTTGACGAAAGTCGTTCAGAAAAAAGCGTTTTCGAGTTGGCTAAAACTCTTGGAAGAGAATTTGTAATTCAGGTAAAAGGAACTGTTATTGAGCGTGAAGCCAAAAATAAAAATATGCCAACAGGAGATATCGAAATTTTGGTTACCGAAATGACAATTCTTAATGCTTCTTTAACACCGCCGTTTACAATTGAAGATGAAACCGATGGTGGTGAAGACATCCGAATGAAATACCGTTACCTAGATATAAGAAGAAACCCGGTAAAAAACAGTTTGCTTTTTCGTCATAAAGTAGCGCAAGCGGTTAGAAATTACCTTTCTAATTTAGATTTCTGCGAAGTAGAAACACCTTATTTAATTAAATCTACTCCCGAAGGAGCAAGAGATTTTGTGGTGCCAAGTAGAATGAACGAAGGACAATTTTATGCGCTTCCGCAATCACCACAGACTTTCAAACAATTATTGATGGTGGGTGGAATGGATAAATATTTTCAAATTGTAAAATGTTTCCGAGATGAAGATTTGCGTGCAGATAGACAGCCGGAGTTCACTCAAATCGATTGCGAAATGGCCTTTGTAGAACAAGAAGATATCTTAAATGTTTTTGAAGGATTAACCCGACATTTACTGAAAGAAATACACGGATTGGATGTTGAGAAATTCCCAAGAATGACATACGATCACGCCATGAAAACCTACGGAAATGACAAGCCAGATATCCGTTTCGGAATGGAGTTTGGTGAATTAAATGCCGTTGCACAACATAAAGAATTTCCGGTATTTAACTCGGCCGAATTAGTAGTTGGTATTGCTGCACCAGGTTGTGCCGCTTTTACAAGAAAAGAAATAGATGCCTTAATTGATTGGGTAAGACGTCCACAAATTGGTGCTACAGGAATGGTTTATGTAAAATGTGAAGAAGACGGAACTTTTAAATCATCGGTAGATAAATTTTACGATCAAGCCGATTTAGCACAATGGGCAAAAGCTACAGGTGCTAAAGCGGGTGATATGATTTTTGTGCTTTCGGGCCCAGCAGATAAAACAAGAACACAACTTTCAGCAATAAGAATGGAATTAGCAACGCGTTTGGGATTAAGAAATCCAGCCGAATTTGCTCCATTATGGGTAGTTGATTTTCCATTATTAGAATTAGATGAAGAATCAGGAAGATGGCATGCAATGCACCATCCATTTACGTCTCCTAAACCAGAAGACATGGAATTGCTAGCAACCAACCCAGGTAAAGTTCGTGCTAATGCTTATGATATGGTGTTAAATGGAAATGAAATTGGTGGAGGTTCAATTCGTATTCACGATAAAGCAACCCAACAATTGATGTTTAAATATTTAGGTTTCACCGAAGAAGAAGCCCGCAATCAATTTGGATTCTTAATGGATGCTTTCCAATTTGGAGCGCCACCTCACGGAGGTTTAGCCTTTGGATTGGATCGATTGGTAGCAATTCTTGGCGGTCAAGAAACTATTAGAGATTTTATAGCATTCCCAAAAAATAATTCAGGTAGAGACGTTATGATTGACGCTCCATCGGTAATTGATGAATTGCAATTGAACGAATTACATATCAAATTGGATATGAGGTAATTAATATCAAATTCGCAACTAATTTGAAAGCAGTTATTTAAATTATAAAAAATATCTGCTTTTTTATTTAATTTAATGAAAATTATTCAAATATTTACTTGAAAATCATTCATTTATAAATCAACTTTGTTAAAAATATTTTCATTTTTTATTTATTTTTTGTTTGCTATGTCATAAATAAGTATATCTTTGAACATTATTAATTTTTTACATTATAAAATGCGCACAGGAACAGTTAAATTTTTCAATGAATCAAAAGGTTACGGATTCATTACAGATGATGAAAATGGAAAAGACATTTTCGTTCATGCTACAGGTATTAAAGCGGAGTCACTAAACGAAGGTGATAAAGTTTCTTACGAAGAAGAAGAAGGAAGAAAAGGTAAAGTGGCTGCTCAAGTAGTAGTTATCGAAGACTAATATATATTATTTTTTGGTTACCTCAATGGTTAAAACGCCCCAATAATTTGGGGCGTTTTTTTATACCTAATTATTTTATTTAGAATTGGTTTAAATAACTGATTTTAACCAATATTTATGAAACGATTAACCCTAGGTTTTTGCGAATTAAATAATGCAATGTATATTTGTGCAAATTTTAAAAAAGACTAAAAAATTTACGCTATGCAATCTACACAACATGACTATATTCCAATACTAATGCAAGCACTTCTTGCAATAGGATTTGTTGTTGCAACTATCATTGGATCAAGCTTTTTAGGTCCAAAAAGACATTCGAAAAATAAAGATAAAAACTTTGAGTGTGGAATAGAATCTGTAGGAAATGCGCGTATCCCATTCTCTGTTAAATATTTTTTGGTAGCCATACTTTTTGTACTTTTTGATGTGGAGGTTATATTTTTATATCCTTGGGCAATAAATTTTAAAGAATTAGGTCTTGATGGTATGCTAAAAATGATTGTATTTATGTTATTGCTTTTAGTAGGATTCTTTTATATTATCAAAAAGAAAGCCCTAGAGTGGGAGTAAAAAATATTTTAAATTATAACTGTTGAATTTTAAATTAGTTTTCATTTAAAATTTATATTTCAAAATTCCAAATGAAATGAATAAAGATACAAAAATGGTTGCTCCTCCAGAAGGAGTTACAGGAGAAGGATTTTTCGCAACAAAGCTTAACGATGTTGTTGGATTAGCTAGAGCCAATTCGCTTTGGCCTCTTCCATTTGCAACTTCTTGCTGCGGAATTGAGTTCATGGCAACAATGGCATCGCATTATGACTTAGCTCGTTTTGGTATGGAGCGTGTGAGTTTTTCTCCTCGTCAAGCGGATATGTTATTAGTTATGGGAACTATTTCTAAAAAAATGGCGCCTATTTTACGTCAAGTATATGAGCAAATGAGCGAGCCTAGATGGGTAATTGCTGTAGGTGCTTGTGCTACTTCGGGTGGGGTTTTTGACACCTATTCTGTTTTACAAGGAATCGATAAAGTAATCCCTGTAGATGTATATGTTCCTGGTTGTCCTCCAAGACCAGAACAAATTGTAGACGGCGTAATGCAGTTGCAAGAATTGGTAAAGAACGAATCGGTAAGACGAAGAAATTCACCAGAATATAAAGAATTATTAGCTTCTTATAACCTATAATATGGCTTTAGAAACGAACACAATACAAGAAAAATTAATCAAAACATTTGGCGATAAAGTTTTGAACTTTCAAATGAGTCGCGATATTTTTTCTTTCGAAGCTACCCCTGATGCAATTCACGAAGTAATTCGAACCCTTAAAGTTGAAGAAGATTTAAACTTCCATTTCTTAACCGATTTATGTGGAGTCCACTATCCAGAAAATGAAGCAAGCCATCAGTTTGCTGTAGTGTATCACATGCACAATTGGGTAGAAAATGTTCGATTAAGAATCACAACTTATTTATCTGGAGAAAATCCAGAAGTAAATACAATTACCGATTTATTTTTAACTGCCAATTGGATGGAAAGAGAAACTTTCGATTTTTATGGCATTAATTTTATTAGTCATCCACAATTGAAACGAATTTTAAATATGCCTGAGATGGTTTCTCATCCAATGCGTAAAGAATTCCCAATGGAAGATGGCGGAAGAACAGATAAAGACGATCGTTTCTTTGGAAGAACAGCAAATAATGGATAATTTTAATTATCAATTTATAATTTAAGATGTCAGACTTATTATTATTACCAGAGCATCGCTATGCCAAAATCATTGAACAGACGCGCAACGAAGACGGAAGCGAACTTTCAATATTAAATCTTGGGCCAACGCACCCAGCAACACATGGTATTTTTCAAAATATCTTGTTGATGGATGGAGAGCGAATTCTTGATGCAGAACCAACCATTGGTTACATTCATCGTGCCTTCGAAAAAATTGCAGAAAACCGTCCATTTTATCAAGTAAATGTCTTGACAGATCGTATGAACTACTGTTCTTCGCCTATCAATAACATGGCTTGGTGGATGACAGTTGAAAAACTTTTAGAAATTGAAGTTCCAAAAAGAGCTCAATATTTAAGAGTTATCGTAATGGAATTGGCTCGAATTGCAGATCACTTAATTTGTAATTCGATTCTTGGTGTTGATACCGGGGCCTATACTGGATTTTTATATGTATTTCAATTTAGAGAAAAAATATACGAAATCTACGAAGAAATTTGTGGTGCTCGATTGACTACCAACATGGGTAGAATTGGTGGATTTGAAAGAGAATGGTCTGAAGAGGCATTCAAAAAATTAGATACTTTCTTAACTGATTTTCCAGTTGCTTGGAAAGAATTTGAAAACCTATTCGAAAGAAATAGAATCTTTATTGATCGTACGGTTAATGTGGGTCCAATAACTGCGGAATTGGCTATGCAATACGGATTAACAGGTCCGAATTTAAGAGCTGCAGGAATTGATTATGATGTAAGAAAAGCACAACCCTATTCTTCATATGAAGACTTTGATTTTGAAGTTCCCGTAGGAAAATCAGGAGATACCTACGATCGTTTTTGTGTTCGTAATGCAGAAGTTTGGGAAAGTATAAGCATCATCCGTCAAGCATTAGCAAAATTACCTGAAGGTCCAATTCATGCTGATGTTCCTGATTATTACCTTCCACCAAAAGAAGATGTATACCACAATATGGAAAGTTTAATTTATCACTTCAAAATTGTGATGGGTGAAGTTCCAGTTCCGGTTGCCGAAATATATCATGCTGTAGAAGGTGGTAACGGAGAATTAGGAATGTACTTAGTAACCGATGGTAGTAGAACACCGTACCGTTTACACTTTAGAAGACCTTGCTTTATTTATTACCAAGCGTATACCGAAATGATTAAAGGCGGCATGTTATCGGATGCTATTGTAATATTATCCAGTTTAAATGTAATTGCAGGAGAATTAGACGCATAATGAAATTGTAAATGATGAATTTTAAATTATAAATTATTCAAACCATTTAAAATTTATAATTCAAAATTTAAAATAATAAAAATGGAAAAAACAAATATCCAACAAGAAATAAACATGACTGAATCTTTGATGACACGCATCAATGAATTAATCAGTCATTATCCGGAAGGCAAAAAGAAATCGGCTTTACTTCCTGTATTGCATGAAGTTCAAGATGCTCATGACAATTGGTTAAGCACCGATTTACAAATAAAAGTAGCTGAAATTCTAGAAATACAACCTATTGAAGTTTTTGAAGTGGTGACTTTTTACACCATGTTTAACCAAAGACCAATTGGAAAATACATGTTTGAATTTTGTCAAACTTCGCCATGTTGTCAAAATAGGGTTGAAGATTTAATGGATTATACGTGTTCTAAACTTGGAGTAAAAGTAGGTGAACCAACTGCCGACGGACAATTTGAAGTTCGCGGAGTGGAATGTCTAGGTGCTTGTGGTTATGCACCAATGATGCAATTGGGAGATTTTTACCAAGAGCATTTAACCAAAGAAAAAATTGATCAGTTAATTTCTGACTGTAAAGACGGAAAAATCACTTTACACGATAAATAGTATCATGGGAAGAAAAATATTATTAGACAAAATCAATGTTCCGGGGATAAAAACTTATGAAGTATACCGCAAAGAAGGCGGTTATGCATCGGTAGAAAAAGCGTTGAAAAAAATGACCCCGGATGAAGTTGTAGAAGAAGTAAAAACTTCGGGACTTCGTGGTCGTGGTGGCGCAGGATTTCCAGCCGGAATGAAATGGAGTTTCATCGACAAAAAATCGGGTAACCCAAGACATTTAGTTTGTAATGCAGACGAATCGGAACCAGGTACTTTCAAAGACCGTTTCTTAATGGAATACATTCCGCACTTATTAATAGAAGGAATGATTACTTCAAGTTACGCATTGGGTGCCAACCTATCTTACATCTACATTCGTGGAGAATACATGTGGGTTTATAAAATATTAGAAAAAGCCATCGCCGAAGCAAAAGCTGCTGGGTGGTTGGGTAAAAATATATTAGGATCTGGATACGATTTAGAACTTTATGTTCAAATTGGTGGTGGAGCCTACATTTGCGGTGAAGAAACTGCACTTTTAGAAAGTTTAGAAGGAAATCGTGGAAATCCTAGATTAAAACCACCATTTCCTGCTGTAAAAGGACTTTGGCAAAATCCAACCGTAGTAAATAACGTAGAAACAATTGCTGCTGTGCCTTGGATCGTAAATAATTCAGGTGCTGATTATGCAGGAATAGGAATAGGTCGTTCTACAGGAACCAAATTAATTTCGGCTTCTGGAAATATTAAAAACCAAGGCGTTTACGAAATTGAATTGGGCTTATCTGTTTATGAATTCATGAATTCGGATGAATATTGTGGCGGAATGCAAACGGACAGACCACTTAAAGCATTGGTGCCAGGAGGAAGTTCGGTGCCTATTTTACCAGCTAATTTAATCTATAAAACAGCTGCTGGCGAAGACCGATTAATGACTTACGAAAGTTTATCTGATGGAGGTTTTGCGACTGGTTCGATGCTAGGTTCAGGTGGATTTATTGTGTATGATGATAGAGCTTGTATTGTTCGCAACACTTGGAATTTTTCAAGATTTTATCACCATGAAAGCTGCGGACAATGTACCCCTTGTAGAGAAGGAACAGGTTGGTTAGAAAAAGTTTTGTGGAGAATTGAAAACGGTCAAGGTCGTGAAGAAGATATCGAATTATTATGGAGCATCCAATCTAAAATTGAAGGAAACACCATTTGTCCATTAGGAGATGCTGCTTCTTGGCCAGTTGCTGCGGCAATTCGCCATTTTAGAGACGAGTTTGAATACCACATTCGTTTCCCAGAAAAAGTAAAAAATAGAAATCACTTTGTAGCTGAACCTTTTGAAAAAGTAAGGCATTTAATAACAAAGCAAGAAGTTTAAAAATAGTTTCCGGTTTCAAGTTATTTAAGTTTCAAATTGTACAAAACGAAACTTTAAACTTAAAACTAAAAAAACAAAAATTATAATGAAAGTAACCATAGACGGTCAAGAAATTGAAGTAGCACCAGGAACAACCATCCTGCAAGCAGCTCGAATGATTGGTGGAGAATCTGTTCCGCCAGCCATGTGTTATTATTCTAAACTAAAAGGTACCGGTGGAAAATGCCGTTGTTGCTTAGTTGATGTAACTAAAGGAAGCGAAGCGGATCCACGACCAATGCCAAAACTAGTAGCATCTTGTGTAACAGGATGTCAAGACGGAATGGAAGTTGCCAGCAAATCTTCAGAAAGAGTTACGGAAGCGCGTAAAGCGGTAACCGAGTTTCTTTTAATCAACCACCCATTAGATTGCCCAGTGTGCGATCAGGCGGGAGAATGTGATTTGCAAAACTTAAGTTTCGAACACGGAAAATCGGAAACGCGTTTCATAGAAGAAAAAAGAACATTCGAACCAGAAAATATTGGCGACAAAATTCAATTACACATGAACCGTTGCATTGTATGCCAACGCTGTGTAGAAGTTGCCGATCAATTAACCGATGGTAGAGTTCACGGAGTTTTAAACCGTGGAGATCATTCTCAAATTTCGACTTGTGTATCTGCAGCTATTGATAATGAGTTCTCTGGAAACATGATTGATGTATGTCCGGTTGGAGCTTTAACAGATAAAACGTTTAGATTCAAATCGAGAGTTTGGTTTAACAAACCATTCAATGCACACAGAGAATGTACTACTCCAGGATGTTGCGGAAAAACAACAGTTTGGATGTTTGGAAACGAAATACAAAGAGTTACAGCAAGAAAAGACGAGTATCATGAGGTAGAAGATTTTATCTGTAATACATGTCGTTTTGATAAAAAGGAAGTTTCGGATTGGGTTATCGAAGGACCTAGAAAATTCGAAAAAGATTCCGTTATCAACCAAAATAAAAAATACAACACCACTGAAAAAGTAGTGATTGAAACTGAAAAAGGTATTCTTCAAGGAAGAGATCAAGACCGTAAAAAAATTAGTATGACCGAGATTGCATACAACGAAAAAATAGATGGTAACCCAATAAATACTAAACAAAATGGATAGTAGTACCGCCTTCATTGTAGAAAAAAGTGTGATTATTGTTGTAGTATTTGCTGTAACAATGATCATGGCCATGTATTCTACTTGGGCAGAACGTAAAGTTGCTGCTTTTCTTCAAGATAGAGTTGGCCCTAATCGTGCGGGATGGGGAGGTTTATTACAACCACTTGCAGACGGAATGAAACTTTTTGCAAAAGAAGAGTTTGAACCAGATACAAAAAATAGATTTTTGTTTTTTGTAGGACCAGCCATCGCAATGAGTGCGGCTTTAATGACCAGTGCTGTAATTCCGTGGGGGGATAAATTACATATTTTTGGTAAGGATGTTATACTTCAAGCTACTGATACTGATAGTGCATTGCTTTATATTTTTGCAATAGTTTCTATTGGAGTATACGGAATCATGATTGGTGGATGGGCATCGAATAATAAGTTCTCTTTAATGGGTGCGGTTCGTGCTGCTTCACAAATGGTTTCTTATGAAATTGCCATGGGATTGTCGATGATTGCTTTATTGATGATGACTGGAACGTTGAGCTTGAAAGAAATTTCGGTACAACAACATGGTTTTCATTGGAATGTTTTCTATCAACCGTTATCATTTCTTATCTTTTTGATTTGTGCTTTCGCAGAAACCAATAGAACGCCTTTCGATCTAGCAGAATGCGAATCAGAATTAATTGGGGGTTACCACACGGAGTATTCTTCCATGAAAATGGGATTCTATTTATTTGCAGAATATGCTAATATGTTCATCTCTTCAACTATTATATCTGTATTGTTCTTTGGTGGTTATAACTACCCGGGAATGAGTTGGGTTGTTGAAAATTGGGGTGTAAATCTTGGAAATATAATTGGAATGGGAGCGTTGTTTACAAAACTTTGCTTTTTCATCTTCTTCTTTATGTGGATTCGATGGAAGATACCAAGATTTAGATACGATCAATTGATGAATTTAGGTTGGAAGATCTTAATTCCGCTATCAATTGTAAATATTATCATTACAGGAATTATCAATTTAAGAGGTGAAATTTTAACTTATTTAGGGTTTTAATTAGGAAATAACAATTATGTCATCAATACAAAATATTTCATTATCAGGCAGTAAAAAGCAGGTTTCCAATAAGGAAATGACTTTTTTAGAAAGACTATACCTGATTGCTATTGTAAAAGGTTTGTGGATTACCATCAAACACTTTTTTAGCAAAAAAGCAACCATTCATTATCCAGAACAAGTTCGGGAATTTAGTCCTGTGTATCGTGGTCAACACATGTTGAAACGCGACGAACAAGGTAGAGAAAATTGTACTGCTTGTGGTTTGTGCGCACTATCATGCCCTGCCGAAGCAATTACTATGAAAGCTGCCGAGCGTAAACCAGATGAGAAACATTTGTACCGCGAAGAAAAATATGCTGAGATCTATGAAATCAATATGTTGCGTTGCATTTTCTGCGGATTGTGTGAAGAGGCTTGTCCAAAAGACGCAATTTACTTAACAATTTCAAAAGAATTAGTTCCTGCGCAGTACCATAGAGAAGATTTTATTTTTGGAAAAGACAAATTGGTTATGCCTTTAGAGATGGCTATAGCAAATACTAAAAACCTAAATTAATTATGGCACCAGTACTTATTATATTTTATATCCTAGCGGCTTTTACACTGGCAACAGCCTTTTTAACAATTTACAGTAAAAACCCAATTCATAGTGCTATTTATTTAGTGTTGTGCTTCTTTTCAATTGCAGGTCATTACTTATTATTTAATGCACAATTTTTAGCAATTGTACATATAATCGTGTATTCGGGAGCCATCATGGTGCTCTTCTTATTTACCATCATGTTAATGAATTTAAACAAAGAAGATGAAGTGCACAAACCTAGAATTACCAGACTTGGTGCTATCACCGTTTTTGTATTATTGAGCACTGCCTTGGTATTAATATTCATGTATTCAAAACCATTTGTTGGCGAATATTATACCAGTCACGAAGATTTCCAATCGATAAAAAAATTAGGAACCGTTTTATTAGACGATAAAGACGGATTTATGGTTCCGTTTGAATTTGCTTCAATATTATTATTAGTTGCAATGATTGGAGCAGTATTATTGTCTAAAAAAGAAAAAACATCTAAATAATATGGAAAATATATTAAATCAAATAGGTATTGAAAATTACATTTTCCTTTCCGTTTTACTTTTTTGTATCGGAATTTTTGGAGTGTTATATAGAAGAAATGCCATCATCGTTTTCATGTCAATCGAAATTATGCTAAATGCCGTGAACTTGTTATTTATTGCATTTGCAACCTACTGGCAAGATCCTAAAGGAGAAGTATTTGTATTCTTCTCGATGGCTGTTGCTGCTGCCGAAGTAGCCGTTGGATTGGCATTACTAGTTTCGGTTTTCCGAAATATTGGATCGGTTGATATCTCAAATTTAAAGAACTTAAAAGGATAATCCCTAATGGACAATAACTTAGTTTTACTCTTATTATTAACCCCATTTGTTGGGTTCTTATTTAATGTTTTCTTCGGGAAAAAAGCAGGAAAAAGCATTGCTGGTGCTATCGGAACTATAGCAGTTGTGGTATCATTTGCAATGAGTTTGTATTTTTTCCTTCAATTAAATGCAACAGGAAAACCCGTTTCGGTTACCTTATTGGATTGGATCCAAATAGGAAAACTTAAAGTAGATTTCGGAATTTTATTAGACCAATTATCATTATTATGGTTGCTTTTTGTAACCGGAATTGGTTCGTTAATTCACTTATATTCGATCAGCTATATGCACGAGGATGAAAATATGCATAAGTTCTTTGCGTATTTAAATTTGTTTGTGTTCTTCATGATTACTTTAGTTGTTGGAAATAACTTACTAGTTATGTTTATCGGTTGGGAAGGCGTTGGACTTTGCTCCTACTTACTAATCGGATTTTGGCATAAAAACCAAGATTACAATGATGCGGCTAAGAAAGCATTCATCATGAACCGTATTGGAGATTTAGGTTTCTTAATTGGAATATTCATATTGGCATTTATGTTCTCTACTTTGAACTTTGTTGAAATGAAACAAGCCCTATCAGCGGGAACTGCAAATACTGCTTTACTAGGATTGGCTGCTTTATGCCTTTTCATTGGAGCAACCGGAAAATCAGCGCAATTACCATTATACACTTGGTTACCAGACGCAATGGCTGGTCCAACACCAGTTTCGGCGTTAATCCACGCTGCAACGATGGTAACTGCAGGTATCTTTATGATTACAAGAATGAATTTCTTATTCGATTTAACTCCAGAAGTTCAAAACATCATTGCCATTGTTGGAGCAATCACTGCTTTAGTTGCTGCATCAATTGGATTATTACAAAATGATATTAAAAAAGTATTGGCTTATTCTACCGTATCGCAATTAGGGTTAATGTTTTTAGCCTTAGGAATGGGTGCTTACACTGTTGCCGTTTTCCACGTAATTACACATGCCTTCTTTAAAGCGTGTTTGTTCTTAGGATCAGGATCGGTAATACACGCGTTACATGGCGAACAAGATATGCGTAAAATGGGTGGTTTGCGTAAAGCAATGCCAATCACTTTTGCAACAATGTTGATTTCTACATTAGCTATTGCAGGTATTTTCCCATTTGCTGGATTTTGGTCTAAAGACGAAATTTTAATGGTTGCTTTCGAACACAATAAAGCCTTATGGATCATCGGATCTATTGCTTCTATCATGACTGCTTTCTATATGTTTAGATTGATGTATTTAACTTTCTTCAGAGACTTTAGGGGTACCGAAGAACAAAAACACCATTTACACGAAAGCCCGAGTTTAATTACCTTACCATTAATCATTTTAGCTGCATTAGCAACTGTTGGTGGATTAATTAATTTACCAGGAAGCAATTGGTTAAACCATTTCTTAGAACCAATTTTAGCAGGAAAACACGAAGAACATGCTCTTGGAAGCCAAGAATATATGTTAATGGGAATTGCTTTAACAGGAGCTATCATTGGAATTGTTTGGGCGTATGCCAAATACATCAAACAAGGATTTGTTCCAAAACAAGATTCAGAAATTGCAGGTGTTTCTAAAGCTATTTACAATAAATATTATGTAGATGAGTTCTACACCTTCCTAATTATTACCCCAATAAACGCACTTTCCAACTTCTTTAGAACTACTCTTGAGCCTGCTCTTGGAGGGATTGTTTATGGTTTCGGAACCGTTGCAAATGGGTTAAGTAATCAAGGTAAAAAATTACAATCTGGAAGTATTGGTTTGTACCTTTTTGCATTTGTAATTGGAGTATTAGCCATAGTTAGTTATTTATTTTTAGCACAATAATTTAAAGAAAATGAACGTATCCCTTATATTATTTGTCCTTTTAATTGGTGCCTTAGTAACCTTCGTTTCTGGAGATAAATTGGCATCTAAAGTGGCACTATTCTTTAGTTTGGCAGCATTAGGTTGCACCACGGTTTTAGTAAATCACTATCTTGGTGGGGTTGACATCAGCCTTAACAATCCTTGGATTTTACAACCCAATGTATCCTTTGCATTAAAAGCAGATGGATTGGCTCTTGCCATGGTTTTATTAACCGTGTCTTTAATTCCGATAATTCTGTTATCTTCTTTTGCAAATAAATTTAATAACTCCAAAAATTTCTATGCCTTAGTATTGTTCATGGCATTTGCAATGACCGGTACTTTCCTAGCTACAGACGGATTGTTATACTATATTTTTTGGGAGTTATCTTTAATTCCAATCTATTTTATAGCATTAGTTTGGGGTAACGGAGATCTTGAAGAACGCAAAAAAGCAGTGGTAAAATTCTTTATTTACACACTTGCAGGATCGTTATTTATGCTAGTAGCTTTTGCTTATTTATATGACAAAGCAGGAAGTTTCATGCTATCCGATTTAACGAAATTAAAATTATCAGTAACCGAACAATTCTGGATTTTCTTTGCTTTCTTTTTAGCCTACGCAATTAAAATTCCGATTATTCCTTTCCATACATGGCAAGCAAAAGTGTACCAAAAAGCACCAACTGTTGGAACGATGCTTTTATCTGGTATCATGCTAAAAATGGGATTGTACAGCGTGATCCGTTGGCAAATTCCTATTGCGCCATTAGCTGCTAAAACCTACATGCCAATACTAATTGGATTGAGTATTGCGGGAGTAATTTATGGTTCGATTGTGGCTTTACGCCAAAAAGACGTTAAGAAATTATTGGCTTATTCTTCATTAGCGCACGTTGGATTAATTGCTGCAGGTTGTTATACTTTAACTGCCGACGGTATCAGCGGAGCGGTATCGCAAATGATTGCCCACGGTTTTGTAATCGTTGGATTGTTCTTTGCTGCCGAAGTGATTTATAGAAGATTTAATTCAAATACTATTGAAGAATTAGGCGGAATTCGTTCACAAGCGCCTAAGTTTACTTCGTTGTTTATGATTTTGGTTTTAGCATCTGTTGCATTGCCAGGAACTTTCAACTTCATTGGAGAATTCACCGTTTTATACAGTTTGTCGCAAGTAAATATATGGTTTGCCGTATTAGGTGGAACCACAATCATTTTAGGGGCTTATTATATGTTGAAAATGTTCCAAAATGTAATGCTTGGCGAAACCAACACCAAAGTATTTGCAGAGGTAACCCTAAATGAAACAATCGTATTTGTGATACTAATTGCCTTTTTATTATTCTACGGAATCCATCCAAAACCCATTGTAGATTTGGTTAACCCAAGTGTACAAGAAATTCTAACTCAAATTAATAGATTTAACTAATACAAATGAATACACTAATAGCACTATCAGGTTTAGGCGTTTTTTGTCTTATAGCTGAAATCTTTAATTTAAGAAAAGCAATCGTTCCCGTAGTAATTCTAGGATTACTAGCAGTATTAGGAACTACTTTACACCTTTGGACTTTAGGTTTTTCTGCAAATGAAAAATACAGCAATATGATTGCAGCCGATTCAACGTCTTCTGCATTTGCTTCGCTGTTTATCCTACTAACCATTTTTATTGTTGCCATGGGAAATGAGGTGTATAAAGATCATCCAACCAAAATTTCCGATTACATTTCAATCAAGGTTTTCCTATTAGCAGGAGCTATTGCAATGGTATCATTTACCAATCTTGCCATGTTCTTCATCGGAATTGAAACCCTTTCTATTGCATTATATATTTTAGCTGGAAGCAGCCGATTGGATATAAAAAGTAACGAAGCCGGAATGAAGTATTTCCTTATGGGTTCCTTTGCATCCGGAATCATTTTATTTGGAATATGCTTAATTTATGGAGCTATGGGTAGCTTTGATGTTGCAGAAATTTCGAGTGCATCTTTATCTGCCGAATTGCCTTCTTGGTTTCCAATTGGAGTGATATTAGTAGTGGTTGGAATGTTATTTAAAATTGCAGCAGTTCCTTTTCACTTTTGGGCACCAGACGTTTATGAAGGTTCTCCATCTTTAGTTACTGCTACCATGAGCACCTTGGTAAAAGTGGTGGCTATCGCTACTTTATACAAATTAGTAACCGCATTAAACTTAAATTCTTCATTCGATAATCAGGACATTTTAACCTCATTTCAACTAATTATTATTGTGGTTTCTATTGCCTCAATGACAATTGGAAACATTATGGCTTTACGCCAAAATAATGTAAAACGAATGTTGGCTTTCTCTGGTATTTCACACGCTGGATTCATGTTGATGGCATTGCTTACAATGGCCAATTCTTCTTCAACTTTATTGTATTACACAAGCGCTTATGCACTAGCCGGAATTGCAGCATTTGCCGTGATCATAACTGTAACAGGAAACAAAGACAACGAAAACATAGTTAATTTCAATGGCTTAGGTAAAACCAATCCATTAATGGCAGCGGTATTAACTGCAGCTTTACTTTCTATGGCTGGGATTCCAATTTTCTCTGGTTTCTTTGCGAAATTTATGCTGTTTACACAAACCATTAAAGCAGGTTATTTAGTTGTGGTTATTGCCGGAGTAATCAACTCTATTGTAAGTGTTGGTTATTATTTCAAATTAATTTTGGCAATGTACACTAGAGAGCCTAATGAAGAAAAACAAGCAACTCCGTTCGTGTATTATGCAGTAGGTGTAGTTTCTATTTTACTAAATGTAATCATCGGATTGTATCCTTCATTAGTAACCAATTTATTGAAATAAAAAGTCTCTTTTCAAATTATATCAAAACCATCAAAAGCAATTTTGGTGGTTTTTTATTTATCAACAATTGGCAAATTTAACAACTGTTAGTTGCCCAACTAAAATTCCGATTCTGTAATTTTACAAAATGTATGCTTTAGTAGATTGTAATAATTTTTATGCTTCGTGCGAACGCGTTTTCCAACCTAATTTAATTGGAAAACCGGTCGTTATTTTGTCAAATAACGACGGTTGCATTATCTCGAGAAGCAATGAAGCAAAGGCATTAGGGATACCTATGGGAGCACCCGAGTTTAAAGTGCGCCAAGAGCTAAAGCAGAACAAAGTACAGGTCTTCTCGTCCAATTATGCGCTGTATGGCGACCTAAGCAATAGGGTGATGAAAATTCTAGAAGGCTTCACTCCAAATCTTGAAGTGTACAGCATTGACGAAGCGTTTTTGAACTTTGACGGCATGCCAGTTTCTGATTTTCATGACTATGGATTACAGATGAAACGCAGAGTGCAAAAATGGGTTGGAATTCCGGTTTGTGTGGGATTTGCAGCAACCAAAGCATTGGCCAAAGTAGCCAATAAAATTGCCAAAAAATACCAAGATCGTACGCAAGGCGTCTATGTAATTGACACCGAAGAAAAGCGCATTAAAGCTTTAAAATGGACTAAAATTGAAGATGTGTGGGGTATTGGCTACCGACTAAAAAAGAAGATGCACGCCCACAACATTCTTACGGCTTATGACTTTACCAAACCCCAACACGAATTCTGGATTCGAAAAGAAATGGGCGTATTGGGCATGCGCTTAAAGTATGAATTGGAAGGAAAATCGGTGTTGGATTTAGAACCTATCAAAGAACAGAAAAAAAGCATTGCCACCACCCGAAGTTTTCCAAAACAACTATCCGATTTGGATGCTTTGCGCGAACGAATTGCGACTTTTGCAGCGGTTTGTGCCGAAAAATTACGCAAGCAAAAATCCTGTTGCCATACCATTATCGTGATGCTTGTAGTAGATCGGCATAAATATGAAAACCAAAAATATTATTACAACAGGGCAATCACACTGCCTTATGCGACTAATTCTACCATAACCATTTCTAATGCTGCCATTGCAATTTTAAAAGAATTGCATGAAGGCAATGAAGGGCTTCAGTTTAAAAAAGCAGGGGTTATTGTAACCCAATTTATTGATGAAAATAAAAAGCAATTTCAATTATTTGAAGAAGAAAATCCGAAGCACTTAGCGCTTATGAAAGCAATGGATTCACTAAATACAAAAATTGGAAATCGAAAAGTGAAATTGGCATCGCAAGATTTAAAAGTAACTTGGAACATGAAACAAAATCATTTATCCCCAAATTATACCACCAACTTTAAGGAATTACTAGAAATAAAATGTCACTAAAAAAAGAAACTTCGCTTACATTTCATCTTCCTAATTTTGAAAGCAAACTCCGAATTCCGTATGTAAAGGAAGGTGTTTCGGCTGGTTTTCCCTCGCCGGCAACCGATTTTTTAGGCAATGAGATTGATTTGAATAAAGAATTGTGTAAAAATCCGTTGGCTACTTTTTATATAAAAGTCAATGGAAATTCGATGATAAATGCGGGTATTAGCGATAAAGATATTTTAATTGTAGATCGAAGTTTGGAGCCTCAAAACAATAAAATTGCCGTGTGTTTTATTGACGGAGAATTCACCGTAAAACGCATACAAGTTGAAGACGATTGCTTGTATTTAATGCCGGAAAATCCGAGTTACCAACCCATAAAAGTTACAGAAGAAAGCGAATTGGTAATTTGGGGAATGGTAACCTATGTAATTAAAAACTTATAACTTTTGGTGTAAGGCAACCGCAATTTGAGATGCAATTTTAGCATTGTTTTTTATTAGTGCAATGTTGGCTTCCAAACTTTCGCCATGGGTATGTTCCGCAATAGCTTTCAATAAAAATGGTGTCACTTCTTTCCCTTTAATTTGCAATTTATCAGCTTCTTTTAAAGCATTTAAAATATGTACTTCTATGGCTTCTTGCTCCATTTCAAATTCTTTTGGAACTGGATTTGCAATCAACACCGAACCATTTAGACCTAAGTCCCATTTGGCCTTTAAAAGTGATGCTAGTTCTTGCGGTGTATCCATGCGCAATGGCGATTGAAATCCGCTTTTTGAAGAGTAAAAACTTGGAAAAGCATCTTGTCCATAAGTCACCACCGGAATTCCAGAAGTTTCTAAATATTCTAAAGTTAATCCAATATCTAAAATTGATTTTACACCTGCAGCTACAATAGCTACGTTGGTATGCGCCATTTCGGTTAAATCGGCAGAAATATCCATGGTTTCGGTAGCACCACGATGCACGCCACCAATTCCGCCAGTAGCAAATATTTTAATTCCAGCCATTGAAGCAATGCGCATGGTAGCAGCTACGGTAGTTGCTCCAGGTAATTTTTTAGCAATTACATAAGGCATGTCTCGAAGACTCACTTTCCAAACGCCCGGAGTTTGACCTAAATAATCAATATCTTCCTCACGCAAACCCACCAAACATTTTCCGTCTCGAATGGCAATAGTTGCAGGAACAGCGCCATTTTTTCGAACCTCATCCTCAACTAATTTGGCCGTAATAGCATTTTGAGGCCAAGGCATCCCGTGGGAAATTATGGTCGACTCTAAGGCAACAATGGGCAAATTAGCATCTAATGCCTGTTGCACTTCGGGACTAATAATTATCAAATTTTCTATAGTATTATTTCTTTAACTGGTATTCTTTTTCCATTCCTTGAATCACTGTTTTTATTTGTTCCACACCGATTCTTTTGGCCTTGATTTTTTTGTTTTTGTCTAATAAATAAATCACAGGAGTAGAATAAACATCGTACTTATTAACTACATTATTAAGATGAGCGCCGTCATATACATTTATCCAATCGGTAAGGCCTTTCTCTGCAATGTATTTTAAATATTTTTCTCCTTCATGTAAAGTGTAAACGCTGTAAACTTTTACATTTTTTTTCTCCTTTTTAAGTTCGTTATAGACCTCAATTAATTTTGGAATTTCCTTTTGGCAATGCCCACAATCAACATCCCAAAAAACTAAAATAATATAATCGGCAGCAACTGAATGAAGTCGGTAATAGAGTTTATTTAGTTTGTCAATATTTGCCATATAGACCTTGGTAGCTTCTTCACTATTTTTGGCCGCTTCGAAACCCATTGCTTTCACAGTTGGAAAATCTTCGGCTTTAATCATCGATAGATCTGGAGCAACGGCATCAATTAACAACGGTTTTAGCAAATCGGCTCTTTTAATAATTTTGGCAACAACCGATTCATCATCGTAAATTCCAACCGCTTTACCGGTTTTAAAATAACGGTCTGATAAATGAACGAAAACTTTGTCAAATCCCATTCTGTTTGAGGTTTCAAAAGTATAAAGCATGTTAGAAAGTACTAATTTATAAAGCATACTTCCTGGTTTCGTTTTTTCTATAATTCGATCCACTTCAACAATCGCAGAATCGGGATGGGAAACAATAACCGATTCAAAATATCTTTTTAGTTTGTTGTGAAAAAATGGATTACGAACAATACCATCATCCTTAAAATCAACATTGTCCCAATAGTGTTTTTTATAATATTTATAAACATACAAACTGTCTGGCCTACCGTTGGAAGCTTTTGGAATATCTTTCAGGACTTTTTCCATTTTTAAATTCATCACATCACCAATAAAAGTCGATTTATGTTTATCATAAAAATCATGCTCATAATCGATGATTTTTTGGTCAAATTCTTTTTGCTTTTCTTGAAGTGTTAGGGTGTCTTTTTTGGTTTTAATGTTAAGACTGTTTTTGTAAGCTATAAAATCTGCGTTTTGTTTATTTACAAACTTCAAATAGTTAATGAAGTTGTTTTGAATTGGCGAATTTAAGGCTTCCAATCCTTCAATAGTTGTGCTCTCACTATCATTTTTAAATTCTAATTTTTGATTTTGATCATCAACAAAAAAATCAAAAACGATTGATTTTTGTTGGCTCACTAAAGAGTAAATCCCTTTTTCTAATTTGGTTTTACCATTAAATATAATTTTGCCATTTTTAACCGTATTACAAGTGTCTTTTAAATAGGTTTTATCAAATTGATAGTAAGTTAGATAGGCAATTGAATCCTTGCAATTTTTTAGATTAATTGTAATGTCATACCCTGATTGAGCATTAGCAAAATTGGAAATAAAATAACAAATAAAAGCTACAATAATTCTTTTCATAAACTGATTATTCAAAATTATAAGTTAAACTAATTTTGGTTCAAATATAATGCAATTAAAAATTTGATTTTTATAAAAGATTCTTAAAATAATTTACGGCAGCAATTCAAAGCTACTTTTTAATCGAATATCTTCCGAGGAAGCGCCAATCATCAAATCAAAGTCTCCTGCCTCCGATTTAAATTCAAGTTTTTCATTGTAAAAAGATAGCTTTTCATTGTCAATTACAAAAGTAATCGTTTTGGTTTCTCCTACCGCTAATTTGATTTTTTGAAAATCCTTTAGTTCTTTAATTGGCCGAATCAAAGAAGCAAATTTATCTTGAAGATACAACTGAACGATTTCTTCACCTTCATATTTTCCGGTATTTGTGACATCCAATGAAACCTCAATTTTTTCGTTAGATTTCATTTTGGTTTTCGATAATTTCAAATTAGAGTAATTGAAAGTCGTGTAGCTCAACCCGAACCCGAATGGAAATTTAGGCGTATTTGGCAAATCTATATAACTTGATTTATACAACTTTTCTTCATTAATTGAAGGTCTTCCTGTATTGAAATGATTGTAATAAATTGGAATTTGACCTTCTGCTCTTGGGAAAGTCATGGGTAATTTTGCACTTGGATTATAATCACCAAATAGCACGTCGGCAATGGCATTTCCTGCCTCCGACCCCAACCACCATGTATATACTATCGTTGGCATATTGTCTGCAGTCCAATTAAAAACTAATGGGCGACCCGCATTAATTAGTACCACAATAGGTTTCCCCGTTTTTTGTAATTCTTTAATTAATTCTTCTTGAATTCCAGGCAAATGAATGTTACTTCTGCTCTTGGCTTCGCCACTCATATTGTACCGTTCTCCAATACTCAATAGCACCACATCCGATTGATTGGCCACATCAATTGCCTCTTGAAAGCCTGCTTTATTATCGCCTTCAATATCACATCCTTTTGCGTAAAGCAACTTAGTGTTTTTCCCAACTTTATTTTCCAAACCTTCCCATTGCGAGACAATGTAAGTAGAATCAACATCCTTTAAATTAACTGCCCAAAAACCATGGTTGATTCTTTTTGGCTTAACCATTGGCCCAATTACGGCAATTGTTTTAGTTTCTTTAGAAAGGGGTAAAATATTTTTTTCGTTTTTAAGTAAAACCACACATTTAGCAGCAACTTCTCTTGCCGCTTTGGTATGTTCAGAATTATTTAATGCCATCTTTTGTCGCTCTGAATTACAAAATCGAAACGGATCTTCAAACAACCCTAATTCAAATTTCTTTCTAAGAATTCGCTTTACCGCATCGTCAATTAATGCAACTGAAATTCTTTTTTTGTTTACTAATTGTGCCAAAGTATTGCGATAAGTATTGCTTTCCATATCCATGTCTGAACCGGCGGTGATGGCAGAAAAAGCAGCTTCGATTCCGTCTTTGGAATAGCCATGCGTATACATTTCACCAATAGATCCCCAATCGGAAACTACAAATCCTTTATAATTCCATTTGCCTTTTAAAATATCTCTTTGAATGTATTTATTACCTGTGGATGGAATTCCGTTAATGTCATTAAAAGCATTCATAAAAGTAGCAGCACCAGCATCCACAGCGGCTTTAAACGGAGGCAAATACACTTCCCAAAGCATTCGATCACTCAAGTCAACCGAATTATATTCCCTTCCTCCTACCGCTGCGCCATAGGCAGCGAAATGTTTGGCGCAAGCCATAACCGAATTCAAATTTCCTAATTTTCCTTGAAATCCTTTAACTCGAGCATAAGCAATTTTAGTTCCTAAATAAGTGTCCTCCCCTGCTCCTTCCATAACGCGGCCCCAGCGCGGATCGCGCGCTATATCTACCATGGGCGCAAAAGTCCAATGAATTCCACTTGCCGCGGCCTCCGTAGCAGCAATTCGTGCCGAAAGTTCCATAGCCGATAAATCCCAAGAAGCGGCTTCTGCTAATGGAATTGGAAAGGTAGTTTTGTATCCGTGAATGACATCAAAACCAAACAATAACGGAATTTTTAACCGCGATTGCATCGCTAATTCTTGGTATTTCCGAGTTCGTTCAACCCCATTTACATTAAGCATCGAGCCAAGCATTCCCGCTTTAACATCGGTTTCTTTATTTGGATTTACAATTAATGGTCCAGTAATATTCCAATCGTCGGTGTATTGATTTAATTGCCCTATTTTTTCTTCTAAAGTCATTTTTTTCAATAACTCTTCCACTCGTAAATCAATAGATTTGCTTTGAGAAAAGGAAATAGAAAAAGTAAGTAATAATATGGTTTTGAGGATGTATTTCATTTTGTAAAAATAAATAAATCGATTCGATTTAATAAACTAAAGTTTGAATGGCATGTGGCAAAATAGTAACTTCTGAAGCCGAAGTTCCAATGCACAAGTTATACGTAATTTTAGCATTACTTTGATTCATTACCACAGTAACAATTTTCCCATTTGGATTTTGAAAAGAAGTCGTTAACAATTGACTTCTGCTGGCAATGCTGCTTATTCTTTTAGCTCCTTTAGAAATAAATTTTGAAAAATGGCCAATGAAATAATAGGACGGCGTGTAAATTAATTCGCCTGTTTCCACATTGCCATGAATTGGTGCAAAACAAAAATTCCCAACATGATTAGGTCCGCCGTTTTGATCTAAAAGCACATTCCAATCGGTCCAACCTACTGTTCCATTATTAAAATCGTTTATCATCGATTTCCCATAACGTTCCCCATTTTTCCATAATTGGTAGTTATTGGCATTAAATCGTTCCACGCAACCTTCAGTAAATAATAAGTTTTTGTTGGGATACATTTCATTTACTTTACCAATATTGTCAAACATCATTTCACCGCCACTCCAGTTTTCATACCAGTGAAATCCAATTCCCCAAACATATTTATTTGCGGCTTCATCAGATAAAATAGTGCTCACGCGCTGTGAAATTAAATCGCGGTTGTGGTCCCAAATAACAATTTTTTTTGATCCAAGTCCGGCTTTCGCCAAAGTTGGGCCCAAATATTTTTTTAGAAAATCTCTTTCTTCTTCTGCAGAAAAAATACAAGATTCCCAGCGTTGCTTTGCCATGGGCTCATTTTGAATGGTTAATCCCCATACCGGAATTCCTTCTTTTTGTAACGCATTTATATATTTCACATAATAATTCGCCCAAGATTGTTGAAATTCAGGCAGCAGTTTTCCACCTTGAAGTTTGCTGTTGTTGTCTTTCATAAAAGCAGGTGGCGACCACGGACTAATATAAAAACTTGCGTCTTTCCCAATGGATTGCATGGCTTTTTGAATTAATGGAATTTTGAATTTTTTATCGTGATCTATTGAAAAGGAATTCAAACTTTTATCTCCTTCTTTTACATAATCATACATATCCGAGCTAAAATCACAGCTAGACATGTTGGTTCTTATAAGCGAATAGCCAATTCCTTTATCCTTGCTGTAATAAGCGTTAATAAATTCGGTTTGTTTTTCGAGAGTTAATTTTGCAAATACCTCAGCACTGGCATCGGTTATTGCACCACCAATTCCCATAAAAGTTTGGAATTTTTTATCGGGATTTACAAAAATGCAAACTTGGGTTTCAAGAGGTTGTTTCATCGCTACAAACTTCAAATCGGAATTTGTTTTAGACAATCGATACGAAGTGCTATCAGCAGAAGTATACACTTCAATTGATTTATTTTTTATCTGTGAAAAAGATACCGCAGATAAAATTGAAAATGAAAATAACAGAAATTTATTCATGAGTAGAGAATAATTGCTTTTAATAAGGTTGAAAGTTAGGAAAAATTATTAGCAAAAAAAATAACCTCTAAATTGCTTTAGAGGTTATTTGTACCCGGAGCCGGAGTCGAACCGGCACGGTTTCCCACAGGTGTTTGAGACCAGCGCGTCTACCAATTCCGCCATCCGGGCTTAGCAGACAAAAATAACAACAGTTATTTTAACGCAATAAAGAAACATTATAAAATGTTTTTTCCTTTAACACGGTGCAAATGTAAATAATATTTCTGCACTTTTTTATAAAAATAGTTAAAAATATCCTTCTCAAATCGGTTTTTATTTCTAAATTTGCAGCTCGTAAAAACGAATCACAACTAACTAACTACCCCCGAGGCATTTATATCTAACATGCAATTTGCTCGTTTTTTATAAATATCAAAGGCTAAAAACAACAAACTAATGTCACATCAAGAACCAGAAGCAAAAATATTTGCTTGTTCCCAAAGTGTCCATTTAGCGGAACAAATAGCTAAAAACTATGGAATTCCGTTAGGTAAAGTTACGTTCTCACATTATAGTGACGGGGAATTTCAACCTTCCTTTGAAGAATCTATAAGAGGTTTACGCGTTTTTATTGTTTGCTCTACTTTTCCTAGTGCAGACAATTTAATGGAGCTATTGTTAATGATTGATGCTGCAAAAAGAGCTTCTGCCAGACACATTACTCCCGTAATTCCTTATTTTGGATGGGCTAGACAAGACCGAAAAGACAAGCCAAGAGTGCCAATTGGAGCAAAACTAGTAGCAAAACTATTAGAAACAGCTGGGGCTACACGAATTATGACCATGGATTTACATGCAGATCAAATTCAAGGGTTTTTTGAAAAACCAGTAGACCACTTATTTGCTTCCACTATATTCTTGCCTTATGTAAAAAGCTTGGGTCTAGAGAATTTGACAATCGCATCTCCAGACATGGGAGGCTCTAAAAGAGCTTATGCGTATTCTAAATTTTTAGAATCGGATGTGGTAATTTGTTACAAACAAAGAAAAGTGGCCAATGTAATTGATACAATGGAGCTGATAGGAGAAGTTAAAGGTAGAAATGTAATTCTGGTAGATGACATGATTGACACCGGAGGTACATTGGCAAAAGCTGCCGATCTAATGATAGAAAAAGGAGCACTAAGCGTAAGAGCTATTTGTACTCACGCAATTTTATCAGGAGATGCTTACGAAAAAATTGAGAATTCTAAATTATTAGAATTAATTGTTACCGATTCTATTCCGTTAAAGAAAGAATCAAAAAAAATAAGAGTAGTGAGTTGTGCACCTCTTTTTGCAGAAGTTATGCACATGGTGCAACACAACAATTCCATCAGTGGAAAATTTTTAATGTAATTTATTTTTTATTAACTATATATTTTTACAATGAAATCAATTTCGATTAAAGGATCAGAAAGAGAAAACGTAGGCAAAAAGGCAACTAAAGCCGTACGTGATGCTGGAATGGTTCCTTGCGTAATTTACGGAGGAAGTCAACCAGTGCATTTTACAGCAGAAACAAAAGCTTTCAAAAGCTTGGTTTACACTCCAAACGCGCACACTGTTGCGATTGATTTGGCTGGAAAAACTTACAATGCTATTTTACAAGACATCCAATTTCACCCAATTAGTGATGAAATCCTTCACATTGACTTCTTCCAATTAAATGACGACAAAGAGATCATTATGGAAGTGCCAGTTAAAGTTACAGGAACATCTCCAGGTGTACTTTTAGGAGGGGTGTTAAACCTTAACCAAAGAAGATTAAAAGTGAAAGCTTTACCTAAAAATCTTCCTGATTTTGTTGAGGCTAACATTTCTGAGTTACAAATGGGTAACAAATTGTATGTAACTAAAATCGCTACAAACAATTTCAAATTGATGCATCCAGATAATACTGTGGTTTGTCAAGTGAAGATCTCACGTGCTGCAATGAAAGCTGCTCAAGAAGCTGCCAAAGCAGAAAAAGGAGCAAAAAAGAAAAAATAATTTCTTTTTATCAAAGCAAAAAGCACCAGTTATCTGGTGCTTTTTTTATGCAATACAATTTTTAACAAACCACTATTTAATTAATTAATAGTGTTATTTTTGATTTTTTAAACTGAAAAGAACATATGAAGTTACCTGAATTATCGAAAGAAAATATACTAATCGCTTTTTACACTATTTATATACTAATTGCCGGAATTGGCTACGAACTATTTCCAAGCCACGGAAACACCCCAAATGGTGGGGTGCTAATGCTCTACCTATTTATTCCGATAAGTATAATTTATTTTATGGCGCATTTAATTAAGCAATTGTATGGCAATCAAAGTTATACCAAATGCTTATTAATTCACGGCGTAGTTTGGCTCTCTATTGCAGTAATTTTATCGGCTTTCGCCAAATAATTAATACTACCCAACCAAGTTGATCACTTTCCCCGGAACAATAATTACTTTATTTGGTGTTCTTCCGTCTAATTGCTTAATAGTTCTTTCGTCGGCCATTACAATTTCTTGTATTTGCGGAACGGTTAAATCTAAAGGCAATTTAATGGTAAAACGCATTTTACCGTTAAAGGAAACTGGATATTCTTTTTCTGATTCAACCAAATACTTCTCTTCACAAACCGGAAAAGCAACCTTTGAAATAGAACCTTTGTGACCCAACTGACTCCAAAGTTCTTCTGCAATATGTGGCGCATACGGCGAAATTAATACCGCTAAAGGTTCTAAAATTGCTCTATGGTTACACTTAAGTGTCGCCAACTCATTTACACAAATCATAAACTGAGAAACCGAAGTGTTGAAAGAGAAATTCTCAATATCTTCTGTTACCTTTTTAATGGTTTTATGTAATGTTTTGTACATTTCTGCTGTTGGTTCTTCATCAGAAACTTGCAATCCGTTATCGTCAAAATACAAACGCCATAGTTTTTTTAAGAATCCCGAAACACCTGTAATTCCGGCAGTATTCCATGGTTTTGCTTGCTCTAATGGTCCTAAGAACATTTCATACAAACGCAAAGTATCCGCGCCATAATCGTTGCAAATATCATCTGGGTTAACCACATTATATTTGGATTTTGACATCTTTTCTACTTCACGACCTACAATGTATTTTCCGTTTTCTAATACGAATTCAGCATCCTTATAATCCGAATATAAAGGATGTTTTTTGAAGGCTTCAATATCCAATTCATTGGTAATGTCATTAATAACAGCCAAATCAACATGTATTGGATGCACATTAACACCGGCGATTAATCCTTTGGAATATAATTTTTTAGAATCTTCGCTTCGATATACAAAAGCACTCATCCCAAGGATCATTCCTTGATTGATTAATTTTTTGAATGGCTCTTCTGTTGGAGCATATCCCCGATCTTTTAGGAATTTATTCCAAAAACGAGAATACAATAAATGTCCGGTTGCATGTTCGCTTCCGCCAATGTATAAATCTACGTTTTCCCAATATTTTAAAGCATCGGCTGAAGCAAATTCAGAAGCATTTTGTGCATCCATATAACGCATCCAATACCAAGAAGAACCTGCCCAACCGGGCATTGTGTTCAATTCTAATGGAAAAATCGATTGATGATCGATTAAGGAATTACTAACTACTTTTCCATTTACGCTGTCCCAAGCCCAAGTAGTGGCATTGCCTAAAGGCGGCTGACCATCTTCGGTTGGCAAGTATTTTTCAACCTCTGGCAATACGATTGGCAAGTGCTTTTGATCAATCATTTGCGGTAAGCCATTTACATAATACACCGGAAATGGTTCTCCCCAATATCTTTGACGAGAAAAAACAGCATCACGCAAACGGTAATTGGTTTTCCCTTTTCCTTGGTTTATTTTTTCAAGCGCTTCGATGATTTTTTTTGTTCCTTCTTTGTATCCTAATCCGTTAAGGAAATCAGAATTCACCAATTCAAATCCAGCTTTCTCGCCATAAGCAGCTTCCGAAATATCTTTATTGAATATGTTCTTGATTTCTGGCATTCCGTTTTGGCCTTTAAAGAAATTAGCGAATGCATAATCTCTCTCATCGCCACAAGGTACCGCCATTACCGCTCCGGTTCCGTATCCTGCCAATACATAATCTCCAATCCAAACCGGAATTGGTTCTTTTGTAAAAGGATGTTCGGCATAAGCCCCAGTAAAAACACCCGAAATGGTTTTTACATCGGCCATTCTTTCTCTTTCCGAGCGTTTAGCAGTAGCTTCAACATAAGCTTCAACAGCTGCTTTTTGAGTTGGAGAAGTGATTTTAGAAACCAATTCGTGTTCTGGAGCCAAAGTCATAAAAGTCACTCCAAAAATAGTATCGGGACGGGTAGTAAAAACTTCAATATAGTTATCCGAATCAACAAGTTTGAATTGAACCATAGCTCCAACGCTTTTCCCAATCCAGTTTCGTTGCGATTCTTTTATAGATTCACTCCAATCAATTTCATTCAATCCTTGCAATAAGCGCTCAGCATAAGCCGAAATTCGCATCGACCATTGGGTCATTTTTTTACGAATAACAGGGTGCCCTCCGCGTTCAGAAACTCCGTTTACAATTTCATCGTTGGCCAAAACGGTTCCCAATGCCGGGCACCAATTCACTTCGGTTTCTGCCAAATAAGTTAGACGGTATTGCAATAGAATTCTTTGTTGTTCTTCAGCTGTAAAAGCATTCCATTCTGCAGCAGAAAAAGGAATAATATGGTCATCACAAACAGCATTTACTGTAGCGTTTCCTTCTTTTTCAAAAATTGAAATCAGGGTAGAAATAGCCTCTGCTTTATTAGAATTGTTGTTATACCAAGATTCAAATAATTGAATAAAAATCCATTGGGTATGTTTGTAATAATCGGCGTTTGAAGTACGCACTTCACGACTCCAATCAAATGAAAATCCAATTTTATCTAATTGTTCGCGGTAGCGAGTAATATTTTCTTTGGTAGTAGTATCAGGGTGTTGACCTGTTTGTATCGCATATTGTTCTGCAGGCAATCCAAATGAATCATAACCTTGCGGATGCAAAACATTAAATCCTTGATGGCGTTTGTATCGTGCCACAATATCGGAGGCAATATAACCTAGCGGATGCCCAACATGCAATCCCGCTCCCGATGGATAAGGAAACATATCGAGCACATAGTACTTTGGTTTATCTGAATTATTGGATGCAGCAAAAGTTTGTTTTTCTGCCCAATACTTGCGCCATTTGGCCTCTATTTTTTCGTGGAAATATTTCATTCTATGCGTTTACAGTTTTTGGTTATGACCAAAATTTAAGCCACAAATTTACATTTATTGTACTAAAGTCAAAACTTTAATCGTTATAAACTATGAATAAAGAAATTGTTTATTATTTTTACAACTTAAAATCAAATCTATATGGCATCTTCATTTGATAAATTTCAAAAACGCAGATTAATCTCATCTTATTTTTCAGTAGTTTTAAGTGTATTCTTAGTATTATTTTTGCTAGGTTTATTGGGACTTTTTATCATTAATTCGAAAAGACTTTCTGACAATTTTAAAGAAGATATTGTAATGTCAGTTTTCTTTAAAACGGAAGCTACTGATACCATTTTTAAAGCATTTGAAACCGAAATGAAAAGCGGAAAATATGCAAAAGATTTTACTTTTGTTTCTAAAGAACAAGCGGCTAAGGAGCACGAAAAAACGCTTGGTGAAAATTTCACCGAATTTTTGGGCGCCAATCCGTTATACAATTCTTATGATATTCACCTTAAAGCCGATTATGTTACCACTGCAGGTTTTTCAAGTTTAGAAAGTGAAATTAGAAAAAATCCAATGGTTGCAGATGTAGTTTACGATAAACAATTAATAATTTTGGTGAATGATAATGTTAAAAAAATTAGTTTGTGGGTATTAATCATTAGCGGAATTTTTACTTTAATTTCAATTTTATTAATTAATAGTTCGCTTCGTTTATCAATATATGCCAACCGATTTATCATAAAAACTATGCAAATGGTTGGGGCAACCAAAGCATTTATTAGAAAACCATTTTTAACTCGAAGTGTGATTTTAGGAACAATTGGATCAGGGTTAGCAATTATAGCGCTAATTTGTGTATTAATATATATTGCTACTAATTATCCCGCTTTAGATATTTTTAGAGACCAATTACTTACCATTTTAGTATTGTTTGGAGTATTAGTATTGGGTGTTGTAATCACATTGGCGGGAACCTACTTTGCAACGCAACGGTTCCTAAATTTAAGAACTGACGATTTATACTAGATCAAAACTTTAATAATGAGGAGGAGATTGCTTCGTTCCTCGCAATGAAATACTCATGAAAAATAACGAACAAAAACCCGATTTTCTTTTTGAAAATGTAAATTATAAAATATTACTTATCGGAATTGCAGTAATTGCAGTAGGCTTTATTTTAATGTCGGGGGGTGGTAGTGATGATCCAAAAGTATTTAATGAAGATGTATTTAGTTTTAGAAGAATTAGATTAGCGCCAACTATGGTGTTAATTGGATTTGGAATTACTATTTATTCTATCTTCAAAAAATCAAAATAAATGGATTATTTACAAGCCATTATATTGGCAATAATAGAAGGTATCACCGAGTTTTTACCTGTTTCTTCTACAGGACATATGATTATTGCCAGTTCCTTTTTTGGCATTAGCCAAGATGAATTTACTAAACTTTTCACGATTGTAATTCAACTCGGAACCATACTATCGGTGGTGGTGTTATACTTTAAACGCTTTTTTCAAAGTTTTGATTTTTACTTAAAATTATTTGTTGCCTTTATTCCTGCTGTTATATTTGGATTGTTATTCGGTAAAAAAATTGATGCCTTGTTAGAAAATCCAGTAACAGTTGCTGTCTCTTTGCTTGTTGGAGGAATTATTTTATTAAAAGTAGATGATTGGTTTTCTAAAGAAACCGAAGTTGCTAACAATCAAGAAATAAGTTATGTAACCGCTTTAAAAATAGGATTGTTTCAATGCTTAGCGATGGTGCCCGGAGTTTCTAGAAGTGGCGCCAGTATTGTAGGTGGAATGACACAAAAATTATCAAGAACTACTGCAGCTGAATTTTCTTTCTTTTTGGCGGTGCCTACCATGTTAGGCGCAACCCTAAAAAAATGCTATGATTATTATAAAGACGGCTATGTCTTAACTCAAGATCAAATCAATTTTCTAATTATTGGAAATGTTGTTGGATTTGTTGTAGCACTTATTGCTATAAAAAGCTTTATCGGCTTCTTAAGCAAAAACGGATTTAAAGTATTTGGTTATTATAGAATAGCTGTGGGTGTTGCCTTATTACTAATTCATTTTTGCATCCATAAACTAGAAGTAATTTAATGTCGGCAGAAGAATATTTAGAAGGTCAGGTTATTTTAATTGACAAACCGCTTACTTGGAGTTCGTTTCAGGCGGTAAATAAATTGAAATACATTTTAAAACGAAAATACGATCTTCCAAAGAAGTTTAAAATTGGTCATGCCGGCACTTTAGATCCATTAGCAACTGGGTTACTAATTATTTGTACCGGTAAATTCACCAAAAAAATTACCGAAATTCAGGCTCAAACTAAAGAATATACCGGAACTATAACCGTTGGAGCTACTACTCCATCATATGATTTAGAAACCGAAGTGAATGCTACTTTCCCTACTGAACACATCACTGAAACATTGATTATTGAAACAACCAAACAATTTTTGGGAGAAATAGATCAAAAGCCTCCAGTTTTTTCAGCAATTAAAAAAGAGGGGAAACGGCTTTATGAGCATGCACGCGCTGGAGAAGAAGTGGAAATTGCAGCACGAAAAACGACCATTTACGAATTTGAAATCACCAAAATAAATTTATCGGAAATTTCTTTTCGAGTGCAATGCAGCAAAGGAACTTACATTCGTTCACTCGCTTTTGATTTTGGAATCGCATTAAATTCGGGTGCTCATTTATCTGAATTACGACGAACAAAAATTGGCGCTTATTCAGTAGCCAATGGAGTTACTCCGGAAGATTTTGAGAAGCAGTTGTTTTAATTAAAGCGCAAATTTCGTTTTGAATTGAAACCCCTTTATCGGCTAAATACCATTTTTGCAGTTCAATTTTTGCAGTTTCATCAACCACTCCATGAGCCGCTTTATAATCAATTATTAATTGTTTTGCTTGTGTAGGTCTTGGCCCAAAATCACCAACAACTTCGCCTGTTTCTTTTTCGATAATAATTAATTTCGGAATCGACTTGGTACCATTGGTTAAAAAGAGATTCATCAAATCTTCATTTTCATCACGAAGCACAATTCGCAAGTCAATTTTAGAAGCTACCTCCGCCATTTTGTTAATTACAGGAATCACTTGCGCAGCATCGCCACACCAAGTTTCTGAAATTACTAACCAAATATATTCTTTTGATAAATTTTCTAATAGTGCTTTTGTTTCTTGCGTCACTTCGATCGTTTTATCCAATCGGTGCATGCGCGACTCATTTAATTTAGTGTAATTAATATAATCGGGAGAAGAAATCAATCCGGTAGTTTTTCCTTCTTGGGCATAAGTAGATATTAAGCTTCTATACTCATTATAGGAACAACTTTTAGAAATACTATTGGTAATAATTGAATTCATGCTTTAAAATTTAATAGGGCAAATATACAATTCCAAAAAAAATAAAACTGTAAGAAATGTTTCATAACTTTAAAATTAGCATCGAAATAAAAAAAGTAAATGTTTATATTTGCATTCAAATAACTCATTCAACACCTTTCAATAATGAAATATAAAAGAATTCTTCTAAAATTAAGTGGCGAAGCATTAATGGGGGAAAGACAATACGGTATTGATCCTAAAATTCTTTCAGAATATGCAGATGAAATTAAGCAAATTCACGATAAAGGAATTGAAATTGCTATTGTAATTGGAGGAGGAAATATTTTTAGGGGTGTTTCAGGCGCTAGTAATGGAATGGATCGAGTTCAAGGAGATTACATGGGAATGCTTGCTACTGTTATTAATGGAATGGCGTTACAAGGAGCTCTTGAAGACAAAGGAATTTTAACCCGATTACAAACTGCTTTAAAAATTGAAGCAATTGCAGAACCTTATATAAAAAGAAGAGCGGTGCGACACTTAGAAAAAGGGCGTGTTGTTATTTTTGGTGCAGGAACAGGTAATCCTTATTTTACTACCGATACTGCAGCTGTTTTAAGAGGAGTAGAAATTCACGCAGATGTAATCTTAAAGGGAACTCGTGTTGACGGGATATACACTTCTGATCCAGAGAAAGATAAATCAGCAGTAAAATTTGACTACATCTCCTTTGAAGATGTAATTAAAAAAGGACTTAATGTAATGGATACAACTGCATTTACTTTAAGCCAAGAAAATAAATTACCTATTGTGGTTTTTGATATGAATCAAAAAGGAAACCTTTTAAAAATTTGCGAAGGCAAAAATATTGGTACCGTTGTAAATATATAATAGATTAGTAGTCAAAAAATCTAAATAAAATGGAAGAAATTGAATTTATAATTGATAGTACTAAAGAAGCTATGACTGGCTCTGTTGACCATTTAGAAAAATCATTTTTAAATATTAGAGCAGGAAAAGCATCGCCTCAAATGTTAGGAAGTGTGTTTGTTGATTATTATGGTTCTCAAACTCCGCTTTCACAAGTAGCAAATGTTAATGTGCCCGATGCTAGAACTATTACAATTCAACCCTATGAAAAAAGCATGTTACAGCCTATTGAAAAAGCAATCATGATTGCTAATTTAGGTTTTAATCCTATGAATAATGGAGATATTGTAATTATTACTGTGCCGCCATTAACTGAAGAACGCCGAAGAGACTTGGTAAAACAAGCCAAACAAGAAGCAGAAGAAGCAAAAATTGGAGTTAGAAACCATAGAAAAGATGCTAATTCGGATATTAAAAAATTAGAGAAAGACGGTACTTCAGAAGATTTGTGCAAAAAAGCAGAAGATGATATTCAAAAATTAACAGATAGTTTTATCAAAAAAATTGAAGAACATTTGGCTCATAAAGAAGCTGAAATTATGAAGGTTTAATTCTACTTCAATACGATAAAAAAAATCCGCACTAATTATAGTGCGGATTTTTTTATAATCTATTTTTCTTACTATTTTGTATGATTCATTATGGTTTGATAATCAATACCGAAGGAACAGTGCTTAACCATATGCTTTGTGCATCTACTAATTTTTTCCAACTTTCTAAAGATATTATCATCAAATCTTGTTTTGCTAAAAAGCCTGCTTTCATCTCTGACTCAGAAATTATAGAAATTGAATTCGGATATGATTTATCTAAAGAATTAATGGCATTTTCAATTATGAAATTGTTTTTCACTTGATCGTTAATTTCTAAAACCGTCACTTTTGAATCGTTATTGTAAATTAGTTTTTGAGCATAATCAATTAAGAATGCATCTTCCATTCCAAATATAGGCACAAAAATTTCATTAATTTCTGTTAGATCTTTGTCAACCAAAATTCCAATAGGCATCTTGCTTTTAGAAATCAATAACCTTGTTTTATCATCAAAAGGAGAATTTTCAAACAACCCTTCTTTCCCTGTAAACTTGTCTAGCAATCGCTCTGGATTTATAATTCTCGTGGTAAATCCTAAAACTTTTCCTAACAGGGAACCTTCAAAAATTGATTTCCCTAAACCTACTAAAATTAAGTCAAATTCTCCTCGAGTAGCTATTTCGGCAATATCACTTTCTATATCCAAAGTAGATTTAAAAATAGGGGTTACTTCTTGTTTTAAAACCGAAGCTTCATCCAAAATTGGTTCAAAAGTTTCTTTTTCATAATCTTTTAAATTATAGGAATGCACCTCATCACTTAAAGACAAATGTAAAACGGTAACATTGGTATTCTCTTTTTGTTTTTTTACAAAACTATTTGCGAGTCTTAATAATGACTTTCCTTTTTCATTAGTACCAAAAGAAATCAATATTTTGAATTTATTAGAATCAAGAATAGAATTTGGAATTACTGCTACTTTTTTATTAAATATAAAATCAATTAAATCAATAACTGGTCCTGTCATAAAAGTAGTGACTAATGCCATGATAACCATCATTGTAAATACTTCGGGGGTTAATACTTCTAAATCCAATCCGATATTTAATACAATCAATTCCATCAACCCGCGTGTATTCATCAAGGCGCCAATGGTTAAACTATCACGCCAGTTTTGCCCAACAAATCTTGCAGCCAGTGCACTTCCAAAAAACTTTCCTACAACGGCAACTAAGATGATTAATCCGGTAATCTGCCATAAATAAGAATCATTAATTAATCCTATTTGAGTTCGCAATCCAGTGAAAACAAAGAACAAAGGCAATAATAATATTAATGATACATCCTCAACTTTTTCGATAATAATTTTTCTAATATTGGTGATGTCGGGCATAATTGCTCCGGTCATGAAAGCGCCAAACAAAGCATGAATGCCAATAATTTCAGTGATATAGGAAGAAATTATTAAGGTAACAATAAAAATGGCAACGACCGGTTTGCTTAAATTTTCTCTAGTTGCAAATAAATCTCCAATTTTTTTAAGGAAAGGTTTCACTACGAACAACATCAGTAAAACATAAAGTATTGCCAACGAAATAATATACATAGAGCTAGCAAAAGTTCCTGCTTTTACAATTGCTATAACCGCAGCAAGAATACACCAAGCCGTAATATCATCTGCAGCTGCACAGGTGATGACAATTGCTCCTAGTTTTGTTTTATGAATACCTCTCTCTTGAACAATTCTAGCCAAAACTGGAAATGCAGTAATGCTCATTGCAATTCCCATAAATAATGCAAAAGATAGAAAGGGTACCCCATCTGGAGCAAATCGATAATATATAAAATAAGCCAATCCAATGCCTAATGTAAAAGGGATTACAATACTTGCATGACTAATTACGATTGCTTCATTGGCTCTGTTTTTTAATACTTTTAAATCCAATTCCATTCCAACTACAAACATGAAAAGAATCAAACCTATCTGACTTAAAAATTGCAAATTTCCAAGAGAATCAGCGGGAAAAAGCAGCGCTGAATATTCTGGGAAATACATGCCAACCAAAGATGGACCTAGAAAAATACCTGCTATAATTTCCCCAATTACTGAGGGTTGACCAATTTTTCTGAAAATCCATCCAAAAAAACGAGCTACAATAATAATGGTAATAATTTGAAGTAATAATATAGCTAATGGATGCTCTAAATTATGAACCAGAGACTTGTAAAATTGCATGAATAAAGTATCATTTGACGACTTTTCTACAATATTTCTTCCTACTTCCAAAAACTTCCCTTTAGAAACTATCCAAAACATAAGTGCTGTAAAGCCTCCTGTTATAGCTATATAAAACAATGCATTTTTTATGTTTTTCATATGAAAATTTCTTTCGTGTAGTCTTGATACAAATATGATAAAAACAAAGTTAATAAAAAATAAATTTCATTTTAATTAATGGAGAAATAATAGGATTTTTATTTCTCGAATTTTGGGAAAAGTTTTGCTATTTGAACTTTGCAATTCGTGTGTTTTAATTACCTTTGTTTCCGTTTAATTTTACTCATGAAAAAGAAAATAAAAGCTGGTATTTGGGAATATATTGCTGGAATTGTACTCAGAAATAGAGTAACAATTTTAGTAATCTTATTTTTACTTACCGTTTTTCTTGCTTTTCAATGGAAAAATGTAGGAATGACCTATAATGAGGCCAACTTATTACCAAAAGATCACCCTGCAAATAAAGAGTATACCCAGTTTTTAAACACCTTTGGCGAAGAAGGAAATCTTATTGTTATTGGAATTAAAGACGATGCCTTTTTTACTCCAAAAGCCTTTGCTGCATGGAATAAAATGGTGCAAAATCTAAAAGCACATAAAGAAATTGAGTTGGTAGTATCTATAAGTAATTTGAAAAAATTAGAAAAAGATACCATCAACCAAAAGTTTCAATTGGTTCCTTTAATAAATCCTGCTCAAGAAAATAACAGTGCCTATTTAACCGGAATAAAAAATGAATTATTTAATGATTTGCCCTTTTACGAAGGCCTTTTATTCAATAAAAAATCAGGAAGTATTCGTGCCGCATTGTACATGAATAAAAAAATGGTGAATTCACCAATTCGAAAAAATTTCATTCTAAATGTATTGGTTCCTGCGGTTGATAAATTTGAAAAAGAAACTAATGTAGATTTGAAGGTTTCTGGAATGCCCTACATTCGAACAATAAATACTGAAAACATGAAGGGAGAAATCGGCCTGTTTATTGGAGCCGCTTTGTTTATCACTTCCTTAATATTTTTCATGTTTTTCCGATCTTTTCGCGCTACATTTATTTCGATTTGCATATTAATCTTTGGAGTAATGTGGTCCTTCGGAACCTTAGGATTATTTCATTATAAAATTACCATTTTAACGGCAATTATTCCGCCGCTTATCATTGTAATTGGAATCACCAATTGTATTTTCCTGATCAACAAATACCAACAAGAAGTTAAAACACATGGCAATCAAGCCAAAGCTTTACAAAGGGTAATTTCTAAAATTGGCGTTTCTACTTTAATGACCAACATGACTACCGCAATAGGATTTGCCACTTTCATGATTACTGGAAATGATTTGCTTTATGAATTTGGATTGGTTACTTCTATAAATGTCATCACGGTATATTTACTAACGCTGGTTGTAGTGCCTATTGTGTATAGCTTCATGCCAGTACCAAAAGAAAGACACCTTTATCATTTAACTAAAAACTACCTATCTTCCATATTAAATTGGGTTGAAAAAATTGTTCGCTATAAAAGAAATACCATTTATTTCATTTATGGCTTACTGTTGATTTTTAGTGTAATTGGGGTTTCCCAAATGAAAGTTTCGGGAAGCTTGATTGGCGAAATGCCAAAAAGCGCTTCGTTTTTTAAAGATATATTATTCTTTGAAAAAGAATTTAATGGTGTTCAGCCTTTAGAAATAATGATAAATACCGGGCGCAAAAAAGGAGTGATGAAAGCTTCAATGATGAGAAAAATGGATGAGTTGCAAAAAACCATCGATAGCATTCCAGAATTATCAAAACCAGTTTCTGTTGTGAATTTAGTAAAATACTCTAAGCAAGCTTTCTACAATGGAAATCCAGAATATTATGAATTGCCAACTTCACAAGAGCAAGCATTCATACTGAGTTATGCCAAAAATGCCACAAAAAATTCGAAAGAAAATCTTATGAAAAGTTATGTAGATTCAACCGGGCAATATGCCCGAATCACCACGTTCATGAAAGATATTGGAACCGAAGAAATGGCAAGAGTTGAGCAACGACTTCACAAAAGAATCGATCAAATTTTTCCAACTGATAAATACACTATTACGCTAACAGGGAAGGCTTTAGTATTTCAAAAAGGAACTACTTATTTGGTTGAAAATCTTATTGAATCCTTGATTTTTGCAATATTACTTATTGCTGGTTTAATGGCCTACATGTTCCGATCTTGGAAAATGATTTTTGCATCGGTGGTTACCAATATTTTGCCGTTGTGTATCACTTCGGGCTTAATGGGTTATTTCGGTATTCCGTTAAAACCATCAACTATTTTAGTATTTAGTATTGCCTTCGGAATATCTGTTGATAATGCCATCCAATTTATGGCAAAATACCGTCATGATTTAATAAGAAACGAGGGTAAAATTAAAAAATCTGTTATCAGTGCGTTGCACGAAACAGGCGTAAGTACCTTCTACACTTCGATAGTATTAATTTTCGGCTTTGCAATATTCACTCTTTCTGGATTTAGTGGTACCATAGCACTTGGTGGATTAATTTCGGTTACTCTTACCTTTGCAATGTTTGCCAATTTATTAGTGTTACCTGCGTTAGTATTAACAACCGAAAAATGGAGCGGGAAGCAAGACATCATCGAAGAACCTGTAATGAATATCCTTAGATCACAAGAAGATAACGAGGAAGAGGAAATTCAAAAAAAATAAAATTAATTTATATTTGTACTAAGAATCGTATTTTCTAAAAAATTAAAAATGAAAAGCACAAAAGTAAAAGACTTATTAAACAGCAATGAAACACTAAAGGAAGTAAATGCCAAAGGTTGGGTTAGGGCTTTTAGAAACAATCAATTTATAGCTTTAAATGATGGGTCAACCCTTCACAATATTCAATGTGTAGTTGATTTTGAAAACACTTCAGAAGAAACTCTAAAAAGAATTACCACAGGTGCTGCAGTTTCTGTAACCGGAGAATTGGTTGAAAGTAAAGGTGCTGGTCAAAAATATGAAATACAAGTTTCTAAACTTGAAATCTTGGGAGATTGCGATGCGGAGAAATTCCCAATTCAGCCAAAAAACAAACCAAGTTTGGATTTTCTTCGTGAAAATGCGCATTTACGTGTGCGTACCAATATGTTTGGAGCCATCATGAGAGTGCGTTCGGTATTATCATTTGCTGTGCATAATTACTTTCAAGAAAAAGGATTTGTGTATGTAAATACACCCATCATCACTGGTTCTGATGCTGAAGGAGCCGGAGAAATGTTTAAAGTAACGGCTTTGCCATTTGACGGAACGCCAAGAACCGAAGACGGAAAAGTAAACTATAAAGAAGATTTCTTTGGGAAAGAAACCAACTTAACGGTATCCGGACAATTGGAAGCTGAAACTTATGCTATGGCATTAGGTCAAGTTTATACTTTTGGGCCAACCTTTCGTGCAGAAAACTCGAATACTTCTCGTCACTTAGCAGAATTTTGGATGATTGAACCTGAAGTTGCGTTCAATGATTTAAATGATAATATGGATTTGGCAGAAGATTTTATCCAATATGTTATTAAATACACCATGGATAAATGCCAAGACGATTTGAAATTTTTAGAAGATCGTTTATTAGACGAAGAAAAGTCAAAACCTCAAGCAGAACGCAGTGAAATGGCCTTGCTTGAAAAGTTAAATTTCGTTTTAGAAAATAATTTCAAACGCGTTTCTTATACTGAAGCAATTGACATTTTAAGAGAGTGTACTCCAAATAAAAAGAAAAAATTCAACTATATTATTAACGAATGGGGTGCCGATTTACAAAGTGAACACGAGCGCTATTTAGTTGAAAAACACTTTAAATGTCCCGTAATCTTATTTGATTATCCTGCAAATATTAAAGCATTTTACATGCGTTTAAACGAAGACGGAAAAACCGTTCGCGCTATGGATATCCTTTTCCCAGGAATTGGTGAAATTGTAGGTGGATCTCAAAGAGAAGAGCGTTACGATGTGCTAGTTGAAAAAATGAAAGTTCTTGGAATTGAAGAAGAAGAACTTTGGTGGTATTTAGACACAAGAAGATTTGGTTCGGCAGTACATTCAGGTTTCGGATTAGGATTTGAGCGCTTGGTTTTATTCGTAACCGGAATGACTAATATTAGAGATGTAATTCCGTTTCCAAGAACACCACAGAACGCAGAGTTTTAAAATTGTTTATGTTTTCAAGTGGTTGTCAGTTCGGTAATTTGAAACTTCAATCTTTAAACTATTAAACAAAAAAAATGCTAAAGCAAAATTTACAATTTAAGCTATCTCAAAAATTATCTCCACAACAAATACAGTTGATGAAGTTAATTCAGTTGCCTACATTGGCATTTGAACAACGATTGCTTGAAGAGATGAATGAAAATCCTGCTTTAGAATCTGGTAAAGAAGAAGAAGAAATCTATGAAAAAGACGAGTTTGACAATGAGGATTATGATGATTATGAAGGAAGCGATAACATTGAAACAGACGACATTAATATTGATGAATACTTAAGCAACGATGAAACCCCCGACTATAAATTACAAGCCAACAATTATAGCGAGGAAGAAGAAAGAGAAAATCCGTTTGCCTCACCTGTTAGTTTTCATCAAGATTTAATCAACCAATTAAATACCTTTATTCTTGACGATTCCGATCGTGAAATTGCCGAATTTTTGGTTGGAAGTATCGACGACATGGGCTACATCCGTAGAACAGTTCAAGATATTGTAGATGATATGGCCTTTACTCAAGGTATTTATACCGATGAAAAAAATGTGGAGCGCATGCTGCATGTCATCCACGAACTAGAGCCTTCTGGAGTTGGTGCTCGCGACTTGCAAGAGTGTTTATTGTTACAATTAAAACATAAAACGCCAAATCAAGACATTGCCTTGGCTATGGATATTATTGAAAACCAATTTGAAGCATTTACCAAAAAGCATTATGATAAATTGCTTCAAAAATATGGCATCTCGCAAGAGCAATTAAAAAAGACCATCCACGAAATTGAAAAATTAAACCCTAAACCGGGTGGATCTTTTACTGGAAATAATAAAATTACCGAAAACATAGTTCCCGATTTTGCTATCCGAATTAATGATGGTGAACTAGAACTTACTCTTAACGGAAGAAATGCACCTTCGCTTCACGTCTCAAAAGACTACCAAGAGATGATGCAAACCTATAAAGAATCGCGCGATAAGTCGAATTCTCAAAAGGAAGCTGTGCAGTTTATAAAACAAAAATTAGATTCGGCCAAATGGTTTATTGACGCAATAAAACAACGCCAAGAAACCCTATTTGTAACCATGAATGCCATCATGCATTTTCAACAAGAATACTTTTTAGACGGTGAAGAAACCAGTTTAAAACCAATGATTCTTAAAGACATTGCCGACATGGTTGGATTAGATATTTCTACCGTTTCTAGGGTGGCAAATAGCAAATATGTGGATACCCCGTATGGCACAAAACTAATTAAAGAATTTTTCTCTGAAGCCATGAAAAATGATCAGGGAGAAGATGTTTCAACATTAGAAATAAAGAAAATACTGCAAAATGTTATCGAAGAAGAAGACAAGCATAAGCCCCTTCCCGATGATCAACTGGCCGAAATTTTAAAAGAAAAAGGGTACCCTATTGCAAGAAGAACCATTGCAAAATACCGTGAGCAACTGGATATTCCAGTGGCTAGAATGCGTAAAAAAATATAAGATTTAGGATCTTTTTTTGGCAAAAAAACGAGTCATTAACTCTGCACATTCCGCTGCCAATACCCCATGATTTACAATTGTTTTAGGATGCAAAGTCGTTCCCATAGCAATATATCCGCGTTGTTCATCGCGAGCGCCAAAAACTATTTTAGAAATCTGACTCCAATAAAGTGCTCCGGCACACATTTGGCAAGGCTCAAGAGTTACATACAAAGTACAGTCTTTTAAATATTTTCCTCCTAAATAATTAGCCGCTGCAGTTATCGATTGAATTTCGGCATGAGCAGTAACATCATTTAATAATTCGGTTAAATTATGACTTCGAGCAATAATTTTATTGGCCACCACTATCACGGCGCCAACCGGAATTTCACCTTTTTCAAAAGCAATTTCTGCTTCGTTCAAAGCTTTTTTCATGAAGTATTCGTCGGTGAAAATATTTTCCATACCACAAAAATAAGAATTCAATTTGTACATTTGCTACATGTCTGATAAATTACTCCAATACATTAACAACCCAACCGATTTAAGAAAATTGGAAACCGCGCAATTGCCTCAATTGGCAAAAGAATTGCGTGATTTTATTATTGATGTAGTTTCTGTAAAAGAAGGGCATTTGGGCGCAAGTTTAGGTGTGGTAGAATTAACTATTGCCTTGCATTATGTATTCAACACCCCCGAAGATTTGTTGGTTTGGGATGTAGGACACCAAGCGTATGGGCACAAAATTCTTACCGAAAGAAAAGATAAATTTCATACTAACAGACAACTTGGTGGTATTTCAGGATTTCCGAAACGCAGCGAAAGTAATTACGATACTTTTGGTGTGGGCCACTCCTCTACTTCTATTTCGGCAGCACTTGGAATGGCAATTGCCTCCCAACTTAAAGGCGAAAATAAACACCATATTGCAGTAATTGGAGATGCTTCCATAGCAAGTGGAATGGCCTTTGAGGGCTTAAATCATGCCGGAGTTACCGATGCTAATTTATTGGTTATTTTAAATGATAATGCCATAGGAATTGACCCGAGTGTGGGTGCCTTAAAACAGTATTTGACTTCGGTTAAGGAAGGAAAAAATCCGAAGCAAAACAACATGATTAAGTCGTTAAATTTTGATTATTCGGGGCCAATAGACGGACATGATTTACCCAAGTTAATATCAGAATTAGAACGATTAAAAAAAGTAAAAGGTCCTAAGTTTCTTCATATCTTAACTACCAAAGGTAAAGGCTTACAACAAGCAGAAGAAGACCAAGTAAAATACCACGCTCCCGGAAAATTTGACAAAACAACTGGTGAAATCCATCCCAAATCGGAAGAAAATTTACCTTTAAAATTTCAAGATGTATTTGGCTTGACTTTAGTTGAATTGGCTGCAGCCAATGAAAAAATAATTGGAATCACGCCTGCCATGCCAAGTGGAAGTTCTTTAAAATACATGATGGATGCCTTTCCTGAAAGAGCCTTTGATGTGGGAATTGCCGAGCAACATGCGGTGACACTTTCTGCAGGAATGGCAACGCAGGGAATGGTAGTTTTTTGTAATATCTATTCTACCTTTTTACAACGCGCCTACGATCAGGTGATTCACGATGTAGCGCTACAAAATTTACCCGTAATTTTTTGTTTGGACCGAGCCGGATTGGTTGGAGAAGACGGAGCAACGCACCATGGCGTTTTTGATTTGGCTTATTTACGCTGTATCCCGAATCTAATTATTTATGCTCCTAAAGATGAAATCGATTTAAGAAATATTCTTTATACCGCGTCGTTAGGATTGGATCATCCGATTGCCATTCGTTATCCTCGTGGCCGTGGAAAATATCCAAATTCAGAAGTTCAAATTTTGAAAAAGCCATTTGAAAAAATAGAAATAGGGAAAGCTCATTTGCTGAAAAGCGGTTCTAAAACGGCCGTTTTATCAACTGGTTTTATTGGAAATAATGTGACTTTGGCTTTGCAAAAAATTTCAAATGCTACTGCAGCACATTATGATTTTGGATTTGTAAAACCATTAGACGAAAGTCTCTTACATGAAATTTTTACTTCTTTTGAAACTATTATTACTCTTGAAGATGGCGCTGTAAAAGGCGGCTTTGGAAGTACCATAATTGAATTTGCTACTCAAAATAAGTATACCAATAAAATTAAAACGCTTGGGGTTCCCGATTCTTTTATAGAACATGGCACCATTGAAGAGCTTCAAAAAATTTGTGGTATTGATGTAGATGCAGTAGTTCAAATTCTTTCTTAAAAATATAAAAAAGAAGAAAATTAGGAAGTAATTTTAAATTGTCAGGTTATTAGTTTTATTTAAATTAGCAAAAATTAGCTTCCATGCAACTAAGTTATTGGGAAATAAAAAATTGGTTTTCTAATGTTGATTTCACTATTGTGGGCAGCGGAATTGTAGGATTGCATTGCGCAATAGAATTGCGTGAACGATTTCCAGAGAGTAAAATACTGATCCTCGAAAAGGGAATTTTACCACAAGGAGCCAGTACAAAAAATGCAGGATTCGCCTGTTTTGGAAGTTTGTCTGAACTAATAGACGACCTAAAAACGCACTCCGAAGAAGAAGTCATTCAGTTAGTGCAAAAACGCTGGACCGGCTTGCAACTGCTTCGCAAAAGACTTGGCGATGCCGTGCTTGATTTCAAACCATACGGAGGTTATGAATTATTTCTTCAAGATGACGATGCAACTTACAGCGAATGTTTGCAGAAAATGCCTTTTTTAAATGAAATATTAAAGCCGCTATTTAAAGCCGATGTATTTTCAAAAGAGGTTGATCGATTTGCCTTTGCAAACATAAAAGAATACTCGTTTTTCAATCCGTTTGAAGCACAAATAGACACCGGAAACATGATGCAAGCTTTACTTAAAGAAGCAACTTCGAAAGATATTTTAATTTTGAATCAAGCAGAAGTTTCCTCCTATACAGACAAAAATGATTCGGTAGAATTGGTTGTAAACGACTACTCTTTCAATACTAAAAAATTGCTTTTTGCTACCAATGGTTTTGCCTCGCAACTTACAAATAATGAAGTGAAACCCGCTCGTGCACAAGTTTTAATTACGGAGCCTATTGCCAATTTAGACATCAAAGGTACCTTTCATTTAGATAAAGGATATTATTATTTTAGAAATTTTGAAGATCGTATTCTACTGGGAGGCGGCAGAAATTTAGATTTTGAAGGAGAAACCACCACCAATTTATCGCAGACAGAAAAAATTCAGAATAAATTGGAAGACTTATTAAAAAATGTAATTTTACCAAACCAAGAGTTTCAAATTGCACACCGTTGGAGTGGCATTATGGGCATTGGAGCACACAAAAATCCGATTGTTTCTCAACTATCCAATAATGTATATTGTGGAGTTCGATTAGGTGGAATGGGTGTTGCAATAGGAAGTTTAATAGGAAAAGAACTAGCAGATTTAGTATAAATGGCAGCAAAAAAAGACAATTCCAATTCAACCTTTTTTCAAAAACTAAAAACATTTCTTTGGAAAGCAATGCTTTGGTTTTTTGGAATATCCTTGTTTTTAGTAATCCTCTTTAAATGGGTACCGGTGCCATTTACACCATTAATGGTAACGCGAGCGTTGGAACAAAAATTTGCAGGAAAAGAAATGACATGCAGTCATACTTGGGTGCCACTTGAAGAGGTTTCAACCAACATGCAAAAAGCGGTAATTGCAAGTGAAGACGGAACTTTTTTAACTCATTACGGATTTGATTTTAAAGCCATGCAAAAAGCATTTAGAAATAACGAAAGAGGCCGAAAACTAAAAGGTGGCAGTACTATATCCCAACAAACGGCGAAAAATGTGTTTTTGTGGCAAGGACGAAGTTATGTAAGAAAAGGACTAGAAGCCTATTTCACAATATTAATTGAAATCGTTTGGGGAAAAGAACGCATTATGGAAGTGTACCTCAACTCGATAGAAATGGGAGAAGGGGTTTATGGAGTGGAAGCAGCATCCGAATATTGGTACAATACCAAAGCCGACAATTTAACCAAAATGCAATCAGCAGGAATTGCAGCAATTCTTCCCAATCCTAGAAAATACAAAGCGTCCAATTCTTCTTCTTACATTGAAAAAAGAAAAAGAAAAATTGTAAGAGTTATGAATCATATTGGTAAATTAGAATACTAAAAAAAACTTCCGATAATGGAAGCTTTTTAATTTATTGAAATAACGATTTATAATGTGTCCAATATTTATAAATTAAAATTCCATTTAAAACAGTCACTAATAGTGCTCCTCCGATACCATTTACATCTAAAAACAAATGAAATAATAGAATGTTAATTGATATTGGCGCTAATAAAGTTAAAGCAAAAGCAACCCACTTTTTCATAAGAAGTAAGGCTCCAATAACGATTTCTAATACTCCAACTATTTTAAGCACATAACCGGTTGCACCTAATGAGGTCATAAAATTGTTTGCATGTTCAGGCAATTCTGGCAAAGGAATAAAGCCAAAAAACTTATTAGCTCCAAAAACTAGAAGTATAATTCCTAATAGTATTCTAACAATTTTTGTAAACATTGAATTCATAAATATTTATTTTATTGGTTAGTAATATGGTAAAAATATAATTAATTTTTTATATAATAAATATTTTAAAACTTAATTTTTTAAACATTTCTGTATTTGATTTGTTTTTATTATCTTCATTGTAACTTTTTGTTTAAATAATTATCTAATAGTAATAATCTTAAAAATTGAAATTATGCAAGCTCACGAAATAGATTACCAAATTTTTGGTGAAGAAATGCAATATGTAGAAATAGAGCTTGATCCTCAAGAAATTGTCGTTGCAGAAGCTGGAAGTTTTATGATGATGGACAACGGAATCAAGATGGAAACTATCTTTGGCGATGGCTCAGGCCAAGATCAAGGTGGCGTTTTTGGGAAATTACTTTCTGCAGGAAAAAGAGTTTTGACCGGCGAAAGCCTTTTTATGACGGCCTATTTAAATCAGAATAATACCAAGAGTAAAGTTTGTTTTGCTTCTCCTTATCCCGGAAAAATCGTTCCGATAGATTTACGTCAATTTCAAGGAAAATTCATTTGTCAAAAAGATGCTTTTTTGTGTGCAGCAAAAGGTGTTTCTGTTGGAATTGAATTTTCTAAAAAACTAGGTCGAGGTCTTTTTGGCGGTGAAGGTTTTATTATGCAAAAACTAGAAGGAGACGGAATGGCTTTTGTACATTCAGGCGGAACTTTAGCTAAAAGAGAATTATCAGCTGGAGAAGTTTTAAAAGTTGATACAGGTTGCATAGTAGGATTTACAAAAGATGTGGACTACGACATTGAATTTATTGGCGGAATTAAAAATACAATTTTCGGAGGAGAAGGAATGTTTTACGCAACACTTCGCGGACCTGGAACAGTTTATGTTCAATCATTGCCTTTTAGTCGTCTTGCCGATAGAATTATTGCTTCAGCTCCGAGAGCTGGCGGAAGTTCTAAAGAAGAAGGAAGTCTTCTTGGTGGAATTGGGAGATTATTAGACGGTGATAATAGATTTTAAAAAACAAAAAGGTTATTCTAAATCAAAGAATAACCTTTTTAAATTAAATTGGTTTATTATTAGTTAACAACTAAAGGATATTTAACTTGTGCATCTGTTGATCCTCCTGCATTTGCTATATTACCTGTTGAAACTCCAGCAGCAGATTTATTCGGCAAATGTCTAAGTGTTACCGTAAGATCACCTGTTGCAGCAGAAGCAGTAACCAAAGTAAAATCTAGTCCTATAGGTTTACCATTTGCATCAGTATCAGTATAGGTAAAAGTACCAATTGATGCAGGTGCTTGATAAAAAATTTGGTGATCTACACCTTCTTCTTCTACTTCAGTTGTAATATCATCAGCTGGATTTACTGTTTCATTCAAGAAAGCAACTGAACCTGTATAGGTAGTTCCGGCTGTTAAATTTCCTGAAACGAATACAACTGGAGGATTTGGTCCGTCACCACCATCTAAATCTGTAGATAATAGTGTTATTGTTTGACCACCTCCAACTAATGTTGTTCTAACAGTTGTAATTACCTCCTCTTCATTTATAGGAGCTGATGTATCATCATCGCTACAAGAAATTAATGCAACTGCAAAAAGAGATAAGAATAGTTTATTTGTAAATTTAAATGTTTTCATTTTTTTAATATTTTAGAAATTAATTTTTACTTGAATTTGAATGTTTCTACCTAAATCATCGGCATAGAAACGTTGTCTGTTTAAATAGTCTCTGTATTTAGTATTAAATATATTAAATACCGAAAGACCTATGGTTGTAAACGAATTTTTAGATGTTTTAAAATTAACATCAGAAGAAAAATGCAAAAGATTATAGGCTTGAGGCGGTGAACTGATATCTATTTCAACTGGCACTAAATTTCCATCAACAACAATATTTGAAATAAAGTTATTATTTGGAAATTGATTTTGTCTGAAAACTATTTCACTTTGTAATTCTAACTTTAGATTACTCCATTCTTTTTTGTTAAATTGAACACGATTATTAATATTTAATGGAGGCATATCTATTAGTGATTCATTATTTGTTATGTCTGCTCCATTAACAAAAGATATCATCAATTTATGTTGAAAGTATTTAGTTATTTTCCATTGTGAATTAAAATCTACACCTGTTAAAACAGCATTGGTTTGGTTGAATTCCCAAACCGGAAAAGCACCGCGAATAGTTGTTTCAAAACCAACTGGTTTTAAAAAAATAAAATCTTCAATGTAATTAAGGAATGGTCCAATATTTACAGCTAAATTATTCCACTTTTTCTGAAGTGAAGTACTGATTTTATTTGACTTTTCACTAACGATTCTTAAATCTCCCAATTCAATCATGCCACTAGAATGATGCAAACCATCGCTGAAAAATTCTGATGGATTAGGATTTCTAACTGCACGACTAAGATTGAAATACAAATCATAATCTGAACCAAATGAATATTGTGCTCCCAAACTAGCTGAAAGATTATGAAACAAAAATTGTGGCTTAGTCAACCATTGATTTCCAAAATCACCTATAATAAAATCATTATAATCTGGACTATAATTTCTTTCATCCCATCTTGATTTCAAATAAAATTTTGTCGCTTGAATTGATGAAAAATCATAACGTGCACCAAACTCAACAGAAAAATCACTAGAAAAATGATAATCAACAATTCCATAAACTGCAGCATCAACCTTGTCATAAGTTGGAATTAAAGGCCTAACACCTGTATTTGGACTAGCCGTATTATTTTGAAACGAACTTGAAACTCCAAGTTTATAATCCCAATCTCCATTTACAAGTTTGTAATCAGCATTAAAGGTGTGTGTAATTAAATTCAAATCAAGAGCTGGTCTTGAATCTTGAATTCCGGTTCTCAAATCAAACTCTTTTCGATTATTAAATTGAAAAGAATATTGCAAACCCAGAACTTCATTATCATTAAAATTGAAATTATAATTCAATTTAGCTAAATGATGCATCACTTTTTGCTTTGGATTTTTAATTGAATAATCAAAATCATTCACGATGTAAGGTATGCTATTATTAATTGAATTAAATAAATCATTTACATTACCAATATGTGATGCACTCAAAATTCCTATTGTAGCATTATACAAACTATAAAAAGCAGAAAAATCATATTTCTTTCCGATGTATTTTATATCACCAGAAAAATTGGCTTCTCTATTTCCTGTATTTGATAAATTATAACTTGGAGATTGTCTATCTCCATAATATTTAAAGCTACCTTGAACGTTCCAACTCCAATCACAAAAATTACCTTTATGCAAACTAGTTGAAATTGTTCCACCTCTACCATTACTCTCCAAAGTGGTTAATGCTTTTCCAAATAGCGTGTCCTTCTTAATACTAATCGGCTCGATAACAACAATTCCTCCAATAGCATCACCGCCATATTGTAGTCCAGATGCGCCTTTTAAAACTGTAATTTTTCCTGCCGAATTTATATCAAAATTTGGAGCGTGTTCAACACCCCATTGTTGATCTTCTATTTTTACATTATTGTTATAAATTGGAACACGACTACTATGCAATCCATTAATAACAGGTTTTGCTATAGTACTACCACTTTTCAAAATTGAAACTCCTGAAACTTCTTTCAAAGCATTAGCCAAAGACTGACTACTATACTTTTCTATTACTGTCTCCTTAATTTTTTGCTCAGACACGGTATTGTTGTAATAATTATCTTTGTGTTTTATTACAATTTCATTCAAACGCTCCGCTTTTTGCCTTAATTTAAAATTAATGACTTGATTTTGAGTTACAGTAATGATAGTATCAATAGATTGATAACCCACATAACTTATTAAAAATTTTGTAGGACCAAATGGAATGTCGTTTATTGAATAAACTCCATTTCTATTACTAACAGTTGATTTAGAAGAAATATGAATATGACTTTTTTCAAGCGGTTTTTCATTTTCATCTACTATTTTTCCACTTACTGTGTTTTGACCGTAATTAGATGCAAGACACAATAAGCAAAAAAACATTATGATTTTTTGCATTTATTTTTCTTTGAATTGTTTACGTTAAATTAAAACGAAATAAACAATTAAAGTGGAGGTCCTCGAAGTGAATAAATACATCCTGAGAAAAAAGAAATATTTTCAGTTGAATGAAAAAACGTTACTTTTTTAAAAAAAGAATGGGTTTTTAAAAAATAATCCTCAAGTATTATTTGAGAACAAGAGCTCAAAGTAAACTCACAAACAAAACAATGGTCTGAATCGTGGTGACTGTGGCCAATTTCTGTTTTGTTTGCAGCATATTTGTGGTGACACTGCTTCTCTGAAAAAGCACGAGTGATATGATCATAAGAATGCACGGATTGCAGCGTTATTGCGAACACTATTGCCAACCCAAAAATCATACTTATTAGCGCATACTTACTTTTCATCGATACAAATATAAATCAAAAAAAGAAAAAAACAGTCATTAATAAAGCACTATACCAATTGATGTGCCACTAAATACTCCGCTATTTGAATGGTGTTCGTAGCAGCTCCTTTTCTTAAATTATCCGAAACAATCCACATATTTAAAGAATTGGCTTGGCTTTCATCTCTACGGATTCTACCTACAAATACGGCATCTTTACCTTGGGCAAATAAAGGCATTGGATAGGAAAAAGCATCCAAATCATCTTGCACAACTACACCATCGGTTTGTTGTAATATCGAACGAATGTCGTTTACTTCGTAGTCGTTTTCAAACTCAATATTTACCGCCTCACTGTGTCCGCCTACAATTGGCACACGAACCGCGGTAGCCGTAACTGCAATCGAATTATCGCTTAATATTTTCTTGGTTTCTTTCACCAATTTCATCTCTTCTTTGGTGTAACCATTCGCCTCAAAACTATCACATTGCGGAATCGCATTGCGGTGAATTGGGTATTTATAGGCCATTTCGCCTTGCACTCCAGCGTATTCATTTTCTAGTTGCTGCACTGCTTTTACTCCCGTGCCGGTGATCGATTGATAGGTAGAAACAATAACGCGTTTGATTTTATATTTCGCATGCAAAGGAGCCAATACCAATACCATTTGAATGGTAGAACAGTTTGGATTTGCAATAATTTTGTCGTCTTTAGTTAATTGAGAGGCGTTGATTTCGGGAACGATTAATTTTTTGGTTGCATCCATTCTCCAAGCCGAGGAGTTGTCGATAACGGTAGTTCCCGCTTCCGCAAATTTTGGAGCCCAAGCTAAAGAAGTTTCTCCACCAGCTGAAAACAAAGCAATATCGGGACGCATAGCGACCGCCGTTTCAAGGCCTACCACTTTATATTTGGCTCCTTTCCACTCGATTTCTTTTCCCACCGATTTCTCGGATGCCACCGGAATTAACTCGGTAACCGGAAAATTTCTTTCTGCTAAAACTTGAAGCATTACTTCACCAACCATACCGGTAGCGCCAACAACTGCAACTCTCATATTATTTGAATTATATTAAAGACTTATTTCAAAAAACAAAAGTAAACAGAAATTTGCTTTTTGTTTTAGTTTTGAAATAAAATTTAGTAGTAAAATAAAAAATAAAACGGCCTCCAATTGGAGGCCGTTTTTAGTAGGTTTTATTTAGGTAGTAGCTTTATTATTTTTTTAATAAATCTCTAATTTGGGTAAGCAATTCTTCTTGTGAAGGTCCTGCAGCAGCAGCAACTTCTGGTTTTTTCATTTTGTTGTACGATTTAACGATGAGAAACATCACAAATCCAACCACTAATAAACTAATAATAGTGTTAATCCATTTACCAAGGGCAATCACATTTGCAGGAATTACAGTGCCATCAGCTTTTTTGCTGGCTTCATCTAGCGTGTAAGCCATAGACGAAAAGTCCATTCCGCCAGAAAAATGACCTACAACCGGCATGATAATGTCACCAACAAATCCAATGACAACCGCACCAATCGCTCCCGCCATGATAACAGCAACTGCAAATTCTACAACATTGCCCGTCATGATAAAATTCTTGAATTCTTTTAACATAATTCTTTTTTTATTTGGTTAATACTATGTGTAACTCAAATATAAAAAAAATTGAATCAATAAATGAAATTTGTAATTATTCTCGACAAAATACCCTTTTTACCCTTTGAGAGATACTTGTCATGATTTCGTAGGGTATCGTAGTTAGTTGATTTGCCATAAAAGACACACTAAGGTTTTCTCCAAATAGGATCACTTCGGCTCCTTCTTTACAATCAATTTCCGAAACATCAACCATGAGCATGTCCATACAAATGCTGCCCACAATAGGTGCTTTTTTGTTTTTAATAAGCACATAACCCACTCCATTACCCCAATGGCGTGAAATTCCGTCAGCATAACCTATCGGAATCGTGGCAATTTTAGTTGGCTTGTCTGCGATAAATCTTCGGCTGTAGCCCACGCTTTCTCCGGCTTGGATGGTTCTTATTTGGGAAATAATAGATTTTAGAGTTCCTACATTTTCCAATAATTTTTGTTCGTCTTCGTCGTTAGAAACTCCGTAAAGTCCTATTCCTAAACGAACCATATCCAATTGCGCTTGTGGAAAATTAGAAATTCCAGAAGTATTTAAAGTATGTAGAATTGGTTTTATGTTTAATTCTTCACTAATAGCAGAAGCTAATTTTTCAAATAATTTAATTTGCGAAAGCGTAAAATCAATATGTTTCATGTCGTCACTTGCGGCCAAGTGCGATAAAATACTTTTCACCTCAACGGTGTTATTGTCTTTTAATTTCGAAATTAACTCCGGTACATTTTCTTCTTCAAATCCCAATCGGTGCATTCCGGTATCCAATTTTATATGAATTGGAAATTTCTTTAGTTTCTTTTGTTCGGCAAGTTTTAAAAAAGCCGTTAACCCTTTAATAGAATAAATTTCGGGCTCTAGTTGGTGCTGAATGATCGCCGAAAAACTTGTGCTTTCGGGATTCATTACCATAATTGGCAAACTGATTCCTGCCGTTCTCAGTGCAATTCCTTCATCGGCGAAAGCCACACCAAGATAATCTACCTTGTGGTGTGATAACAATTTGGCAATTTCAAATCCGCCGTTTCCGTAACCAAAAGCTTTAACCATAACCATTAATTTGGTTTCTGGATTTAATTTAGATTTATAAAAATTCAAATTATGACTGATGGCATTCAGATTAATTTCAAGAACCGTTTCGTGCGTTTTCTCTTCGAGATAAGAAACGATTTCTTCAAATGAAAAGTGACGTGCTCCTTTAATTAATATAGTTTCGTTTTCAAAAGGAATTGTTTCAATTGCGGCTAGAAATTTCTCAGTTGATTCGAAAGCGAGGCAATTTGGAAACTTACTTTTATATCCCGAAATAGTTTTCCCGATGGCAATCACTCGGTTAATTTTATTAGAAACAATTAAATGAGAAACTCTTGAATACAATTCTTCGGTAACCAATCCGCTTTGAAAAATATCCGATAAAATAAGTGTCTTCTTTTTGAATTGCTTTTGACTTTCTAGGAAATCCAAGGCTATTTTTAACGATTGGAAATCCGAGCTGTAACTGTCGTCGATAAGAGTTGTATTGTTGCTCCCGTTTTTTACTTTCAATCGCATTTCAACCGGATACAATTGCAACATGCGCTGCTGAATGATATCTTGATCGTAATTGAAATACAACAGCACCATCAAACATTGCAATGCATTTTCTATAGAAGCTTGATCTGCAAACGGAATGGTAATCGTAAAACACAGTTTTTTATACGTTATTTTAAGTTCCGTTTTGTCGGGACTTTCTTTGGCAATTACAAAAACATCGGCTTTGCCATCATCGGAGCTCCAAGTGAATGTTTTTATTTTGGGATTTAGAAAGGCTTCAATCGTGCGGTTTTTGTTCATAATTAGAACATCAACCGAACTAAATAGTTTTAATTTTTCTTTTATTTTTTCTCCTGCATCATGGAACCCTTCGTCGTGAGCCGAACCAATATTTGAAAATATTCCGACAGTTGGTTTTATAATTCGTTGCAGGTTTACCATTTCATTGGTAGTAGAAATTCCGGCTTCAAAAATTCCGAGATTGTGCTTTTCGTTAATTCCCAATACCGAAAGTGGCACCCCAACTTGTGAGTTGTAACTTTTAGGGGAACGAATAATATTATAATCAGGACTTAATAAGAAATTCAACCATTCTTTAATGATGGTTTTTCCGTTACTTCCTGTAATTCCAATAACCGGAAAATCAAAATCACTACGATAGGCAGCTGCAAAAGATTGCAAAGCCTGAAGCGTATTTTCAACCACTAAAAAATTGGCTTTCCCTTGAAGATTAGAAGGAATGTAAGTCACCACAAAATTGGTAACTCCCTGCTCAAGCAATTCGGCTACATAATGATGCCCGTCGTGATTTGGTCCTAGCAAAGCAAAATATAAGGTGCTGCCGCTGTTTTGCAACGACCGACTATCTATAGAAATAGAATCAATAATTGCCACTTCGTTTTTACCAATAAATTTGGCTTTAAGAATTGGAATGATATTTCGAATGGATAGCGTCAAATTCTATTTTTTTATTCTCCAGATAATTGCTCCGGATCGTTAACTTCCATATTATCGCGCATGGCTCTAAAATAGGCCCCGCGACTTAATGGTTCGTATTCTTCGGTTTCACCCAAAAGTACTAGATTATTGCTGTCGGATTTTCTAAAACTATAATTTGCTAAATTTCCGGTGCGGGTACAAACGGCATGCACTTTAGTAACATATTCGGCTGTTGCCATTAATGCAGGCATTGGCCCAAAAGGGTTTCCTTTAAAATCCATATCCAATCCCGCTACGATTACACGCACACCAGAATTGGCTAAATCATTGCAAATTTTTACAATTTCATCGTCAAAAAACTGTGCTTCGTCAATACCGACCACATCACAACCTTGCGCCAAAATTGCAATATTGGCAGCTGCAGGAACTGGAGTGGAACGAATCTCATTTTTATTGTGTGAAACTACCATTTCTTCATCGTAACGAACATCAATAGATGGTTTAAATATTTCTACTTTTTGTTGGGCAAATTGCGCTCTGCGCAACCTGCGGATGAGTTCTTCGGTCTTTCCCGAAAACATAGAACCACAGATAACTTCTATCCAGCCAAATTGTTCTTTATGATTTACGGTATTTTCTAGAAACATTTTGTAAATTTAGACCTTAAAAAAGGAATTGTTTTTATTACTTTGTATGAAACAAACGCCCTAAATATTTTATATATTTACGACGATTCAAATGTAGAAAATATTTATTAAGGTTGTTTCTTTCCTTAACAAAATAAAGTTTTATAAAATTACACTAAAATAGCTAGTTACCCAAATTTCAAAAGTCATGAAAAAAAGATTAGAATCCGAATTAATAAGTATTGCGCACCGAATATTAAAATTAAAAAATAAATCGGAGGTAGACCAATTGTATTTAGAAACTAGAAAATTATATGAAACTTTAGCTGTATTAAAATTTTATGGCGATAACTACGAACAAGTAAAATCGGAGGTTTCTCAAGAAGAACTTGAAGAAAAATTAGCTGCTGAGGAAATTATTCAAGAGGAAATTAAAGAAATTCCTGTTGAAGAAGTTGTAGTTGCTGCTCAAGAAATGGAAGAAGTACTTGAGGAAGAAGTTGACGAAGATGAAGAAATTGATGATGAAGAGGAAATCGAGGAAGAAGACCTTGACGAAAGTGATGAGGATTTAGAGGAAGAGGAGGACGAAAGTGATGAGGAAGATGAAGAGGATGAAAATGAGGAAGATGAGGACGACAGTGAAGAAGCTGAAGACGAAGAGGAATTTGAAAATGCGATCCATTTTGAGCCAATATTTGAATTAGAAGGCTCATTTGAAGAATCAGAAGATGAAGATGATAATGAAGATAAAGAACTATTTGAGCCAAATACTAAAACGGTAGAGTCAAATAAAATAGAATCAAGACAAATCTCATTTGAAGATTTATTAGGAGAAAGTTTTAACGAACCTGAATTTGTTAAACCTAATGATGTGGTAATTCCTAGTTCTTTAATAGAAGTAATTGAAGAAAAACCATTGTCGTTAAACGACCAACATTCGAAAGCAATAAACATTGGAATGAACGACAGAATTGCTTTTGTTAAGCATTTATTTGACGACAGTGCCGAAGATTACAACCGTGTATTATCGCAATTAAATTCGTTTACAACCAAAGAAGAAGCCATTGATTTTATTGAAGAAATCATCAAACCCGATTACGAAAATTGGGTAGGAAGCGAAGAATATGCAGAGCGATTTATGGAAATTGTGAAGAACAAATTTAACTAAATGTCAAAACTTTATATTGTTCCAACTCCCATTGGAAATCTTGAAGACATGACTTTTAGAGCCATAAAAGTTCTAAAAGAAGCCGACTTGATTTTAGCAGAAGATACCCGAACGAGTGGAAAATTGCTAAAACATTTCGAAATTGCTACTCATATGCATAGCCACCACATGCATAACGAACACAAAACGGTGGAGAATTTAATTGCACGATTAAAAGGTGGTGAAACTATAGCTTTAATTAGCGATGCTGGGACGCCAGCAATTTCGGATCCCGGTTTCTTATTAACTCGTGCTTGTGTTGAAAATAATATTGAAGTCGATTGTTTGCCCGGCGCAACAGCATTTGTTCCTGCATTAGTAAATAGTGGCTTGCCCAACGATCGCTTTATATTTGAAGGGTTTTTACCCGAAAAAAAGGGAAGACAAACGCGTTATTTGGCTTTAGCCGAAGAAACAAGAACCATGATTTTTTATGTTTCCCCACATAAATTAGTTAAAACCTTAACCGAATTCGTTCAGTATTTTGGCTCAGATAGACCGGTGTCTATCTCTAGAGAATTGTCTAAATTACATGAAGAAACCGTTCGTGGTACTGCTGCAGAAGTGCTAAAACACTTTGAAGCAAAACCTCCAAAAGGAGAAATTGTTGCCGTAGTTGGTGGCAAGAATGCAAAGTAATAATTAATCCCTACTTATGCGGTGGACCTTAAAATCAAAGCCCGAAAAAGAGAAAGTTCAAAAGCTACAAAACGAACTTCAAGTAGATGCGCTTATTGCAACCCTTTTGGTTCAAAGAGGCGTGGAAACCTATGATCAGGCCAAATCATTTTTTCGTCCTTCGTTAACCGATTTGCATGATCCGTTTCTTATGAAAGACATGGATAAAGCGGTTGTTCGTATTGAAGAAGCGATTCTTAAAGGTGAAAACATATTGGTTTTTGGTGATTACGATGTAGATGGAACCACTGCCGTTTCGTTGGTTTCGAGTTATTTGAAAAGTTATTATCCAAATGTTGCCACATACATCCCCGATAGATACGACGAAGGTTATGGAATTTCTTATACCGGAATTGATTTTGCCGAAGACAATGAATTTTCCTTAATCATCGCGCTAGATTGCGGAATAAAATCGATCGATCATATTGCGTATGCGAATGCTAAAAATATTGATTTTATCATTTGCGATCACCACCGCCCAGGAGATGAATTACCTAATGCGGTTGCTATTTTAGATCCTAAAAGGGATGATTGTTCGTATCCATATGATGAACTTTGCGGATGCGGAATTGGGTTTAAATTAATTCAAGCCCTTGCTTCAAAAAGAGGCCAAATGCTAGAAGATTTGATTCATTATTTGGATTTGGTTGCTACAGCAATTGCTGCCGATATCGTACCTATAACTGGAGAAAATAGAATCTTGGCTAAATACGGTTTAGAGGTTATTAATTCGAATCCAAGACCTGGGATAAAGGCATTAATTCAAAATGTAAATAAAAAATCACTCACCATAACTGATGTGGTTTTTATTATCGCTCCGCGGATAAACGCTGCCGGAAGGATCAAACACGGAAATGAAGCCGTTGCACTTTTAACGGAATATGATTTGGATCAAGCGGAACAATTTGCTTCCGAAATTGAACAACACAATTCGGACAGAAAAGGGTTGGACAAACAAATAACAGTTGAAGCTCTTGCACAAATTGAAGACAATAACGAAAAAGAGAATTTCACTACCGTTATTTATCAAGAAAATTGGCACAAAGGCGTGATTGGAATTGTAGCTTCACGATTAACCGAAACCTATTACCGGCCTACGATTGTTTTTACTAAAAGTGGAGACAAACTTGCCGCTTCGGCACGATCAGTAAAAGATTTTGATGTCTATAATGCCATTGAAGCTTGTTCCATGCATTTGGAGCAATTTGGCGGACACAAATACGCTGCTGGAATGACTTTGAAAGAAGAAAATTATGAAGCGTTTAAAGCTGCTTTTGAAAAGGAAGTTCGTAACACTATTTCTTCTGAATTACTTATTCCAGAAATTGAAATTGATGCCGAAATTAATTTATCGGATATTTCACCCAAATTAATTCGGGTATTAAATCAGTTTGAGCCTTTTGGTCCTGAAAATATGACTCCTGTTTTTATGACTAAAAACATAAAAGACACTGGATATCCTAAGCTTTTAGGAAAAGAGGAAGAGCATTTGAAATTATTTGTGAAACAAGAAAATTCGGAAGGTTTTGGTGCAATTGCATTTTTTATGGGCAACAAACTAAATCAGATTTCAAATCAAAAACCTTTTGACGCAGTTTATTGTATTGATGAAAATGAATTTAAGGGAACGGTAACCGTTCAATTGCGAATTAAAGATTTGAAGAACTAAAATTCCCCTTTTAAGAACTTAATATTTCTACTTAAGCCCGATAATTTAGTGCGTTTCACTGCCGAATTTTTAAACACTTTATTAAAAGTATCTTCGGTGATTTCTTCCCAATCTTTTTTGGTAAAAGACAACAATTCTTTGTTGGGATTGAACAAGGGCTCGGAATGAGGTTTTGAAAAACGATTCCATGGGCACACATCTTGACATACATCACAACCAAACATCCAGTCGTTAAATTTACCTTTCATTTCTTGCGGGAGATTGTCTTTGAGTTCAATTGTAAAATAAGAAATACACTTACTTCCATCTACGACATATGGCGATACAATTGCTTCGGTAGGACACGAATCAATGCAAGCAGTACAGGTTCCACAATGGTCCGTAGTGGCATGATCATATTCTAGTTCGAGGTCAATAATTAATTCGGCAATAAAGAAAAAAGAGCCTGTTTTTTGAGAAATTAAATTGCTGTTTTTACCAATCCATCCCAACCCCGATTTGGCTGCCCAAGCTTTATCTAATACAGGAGCTGAATCGACAAAAGCTCTACCCGAAACTGCACCAATTTCCGATTGAATGGTATGCAGTAATTCCTTTAATTTTTCTTTAATTACAAAATGATAATCATGCCCATAGGCATATTTTGATATTTTATAACTGTCTGTATTTTGTTCTTCTGAAGGAAAATAATTAAGTAAAAGAGAGATGACACTTTTAGCATCATCAACCAACAAAGTTGGATTTAATCTCAGGTCAAAATGGTTTTCCATATAAGACATTTGACCGTGGTTGTTTTTATTCAACCAGGATTCCAATCGAGGGGCTTCTTCTTCGAGAAAACCTGCTTTGGATATCCCGCAAGAAAGAAAGCCGAGTCTTTTGGATTCGGCTTTAATTAATTGCGTGTATTTTTCTCTTATGTTTATCAAAATTAAAACAATCCGCCTTGAATATTAGTATTTATTTTACCCAGGTGTTTGTATGCTTTTTCAGTAACTTCTCTACCTCTTGGAGTTCTAATAATAAAACCTTCTTGAATTAAGAAGGGCTCATATACTTCTTCAATAGTTTCTCCACTTTCAGAAACCGCAGTTGCTAATGTAGATAGACCAACTGGACCTCCTTTAAATTTATCGATTATGGTATTCAAAATCTTATTATCCATTTCGTCAAGTCCATGCGCATCTACATGTAAAGCTTGTAATGAATATTGGGCAATTTGAATATCTATTTTTCCGTTACCTTTTATTTGAGCAAAATCTCGAACTCGTCTTAAAAGCGCATTGGCAATACGAGGAGTTCCTCTACTTCTACCTGCAATTTCGATAGCAGCTTCCATAGTAATTGGCATCTTTAAGATTGCAGAACTTCTTTGAACAATGGTAGTTAATAGTTCTGTGTTGTAATATTGTAATCTACTTTGGATTCCAAAACGTGCGCGCATAGGAGCCGTAAGTAAACCAGAACGTGTTGTAGCACCAACAAGAGTAAACGGATTTAAATTTAATTGAACGGTTCTAGCATTAGGCCCAGATTCAATCATAATATCTATTTTAAAGTCTTCCATAGCCGAATATAAATATTCTTCTACAACAGGACTTAAACGATGAATTTCGTCAATAAAAAGAACGTCGCGCTCTTCCAAATTAGTAAGTAGCCCTGCTAAGTCACCTGGTTTATCTAATACAGGCCCAGAAGTAATTTTAATTCCGACTCCTAGTTCATTAGCCAAGATATTAGCTAATGTAGTTTTTCCCAATCCGGGAGGGCCATGAAATAAGGTATGATCCAACGCTTCATTTCTTTGATTAGCAGCTTCCACAAAAACTTTTAGATTATCTAAAACTTGTTCTTGCCCAGTGAAATCATCAAAAGAAAGCGGCCTTAACTTTTTTTCAAGGTCGAGCTCTTCGGAGTTATAATTGGAATTGGTAGGATCTAAATTTTCGTTCATATTACAAATATATAACAAAGTAGAGGTAAATTAAAATGCCTCTCAAAATTGAGAGGCATTTTAAAAATATATTTTTTTTCCTAGTGGTGTAATTCTTCTTCACCTGGTTTCATTGGAACGTTTTGAGGAACAAAATCTTCATCATGCCCTGGCTTACTGTAATCGTATGGCCATCTGTGAACTTCAGGAATTTCTCCTGGCCAGTTACCGTGAATGTGCTCAATTGGAGCAGTCCATTCTAAAGTATTAGATCTCCATGGATTTTGTACAGTTCTTTTTCCGTAGAAAATACTACTAAAGAAGTTGTATAAAAATACTAATTGGAAAACTCCACCAACGATTGCGAAAGTAGTGATTACCACATTCACATCTTGTAAATCATCAAATAATGGGAAGTTTGTGTTTTCATAATATCTTCTTGGAAGACCTGCCATTCCGATAAAGTGCATTGGGAAAAATACTCCATAAGCACAAACTGCAGTTACCCAAAAGTGAACATAACCCAAGGTTTTATTTAACATTCTTCCGAACATTTTAGGGAACCAGTGGTAGATTCCAGCGAACATTCCGTAAAGTGCAGAAATACCCATTACTAAGTGGAAGTGTGCCACAACAAAATAGGTGTCATGAACATTAATATCTAAAGTACTATCTCCTAAGATGATTCCTGTTAAACCTCCAGTTATGAATGTAGAAACTAATCCGATAGAAAATAACATTGCTGGATTTAATTGCAAGTTACCTTTCCATAAAGTAGTAATATAGTTAAACGCTTTTACAGCCGATGGAATTGCAATTAATAAGGTTGTAAATGTAAATACCGAACCTAAGAACGGATTCATTCCTGATATAAACATGTGGTGGCCCCATACGATTGTTGACAAGAATGCAATTGCAAGAATTGACATAATCATCGCTCTGTATCCAAAGATTGGTTTACGAGAGTTAGTTGCAATTACTTCAGAGGTAATTCCTAATGCAGGTAAAAGAATGATGTATACTTCAGGGTGACCTAAGAACCAAAATAAGTGTTCGAATAATACTGGAGAACCACCTTGATAATTTAATACTTCACCTGCTAAATAAATATCAGATAAAAAGAAAGAAGTACCAAAACTTCTATCCATTATTAATAATAATGCTGCAGATAATAATACTGGGAAAGATATAACACCGATTACAGCTGTGATAAAGAAAGCCCAAATAGTAAGTGGCATTCTTGTTAAAGACATTCCTTTTGTTCTTAAATTGATTACGGTTACGATATAATTCAGAGATCCTAATAAAGAAGCTGCAATGAATATCGCCATAGAAACTAACCAAAGTGTCATTCCCATACCCGAACCTGAAATTGCTTGAGGTAAGGCACTTAATGGAGGATATATTGTCCATCCTGCAGATGCTGGACCTGACTCTACAAATAGGGACCATACCATTATAACACTTGATAAGAAAAATAACCAATAAGATATCATATTTAATAACCCAGAAGCCATATCTCGTGCTCCAAGTTGCAATGGAATTAATAGGTTACTAAAGGTACCACTCAGTGCGGCCGTAAGAACGAAAAACACCATAATGGTTCCGTGAATAGTAATTAAAGACAAGTATGCTTCATTGGTCATAACTCCACCTGGAGCCATTTTTTCTCCTAAAAAGAAACTAAATACTTTAAAAGATTGTTCTGGCCAAGCTAATTGAAGTCTAAAAAGCAAAGACATTCCAACACCAATAATTCCCATAAAAATACCTGTAAGCAAGTATTGTTTAGCAATCATTTTGTGGTCTATACTAAAAATGTATTTAGTAATAAACGTGTCTTTATGGTGGTGTTCGTGGTGATCTATTGCGTGATCTATTGCGTGATTATCGTGTGCGTGACTCATAGTATATAAAATATATTATTTATTATTTTGTTTTTGCTGCCGCTACTATTGTAGTGTCAACTTTTACTGCAGTGGTATCTTTAATTACTGGATTTTTTTCAGCATCCTTAGCAGCTTGCTCTTCTTTAACAGATTTTACTAAAGAGGTTTTGCCAGCTAACCATTTTTTGTAATCTTCAGGAGTATCTACTACAATTTTCATTTGCATATTATAGTGAGATGCTCCACAAATTTTATTACATAACAATAAAAAATCAAAAGTATAAGGATCTAAAGCTGTTTTACCTTCTGCAACTAAAGCTATACTATTTTCTTCTCTAATTTTATTGATATTAGCTACTTTTTCAATCATTTCTGGGGTTTCTCTCATCTCTTCAGTTGTCATAGATGGGATAAAAGCAAATTGAGTTACCATACCAGGAACACAATTCATTTGCGCTCTAAAGTGAGGCATATACATTGAATGCAATACATCTTGAGAACGTATTTTGAAAATAACTTTCTTCCCTTTTGGAAGGTGTAATTCATCTGTTACAATATCATCTTGAGCATTTGGATCAGAAAGATCAACTCCTAATGTATTAACTCCTTCAATTAAACGAACATTTGCTTTTCCTAATACATTATCTGCACCAGAATATCTAGCTGTCCATTTAAATTGTTGAGCGTATATTTCAATAACAATTGGTTTTTCAACTTTTTCATTAATGAACATAATGTCATTCCATGTAAATAATCCAAAGAAAATTAGAACTGCTAATACTATAGCTGGAATAGAGCTCCAAATAAATTCTAATTTGTTGTTATCAGAAAAATAAGTAGCAACTTGACCTTTTCTACCTCTGTATTTGTATGAAAAGTAAAATAACAATGCTTGTGTAATTGTTTGAACAATAAAAATTAAGATCATTGAGATCCACATTAATTGATCAACTTCTTTACCGTGAACAGAAGCTGAATTACTCATTAATGGAAATTTTCCGTAATAAGCAAAACAATATATTGTTATTAAATAAATGAACGCTAAAAAGGCAAAAGATAAATACCCATTAACTTTATTGTCTTTATCATCAGCTACAAGAGACTCTTCTCCTTTTTTGCCAACTTGAGTTAAATCGAAAATTTTAGTTAGTTGCCACATAGCAACAGATAATAAAACTAAAACAAGAATTACTAATAAACTCGTCATTTGTTGTTTACTTTAAATATTAATAATGAAAATGTTTACTTTCTTCTATAAACGGGTTGCGTTTTGGAGTAAGTGGTGCTTTTGTTAAAGCAGTAAATACAACGAAAATAAACAATCCTAAAAAGAATAAAACAGATGAAATTTCTGATACACCGATAAACCATTGGTCTCCAACTGTAGCTGGCATAACCATATTAAAGAAATCAATATAGTGACCACATAATATTACAATACCTGCGCCAACAATGATTGGAGCTACGCGTTTGAAATCGGTATTGATAAGAACTAACAATGGGAATACAAAGTTCATTACAACAGCACCCCAAAATGGTAATGTGTATAAATCAATTCTTGTTTTAAAGTATGTAACTTCTTCTGGGATATTAGCATACCAAATTAACATAAATTGAGAGAACCATAAATAAGTCCAGAAAACACTTAATCCAAACATGAATTTTGATAAATCATGAATATGGCTTGAATTAACATGCTCTAAATATCCTTTTGATTTTAAGTAAATAGTAACCATTGAAATTGTAGTGATTCCACTTACAAAGAAACTTGCAAATACATACCATCCAAATAAAGTACTGAACCAGTGTGGGTCAAAAGACATTAACCAGTCCCATGCCATAATTGATTCTGAAACGATAAAGAATACTAAGAATCCAGCTGATAATTTAAAGTTCTTTTTGTAGAAAGTATCGTCATTAGCTTCATCTTGAGCTAAGCAATTTTTTCTTGAAATATAACGGTATAAATTCCAACCTAATAAGAAGATTGCAGCTCTTGAGATCCAAAATGCAAAATTCAAATACCCTGATTTACCTGCGATAATTTCATCATAATTAGGATTTCCTTTTTCAGTAATTCCTTCTGCCATCCATGCAAATAAATGATTTGATTCAAATAAATGCATTCCAGTAACGAATAATAATATAAAGAAAATTACAGACCCAACAGGTAAATAAGCTGTAATTGCTTGCATAACTCTAAATAAAACTGGAGACCATCCTGCTTGAGCAACTTGTTGAATTGCATAAAATGCAAGTACTCCAAGTGAAACTAACATGAAGAAAATACAAGCTACATATAAAGCAGCCCAAGGTTTATTTTGCAATTGATGCAATACATGTTCTGCATGCTCTTCTTTTTCTTTTGCCAATTCTTCTGCGCTTTCATGGTGAGTAGCAGCTTTTTCTACTGCAACTTCTTCAGTTTTAGCAGTGTCAACCGCCGCAACTAAAGTATCATGTGCTACAGCTGTAGTATCTTTTGATGCAACTGCTTCTGCGTGTGTTGCTTCTGCATGTGTTGCTTCTTCAGTTGGCATTGCAACCGCTTTAGCATCTTCTTTAACTGTTTCTGCATTATGTCCTTCATGGTGGCTAGCAGCAATAATTGCTTCTGCATCTTCTAAAGTTTTTGGCGCAGCTAAAAACCCATACACAATACCTACTAATCCTAAAGTCATTAGAATAAGTGCAGTGGTTTTTAATTTTTTTGAAATTGTATACATATCTATAAGAATCTGTTTGTTCAAGTATTATAATTGTCCTTTTAGTTGCATTACATAGGCAGCAACCATCCAACGCTCTTGTTGGTCTAATTGATTGGCGTATGAACCCATTGAGTTTAATCCGTAATTAATTACATGATTAATACTTCCTTGATTAATTACTCTATCAGCATAACTAGGAACTCCTAAGTATTTTCCTTGGGTAACTAAATTTCCTTTACCATCACCAGCAGTTCCGTGGCAAATTGCGCAATATATATTATAAAGCTCTTCTGCTTTTTTCATATCAATTTTTGCAGGATCTAATGGAGAAGCTATGTTGGCAGCCTTAACTGCATTATATGCCTCTGGAGTATTTGGAAATTCATAGGGTACATAGCCTCTTTTAACTGTTCCTACAGGTGGCAATTGGCCTTCTTTTCCTTGTAAACCATTTGGAGAATTAAATGCTGATGATTCTGAATAGGTTTCATAAGCAACCGATTCATACATGTTAGGCATGTATTGATAATTTGGAGCTCCATTATCCTTACAAGAAGAAAAGGAAATTACTATTCCTAATACTAATGTTATTTTTAATAAACTTTTCATGTCTGTTTAGTTCTTTTCAATTACTTTAACTTCTACAGCTCCTGTTTTTTTCAAGAAAGTAGTTAGTTCTTTTTCATTATCATTTACAGCAACTTCCATCAAGAAATGGTCATCTGTAGTTCTTACATCTGGATTTTCTGCTTGTTTAAATGGCCATAATTTACTTCTCATATAAAAAGTAATAACCATTAAGTGCGCTGCAAAAAATACAGTCATTTCAAACATAACTGGTACAAAAGCAGGCATGTTTTGAATGTAACTCATACTTGGTTTTCCACCAATATCTTGTGGCCAATCTTGAATCATGATAAAATCCATCATGGTAGTTGCTACTGTAATTCCAATACATCCGTAGATGAAAGCACAAATAGCTAATCGTGTTGATGGTAATCCCATTGCTTTATCCAATCCGTGAACCGGAAATGGAGTAAATACTTCTTCAATATGATGGTGTGCTTCTCTGGTTTGCTTTACAGCATCCATTAATATATCATCATCATTGTATATAGCGTGTATAAATTTATTACTACTCATAACAACTATTAATGTTTATCTGAATGATTATTGTTTTCTCTTTCTCTTTTGTAATTTTCTCCAGATGATTTCAAGATTGTTTTCACCTCTGCTTGAGCAATCACTGGGAAAGTTCTAGCATATAATAAGAACAATACAAAGAAGAAACCAATAGTACCTGTAAAAATACCGATATCAATAAATGTAGGAGAGAACATTGTCCATGAAGATGGAAGGTAATCTCTGTGTAAAGAAGTAACGATAATTACAAAACGCTCAAACCACATACCAATATTTACCACAATGGAGATGATAAATGAGAACATGATACTAGTTCTTAATTTTTTAGACCACATAAATTGTGGAGAGAATACGTTACAAGTCATCATTGACCAGTATGCCCACCAGTAAGGTCCTGTTGCTCTATTTAAGAATGCATATTGTTCGTATTCAACACCAGAGTACCATGCTACAAATAATTCTGTAATATAAGCAACCCCAACGATAGAACCTGTAATCATGATTACAATGTTCATTAATTCGATATGTTGAATAGTGATGTAAGCTTCAAGATTAGATACTTTTCTCATAATGATTAACAAGGTGTTTACCATTGCAAATCCTGAGAATACCGCTCCAGCAACGAAGTAGGGAGGGAAAATTGTGGTATGCCATCCTGGTACTACCGAAGTAGCAAAGTCCATAGATACGATAGTATGTACAGAAAGTACTAGTGGAGTAGCTAAACCTGCAAGTACTAAAGATACTTCTTCAAAACGTTGCCAATCTTTAGCTCTACCACTCCATCCAAAACTTAAAATAGAATAGATTCTTTTTGTAAATGGAGTTACTGCTCTATCTCTTAACATAGCAAAATCAGGAAGTAAACCAGTCCACCAGAATACTAATGATACTGAAAGGTACGTTGAAATTGCAAATACGTCCCAAAGTAATGGCGAGTTAAAGTTAACCCATAATGATCCAAATTGGTTAGGAATTGGAACTACCCAATAAGCCAACCATGGACGACCCATGTGGATGATTGGAAACAATCCTGCTTGCACTACCGAGAAGATAGTCATTGCTTCCGCAGAACGGTTAATAGCCATTCTCCATCTTTGACGGAAAAGTAAAAGTACTGCAGAAATTAAAGTTCCTGCGTGACCAATACCAACCCACCAAACGAAATTGGTAATATCCCAAGCCCAACCTACTGTTTTGTTTAGTCCCCAAGAACCAATACCAGTAGATATAGTATAAACGATACAACCTATTCCCCAAAGGAAAGCTGCTAATGCGATTGAAAAAACGGTCCACCATTGTTTGTTTGCTCTACCTTCAACTGGGGCAGCAACATCTACAGTCACATCGTGATAATTTTTATCACCTATAACTAATGGTTTTCTAATGGGTGCTTCGTAGTGAGACGACATAATCCTTTATCTTGTTTCTTAATAATTCTTTTTATACTAGGTATTTCTAACTTTTACGTGATAGAAAACGTTTGGTTTAGTTCCAACATGCTCTAATAAATGATACATTCTTTTGTCTTCAGATAACTTAGCAACATTAGATTCTTTATCATTTACATCTCCAAATTTCATTGCTCCAGAAGAACAAGCATTTGAACAAGCTGTTTGGAATTCACCATCTTTAATTTCTCTTCCATCTCGTTTTGCGTCAAGAATAGTTTTTTGTGTCATTTGGATACACATAGAACATTTTTCCATAACCCCACGAGAACGAACGTTTACATCTGGGTTGATAACCATACGACCTAAATCGTCGTTCATATGGTAATCAAATTCGCTGTTATTATTGTATAAGAACCAGTTAAAACGACGAACTTTATACGGACAGTTGTTAGCGCAGTAACGAGTACCAACACATCTGTTGTATGCCATTTGGTTTTGACCTTGACGACCGTGAGAAGTTGCAGCAACTGGGCATACAGTTTCACATGGTGCGTGGTTACAATGTTGACACATTACTGGTTGGAAAGCCACTTGTGGATTGTCTGCAGGATGCTCCATGCTTCCAAAACCTCCTAATGACCCTTTATCTCCAAATAATCCGTCAAAGTTTTCTTTTTTCTCATTATCTCCAGCAAAAGTATCTTCAGACGAATAGTATCTATCAATACGCAACCAGTGCATATCACGACTTCTTCTTACCTCTGATTTACCAACTACTGGAACATTGTTTTCAGCATGACAAGCAATAACGCAAGCTCCACAACCTGTACAAGCATTTAAATCGATAGACAAGTTAAAGTGATGTCCGATTGAACGATCAAATGATTCCCATAAATCTACTTTAGTAGCTTCTACTTCTTTGTGATCTAAAGAAACCATAGGAACTGGATTCCATTCTTTAGCATCTTTAGTGTTGAAAATTTCAAGTGTAGTTTCTCTAACGATGTCTCCTCTACCCATTAAAGTTTTTTGTGATTGAACACAAGCAAACTCATGCTCTCCACTTCCTTTAGTAAGTGTAGCCGATTGAACATTATTAAAGTTATTGTATAACAAGTACGCATTTACACCCACTTGCATTTCTTCTTTTAATGAAGCTTTTTTACCATATCCAAGCGCTAAACCTAAAGTCCCTTTTGCTTGTCCTGGTTGAACAATTACTGGTACGTTTTCAAGTTTAACTCCATTAACTGTTAATGTAGCATAACTTCCGTTAAGACCACCATTTGCAACAATTTTGTTTTCTAATTCTAATTTAGTTGCGTCTGCTTGAGAAACAGTAACATAATTATCCCAAGATACTCTTGTAATTGGATCTGGAAACTCTTGTAACCATGGATTGTTAGCTTGTTGTCCATCTCCTAAACCTGTTTTAGTATACAATACTAATTCAAAATCTTTAGAAGGAGTCGCTTTTGCTAAAGCAGCAGCTGCACCACTATAATCAGCAGTACCACCTGCAATTGCAGTAGCTCCAGAAACAACTAATCCATCGTGTAACACTTTATTCCAAGTACTTCCCGCAATATAAGAAGCAGCAGTAGCTTTTACATAATCATAATAAGTACCCGCAACTCCATTCCAATACATTAAAGCTTCTTGAAATTGTTTGGTATTGAATAAAGGTCTGATTGTAGGTTGAACCAAAGAGAAAGTCCCTTTAGTTAACGTATGGTCATTCCAAGACTCTAAATAATGAGGAGCAGCAGCAGCTATATTAACTACTTCTGCAGTTTCATCTTCTTTTAGAGAAAAGGCAACTGATGTTTTTACTTTTTTAAGACCCGCTACAAAAGCGCTGCTGTTTGCTAAAGTATATACCGGATTTACACCACTCATAATTAATGTGTGAACTGAACCCGCATTCATATCAGCAATTAATTGCGCAACTTTCTCATTAGATCCTTTACGAATTAATCTTGCTCCAGCTGTTGCTAATGCTTCGCTTTTAATAACTTGATTAATTGCTAAAACTAATAACTGAGCGTTTTTATCTTGAATTCCAGAAACTAAAAGTCCTTTGCTTCCAGCAGCTTTCAACTGATTGGCAGCTTTAACAACTTCCGCTTCATTTTCTATTTTACCTGTAGCTACTGAAGATCCAGTAATTACATTATATATTTTAACTAATGCTAGTTTTTGATTTGCAACAGACATTGGCACTCTTTTATCTGCAGCAGCACCCGAAAGTGTCATGTTTGCTTCAAATTGAAAATGCTTAGACATCTTACCTGCTTGAGGCACTCTACCTTTTGCATAACCAGCGTCATAGCTTCCACCTTGCCAATCTCCTAAGAAATCTGCATCAAGTGCAACTATAGTATTTGCTTTTGAGAAATCATAATCTGCAAGTGCTCTTTCACCATAAACAGTTTCGAAAGCATCTAAAGCAGCAGATTCTGAAACTGCATCATAAACAACGTGTTTCGCTGTTGGATTTTTTGCAATGAAATCTGCAATTAATCTTTCAGAAGATGGACTTGCTAGAGTATTCGTTAACAATACAACTTGTTTACCTTTACTTTTAGCATCTGCTAAACTTGCTTTAACAGCAGCGTTTACTTCGCTCCATGTAGCAGATTTAGCATCCATTTTAGGAGATTTAAGTCGCATGCTATCATATAATGACAATACAGAAGCGTGAACTCTTGCATTGGCAGCAAACTTAGATCCTTCAATAGTGTTGTTTTCAATTTTAATTGGACGACCTTCTCTTGTTTTTACTAAAAGGTTTGCAAAATCAAAACCATCAAACATAGTAGTTGCATAAAAATCTGCAACACCAGGAATGATTGTATCTGGCTGAACCACATAAGGAATTGATTTGTGAACTGGTCCTTCACAAGCAGCTAGCGAAGCAGCAGCTGTGGTAAAACCAACGTACTTTAAGAAATCACGACGAGTAGTTGATGAAGAAGCTAATGAATCTTTATCTGAAAGAAAATCTGAAGTTGGAATTTCTTCAATAAATTCATTATTTCTTAGCGTCTCAACAATAGAACTATTTTCGTTTAGTTCCTCAACACTTTTCCAGTATTTTTTGTTAGATGACATCGTATATATATATATTAGATCTTAATAATTTGATTAATAGTGACACTTACCACATTCTAAACCTCCCATTTGTGCTGCAGTCAATTTGTCTACACCATATTTTTTAGAAAGTTCTTTGTGAATTTTATCATAGTAAGCATTTCCTTCCATTTTAACTTCGGTTTGACGGTGGCAATCAATACACCATCCCATTGTTAATGGAGCAAATTGTTTTTGTACTTCGTAAGTTTGAACTGGTCCGTGACATTTTTGACATTCAATACCAGCAACAGTTACGTGTTGTGAGTGATTGAAATAAGCAAAGTCTGGTAAATTATGAATTCTTACCCATTTAACTGGTTGTGTTTTACCAGTGTATTTAGTTCCATCCCAACCCACTGCAGCATATAATTTTTTGATTTCATTATCATAAAATGCTTTAGTGTGTCCATCAACAGTTGAAGTAGTGTCAGAAACTTCTGAAATGTTTTTATGACAATTCATACATACATTTAATGAAGGAATTCCAGCATTTTTACTTACTCTAGCTGATGAGTGGCAATATTTACAATCAATTTTATTATTTCCAGCGTGAATTCGGTGTGAATAATGAATTGGTTGAATTGGCGCATAATCTTGGTCAACACCAACTTGCATGAAGAATCCATACATGAAATAAGCACTTGCTAATAAGAATACAATTGCAGAAACAACCATTAAAAATTGATTTTTAGCAAAAGCTTTCCAAATAGGTAAAGTTGCTTCTTTTTTCGCTACTTCAATTCCGTTAGCTTTTGCTATTTTAGTTAACACATTGTTAACTAAGAACAACATAATCACCAACATTAACATTACTAAGGATAGCGCGCCAAGAATAATATCATTTGAAATTCCGCTATCGTTTGCAGTAGTTGCGCCAGGAGCAGTTGCTGATGCGGCAGGAACTTCTGCTTTAACCTCATCAGTATAGGCTATGATATTATCAATATCGGTATTTGATAATTGAGGAAAAGCAGTCATCACAGAAGGCTTATATTGCTCCCAAAGTTTAACTGCAGCTGCATCACCAGATTTAATTAAGGCAGAGCTATTTTTTATCCAACTATAAAGCCATTCTTTTTTATGACGAGCAGAAACTCCTCTAAGAGCTGGACCTGTCATAGCCTTGTCTAAATTGTGACATGCTGCACAATTTGTGTTGAATAATTCTTTTCCTTTTACTGCATCTGCTCCTCCTGCGGCAGGAGCTGCATCAGCTTTCATTGCAGTAGCATCTGCTGCAGGAGCTGCTGGTGTAGCAGCTGCAGGTGGTGCTGTTTGCGCGAATGTTGACAAGGAGATTGTTAGCAATACCGCTAACCCAAATGAATAAATTCTGGAAATCGAATTATGGTTACCCACTTTTTTCATATTATAAAATGATTATCGACTAAATTGTGATTGATTTTTTTTTAATTTAAAACCCAATTCACTTATTTAAAAACTTGAGCAAAAATACAATATATGAACTATTCTCAAAACCCAAAAATATCTTAATTTATAATTTATACTAATTCTAAATAATAAAAGAGTTTTATTTCTTTTGAGAAGTTTTACATTTGCATTAAAATCAATTAATTATGAGTTTTATAACAAAAATTAGCAGTTCAAAGTGCGTTTATATTTTTCTAATATTTATAAATTTTAACACATTAATTGCTCAAGAAATTACGGTAACGCAAGATCCAAAAATTGAACAATTAATATCGGAAAAAAGAAAAGTAAATTCCTCAATTACAATTAATAGTCCATTTAAAATTCAAATTTTTAATGGCTCGAGTGAAGAGTCGAAAAAAATCTTGATTCAGTTTAAAAAGGACAATAAAGATTACGATGCCACTATTGTTTTTAGCACTCCGATATATAAAGTATGGATTGGTAATTTTAAATCAAGAATTGAAGCCGAACGAAATTTGAATCTAATTAAGAAAAAATACCCTAGTGCAATAATAATTAAGCCAAATAAATAACAAAAAAATCCCGATTACTCGGGATTTTTTATGCTTTAAACTTATAACTATTTCAGTTTTTTCTTCACTTCTACTTCTTGGAAAGCTTCGATAATATCCAACTGTTCGATGTCGTTGTAATTTTTAATTTGAATACCGCAATCGTAACCTTTTGCAACTTCTTTTACATCGTCTTTAAATCGTTTTAATGCAGTAAGCTCACCGGTGAAAACAACAACTCCTTCGCGGATGATTCGAATTCTAGAGTTTCTAAATATTTTACCATCAGTAACCATACATCCAGCAATAGTTCCCACTTTCGAGATTTTGAAAATTTCTCTAATTTCGGCTGTACCTGTGATTTCTTCTTTCATTACTGGCGATAACATGCCTTCCATTGCGTCTTTCAAGTCATCAATTGCATCGTAGATGATCGAGTAATTACGGATGTCGATTTCTTCTTTATCAGCAAGTTGTCTTGCATTTCCAGCAGGACGCACATTAAATCCGATAATAATCGCATCGGATGCAGAAGCCAACATAACATCAGTTTCTGTAATTGCTCCAACTCCTTTATGAATAATATTGATTTGAATTTCTTCGGTAGATAATTTCAAGAAGGAATCAGATAATGCTTCAACAGATCCATCAACATCTCCTTTAAGGATAATATTCAATTCTTTAAATTGTCCTAAAGCAATACGACGACCAATTTCGGCAAGTGTAATGTGTTTTTGTGTACGAACAGATTGTTCACGCATTAATTGTGTACGTTTAGCAGCAATTTGTTTTGCTTCTCTTTCTTCTTCAAAAACATTAAATTTATCTCCTGCAGTTGGCGCGCCATCAAGACCTAATATAGATATAGGTGTTGCTGGACCTGCAACTAAAATATTATTTCCTCTTTCATCATGCATGGCTTTAACCTTACCATGATTTTTACCGGCTAATACATAATCTCCTACCTTTAAAGTACCCGCTTGTACTAAAATAGTTGAAACATATCCTCTACCTTTATCTAACTGTGCTTCAACAACAGTTCCTACAGCAGGCTTATTTGGATTGGCTTTTAATTCTAATAACTCCGCTTCTAATAATACTTTTTCTAGAAGTTCTTTTATCCCAGTACCAACTTTTGCAGAAATATCTTGAGATTGGTATTTTCCACCCCAATCTTCAACAAGTAAATTCATACCTGCTAATTGTTCTTTAATTTTTTCTGGATTAGCTGCTGGTTTATCAATTTTGTTAATAGCAAAAATCATTGGAACTCCTGCCGCTTGAGCGTGAGCAATGGCTTCTTTAGTTTGAGGCATGATGTCATCATCGGCAGCAGCCACAATAATAGCAATATCTGTAACTTGAGCACCACGAGCACGCATTGCGGTAAACGCTTCGTGACCTGGTGTATCAAGGAATGTGATTTTTTGTCCGTTGTCTAATTGTACTGCATAAGCACCTATATGTTGTGTAATTCCTCCAGATTCTCCTGCAATTACATTTTCTTTACGGATGTAATCCAATAAAGAGGTTTTACCGTGGTCAACATGACCCATAACGGTAACAATTGGAGCACGAGTTACTAAGTCTTCTTCTCTATCTTCTACAACTTCTATTGCTTCTTCAATATCGGTAGTAATGAATTCAACTTCATAACCAAACTCATCTGCAACAATTGAAAGTGTTTCAGCGTCCAATCGTTGATTCATGGTAACCATGATTCCTAGAGACATACAAGCTCCAATTACTTTAGTAATTGGCACATCCATCATAGACGCTACCTCACCTACAGTAACAAATTCAGTAACTTTAATAGTTTTACTTCCTTCTTCAATAGCTCTTTGCTCCTCATCCGTACGCTGACGGTGGGTGTCTCTTTTATCTCTTCTGTACTTGGCTGCTTTAGATTTATTTCCTTTTCCTTGCAGTCTTTCTAGTGTTTCTTTAATTTGGTTTTTAACCTCTTCTTCGGTAGGCTCAACTTTTTGAACAATTGCAGGTCTATTTCCTTTTTGGAAACCTCCACCACCAGGTTTATTTGCAGTAAATTTGTTTCCTGCTGGGCCAGCTGGTCTATTTGCTCCACCTGGAGCTCCAGGATTTACAGGACGAGCTTCACCTGGTTTTGGCGGAATTCTTTTACGCTTATTTTTATTTGTATCTAACTTGCTTCCACTATTAATTTTTGGAGTTTCCTCTTTTTTCTTAGGTTTATTAAATTGAGCTAAATCAATTTTTTGACCTGTTAATACTGGACCAGTAAGATTTTGATATTGTGTAGCATGTGTTTCATCGATTACTTCTGATGTACTCTCTATTACTTCATTTACTGGAGTAATAACTTCTGCTTTGACAGTCTTTTTTTCACTTACTGTTTCTGCTTTTTTAGTAGCAGGTTTTTTGTCTGATTCTGATTTTGAAGCAGCAGCTGCTTTTTGATTTAAATCAATTTTGCCTATTTGCTTAGGACCTGCAACTACAGTTTTAGCTTTTATTAGCTCTGCTTGTTGACGGGCTTCATCTAGCTTTCTTTTGTCTTCTATTTCTTTTTCTCTTTCTACACGAAGTGCTTCCTTTTCCTTCTTAATTTCTTCGCTAATTCCTTTAGAAGCCTCTTTATTGCCTTTATCTCCGGCAAATTGATTTTGAAGAATATCAAATTCATTGCTGGAAATCTTAGCATTTGGATTGGCGTCAATAGCGATACCCTTATCCTTAAGATAATCGACAGCTCTATCTAAGGAAATGTTTAACTCCCTTAAAACTTTGTTTATTCTAATATTTCTTTCTTCAGACATAAAATCTTTTGTAAATTCTTATTTATATTGGTGAAAAATTAGTCTTCAAACTCCTCTTTCAATATGCGCATTACTTCTTGAATAGTTTCTTCTTCTAGATCAGTTCTTCTTGCTAAATCGGCAACATCTTGTTTCAAAATACTTCTTGCAGTATCCAAACCAATTTTTGCAAATTCATCAATGATCCAACCATCAATTTCATCCGAGAATTCTGTTAATTCAACATCGTCATCTTCTACGGTGCTTCCTTCTCTAATTACATCTAATTCGTATCCTGTTAATTGACCAGCCAATTTAATATTTTGACCTCCACGACCAATTGCTTTAGAAACTTCTTCCAATTTTAAAAACACTTCGGCATGCTTTGTTTCTTCGTTAATTTTAACAGAAGATACTTTTGCAGGACTCAAAGCTCTAGAAATTAATAAGGTTGGGTTAGTGGTATAGTTGATTACATCAATATTTTCGTTTCCTAATTCACGAACAATTCCATGAATACGAGACCCTTTCATACCAACACATGCTCCAACTGGATCAATTCTATCATCATAAGAATCAACAGCTACTTTTGCTTTTTCACCAGGAATTCTTACTACTTTTTTAATCATAATTAAACCGTCAAAAACTTCTGGAATTTCTTGTTCAAATAATTTTTCTAAGAAAACTTCGGCAGTTCTAGACATAATTATTTGAGGTTTATTTCCTTTTAGTTCTACGCTTTCAATAATACCTTTTACATTATCTCCTTTACGGAAGAAGTCAGAAGGAATTTGTTTTTCTTTTGGCAATACAATTTCGTTCCCTTCATCATCAATCAAAATGACTACTCTTGGACGCACATGATGAACTTCGGCAGTATATATCTCGCCAATAATATCTTTAAATTGCTTATAAAGATTGTTGTTGTCATGCTCATGTATCTTAGAAATAAGATTTTGGCGTAAAGCCAAAATAGCTCTTCTTCCTAAGTCTATTAATTTCACTTCTTCAGAAACTTCTTCACCAATTTCAAAATCGGCTTCAATTTTTCTGGCTTCAGTTAAGGTAATTTCCTCATTTTCTAAATCTAAATCTTCGTCGGCAACGATAACTCTTCTTCTCCAAATTTCCATATCTCCTTTATCGGGATTTATGATAATATCAAAATTGTCATCAGAACCATACTTCTTTTTTAAAGCGTTTCTAAAAACATCTTCTAAGATCGCCATAAGCGTAACTCTGTCAATAAGTTTATCATCTTTAAACTCTGAGAACGAGTCGATTAATGCAATATTCTCCATCTATTCTATTAATTAAAATTTACTGTAACAACTGCTTGTTTTATTTCGTTATATGGTATTTCTTGGTTTTTTAAAACCGTTTCTTTTCCTTTTCCTATTTTTTTTGGTTCTCTAGCTTCCCATGAAAGCACTATTTTGGTATCGTCTGCAGCGGTAAGTGCTGCTTCAATAGTGGCCTCATTTGTTTTAACTATTAAAGTTCTTCCAATATTTTTTATGTATTGTCTAACCAACTTTAATGGTGATCCCACGCCAACCGAGGCTACTTCTAATGAATAATCTTGAGCTTCTCTGTCTAAATTGCTTTCTATAGCTCTTGTTACATCAATGCAATCCTGCAGCGTTACTCCGTTATCACCGTCCAAAGTTACAACAATTTTATAACTATCTGAAATTGAAATGTCTATCAAAAAAAGACTGGGCTTTTCTAACAAACTGTTATTTAATTGTTGTTCTACCTGCTCTTTAAATGTCATAATATTTATAAAAAGAGGGAAGCAGTGCTTCCCTCATTATACCATTATTGTTTAATAACGGTGCAAATATAGAAAAATATTTTATAATTAAATCAAAGGCTTTTATATTTTTTTGTACCTTTAATGTAATATTTGGTATATAAAATGATAATAATAATAAATCTACAATCATGAAAAAAATTCTAATTCCTACCGACTTTTCAAAAAACGCTGAATATGCCTTAAAAGTGGCCGCTCAAATTGCCAAAAAAAATAATGGAGAAATCATATTATTACACATGTTAGAACTACCTTCACAAGGAAGTGATGCAATAGGCTCTGGTAGTGACATTCCGGAAATTATGTTTTTCAAAAATGCTGCCATCAATAAATTAGAAGAATTAATGGATTCTGATTTTTTAGACGGAATCAAAGTTTCTGAAATCATTCAATTTGAAATGGCATTTGACGGAATTTTAAAAATAAGTCAAAAAAACGATGTTGATCTTATAGTTATGGGTTCTCATGGAGCTAGTGGCTATAAAGAAATGTTTATCGGTTCTAATGCCGAAAAAGTGGTGCGCAACTCAGAAGTGCCTGTATTAATAATTAAACAAAAGGAAGATAATTTTCAAGTGAATGATTTTGTTTTTGCTTCTGATTTTTCTGATGAAATAAAAGCGCCATTTAGTAAAGTAGTAAATTTTGCTAATAAATTTGATGCAACTTTACACTTAGTAACTGTTAACACTCCGAATGATTTTAAATCAACAGGAGTGGCACAAGAAACAATGGATAATTTCTTAAAGGGATTCAATGTAAAAAAAGTAGTTACTCATATCTATAACGAATCTAATGTTGAAAAAGGAATTTTAAATTTTGCTAACAGCATTAATGCCGATCTTATCGGAATGAGCACGCACGGAAGAAAAGGTCTTTCTCACTTCTTTAACGGAAGCATCAGCGAAGACTTAGTAAACCACGCTAAACGACCAGTAGTTACTTTTAAAATCTAATTAGATTTTTCTACAATAAAAAAGCCCTCTACTTGAGGGTTTTTTTATAATGTGTAATTTATAAAAACAAAAAACTCCTCAATTTCTTGAGGAGTTTTTCTGTTGGTCTACTAGGACTCGAACCTAGAAAGACTGCACCAAAAACAGTTGTGTTACCATTACACCATAGACCAATAAGCGCTATTGCGGGTGCAAATTTAATATAAATTTCATTTAAAGCAAATATTTACTTAAATATTATTGAAAAAAAGGACATTTATTTCATTACTTTCTTTATGTAGGTAATAATCAAATTTATAAGTAAGAATAAATTAGAAAATTATGTTAACCCATGCTAGTTTACATAAAAAAATAGTTTCTTTGCAGGTAAATTTAGAAGACCTATTATATGACAACATTTAACTTTAAAAAGTGGAATAACATTACCGGTTGGGCTGCTTTTGCTATTGCATTAATCACCTATTCCTTAACGGTAGAACCTACCATGAGTTTTTGGGATTGTGGAGAATATATTGCAACCGCTGCCAAACTTGAAGTAGGACACCCTCCTGGAGCGCCTTTGTTTCAAATGCTTGGTGCCTTTTTTGCTATGTTTGCAATGAGCAAAGAATCTGTAGCATTAATGGTTAATATGATGTCGGTTATTTCGAGTGCATTCACCATTTTGTTTCTTTTTTGGTCTTCTACTATTTTATTAAAGAAAATAGTTTCTTCCTACACTGAAATAAATAAAGACAATAGCATCGCTATTTTAGGAAGTTCTTTTGTTGGAGCGTTAACCTTTACCTTTTCGGATAGCTTTTGGTTTAATGCCGTAGAGGCCGAAGTATATGCCATGGCCATGTTGTTAATTGCATTGCTATTATGGTTGGGATTGCGTTGGGAACAAGAAATGCACGAGCCAAAAGGAAACAAATGGCTGCTGTTAATTAGCTTAGTTGTCGGATTATCATTTGGAGTCCACTTTATGGCACTTTTAACTATTCCTTCTATTGGATTTTTATATTTCTTTAAGAACTACAAGAAAATTACAATTACCAATTTCATTTTGGCAAATGTGATTATAGTTGCGGTTTTACTTTTTATATTCAAACTCTTATTACCTTATTCTTTGGCTTTCTTCGGAAAAATCGAAATATTTATGGTAAACAATATGGGCTTGCCTTTTAACTCGGGGACCATTAGCGCAATACTACTAATTGTTGCTTTTTTCTATTTCGGATTAAAATACACGCGCGCTAACATTCATCCAACTTCCAATACGATTTTATTATGTATCTTATTTGTATTAATAGGATTCTCAACTTGGATCATGTTGCCTGTTCGCGCCAATGCCAACACCCCTATTAATGAAAACAAGCCATCCGATGCTGCTGAGGTTTTAGCGTATTACAATAGAGAGCAATATGGTGTGAATCCATTGTTTTATGGCCCACAATATACTGATGCATTTGCAGGGTTAGATCCAAACAATCCTTATATAGATAAAGCGCCTAACTATGAAAGAAATTATGAATCAGGTAAATATGAAATTGTAAACAATTACAAAAATGCCGAACAAAATACCGATGATGCGCATAAAGCTTTATTACCAAGGTTATGGAGTACCGAAAATATTCAAGGGTACATCAACTTTACTGGAGTTCCAAAATTTACAATTAAAGAGGATTATTCAGAAGAAAAAGAACTAATTGATATTGTAGCCGAATTTCGTCAAGCTTATGCTTCGCACAAAATAGATAACGAAGGGTATGTTTCTTTCTTAAAAGCTTATGGTGATTATTTAGATGTTGAAAAACCTTCTGCTTTATCTAATTTAAGTTTCATGATCGAATACCAATTTGGTTATATGTATGGTCGCTATTTACTTTGGAATTTTGTTGGAAGACAAAATGACAACCAAGGAAGATACGACAATCTTGACGGAAATTGGATGAGTGGAATAAAATATATTGACGAGGTACATTTAGGATCGCAAGAACACATTAGCCCAGATGTATTAAATAATAAAGGAAGAAACTTTTATTATTTTATTCCATTTTTCATAGGTCTATTAGGTTTAATGTATCATGCACAAAGAGACCTAAAAAGCTTTTATGTTCTTTTAGTATTATTCTTATTTACTGGATTGGCATTAAAAATATACTTAAACGAGCGTCCGTTTGAACCACGTGAAAGAGATTATGCTTTAGTAGGTTCGTTTTATGTATTTGCTATGTGGGTAGGATTTGGTGTGTATGCCATCTACGAAATGATTAAAGAGAAAGTTGCCTCTAAATTGGTAGGGCCAGTAGTTATTGCTGCAACTTTACTAGTTGCTCCAATATTAATGGCTACTCAAAACTGGGATGACCACGATCGTTCAGGAAAATATACTGCTATTGCTATGGCTAAAAATTATCTGGATTCTTGTGATCAAAACGGAATACTATTTACCATTGGAGATAACGATACCTTCCCGCTTTGGTATGCGCAAGAAATTGAAGGTTATAGAACCGATGTGAAAATTGTATGTACTAGTTTGTTAATGACCGATTGGTATATCGATCAAATGAAAATGAAAACATACAAATCAGATGGGTTGCCAATTTCATTTAACCACCAACAATATGTTGCAGATAATAGAGATGTCATTATTTTCAATAAAAAAGTAGATAGCAGATGGGATTTAAAAGATTTCATTGAATTTGGAAAAAGAGAAGACACTTTATCTCAAGTAGAAATGGAAAGCGGTCACCGTTTGCATTTCTTCCCTACTAATAAGGTGCGTTTTCAAGTTGACAAAAAGAATGTAATTGCAAATAAAATTGTAAATCCGGCATTAAATGATTCTATTGTTCCATTTATTGATATTGATATTAAAGGCGGCGCTTTATACAAAAATCGATTGATCATGTTGGATATATTAAACAACAACAAATGGAAGCGTCCAATATATTTTAGTCCAGGAAGCTTTGGTGATGACGACTATTTATGGATGAAGGATTACCTTCAAATGGATGGAATGGTTTATAAATTAGTTCCAATAAAAACTCCAGTAAACGAAGACGATTATCCAGATATGGGAAGATTAGACACGGATAAAATGTATCAATTGGCAATGCGTTGGTTTTGGGGTAACGGTGAAAGTACTAAAATATACCATGACCCAGAAACTAGAAGAAATGCTATTTCCTACAGAACTAACCTTTCTCGACTAACAAAGCAATTAATTGCCGAAGGCAAATTGGCCAAAGCCAAAAAAATAATTGACCTTGCAGTTACAAAAACTCCTGTTGATTATTATGGTTATTACCTTACTTTAGAGCCATTTGTATCTGGTTATTATGAAATTGGTCAAAAAGAAAAAGCAAGAGAATTAGTTGGAAAATTGATGAATAAATACAAAGAAGAACTATTGTATTACAGCACATTCACTTTTGCTGATCAAAGCTTTATGGCCGAAGATATTGTAAGAGCAATTGAGCGTTATAGAAGTTTATTACAAGTTATTAAAGAGCATGGAGACATCGAACTTTACAATAAAAGCAAAGGCGAATTTAATGCCAGTAATGGACGTTTTTCTAGATTTCAAAGAGAAAACGAGTAAATAAACATAGAATTAATTAAATGCCAGTAATTTTATTATTGGCATTTTTTTTATTTATTTTTGAAATATGAAGTTACGCTGGATCAAAACCCATTGGTTAATAAAAAAGATATTCTCAAACTACATTTGGGCTATCCCTAATGCCGAAAACAAAGTCTACTTAACTTTTGATGATGGGCCAACTCCAGAAATTACTAATTGGACACTTACCGAATTGCAAAAGTACGAGGCCAAAGCAACTTTCTTCTGCATAGGTGACAATTTGATAAAATATCCTGAAATTTATAAAGAGATTATTCAAAAGGGACATGCCATAGGAAATCACACCTTTAATCATTTAAACGGCTGGAAAACCAATACGCAAACCTATATTGAAAACGCAATATTATTTGAAACCGAATTAAATAAAATTGATACTAGAAAATGCAACTTATTTCGGCCACCGTTCGGCAAAATAAAGTCTTCACAAGCTAATTTCTTAAGAAAGAATGGCTATAAAATAATTATGTGGGATGTACTTAGTGCCGATTATGACCAAACCATTTCTCCTCAAGAATGTTTAGAAAATGTGCTAAAAAATATAAGTAGCGGAAGCATTATCGTTTTTCACGACAGTATAAAAGGATTTAAGAACTTGGAATTTGTATTACCAAGAACTCTAGAATTCATAAAGAATAGAGGATATAGTTGCGAAGTATTGAACTAAACTTGTTCTTGCACCAAACCAATAATGGTGTTGGCATCTAACTCGCCTGATTGACGCCAAATCATTTGACCTGACTTATAAATCATTAAAGTTGGTAGTCCTTTAATGCGAAGTGCTTCGGCCAATTCTTGATTTTTATCCACATCAATTTTAATTACTTTTGCTTTATCTCCAAGGGCTGCCGCAACATCTCTGATAACAGGATGCATCGAAATAGAAGATTCATTCCACTCGGTGTAAAAATCAATTAACACTGGAACTTGAGCATTTATAAGTTCTCCAAATTTTGACATAAAACCAAAATATTTTATTTTCTTTAGCTAAAAAAAGAAATATTATAGTACAAATGTAGCATTTTTAAATAATTATACTAAATTTTAACCTTTTTTTAGTTCAATTACAGTGATTTCTGGCATAATTCCTACCCTACCCGGGTAAGCATGGTAACCAAATCCCCGATTTACATAGATATATTTGCCAGATTTTTCATACAAACCAGCCCATTGTTCGTAAACATATTGTGCTGGACTCCATTTTAAAAATCCCGGAATTTCAATTCCGAATTGTAATCCGTGCGTATGGCCCGAAAGCGTTAAATGAAAATCTTTTGTATGAGTATTCACCTCTGCATCCCAATGGCTTGGGTCGTGACTCATTAATATTTTAAAATCATCTTTTGATAATCCTTCCGAAGCTTTATTTAAATCACCTGCTTTCTTGAAGTGTCTTCCCCAATTTTCAACACCAACAACAGCTATTTTACTATTACCTTTTGTAATGAAAGTGTGTTCATTTAGCATTAAATCAAAACCAATTTTACCATAAAGCTCTTTAATAGCATGAAAGTTGGCTTCTTTGTCTTTTTCCGATTTCCAATCTACATATTCGCCATAATCATGATTTCCTAAAACAGAAAATTTACCATATTTATGTGGTCGAATTTTATTAAAAGTAGTTATCCATGGAAGCATTTCTTTAGCGTGTGTATTCACAATATCTCCTGTAAACAAAATCATATCGGAAGCTTGCTCATTTATTAAGTCAATTGCATAATTGATTTTTTCGGGATTATCAAAACTACCGCTATGTACATCAGAAATTTGAGTGATTTTAAACCCGTCAAATTCATCTGGTAGATCTGGAAAAAATATTTGTTGGGTAATCACCTTATAGTTGTATTTTCCAAAAGTCATTCCGTAAATTAAAGATGTAAACGGAATAGCAGCTATACCTAGAGCAACCTGACTCACAAATTTTCGTCTATCGGGTAAAAAAGCAGTAGTGTTAGAAGTACTCGAAAACCGATTTATTAATCCGTAAAAAACTCTGTAAATATCTTCTGTAAACAATATCAAAGTAATTACAATTTTAGGCAATACTACTAGCAACAATAGCCCTAATGTAATCATAGACATTTGGGTTTGCCCAACACTACGATCAAATTTAGAAAACTGGTAGCCAATAAATAAAATTGCTCCTACAGATATAATTATATAACTCCATAATACCCATTTTACTTTGGTATATGTTTTCACAGCTTGAAAAACATAAAGTTCTAATATTAGAACCATCGATAAAAAGAGTAGCAAACGAAAAATCATAAAAAAAATTTTAGCAAAAGTAGAAATGATTATTCGTACAAAACATAAATTTTAGTTAATCTTTATTATTATATTTATTTATTAAAAACTATTTTTGTTACCGAAGCACAAATTTCATTTACAATTCCAACAAAATTGGAATTTCATTTACTTTTTAATTACAAAAAATGTCTCAAAAACGACTTTATTTACTTGATGCTTACGCATTAATTTTTCGCGGTTATTTTGCTTTTATAAAAAACCCAAGAATCAATTCGAAAGGAATGGACACTTCTGCCATTATGGGATTTATGAATGCTTTAATGGATGTTATAAAACGAGAAAAACCCGATCATTTAGCGGTAGCTTTTGATAAAGGCGGTAGCGATTACCGTTTTGAAATGTATCAAGAATATAAAGCACACAGAGACGAAACACCAGAAGCTATAAAAATTGCAGTGCCCTACATTCAAGAATTGCTTCGTGCCATGCACATTCCCATTATTGAAAAGCCAGGATTTGAAGCCGATGACTTAATTGGAACGATAGCGAAACAAGCCGAAAAAGAAAATTTCAAAGTCTTTATGGTTACACCCGATAAAGATTTTGCGCAATTAGTTTCCGAAAATATTTTTATGTATAAACCAGCAAGAATGGGTAACGACATTGAAATATGGGGAATTCCTGAAGTCTTAGCCAAATTTGAAATTGAAAGACCCGAACAAGTAATTGACTTTCTTGGAATGATGGGTGATTCTGCCGATAATATTCCGGGGTTTCCTGGTGTTGGTGAAGTAACAGCCAAAAAACTATTGAAGGAATTTGGCACCATGGAAAACCTTTTAGAAAACACAGATAAACTAAAAGGGGCTCTTAAAGACAAAATTGAAAACAATAAAGAACTTGGAATATTATCAAAAAAACTTGCTCGTATTTTATTGGATTGTCCGGTTACTTTTAATGCGCCCGACTATGAATTGTCAAAACCAGATGTAGAAAAAACAGATGCTCTTTTTCAAGAATTAGAGTTCCGTCAAATGAAAGCGCAGTTTGATAAATTTTTTGGCACTGGAAAAGAATACGATGAAATTGAAACCAATGAAACGACGTCGCAAACCAATGAAGCAGCCCCAAGAAAAGCGCCAGTAAAAAGATCGCATGAAGATCAATTTGATTTATTTGGGTTTTCTGATGAAGATGGCGATGGCGGATTGGTTGCACATTCGAATTATGCTACATTAGAAACTACCGAACACTTCTATCAAACAGTGCAAGGTGACTTACCGGTAAAGTTATTATTGCAAAATTTGCTGTTGCAAACGTCTGTTTGTTTTGACACCGAAACAACCGGAATTGATTCCTTAAATGCAGAGTTAGTAGGAATGTCTTTTTCTTATGAAAAAGGAAAAGCTTTTTATGTTCCGTTTCCAGAAAACAGATCAGAAGCACAGCAATTAGTTGATAAATTCAAGCCATTTTTTGAAAATGAAAACATTGAAAAAATAGGTCAGAACATAAAATATGATTTGAAAATATTGTCAAATTATGGAGTCCAAATCAAAGGAAAATTATTTGACACCATGATTGCGCATTATTTAATTAATCCCGACATGCGTCATAATATGGATGTGTTATCGGAAACCTATTTGAAATATTCCCCTAAATCTATTGAAGATTTAATTGGCAAAAAGGGTAAAAATCAAAAATCTATGCGCGATGTTTCTTTGGAAGAAATAAAGGAATATGCTGCCGAGGATGCTGATATTACTTTGCAGCTGAAACAAAACTTCAGTCCGATTTTAGACAAGGCAGAAACAAAAAAATTATTTGATGAAATTGAGATTCCGCTAATACCTGTACTTGCCGCTATGGAATTGGAAGGAATCAACTTGGATGTTCCGTTCTTAAAATCAATGTCGGTTGAGATGGCCGCAGAAAGCAATGCTTTAGAACAAAAAATCTATGAAACCGCTGGAGAAAAATTCAACTTGGCTTCTCCTAAGCAATTGGGAGACATCTTATTTGACAAGTTAAAAATTGGCGGAACCAAACAAAAGAAAACCAAAACGGGGCAATATGCTACCGGAGAAGAAATATTATCTTATTTAGCAAATGACAATCCAATTGTAAAAGACATATTGGAATGGCGTCAAATGGTAAAATTACAAAGCACCTATATTGATGCTTTACCAAATCAAGTAGATACCAAAACCGGCCGTGTGCATACCGATTACATGCAAACAGTTGCCGCAACAGGAAGATTGAGTTCTAACAATCCGAACTTGCAAAATATTCCAATTCGAACCGAACGCGGACGCTTAATTCGTAAGGCTTTTATTGCAAGAGATGAAAACTATTCTTTGGTTTCTGCCGATTATTCTCAAATTGAATTGCGCATTATTGCTGCATTATCGGGTGAAGAAAACATGATTAAGGCGTTCCAAAACAACGAAGACATTCACCGAAGCACCGCTGCCAAAGTGTTTAATGTGCCTTTGGAAGAGGTTACCAAAGAACAACGAAGCAATGCCAAAACGGTTAACTTCGGAATCATTTACGGGGTTTCTGCATTTGGATTAAGCAATCAAACCAATTTATCTCGAAAAGAAAGTGCCGAATTGATAGATGCCTATTATGCAACCTATCCAAAATTGAAATCTTACATGCAAAACCAAGTTGATTTTGCTAGAGAAAATGGTTATGTTCAAACGGTTTTAGGAAGAAGACGCTACTTAAAAGACATCAATTCGGCCAATCAAATGGTGCGCAGTGGCGCTGAAAGAAATGCTGTAAACGCTCCTATTCAAGGATCGGCTGCTGATATTATTAAGATTGCCATGATCAATATTTACAATAGATTAACTTCTGAAAACTGGAAATCTAAAATGTTATTACAAGTTCATGATGAGCTAGTTTTTGATGTACACCAAAGCGAATTGGAGAAAATCCAACAGATGATTAAACACGAAATGGAAAATGCATTTAAACTAGATGTACCTTTAGAAGTGGAGATTGGAGTGGGTAAAAACTGGTTGGAAGCACATTAGAATCATCCTATAATAAAATTTCTATATTTGCCGAAATATTTTTAAATGGCTTTAATTACATTTTCCAAAAAATCAACACAAACGATTAAAGCTATTACTAATAGCCAATATCTTGATGTTGTTGGATTAGTAATTGTATTAATTGGATCAATTGTTTTGGGATATCATAAAACCGAAATCCCAATTCATTTTAACAATAGCACCTATAATTTTCCATTAGGAATTTTTTCTATATTAAATGTTGGTTTTTCAATGATGTCCACTCGATTGGTAACCAAGAAAAATAATTTTGGAAATTTAATTGGAACAATAAATACAGCATTAAGCGGAACTATTGATTTTCTTTTAGGAAATGCTGCCGCAATTCTTACCTATCCTATTTCGTTTGTTGGAAATTATATTGCTTATCGATTTTGGAAAAAGAACAAAATTCTGAATAGCATAGATGCTATTTTTTATCGAAATCTATTCTTTGGAATGGTATTGTCACTTGTATTAAATTATATTGGATTTATAAATTTTAGTGACAAACCAATTGATTGGCAATTGTTTTTTGCCATTGCAATTCCGGCAGGAATTAGTTTTGGTGGAACTTTTAATAATAGCCGAATGTATCCAGATAACTGGTTTATGTGGCAATTATATAACTTATCTAAAATTGTACAAAGCGTACTCATTTTAAATATTGCTAATACCATTAAGTATATATTTTACTTCTTTAATGCCATTATTGGATACATCACTTGGAATGATGATAAAAAGAGAAATATTATAATTTCTTAGTAGAATCTCTTTGACGTAACTCCGTTTTAATTACTGAAGTTTTATAACCGTAGTTTTCTTCTTTATTTTCCAATCTTTCAATTAGTAATTTAGTCGCTTCTGCTCCAATTTCTGGTCCATGCTGACTCACAGTGGACAAACTTGGGGTCATTCGTCGAGACCAAACTCCATCGGCAAAACCAATTATAGAAATTTCCTCTGGAATTTTTAATCCTTTTTTTACGGCCATTTTCATAGCCATAACTGAAGCATGTTCATCCACAGCAAAAATAGCATCTACTTTATTTTTGTCTAAAAAGTCATTGGTTTTAATATCAAAATCTTCTTCTGTCTCCGACAAGATTATGATTTTTTCATCAATTTTAATTCCAGCACCTTCAAGTGCTTTTTTGTATCCTTCTACACGAAGTTTGCCAACACTCAAATTATTGATTGCAGAAAATAAGGCAATTTTTTTACATCCTGTTTTAACTAAGTGTTGCGTTGCGTTAATTGCAGAATCAACATCATCTACAACCACTTTATCACAATTAACCTCATCGGTAATTCTATCAAAAAAGACAATTGGAGTGCCTTCACTTATAATTGATTTGAAATGATCAAATTGCTGAAGTTTTTGTGCTTCTTGAGAAATAGATAAAATGAATCCATCTATTGTTCCGTTGCTAAGCATTTCCATAACACCAATTTCTTTTTCTAAAGACTCATTACTAATACAAGTAATTACTTTATATCCTTTTTCATCGGCTACTTTTTCAATTCCTTTAAAGACTTTAGCAAAAAACGAGTTCAAGATATTTGGAATAATAACCCCGATAGTTTTAGTAGATCGATTTTTAAGGTTTAATCCAATACTATTTGGTTTGTATTTTTTAAGTTTGGCATACTCTTTAACTCTTATTTTTGTAGGCTCACTAATTTCTGGACTATCGTTCAAAGCCTTTGATACGGTAGATACTGAAACGCCTAATTCTTTGGCAATTTGTTTTAAGGTAGCTTTTGATTTCATCTTACAAATAAATTAGATGTAAAACTACAAAAATTAATTATACAAATCAATTAAAACTTAGTCTGCAGTGGATTGTAAAACGACCCATTTTATTGCAGCTGGAATGAAAAATGGTGCATTTTTGTATATATCTATAATTCAACCTAAAAGAAAAACGAAAACCTGTTTGCATATATAATAAATAATTGTACTTTTGCACTCCCGTAATTGGGAATGGAATGTTTAATTAAAAAAAATTATTGTGAACACATTAAGCTACAAGACAGTTTCAGTGAACAAAGCCACAGCAGATAAGCAGTGGATTGTTGTAGATGCTGAAGGTCATAACTTAGGTCGTTTTGCTTCAAAAGTAGCTATGCTATTAAGAGGTAAATACAAACCAAGTTATTCGCCGCACGTTGATTGTGGAGATAACGTAATTGTTATCAACGCAGACAAAATCAACCTAACTGGAAACAAACTTGACGATAAAACGTATATTCGTCATACAGGTTATCCAGGAGGACAAAGAAGCTTGACTGCTAAAGTAATGCAACAAAAAAATCCTGCATTATTAGTGGAAAAAGCTGTAAAAGGAATGTTGCCTAAAAACAAATTAGGAGCGCAACTTTTCCGTAATTTAGATGTAAATGTTGGTACAGAGCACAAACATGCTGCTCAAAAACCAAAAACCGTTAACCTTAACGACTTAAAGTAATGGGAGTTATTCACAAAATCGGTAGAAGAAAATGTGCTGTTGCACGTGTGTATGTTACTGAAGGAACAGGTAAAATTACCGTAAACAAAAGAGAGTTTGCAACTTACTTTCCAACAGCTACTTTACAGTACAAAGTATTACAACCAATGTCTATGACAGAAAATGTAAATAACTTTGACGTAAAAGTAAATGTATACGGAGGTGGTTCAACAGGACAAGCAGAAGCTGTGAGAATGGCTTTAGCAAGAGTAATGTGTGAAGTTGGCGAAGGAAACAGAGCTATCTTAAAACCAGAAGGATTACTAACAAGAGATCCAAGAATGGTAGAACGTAAAAAATTCGGTCAGAAAAAAGCGCGTAAGAGATTCCAATTCTCGAAACGTTAATATTCGATATTTATCAGAATATTTTTTCAAATCTATTTTTACAATTAAAATTGAATTAAAAACAAAGTTGTCGATATTCCTTATTAAAAGGGAATTAGTTTAGCATCTAAATGAAGCCTAAAAGCCAAAAGCGAAAGGAACATTGCTAATCACGGAACGTAAACTATTACACAATGGCAAAAAAAATTGACGTTAAAGAATTATTAGAAGCAGGTGTTCACTTTGGACACATGACTCGTAAATGGGACCCAAACATGGCTCCTTACATTTATATGGAACGTAATGGTATTCACATCATTAATCTATATAAAACTGCTGCAAAAATTGAAGAAGCTGGAGAAGCTATGAAAAAAATTGCAGCATCTGGTAGAAAAATACTTTTCGTAGCTACCAAAAAACAAGCAAAAGATATCGTTTCAGAAAAAGCTTTAGCTTGCAACATGCCATACATCACTGAAAGATGGCCAGGTGGTATGTTAACAAACTTCGTTACTATCCGTAAAGCTGTTAAAAAAATGGCTACTATTGATAGAATGAAAAAAGACGGTACTTTCATGACGCTTTCTAAAAAAGAAAGACTTCAAGTAGATCGTTTACGCTCTAAGTTAGAAAAAAACTTAGGATCTATTTCTGATATGTCTAGATTACCTGCTGCATTATTTGTAGTAGATATCAAAGCAGAACACATCGCAATAAAAGAAGCACAAAAATTAAACATTCCAGTTTTCGCAATGGTTGATACTAACTCTGATCCTCGTGAGGTAGATTATGTTATCCCTGCAAATGATGATGCTTCTAAATCAATTGATAAGATTTTAACTTTAGTTACAGACGCTGTAAAAGACGGATTAGCTAACAGAACTTCTGAAAAAGACGGAGAAGATGCTCCAGAAGCTGAAGTTGCTGAAGCTGCTGAAGAAGTTGCAGCTATTGTAGAAGAAGCTGTTGCTGCTGAAGAAGTTGCTGTTGTTGAGGCACCAGTTGCAGATGAAGCTACTGAAGCTACTGAAGAAACAAAATCTGAAGAATAAAACAAAATAATTACGAATTATGGATTTCGAATTACGTTGTTTTAGCGTAATTTCTAATTCGTAATTCGTAATTTACTTTTTAAAAACTTTTAATTTTAAAATATTATGGCAACAATTACTGCTGCAGACGTAAATAAATTAAGAACAATCACCGGTGCAGGTATGATGGACTGCAAAAAAGCTTTAGTAGAAGCTGATGGAGATTTTGATTTAGCAATTGAAAACCTTAGAAAAAAAGGTCAAAAAGTTGCTGCTAACAGATCTGACAGAGAATCTACTGAAGGAGCTGCAATTGCAGTTGTAAGTGCAGACAAAACTACTGGTGTAGTAATCACATTAAATTGCGAAACGGACTTCGTTGGAAAAAATGAAGGTTTCGTAAAATTAGCTACTGAATTAGCTAACCAAGCATTAAACTATGCTACAAAAGAAGAATTTTTAGCTTCAGATTTCCACGGAATTACTGTTGCTGAAAAATTAATCGAGCAAACTGGAGTTATTGGAGAAAAAATTGAAGTAGCTTCTTTCGAAAGATTGAGCGGTGCTTTTGTTGGATCTTACATTCACGCAGGAAACAAAATTGCTACTTTAGTTGCTCTTTCTGCTAGCGTTGCTGGTGGTGAAGAAGCTGCAAGAAACGTTGCAATGCAAGCTGCTGCAATGAACCCAATTGCTTTAAACGAAGCTGGTGTTGATGCATCTATTATTGAAAAAGAAATTGAAATTGCTAAAGATCAATTACGTCAAGAAGGAAAACCAGAAGCTATGTTAGACAATATCGCTAAAGGTAAAATTCAACGTTTTTACAAAGACAATACTTTAGTAAACCAAGATTATATTAAAGATGGTTCTATGAGCGTTTCTGCTTATGTTAAATCGGTTGACAGTGCTTTAACTGTTACTGGATTTAGTAGAGTTGCTTTAGGATAATTTTTTCTAATCAAATAAAAAAACCTCGTTTCAATTGAAACGAGGTTTTTTGTTTTATAACCTTTTGATTTAAGCAAAGGTCTTTAATTCAAATGTATCTCCGTCAAAAACACCATAACTAAAATATCCAATCCAATCGCCTAGATTAACATATTCTGAGTTTTCTCCTACCGAAATTTTCATTGGTAAATGACGGTGTCCAAAAACAAAATAGTTGTAGTGTTTTGTTTCTAATTTTCGCTTAGCATATTGTATCAACCATTCTTTATCTTCTCCAAGATAAACCACATCTTCTGCTCCAGAAATCAGTTTATTTTTAACTGAAAGATATTGCGCCAATCGCACTCCAATATCCGGATGCAACCATCGGTACAACCATTTTGAAAACGGATGAACAAAAACTTTCTTCATTCGTTTGTAACCTTTATCGCCCGGTCCTTTTCCGTCGCCGTGGCCAATCAAGAAGGTTTTATTATTGAAAGTAAATTCTTTATTATCGTGATAAACGGGAATATTCAACTCTTTTTGAAAATAATCATCCATCCATAAATCGTGGTTGCCCACAAAGAAATAAATTGGGATTCCGCTGTCTCTAATTTCAGCTAATTTTCCTAAGATTCTAACAAATCCCTTTGGAACGACGGTTTTATATTCAAACCAAAAATCAAATAAATCACCCAATAAAAAAATAGCTTCTGCATCTTGTTTCACTTCATCAAGCCAAGCGACAAACTTTTGTTCACGAGGGAAACTAGCCTCTGGAGTTGGAGCTCCAAAATGCTGGTCGGATGCAAAATATATTTTTTTTGACGCCATTTAATTATTATCAGAAGCAAACCATTCGGCAAATGAGCTTTCGGTTTCTTGCAATTTTAATGAATGTAAATGAATGGAGTTAGGAAGGCGATCAGAAATTTTCTTTGCAAAATCAATCACCATATTTTCACTTGTAGGCTGGTAGTTTACTAAAATTACATGATGCCCTCGGTTTTTTAACTCTTCGGCCAAATCCACATGAGGGGTATTTTTATTGAAAACGGTTGCGTGATCAAACAAGTCAACAATTTCTTCTCTTACAATTTTTTTTAAATCCGAAAAGTCAATTACCATTCCATATTTTACATTGGTTGTATCTTTAATAGGAGTTCCAATAACGGTAACCGATAGTTTATAACTGTGTCCGTGCACATTTTTACATTTTCCATCGTAACCATAAAGTGCATGGCCCGTTTCAAAAGAAAATTGTTTGGTAATTCTAATTTTACTCATAAGGAATTATTTGACTGCAAATTTAGTAAAAAAATAAGGCCAATAGGCCTTATTAATTATGGATTCACTTCAAACGATTGATTTTCATTTGCCAAAGATGCTCTAGCATTAAGCACTTTATTATCGCTGCCTACTAAAAATGCAGCAAAACTAATATTAGCTGAATTGGCAATATTTGCAGGAATTGGTAGTGAAAAACTTTTTGTTACTGTACTTCCATAATTGGTTCCTGTAACTTCATCACCTAAAATATTTGTCAAAGAGCTACGCAAAACATGATTGTGTTCATAGTTTACAATTGGATTTACTCCATTATAGTAATTAGTGTAATTGCGTTGGTTGTATATTAGTTTATCTTCCAATAAATAAACCACCAACTTCAAATCGGTGTAATTTTGAATAAACTTCATGTTTACATCCAAATTGATTGTTCCGATGGACACTGTTGAATTTAATGCTAATCCTAAAGTGGTATTATTTCCAGTTAAATCTATCGCTTGTTGAACATTTGTTACTTCTGGAAATGTCCAAACCGTCATTCTATTTAATCTAGAAACAGGCAAAGCCAATGGAGAATTAGGCAAAATTAGATTTTTTAATGGCGCTATTCCATCAAAATGATAAGGGTCATTACCGTTATGAATAGCTACTGTTACCGCTTTATCAGTTTGAAGTTTAACTTCTTCAATAGCATGGGAAACTCGTGTACAGTTGCCGCACCAAGTTCCGGTGTAATCTTCAATTAATACTCGTTTTTTAAAATTACCAGAAATTGGAGGCGCAGCCGAACTTTGATCAGGCTTGTTTTCAACAACATTTGTGTCAGAACAAGATAAAAACAAAAAAGAGCAAATTAATAAACTAAGTAGATATACTTTTTTCATAACTTTAATAAATATTGCATTTAACCAGATACAAATTAAGCAAAATAAATTTTAATCCTATACATTTTATTCATTAATTTGTATGTTAAATTGTAATTATGAAAAAATTCCTTCTATTATTTCTTTTTGTTGGATTGCAATCCTACTCTCAAAAGAACTTGCCTGATTTAAATCTTTCTGCCCTTGACGGAAAAAATATATCCTTAAAAAATGATTTTGCCGAAAAAGACAAATTATATATATTTTCATTTTGGGCTAGTTGGTGCGCCCCTTGTATAAATGAACTAGATGAAATGAACGAAATTCAAGCAGAATGGAAAAAAACAATCAACTTTGAGGTAATTGCTGTAGCAACAGATGATACTAGAACTCAAAAAAGAGTTAAACCATTAGTAAGCGGAAAAGAATGGGAATACACCATTTTGTTGGATACCAATCAAGATTTTAAAAGAGCACTTTCAATAGTAAATATTCCTTACACCATTGTGGTTAAAAACAACAAAATTGTTCATATTCAAAATGGATATGTTCCAGGAAACGAAGTAGATTTATTTGAAAAATTGAAGACTTTATAAAATATGAAATTATATAAACTACTTTTATTATTAGTTCCGTTTACTGTATTATCTCAAGAAAAAGAAAAAATAAATGTCTTTGGAGGATTTGAATCCAACTCGCAATGGTATCTTAATGATACTGGTTTAAAGGATGAATTTAATCTGCCAACAACCCAGCCAGAAAATCCGTTACGAACCAATAGTTATTTATTTGTAAACTTCAAATACAAGAATTGGACCGCAGGAATTCAAGGGGAAGCCTATGAAAAAAATGCTTTACTTAACCTAAATCCAAAATTTATTGGTACTGATGTTGCGACTTATTTTATTCAATATAAAAATGAAAAAATAGATATTACCGCAGGGTATTTCTATGAGCAATTTGGTAGTGGATTACTTTTTCGAAGCTGGGAAGACCGAGCATTAGGGATAAATAACGCCTTGAGAGGTGGTAGATTTATTTATAAACCAACAAAATTCTTGGCTTTTAAATCCATTTACGGTCAGCAAAGAACTGGTTTTGATGTGGCAAATAGTAATATTTATGGTTTAGATACTGAAATTACACTTTCGGATTTATTTAAATTTGATACTACCACCCTAAGTATGGGTTTGACTTATGTAGGCAGAGATGAAAAAACCGATATCCAAAATCCTAAATTCAATAGTTTAACAAACGCATATGCTGGAAGATTAAGTGTAGCACATAATTCTTTTTACCTTTCAACTGAGTTTGATTACAAATCAGAGGATGCGGTTGTTCAAGTTACAGAACAAATTGATAATAATTTAATTAAACCAGGAAGCGCCTTATTACTTAATTTAGGTTATTCTAAAAAAGGATTTGGTATTGACGGAACCTTTAGAAGACTTGAAAACATGGGGTTCTTTTCGGAAAGAGGTGCAAAAGGAAATTCATTTAACGACCGAATAATGAATTTTATTCCGAGTTTAACCAAACAAAATCATTACAATTTAGCCAATATTTATGTTTATCAAGCGCAACCTAATGTAATTCTTGCAGATAAAGACTTGGTAAAAGCTGGAGAAATTGGTGGTCAAATTGATTTGTTTTATGACTTTAAAAAAGGAACTGCATTAGGTGGAAAAAACGGAATGAAATTGGCCTTTAATTTTTCAAATTGGAATGCACTAAGTGGCACCTTTTACATTTACAACCCACAAGATTATAAAACGGACTTTTTAGGCTTTGGAAAAAGATATTTCACCGACTATAATTTGGAAATAACCAAAAAATGGAATTCCAAATGGCAAACTATTTTAAGCTATAGCAACCAATACTATAACAAGAAGATGATCCAAGAAACCTCTGGTGAAGTAACTGCAAACATTGTTGCTGCGGAAGCAACCTATAAATTTAACGCTACAAAATCGATACGAGTGGTTGGAGAACATTTATGGGCAGATCACGATAAGAAAAATTGGGCAGGCGGAACTGTAGAAATGAACTTGAATTCTAAACTCTCTTTTTTCTTATCCGATTTATATAATTATGGAAACGATACCGATTATTTACGTAATCATTATTATAACATTGGTGGTGCTTTTAGAAAAAAAGCAACTCGTATTGCTTTAAACTATGGTCGTCAAAGAGGTGGATTAGTTTGTGTAGGTGGTGTGTGTAGATTTGTACCTGAAAGTTCTGGTTTAGCTTTGTCTCTTAACACTTCGTTTTAACAAATGAAACATTTAAGAAGAATCCTGTTTTTACTTTCTTTCGGAGTTACTTCGATTCTTTTTTCTTGTAGTTCAGATGACAATTATGTTGATGTACCCACATCTCCAGTTGTGGTAGACTTAACCCAAGTACCCTATCCAAAATTATCAGACTATAAGTTTTTTGAAGGAGAATTAAAAAACATGACTCCTTCCTATGGCGTTTTGCCTTATAAACCAACAAGTGAACTATTTACAGATTATGCTGAAAAAAAACGATTTGTTTGGTTTCCAAATGGTTTAAAAGCGACTTATCAAGGTGATGCAACTATTTTGAATTTACCTATTGGATCGGTAGTTATTAAAATGTTCTACTACAATCATGTTGCTCCTAACAATACAACCCGAATCATTGAAACCAGATTAATGATTAAAAAAGAAACTGGATGGATTTTTGCAGAATATGTTTGGAATGACCAACAAACGGAAGCGTATTTGCAAAATCAAGGTTCTCAAACTTCCATCACCTGGACCGACGAGTTTAATAATTTAAGAACTATAAACTATAAAATTCCATCTACAGTTACCGATTGTAAAAGATGCCATGGTTTTACTAACGGTGTGCGATTCCCTTTAGGTATAAAACCTCAAAATTTAAATAGCAATTATAATTTTACAGAAGGTTCAAAAAATCAATTGAGTAAGTGGATCGAATTTGGTTATTTAGAAAATAATTTACCTGCTCAAATTGTTTCTGTTGTAGATTATAAAGACACTACAAAACCATTAGATTTAAGAGTGCGTTCTTATTTTGACATAAATTGTGCACACTGTCATTTTGATGGAGGCGAAGCCGATGTATTTGATTTAAGATTTAGTTTTGACCAAACATCCGATCCAACACAAATGGGTCTTGGAGTTGCTGCTCAGCATTATTTAGCTGGCTATAATGGGAGAATTGTACAACCTGGAAATATAGGACAATCCATATTATTTTATCGTGTTCAAACAGAAACAGATAATTTCTACATGATGCCTCCTCTTGGCAGAACAGTTCGACATGATTTGGGAGTACAATTAATTCAAGATTGGATTAATTCTTTTTAAATTAGAATCCAAGAATCAATTTTGCGATTGAAAAGTAAATCAAAATTCCGCAAATATCATTACTTGTAGTAATAAAAGGACCGGTAGCAAGCGCGGGGTCTATTCCAAATTTATTTAAAATAAGCGGAATAAAAGTTCCTAATAAAGAAGCAATAATAATTACAGAAATTAGAGCAATAGTTACAATCATTCCTATTTTTGGGTTAACATCCAATAAAAAATGACTTCCAACAAACAAAATGATTGCTAGCAATGATCCATTTAATAAACTCAAGCTTATTTCCTTTAATAACCTATTAAAGATAGATCCGCTAATAGAATGATTGGCTAAACCTTGAACAATAATTGCAGAAGATTGAACGCCAACATTACCTGCCATTGCAGCAATTAACGGAGTAAAGAAAAATAATTCTCCGTGTTTTGCCATGGCTCCTTCAAATAAGCCTAACATTTTTACGCTAATAAAACCGCCTAATAGTGCTAATACCAACCAAGGCAAACGCGCTTTTGTAAGTTCAAGTATACTGTCATCAGCTTCAACATCTTGAGAGATACCCGCAGCTAATTGGTAATCTTTGTCAGCTTCTTCTTTAATCACATCAACGATGTCATCAATGGTAATTCTTCCCACTAAGCGTCCTAATTCATCAACAACTGGAATGGCCTCCAAGTCGTATTTTTGCATGATTCTGGCCACTTCTACATTAGGCGTATCTACTTTTACATAATCTACTTTCTTAATGTAAACTGCACTAATCATGGTTTTGGTAGAAGTCGTTAAAAGGTCTTTTAAAGACAATCGGCCTTTCAATCTGTTTTCATCATCAACCACATAAATCGAATGTACTCGAGTTACATGCTCAGCTTGAATACGCATCTCTTTAACACAAGTAAGCACGTTCCAATTTTCATTAACTTTCACTAATTCCTTCCCCATCAATCCTCCTGCCTCATCTTCATTATAGCGCAATAAATCTACAATGTCTTTGGCGTGTTCTACATCTTCCAGCTCGGAGATTACCTCTTCTTTTTTACTTTGGGAAAGTTCCGAAATAATATCGGCAGCATCATCGGTATCTAATTCATCTAACTCTTCTGCAATTTCTTTTGCAGAAAGTCCTTGTAGTATTTTTTCACGAATATCTTCCTCCAATTCTGGAAGAATTTCGGCAGTAATTTCACTATCTAATATTTTAAAAATATAGGTAGCTTCTTCAATTTCTAACTCGGCAAAAATTTCGGCAATATCAGCATGGTGCAAGTCATTCAATAAAACTTCCAATTCCTGGTCGTTTTTTTGATGAATAAGTTGCTCGATTTGAACTAACAGTTCTTTGCTGATTTTAAACTGCATTGGCCTCTATTTTTTGGGTTAGTTCTATAAATTGTTCTACAGATAATTGCTCTGGACGAAGGTCAAAGATACTATCTTCTCTTAAATTATCGGACAAATTTAATGATTTTAAACTATTTCGCATGGTTTTTCTGCGTTGTTGAAAAGCCATTTTTACCACTTTAAAAAGCATTTTTTCACTACATGGCAAGGTGTAATTTTCTTTTCTGCGCATGCGCATCACCCCCGATTTTACCTTTGGCGGCGGATTAAATACATTCTCATCCACCGTAAATAAATACTCTACTTCATAAAATGCCTGAGCCAATACCGACAAAATTCCATACACTTTGCTTCCCTTTTTAGAACAAATACGTTCGGCAACTTCTTTTTGAAACATGCCCGAAAACTCCGGAATTTGAGCGCGATATTCTATGACTCGAAATACAATTTGAGTCGAAATATTATATGGGAAATTTCCAATAATGGCAAATTGATTCCCATTGAAAATTTCATTTAAATCAAATTTTAAAAAATCTTTAGAGATAATTTTATCTCGTAATGCGGGATAATTTTGCTGTAAATAAACCACCGATTCGGTGTCTATTTCTATGGCGTAGGTAGTAATTGGTTTTTCAATAAGGTATTTTGTCAATACGCCCATTCCGGGTCCAATTTCTAATACCGATTCGTATCCTTCCAAATTCAAAGTATCCGCAATTGCCTTGGCAATAGATTCGTCTATTAAAAAATGTTGTCCGAGGTGTTTTTTTGCTTTTACTTTATCCATAGTCATTGCGAGGCACGAAGCAATCTCACTTATTTATTATTAATTCGATTGAAAAAATTCCGACACAAACTCCAGTTCTGTTCGAAATGCTAGTACTTTATCTCCAAATAAAGCCAATGCTTCAGCTCTTAATTTAGGCGCATCTTCATCATAATAGCGTTGCAAAGTTTCTTTGCTGTCTGTAGTATATTGAACGGCATAAGTCACCCCGCCCATCTCTTCTTCAACAAGCACTTTTACTAATCGAGCCGAAGTAAATTTTCCAGTTGCTAATAGTTCTGGAATGTGTTTTTCTTGCATCCATTTCAACCATTGGTTTTGAATAGAAGTATCAATATTACTAGTTACATTATATAATATCATGGTCTATTTTATTAAATTTCTTTATCTCCCCGAAGTTTTCTGTATTTCTTCTGAGCCAATACATAATAAATACTGTCTTCGTGGTTGGTAATTATGTCCTCATAAAGTGGCTGAGCCATTACTGCATCATTTAATTGAAAGTAAATCTCGGCCGAAAAAAACAAGGCTTCGTCAATGTAAATGCACTCTTTAAAATTGTCAACTATTTGTTTGTAATTGGCCAAAGCCGAAGCGGTATCGCCTAAAGTTTCATAAATTTTACCAATTCGTAATAGCGTTACCGGCTCAATTGCATCTCCTTTATTTTCTTTTAATATCGCTTGAAATGCTGCCAAAGCATCTTGTTTTTTATCTTGAAATAATAAATAATCCGCACGCGAAAATTTCTTCAAGGCCACTTGGGTAGAATCTTCTACAGTGTTATCCGAAATTAATAAAAATAAATCCAAAGCATCATTGGCAATCAATTGTGTGGAAGCTGATTTTAGCACTTCTAGCTGGTGGTTGGCCCATTTAAAATCACCTTTGTAATAACTAGTTTTAGCAATCTTCAAGTTGGCTTCTTGCCCAATCGGACTGTTATTTGCATCCGATTCTATTTGGGAATAATAAATTAATGCTTGATTGAATTTTTCTTCAAATAACAACATGTCGGCCAACTCCATTTTTACTTCAGCAGTTTGGTCTCTGTTGATTGGCATTTCCAAAACGTTTTTCAAAATGGCTTTCCCTTTTTCGGCGTCTTTCAAATTAAAAGTCACAAAATGGGCTTTCAATTTTAAAAGTGATAAGGTATAAGGACTTTCGCCAAATTGTTTCAATAAAGTATTTATTTCTTGTAAAATGGCTGGATATTCTTGAGGCGCTGCTTTGCTAATTTTTAGCTCCATCAAATACGCATTGCATTTAATTTGAAGATCTAAATCTTTTGTATTTACTAATATGAAATTGAAAATTTCTTTAGCCGTTTCGGTATCCTTTTCTTCAATAGCGAGTTGGGCAAGGTTTACAATATTTGAAAACGATTCGGGGTTGCGTTTGTAAATGGCTTTTTGCTGAATAAATGCTTTTCCATATTCTTTCATTTGCACATAAAACCAACTCAAATATTCATTCCAAAAAATATCTTGTGTTTTTTGAATCCGAATTAATAACGCTTTTTTTAAGGTTTCGTTAAAGATTTCTTTACTGTCTTCTTGAATAAATCGAGACAACTGAAACTGAATCGGCACAATATTTTGTGGTGTTTTATAGGATTCCAGTAAGTACATTTCAATCATGCTCTCTGTATCGCCTTTCTGACCGTAAAGCACTGCCATTTGATAATTAAAATTGAAATTGGGCTGCACACTCAATCCCGTTTGATACGCCTGAAGCGCATAATCTACCAGTGCCTTTTTTTCAAAAGTATTGGCGATTAAATAAACTTCGTTGGGTACCTTTTTTATTTTCTCTAGCGCTTGCTCGTAATATTTTTTAGCTTTTTCGGTATTTTTTTGAAGCTGATAATTATACCCTAATTCCACTAAATAATTTCCTTGCTTGTATTTATCAATTCGATCCTGAATGGCATTTTCTGCCTTGGCAAATTGCTGTAATTGTTGGTAGCATTCGATGGTTTTTTGAAAGAAGTTAAAATTACCAGGCTGTGCTTTTAGTAATTCTTCATAAGCAATTTGAGCTTTTTCAAATTCGCCACGGTCCATATAATTTTGCGCCAACTGTTCGGATTGCGACCAAACCAGCAGCGAAAAAAAGAGCGAGCAAAAAAGAAAAAATGCTTTTTTCATTCGTAAGGGAATTAAATAAAGAATGTACTAAAGTAAACCAATTTGTGTTTATTTAGTACATCCTATTACTAAGATTAACAATTAGTTAATAATATCAAATCCAGTATACTTGCGCAACACTTCTGGAATTACAATTCCGTCTGGAGTTTGGAAATTTTCTAATATTCCGGCCAATACTCTAGGTAGCGCTAACGAGCTTCCGTTTAAGGTATGCGCCAATTGATTTTTTCCGTCTTTATCTTTGTAGCGTAATTTTAAACGATTGGCTTGATAGGTTTCAAAATTAGAAACTGAAGAAATTTCCAACCATCTTTCTTGCGCGGTAGAATACACTTCAAAATCATACGTTAACGCCGAAGCAAATCCCATATCGCCTCCGCAAAGACGCAAAACTCTGTAAGGCAATTGCAATTCTCTAAGGATGTTTTTTACATGCTCTACCATTTCATCCAATGCTTCATAAGATTTATCTGGATGCTCCACGCGTACAATTTCTACTTTATCAAATTGGTGTAAACGATTCAATCCACGAACATGAGCGCCATAAGAACCTGCCTCTCTTCTGAAACATGGTGTATATCCGGTGCATTTTACTGGCAATTCGTTTTCGGTGAAAATAACATCTCTAAAGATATTTGTTACCGGAACCTCAGCCGTTGGAATTAAATACAAATCATCAGTAGCATCGTGGTACATTTGCCCTTCTTTATCGGGCAATTGACCAGTTCCATATGCCGAAGCTTCGTTTACTAAATGCGGAACTTGGTATTCAAAATAACCCGCATCGGTATTTTTATCTAAAAAATAAGAGATCAAAGCACGCTGTAATTTGGCTCCTTTTCCTTTGTAAACCGGAAATCCTGCACCTGTGATTTTAACTCCCAATTCGAAATCAATAATGTCATATTTTTTTACCAGCTCCCAGTGAGGCAATGCGTCTTGGTGCAATTTTGGCACAGCGCCTTCCTCAAAAACATTAAGGTTTTCTTCAGCTGTTTTTCCTACAGGAACAATATCGGCTGGAAGATTGGGAAGCAAGTACATTTTTTCAAGTAAATCGGCAGCGTAAACTTCAATTTTCTCAGAAATAGCTTTTCCTTGATCTCTTAATTGAACTGTTTTTTGTTTTAATATTTCGGCTTTTGCTTTTTCGCCGTTTTTCATTAATGCGCCTATGTCTTTGGATAACTTATTAGATTCTGATAAAGTATTGTCTAATTCTACTTGTGCCGCTCTACGATTTTCATCTAGCTGAATTATAGTTTCAACTATAGCTTTGGCATCCATATTTTTTTTAGCTAAAGCTGCAATAACTTTCTCTTTATTTTCTCTAATAACCGCTATCTGTAACATGACTTAAATTTTAATGAGTTGCAAATTTAAGAAATTGCTTTCTAAATTAAGAATAATATAATAAAGTTTGATTTCATAATAACTATTTATAATTCAGGTGTTTAAATAAATTTTAACAAAATCAAAGTTGTAGAAAATAATAATTGTCATTATATTAGCAGAAATGTTTCCCTTTTATGAAAAAATTACTACTTCTTCTTTTTTATTTTTCAATTACAACAGCTATTGCTCAACACGAATTAGAATCGCTATGTAAAATAGCTTCTGCAGAAATGAGAAATGCAAGCAGCTTGATGCAATTTGTTCCCAATCCAGATACTCAAAACTATGATGTTACCTATCATAAACTGGAATTTACAGTAGATCCAGCTGTTTATTTTATTTCGGGGAAAGTCACTACAACCTATACTGCATTGGCCAATATGAATACGATTTATTTTGACATGGCAAATGAGTTAACCGTTACTTCTGTTAAGAAAAACGGAATAAATTTAACCTTTTCAGAAAATGGAGCTAACGAATTAGTAATTACACTTCCTGGTACACAAGCAAGCGGTACAGCTGCTACATTGGAAATTATTTATTCGGGGGCGCCTCCAAGTGGCGGTTTCGGATCATTTGCAGCTACAGTGCATAATAACACTCCTGTATTATGGACATTATCTGAACCTTTTGGAGCAAGAGATTGGTGGCCGTGCAAACAAGATTTGAATGATAAAATTAATTCTATAGATGTTTATATTACTGCTCCATCCCAATATGTTTCTGTATCTAACGGGGTAGAACCTGAAGCTCCTGTTATTAATGGCGTAAATAAAACAACTCATTTTCGTCATGGATATCCTATTCCGGCTTATTTAATTTGTATTGCAATAACTGATTATACCGTTTATTCACAAACAGCTGGAACCGCTCCTAATATTTTCCCGATTGTAAATTACATATATCCAGAAAATTTCACTCCGGTTGTTCAAACTCAGTTGAATCAAACTCCATTAATCATGGATTTATTTACTAATTTATTTGAAATCTATCCCTTTCATAATGAAAAATATGGTCATGCCCAGTTTGGATGGGGAGGCGGAATGGAACATACTACAGTTTCATTTATGAATAATTTTAGTCGAAGTTTAATTGCCCATGAATTGGGTCACCAATGGTTTGGTGATAAAATTACTTGTGGTACCTGGAAAGACATTTGGTTAAATGAAGGATTTGCTACTTATTTAGCTTCTTTGGTTATAGAAAATTTTGATGGAAATGCGGCGTTTGTGACAGACAAAACCAATATGATAAATAATATTACCTTACAACTAACAGGTGCAGTTTATTTAACAGATACTGAAGCTACCAGTGTTAACCGTATTTTCAGTAGCAGATTGAGCTACAATAAAGGAGCGATGGTGTTGGAAATGTTGCGTTTTAAAATGGGCGATACTGCCTTTTTTCAAGCCTTAAAAAATTACCTTGCCGATCCAAGTTTAGCCTTTGGATATGCAGTTACTGCCAATTTAAAATCGCATTTAGAGGCAGTTTATGGAAGTAGTTTAACCGAGTTTTTTAATGATTGGGTATACAACCAAGGTTACCCAACTTATACGATCACGGCACAAAACTGGGGAGCAGGACAAGCTCGTTTTACGGTGAATCAAACGCAATCGCATTCGTCTGTAAGTTATTTTGAAATGCCTGTCCCTGTTAGAATTCAAGGGGCCTCTGGGCAAGTACAGGATTTAGTTTTAAACAACATTGTAAACGGTGAAGTGTTTATTTTGCCTGTTAATTTTCCTATCACCAGCGTAGTATTCGACCCTGATAAGCATTTAATTTCTATGAATAATTCTATAACTTTAGGAAATGAAACTTTTGAATTAGAAAAAGCCATTGCATTGTATCCAAATCCGGTGAAAGATGAACTGCATGTGCAATTACCGAGTTCGGTTTTACTTGAAAAAGTTTCAATTTATAATAATTTGGGGCAATTGGTATTAGAAAACAGCAATTCAGAATTTTCTTTAAACACTTTATCTTCTGGAGTTTATGCTGTGACAATTCAAACCTCGGAAGGAGAATTTCATAAAAAAATTATAAAAAATTAATCCCAAACAATATATATAGTAAAAAGTAAGGTGAAAACCTTACTTTTGCTTTTTATAACAATTTTGAATCACAAAAATGGAATTTGCAATTAAACTTTCTCAGTTCTTACTGAGCCTTTCAATACTTATTGTTCTTCACGAATTAGGACATTTTATCCCTTCTAAATTATTTAAAACTCGTGTAGAAAAATTCTACCTTTTCTTTGATGTGAAATTTTCATTATTGAAAAAGAAAATTGGCGAAACCGAATACGGTATTGGCTGGTTGCCACTTGGAGGATATGTGAAAATTGCCGGAATGATTGATGAAAGCATGGACACCGATCAAATGCAAGGCGAACCGCAACCTTGGGAATTTCGTTCTAAGCCAGCTTGGCAGCGTTTAATTATCATGTTGGGTGGCGTTACGGTAAACTTTATCTTGGCTTTTATCATTTATATTGGGATGACCTTCTTTTATGGTGAGCAGTATATTGCTAATGAAAATGTAAAAGATGGAATTTGGGTAAACAACCCAACGGTTGAAAAACTTGGATTCAAAACGGGAGACAAAATTGCTTCTATAGACGGAAATAAAGTAGCCAAATTTGAAGATGTAAATAAAGAATTATTCCTTGCTAAAGAAGTTGTATTAAACCGTGCAGGCGAAGAAATTAAAATTAAATTGCCCGAAAATTTCATTGATCAATTAATGAAATCACAACGTGGAATGCTTGTAAACTTAAGAATGCCCTATGTTGTTGGTATTGTTCCTAACGAATCTCCAAACAAAGAAGTATTAAACCCAAAAGATATTATCATCAGTTGCAACGGGCAAAAGATTACTTATGCCGACGAAGCTATTGCTATTTTTCAAAATTTTAAAGGAAAAACAGTTCCTGCAATCATAAAAAGAGACGGCCAGGAAGTAGCTGTAACTTTAAATGTAAACAAGGATGGTAAATTGTATTTGCAACAAGCCATTTTACCGTATGACAATTTAGAAAAACTAGGATTGTATAAAATAAACAAACAAGAATTTGGTTTCTTCGAATCGATTCCGGTTGGATTAACAAGAGGAGTTGATGAATTGGCAAGTTACGGAAAGCAATTGAAAGCTATTTTCACACCAAGTACCGGTGCTTATAAAGGCGTAGGTGGCTTTGGAGCGATTTTCAGCATTTTTCCATCTACTTGGAGCTGGTTTGCCTTTTGGAATATAACTGCGTTACTTTCTATCATGCTTGGAGTAATGAATTTATTGCCAATTCCGGCATTAGATGGTGGCCATGTAATGTTTTTATTATACGAAATGATATCGGGTAAAAAGCCAAGCGATAAGTTCTTAGAGCGCGCTCAAATGGTTGGGTTTATACTGCTTATAACTTTGGTTTTATTTGCAAACGGAAACGATATTTACAAAGCAATTGTAGGTAATTAAAAAAAAATAAAAAATTATCTCTTTTTGTTTGCAAAAAATAAAAATCGCTTTATATTTGCAACCGCTTAACCCGCAATTAGTAGTACTATTATTTAGGTAAAGCCACAAAAAAGTTCTTAAAAAAATTAAAAATACAGTTTCCTCCTTAGCTCAGTTGGTTAGAGCATCTGACTGTTAATCAGAGGGTCCTTGGTTCGAGCCCAAGAGGGGGAGCTAATTGTAAAAAGAGGTCATTTTTGACCTCTTTTTTATTTCTACAATTTTGCAAAACCTTACTGGCATTGAGAAGAAGTTCTATTGGAGTTGTGAATTTTGGGGTTGCAACTTTTTTTTCTTCAAGGTATAACTTTTCTGAAAAGATGCAGCCAAGAATTTTATTTTTAGTTCTCCCGTCTACAGATTTATAGAACCCAACCAAATCTTCTAACATAGGAACTTGATTGTCCAAATATTCCCTGAATGGTGACAGGAATTCTTGTTGTTCTTGTAGTTTACTTTTTTCATTAAATAAACGAGTATTGATGTTATTTTTAAGGTCTTGATACTCTTGTGCCGGTAGTTCTCCATCCATATATTGTTCTTCAATAAATGTCTTTCTTCTATTTAATCGTTCAACTTCATCTAATGACTTTTGGATGTTCTTTTTTCTATTCAAATCATCATTCTCAAACAACCCTTCCAATGTGGTTCGGTAGGTAGACATCAATTGAGCTGACAATTGAATGCTTGATAAGATTCTCTCCACTTGATTATGAACATCTTCAATTGGATATCTATCACACTTAACGTGGGGTTTGGTGCAGATGTAGTAGTGAAACTTATTTCCACTCCTCCCTGTTGAAGCATAAGCAGATAATGTTCTTCCGTGATTAGGACAGCACAAATGCCCTTTAAGAGGATATAAATTTATCTTATCACTCTTAAAGTCCATATTTCTTTTTCTCCCACTTAATACATCATTTGCCTTGGCAAACAATTCTTCGGTAATAAGAGCAGGATGAAGTCCCTGAACTATTTGCTCCGGTTCATTCCCTAATGCTCTTACTAAAATTTTACCGGAGTATGTCAGATTTCTGATTATGTTTGGAAATTGATTTTTACACATTTTCATTCCCTGTCCATTCAACCAACGTCTCACTTCATCGGCTGTATAAAGTCCTGATGCCATTTTTTCAAATGCTTGACGAATTAAGTCCGCATCCTGACTAAACTCTAAAGTCGCATCCTTTCCTAATCTGACACATTTATATCCTCTTGGAGCAGTTCCTGTAAAACACCCATTTTTGCGAGCTTTATGTGAACCCTCTTTAGAACGTTTAGATATTTTGCGATTTTCAACCTCTGGCAGAGCGAATCCAATGGCTTGAAGTAGTAATGCTTCAGGATTAGAAACGTCAATATCTCCTTCCATAAATTCAACGTCACAACCTATTTTTGAAAGTTTAGCAATCTCAAGAAAGGATAATACCATATCACGAGAGAATCTATCAGGACGAAGAAAAACAATAGCATCAATTGAATCTGATTTTCTCTTCCTCTCTTGAATCATTGCTATAATTTTTATCCATTCAGGGCGGTTAAAATTTTTAGCGGATTTATCTTCTCTGAATTTTTTTACAATATTATATCCTTTGTGTTGAGAATATCTTGTTATAACCTCTTCTTGATATTCTAAAGAATATCCTTGTTGAGCCTGTTCATCCGTTGAAACACGGGAGTATATAATTACATTTTTCATATTTAAGCGATGTTAAGGTTTAATTCTTCTCTATTAAGGCTAAGTTCAATAATACCATTTGATTGGCAATTTTGAACTTTGCTTTTTTGTTCTCTATATTGATTGTATTCAATAGTTGCCATCTGTACCAAAAAGGTTCGGATTGAGTTTAGTTGATTATCATCCAAATTCAACCCGTCTTTTTTCAATTGTTTTTTAAGTTCTGTATTTGATATCATAATTGTCTATTTTATCTTTATGCTACATTACTTAAATCATATTCTGACAATCTCATTTTAGAAGCAACCATATACTCCGGTGATGGTTCATAACCTACGAAACGTCTACCTTCACCCAAATTCATAACAGCAGAACCGGTAACTGAAGTGCCGTTGAAGTTATCCAAAATTAAGTCATTAGGTCTTGAAGTCATCAATAGGCACATCATAGGTACGTCTATTGGGAAAGTGGCTTGATGGTCTAACATCACGCCCTCTTCTTCACATTTTGCTTTCAACTCTCTTGTTGATGCAACACCTGTTTTCAAAACCCCTCCATAAAAATCTAAAGAAGAGGTGAGTTTTGGACATTCTTTGGTTGTTCCAATAGTAAATGAATTTGTTTCATCTGTACTTTGTTTTAACCACTCCTCGTTATAGTAGAAGTCCTTTGATTTCACAAAGTGAAAAATTGGCTCGTGTCTTCTTACACTTCTTTTACCACCGGTTGGTCTCGGATTCTGCTTAAGCCACTGAAAATCATCATTCAGGACAAAACCAATTGAAACCATCATTAAAACAAAACGTTGAGGAACTAATTGATATGCTCCATCCTTTACACAATCGTTTATATTGACAAATAAGCTACCATCATTTTTTAATACTCTAAAAACCTCTGAATAGTGCTTTTTAAGGTTATTAATATACTCTTCAACGGAGCGTTCCTGACCCAATTGATTAGAATCCAATTGATACAACTTCATAGCCCAATATGGTGGTGATGATATGCTTACGCTAACAGAGCTATTATTTAACTCCTCCATCGTCTCTGACGACTTATTATAAATGGTCACTGAACCATTTTTGTAATCACCACCCTCAACCTCTGATTTACATTTACTTTTAATAACAAGATTTTGTACTTTTTTGTAAACCTTATTTAAGGATGATTTCCCGTTGTCTATTTCATTAAAGAAGCCTTCCAATTTTGCCGGGTCGTCAGGAAATAAATCCTTACACATTAAACCAATTGAATTTAGTTTGTTTTTTGTGTCTGTACTAATAGGCGAAAGTGCAATGTCTCTTTCCGCTTTGAGTTCTTTAAGTTCAGGAATCAAATCAGTTCTATCGCCTTTCTTAACAGGGAATATAGTTTTGAATAACTGCATTTCTCTGTACTTATCTAATGAAGATTTCTCTCTTTGTACATTAGATGATAATGACACCAAAGTCATATCTCCTGTTAAATTAACAAAAAATACAGGTATTAAAGTAAGGCCTAACTCAAGTGCAATTATATGTCGTAAATTTCCTGATACAATAGTATTATTATAGGAATTAACGATAAGGGGGGTAATAATACCCATTTTTGAAATGTTATCTCTAATCATCTCATAATTAGATGGTATTTTGTAAAGATTACCTAATTCATTATTTCTATTTATAGATTTCGGTGCAACGTATTCTACGCGCGATAAATTGTTTAAGTTCATAATTTTAAGTTTTTATGAACCTTTACGATAGGTTATAAACGTGTTTAACTACGCAGTTTGTATTGCGGTTTGTTTTTATAGATGACCAACGCATCTTAAATTATTTATTCAATATGTCAAAGAACATTGTATATGATAAAAAAATCATATACATTTTGAGCAAAAAAAAATTACAGGGTGTATATTTCTCCTGTTATCTTCATTAACTCTATTGGAGATACTCTATTAAGGTATTCCCATATTTTGTTTTCTGCGTCATAAATCAATGTAGTGTTTTTCAAGTCAACACTCTCCTTGTCCTTAAAATATTTGCCCAAAGAGCAAATGTGGACACTTGTATACTTTGATTTAGGTATCTTCCCGTTTAATTTATAGTGCCATTTCACTTTGGCTAATATTGTTGGTGATGATTCTCTGTTCTTAACTACCGAAAGAGTGTATGTAACATTATCTCGGTATTTCAATTCTTCAACTTTTGATTTCCAATATTCATAAAATTCAATAAATTCTTTAGTTGACGGAATTGTTACCTCTAAATCTGACGAAATAAATTGATTATAATCATTTTGAATTAAACCAATTAAAAGATTAAGTTCAGAACGAGTTAATCCTGAAAATGCCTTTGCATAATCAAATGAAATTAAACGTCCGTTATTATTTTTTATTGGTTTCAAAATGTATATGATTTTATTTTGCAATGTTACGACGCTTTTTAATTCTGTGCAAGTTTTTTTTTATTTTTTTTAGTTATCCTAATTTTCTTAATGCCTCCTCCCATTACCAATAAGCCCCTCTTGGGCTAGTCCCTGCCCTCGCTCGGTATCTTTCCTCTCCCTGCCTACCTTTTGAAATTTCCCTACAGGGGGGATTATGACTTAAATAAAACTAAAACCCGTTTAAAAAAATTTTACAATTTTTTATAGAAAAAACAACCTTTTAAGATATCTGAAATACTTATAGTAAATTAGTATTATATGAAAAAGTTAAAAACAATATTAGGTTTAGAATATAAAAGATTAGATGATGGATTCTATCAGGTTGAAGTAAATTGTGATTTTCCACAACAGAGTAAAAGCACATTATTATTCTACAATTGTTTAGAAGAGTATAACATAAAAGAAAGTCGAATTCAATTCCCGATAAGATTAATTTCGTTTGTAGATACAATCAATCCCCTAAATAAAGAAACTATTATGAACTATTACAATATTAAAGGGATTAAAAAAATTGTTGACGAAAACAAGTCAAAGTTAATTGGTAAAACAACGTTTATTAAACCGGAAGTTAGTTATGAAAAAAAGAAAAAATATCCAAACCTACACATCCACTTTTATCAATTATCTGAAGACAAAGGCACGTTAATCAACAATGTTAATGAGATGATTCAATTCTGTTCCATACATTATGAAAACACTAAACAATTTACATCAAAAAGAATATCTGACCTTGAAAAATATGTTAACACTTTAGAAATTCATCAAATGACATTTCTTCCAATGGAAGAGGTTATGTTTGATAACAATGGTCAAATCATAGATTTTCAACACCATTTACGTGTTCTTAACGGGATAGAACTCCCTTTTTAAGGCCTTTAATGGGGTGAATACTGACACTTTTTGCTTGAAAACAAAGCTAGTAAAATCTATCCATTCTCTAAAAATTGGTCTTAAACAGGTCAGGGGGATTATCCCCACTCCAATAACTCTACTACAATTTATGAATAAGCTACAACAAAGGATAAAGTCATTACTCAATGAGTATAGAGCACAACAATCAAATAGGTATTGGTATGTTGCAACAATCACATTTTCAACGGAAACATTTTATAGACGAGTGAATTCAATATCAGAACTATACGCGAGGTTGTCCAATTCAAAAACCTCTCTGCCCGGAAATCCAACTAATCGAGAATGGTGGCAAAAATTAGACCCAAATGGGTTCTATGATTTTACTCCAAACAAAGAAACTATTGTTCTATCTTTCGTTATGGAAACTAAATCAAAATTAAATGAGAACGAATTTAAAGCAAGGGTAAAAAAAATAGTCCCATATCTTGATATTGTCATCAAAACAAAAGAACAAGAAGAATATGATTTTGAATTGGCTTTTGAAAGAGAATTCTATTATAAATACGAACCAAAAATTGAACTTTTTGGGGATATTAAACGCACAAAAAATCTAATTGACATAATTTAATTTTACTATTCTCATATTAAATTATAACGCCTTCAATATTGGTGACCTCCACATAATTTTTAGAGTCAATACATATTAGCAATGAATTAATATAGAACAACAGGAACTCTTTAATCAAATTTAATTCATAAAAAGTTACAGGTTTTTTAGTTTTTAATCCTATTTTTTCGGTAAAATACTGAAAACGACAAACATCTGTTCTATTAGCTATGAAGCATAAGGAATTCAACCTAACGGAATATTGTTCACCAAATTTTCTACGAATAAGTGTATTCAACACTTTGTTTAAAATGACATATACATTAGATAAAGGTGTCGTCTGATTCATTACTATTTTATTAGGTTAGCAATCTTTCTAATTTTGGTAATTGTATTAATGTGAACACCTACTATTTTAGCTACCTCGATATTTTTGTATCCCTTTTTAATGTACTCTACGGCCTTGGAGTTCTTGGGTTTAGATAAAAATTTAAGAACATCTTCGTTACTTCCTTTAGCTCGTCCTGTATATTTTTTGTTAAGTTTTGCTATTGCAATTCCCTCCAATTGTCGTTCACGGGAAATCTTTTTCTCCATTTCCGCTAATGTCCCTAAAATAGAAATAATCATTTTGGTAATATTATTTTCTGACCCATCCGGTTGAAGGGTACTTAATCCCTGTGATACAAAATGAATACAAATGTTTTTCTCGTTAAAAAACTTAATATTATTCAAGATACATAAAAGATTTCTGCCAAGGCGGTCAATTTCCCAAATGTACAAATCGGATAATACACCTTTTTCAATGAGTTTTAGTAATTTTCTGCCACCCTCTCTTTCAAATAAATCAGTTGAACCACTACACTTATCCTCAATAACAAGATGGTAATCTTTTTCATTTACTCTTTGGCGGTCGGTTTTTTGTTCTGTTGTGCTGGTTCTAACATATAGGACTTTCATATCTCACAATTTAAGGTTACGGCTAATTACAAGCTATAATTGTGAATTTGCGCTATGAATAATGCTAAAAAAACGCTAAATTAAACCTGTTGAAGAATCACAATAAAAGGTATACCCTAAAATCAGAACCCTTATAAAAAATGTGATGAGGTTAGTTGTATAGAAATTGTCCTATGTTTTTTTATGTTACTAAAGAATATTTGAATTAAACATATCATTCTATTTACACTTTTTCAAATAATACTATATTTATTATAGTAATAGATAATAATGGGTCTTAAAGACCGGCAAACCCCACCACGAGAAGAAGAGGATATGAAGTGGGGGAATATGAAATCTATTTTATAAATCTACCTTGAACGTTGTTGGATATTGGTAGTCGGTAATTCCGTTAAAAACTCTGTAGGGCTGAGAAATCAGTTGAGCAACCAGGTTCAACTTAATTGTTGAGCGAGAACATAAACTTTGTTCTCCCCAGCCCAGCAAAAAATAAGAAACTTTCCATTTTCTTAGCAGAAAATAGAAATGAAAAACTAATAAATAAATAATATTTATAAAATATATCTCCTTGATTTCAAGAGTATTGAATAACTAATCATCTCATTAAAATTATAACTTTCTCCAAGAGAGGGAGCAAATAGAAAAAGGCTATCAGAAATGATAGCCTTTTTTGTTTTTATTGTTAGCACTTATCGTTTAGGACATCTTTCTTGAACTCTTCTATTTGATTTTTCATTTCCTTAATTTCCTTCAACTTCTGTTCAAGAGAAAGTAATTTTTCGTCAAGAATACTTAATTTTTCGTCTTTAGTATATTTATTGTTATACCAAGCATCTATAACT